>SVEO01000011.1 GCA_015057275.1 Lachnospiraceae bacterium | reverse complement strand
AACCGTGGATACCGCAGATTAGTTCTAAATTCTCTTTTACGGAAAGGTTAGGAGCAACGGCGGTTTCTTGCGGAGATACACCAATCAAGCGCTTTACCTGTACGGGTTCGTTTGTAATGCTGTATCCACCTACAATAGCATCTCCACTCGTAGGTTTTGTCAGGCAGGAAAGCATTTTAATAACCGTAGTCTTTCCAGCACCGTTCACTCCGAGCAGCGAAAACAATTCACCTTGCCGAATTTCTAAACCCAACTTGTCTACAGCAGTCAGATTCTTATACTGCTTGACAAGCTGGGTAGTTTTTATTTCTTGCATATATGTCATCCTCCTTTTTTATTTGCAGTACCATAATAGCAAATAAAAAAGAAGAAATGTTGTTTTTTGTCTGTTCGGTCGTTTTCAGTGTCTCATCGGTAATTACCTTTGTGATTTACTGTCATTTGAACTATTAGATAGTATTATCCCACATAATTATAGCTTTTTCCACCCAAGCCAAGATAATGCTGTCACTTCCTATTTCGCTTTTGCATAAGAAAAGACAGTATAGCGTTATGCCATACTGTCAATTTCTATCATCCTACTCGGTTTGCGTAAACTCTGTTAAGAATAACACGCTTTTCCCGGGCTTATTTTATTCCATCTTGGCATCGCAAAAAAATTGACCATGTTTCTCATAGGTTGTCTTGCGAACAATTTTATTGGTGTCGTCAACAAAAATAACACTCGGCTGCCAGTCTGCCGCCTCGTGTGGGGACATCTCCGCGTATGCCATAATAATAACACGGTCGTCAACATCGACAAGCCTTGCTGCCGCACCGTTTAAGCATACAATCCCCGAATCTGCTTCTCCCGGAATTACATATGTCTCCAGACGGTTACCGTTGTTTACGTCTACCACCTGTACCTTTTCATATGCATAGATTCCCGCAGCTTTCAGCAGCACAGAATCAATTGTGATACTTCCCACATAATCGATTTCTGCCTGCGTAACCACTGCTCTATGAATTTTTGCTTTCATTAATGTAATATTCATATAAATGCTTTCTTCCTTTTGATGCAAAACGTCACTTTAATTGTTCAATATAAGAATAATAGTCTGTCTCAACAATTTTACCTGCTGAGGTCCAGCGCTGATTTACCACTTCCTTTACCGCGTCCACGTATTCCTGCGTTACCGGGGTATCAGTAGTTGCTTTGTATTTGTCGGTCGCGGTATTGTAGATACAATAATCCGTCACAAATCCCTTATTGGAGAAAATAACAAGCCCCGGCTCATCGGAAAGAATATCCCTGCCGGTGTACAGTCTGGAATCATAATCGAGTCCGAGCAGATTACATAACGTTGGTGCAATATCAATGCTGGAGCATGCTTTTGTCACATGCACCGGTTCTTTCATCGAAGCACTCCACAAAATCAGATTGCTACGGTAAAGTCCGTACCAGTCGACCTCATCGCCGACTTCTTTCGTTAGCTCCTCCTCCAGCGCATACGGATAGTGGTCGGTTGCCATCGCAATGACCGTATTCTCAAGCTGCCCCTTTTCCTCCAAGGTCTGCAGAACATATTCCAACGCCAAATCGAGTTCTTTCTGCGCCGCCAGATAGGCCTGCATCGATGTAGATAACGGTAAATCCTCCACATAACCCTTGTTTTTATAAGAAATGTAATTGCCGACAAAGTCATAATTCATATGACCGCTGACAGACATATAATAAGCATGAAACGGTGGATTGTCAACATATTCTCCCATCGTCAGCTGCATCATTTCCAAATCGGATTCCGGCCAAGTCTTCTTTACGTCCAGTCCGGAGCCGTATCCCTTGTAGGTATAACCCATGTTCGGATGGGTCAGATGTCTTTTGTAATATGTGTATGTGTGGTTATGATATGCTCTTGTACCGTAACCGAGTTTACCAAGCATGTTACCGAAGCACATCGCCATATTATTTTTTCCGTCCGCTGCCGTGCCGTTTGTGAGCGTGGACTGGAAGGTACCAACCCCCTGCCCATTCGGGAGCAATCCGGTACAAACCATATATTCTCCGTCACTCGTGTTATTAAATGCCTGAACATAGTAATTTTCAAAGACAAATCCGGTGTTTACCAGCTTGTATAAAGTCGGCGTAACTTTTTTATCAACCGCCCACGGCGAGAACGACTCCGCCGTAATCAAAATTAGATTGTAACCTTCAAACATACCGGTGTACTGATTTTTCTTTGTTGGTGTGGAATTGTTCATGTATTCATGCAGCCACTTTACGTCTTCGTCGTCTTCTTCTGCTGCTAAGGCCGCAAAATCAATAGCAAGCTTATTGTATTCGATGACCGGCGGTTTTTCTTCCCCACCCAAATTTTCCTCATTTTTGCTCGGTTTTTCCTCGCCACCATCTGAATTCTCGCCGTTATTCCCCATCAAACCAGACATGTCAATCGCTTCGCTTGACACCTCAGGTGATGAATTGCCGCCGAAAATCGAGAAAATATCTAATCGCGTGGATGCCAGAAACCCAAGTTTCTCAAAAGACAAATCCTTTACCCAGTCTTTGTGATACAGAACATACGGCGTGTAGCCTTCCATGCCACCGATTGGCAGCAGGCAGAGCATTAACAAATGTACAATTACTGCGGCGCCTAAAAAGATGTATCTCCATTCTTTTACCATTCGGCGGAACAGACCGCTTCTTATCGTGCGCTCGATATACAAATACGCGCCATAAGCAAACATCGGCAAAATCAGTAATAAAATCGAAAAGAAATGCTGAAAAATTGCATCAAATAAGAGACTTTTAAACTCGCCGACCGCCTCGGCACCACCGCCCTTGACAACAATAGAATACGATAAAAACGTCTTAAAAATTTGATAGTAAACAAACTGCACACAATACAGAATGCAAATGAGCGTCTGGCAAATCCAGCCCACGATTCTGCGCGTGCGAATGATACCGAAATTCGTAATGCCCGCAAGAAATAAGCCAATCGCAATTGCCTCCAACATACCAAAAAACATCCCTGACGTGTACCCGTGATAAATCAAGACGCTGAAACACAGCTCCATGTACACGCACATCGCGACAAAATAAATCCCCTTTGTCACGAAACATCCGTCTTTTCTCTTTCTTTTCTTTTGCGAGGCAACCGCCTCACTCTTCCTTTGTTTCTCCATTGTGATGCTCCCCTTTCTTTCATCACTATAAATTTTTCTTTTGATTTTGCTCTTTAATTTTTTCTGCCAGTTCTTCCAAATAAAAGAATCTCTCCGTCTTTTCATCCAGCTCCGCTTGTAGCTTTTCTTTTTTCTCAGTCAGCTCCCGCAATTTCGGATAATTCGTGGCGGCGCTCACGATTTCTTTTTCTAATTCATTTAATTCTTCTTCTAATTCCCCTATTTTTTCTTCGATTGTCTGATAATCGCGCTGCTCCTGAAACGTGAATTTCAGCTTCTTTTCGCGATTATTTTTCCAACCGTCCATGGATGCTGACGTGTTCTTTTCCGAAGACTTCTTTTCTGCCGCCTGCACACTTTCTGCATCATCCTCGCGTTTCGCCTGATAGTCCGTGTAGCCACCCTCATATTGCTGCAGGACACCATTTTCAAAGGCAAAGATGCGCCGCACTACGCGGTCTAAGAAATAACGGTCATGCGATACCGTAATCACGATGCCGTCAAATGCATCAAGATAATCTTCCAAAATCGTAAGCGTCTGAATGTCGAGATTGTTCGTCGGCTCGTCAAGCACCAGCACATTCGGCGCTTCCATCAGCACGCGCAACAAATATAATCTGCGCTTCTCACCGCCGGACAATTTTTCCAGCTTTTGATACTGCATTTCACGCGGGAACAGGAATCGTTCGAGCATTTGCGAAGCGGTAATCACCTCGCCGCCGTTCGTTCTTAAAATCTCCGCCCGCTCTCTAACGTAGTCAATCACACGTAAGTTATCGTCCATATGCGTCTCATCCTGCGCAAAATATCCGATTTTTATCGTCTGTCCGCGGATTATCTGCCCTGCATCCGGCTCGATTTCGCCGATCATCATCTTAATCAGCGTCGATTTCCCACAACCGTTTTCCCCTACAAAACCGACACGGTCATTACGCGTAAAGGTATATGTAAAGTCATCGAGCAACTTCTTATCGCCATAGCCCTTGCATACATTTGTAAGCTCAATCGTCGTCTTGCCCATGCGCACCGAACCGGCAATCATGTCGACCTGCTCATACCCGATTTGCGGCGCCTTCTGCGCTTTTAATGCCTCGTAGCGGGCAATGTGAGCCTTCTGCTTCGTGCTGCGCGCCCTGGCTCCGCGCATCATCCAGGCAAGTTCCACCTTTAAGATGCTCTTGCGCTTGCGCTCTGATGCCAAAAGGCTTTCCTCGCGCTCAGCCTTGCGCTGCAAATAGCCGACATAATTCGTCTCGTATAAATAAACCTTGCCGTGGTCGATTTCCAAAATCTTGTTCGCCACACTATCTAAGAAATAGCGGTCGTGCGTTACCATGATGATAGCACTGCGCGATTTTTTTAATGTTTGTTCCAGCCAGTCTGCCATCGAGCTGTCCAGATGGTTCGTCGGCTCATCCAATATTAACAGCTCCGCATCCGAAAGCAGCGTCTGTACAAGCGCCAGACGTTTCTTTTGACCGCCCGACAAATGCGCCACCGGTTCCTCAAAATCCGTTACACCAAGGCGTGTAAGCAAACTCTTAGCCTCCGCCTCAATTGTCTCCCGTGAATGATTTTCCAAAATTTCCTGCTTTGAAGTAATCGAGCTCAACACCGTATCCTGCAAATCAAACTGCGGATTCTGCGGCAGATAGTTAATCTTAATATTATTTTTATAGACAATTGTTCCTTCGTCGGTCTCCTCTGCGCCGGCAATCAGCTTAAGCAGCGTGGATTTTCCGGTTCCGTTAATACCGATGACTCCAATCTTATCCGTGTCGTGAATCGAAAAGTCAATATCGTCAAGCAACATTTTTTCCGAATAAAATTTGGTCACGTTTTTCATTGTCAGTAAGTTCATGCTGTCCCTCCGTGCCAAATCCCGCTGTTACAGTAATTTTATTGCTTCCTCAGTCGCCTCTTCCAAAAGATAAATCGGCAACTCCGGGAATTCCAATAAAATTCTCTTGCGAATCTCCGCTTCCATTTCAAAATATTTTTCTTCCTCGGCCTGTTCTGCATCTTCACTTTCTTCCTCGTCCGGAACTTTAATCACTGTAGAAATTTCCGTCAATGCCGCATACTCATCCTTCAACTCATGCTTCACAAATTCTCTGACATTGTTCATCATGATATCTTCTTCGGCCGCCTTCATACGCCACTTTGACATCGCACTGGCATTCACAATTCCAACGATGATAAAGGCAGTAAACATTACTGTCATAGTCACATAGAAAATGATCTTTACAGTACCTTCCAACCCTAGCGAAAATACACCAAGCACTTCCAACATCAACGCAATTGCTCCAATCACACCGACAATCAAAAATGCAAATGCGGACGAACTTACTTCTTCCAGGCGCTGCTTCGGTGTTTTTAATTTCGAGAAACTTTTCTGCTCCAATTCCTCGAACTCCTTTAACTTTTGCTTCGCTTCGATTTCACGAACATGCCCCTGCAGCTCCTCTGCCTCCTGTTCGAGTAAATCAATCAAACATTCCTTGCCCATGTCAAATTCTTCTTCCGACACGTACAATTCGTAAAACTCATCTTTCTCCTTGCTCGTGGCAGAGGTGATTCCGCTTTCCTGTAAATGTGCCTCGGCACGCATAACTAACTCTTTGTCTGTGTCCTGAAAAAGTAATTTATCTGCTTCCACTTTTGTTCCTCCATTTTCTGTTCTGCGCAAAGCATACGCCTATATTCTAATTCAAAAATTATAGCGAAATTTTACCAAAATTACAAGCTTTGTGACACAAAAAAACAAAATCTTTTCTTTTTTTTATCCCCAATATGGTTCTTAGCCAAAATCTATGATAGAATGCAGATAGAAATAGACTTTGAGCAAAGGAATCCACGAAGAAAATGAAAATCACATTGATTACGGTTGGAAAAATCAAGGAAGCCTACTTTACCGGCGCCATCGCCGAATACAAAAAACGCCTCGGCAAATATTGCAATTTGGAAATCGTCGAGGTTGCCGACGAAAAAACACCGGACAAAGCTTCTGACGCCGAAGAAGATTTGATTAAGAAAAAGGAAGCCGAGCGCATTTTAAAGCATGTGCGCGACGATGCCTACGTGATTACGTTAGAGATTTTAGGCAAGCAGCTCTCCTCTACTGAGCTCGCCGACCATATTGAGCGTCTGGCGGTGCAAGGCAAGAGCCATATTGTTTTCATCATCGGCGGTTCGCTCGGACTGCATGAATCGGTAAGTAAACGTTCTGATTATAAACTGAGCTTTTCAAAGATGACATTCCCGCATCAGTTGATGCGCGTGGTACTGCTGGAGCAGATATACCGAAGCTATCGGATTATCAATCACGAGCCGTATCATAAGTAAGAAAGTTTCATAGATTGATATTTATAGAGGTATAAGATGATTCGTTTTTTAGTATTTGGAGATTTGCATTACGATACGATAAGTGATGGCGAACAACGCATAAAGGAATTGATAGATAAAGCCCAAAAAGAAAAAGTTGATTTTATTGTATCGTTAGGCGATCTTTGTTTTCCAATAGAAGAAAACAGACATGTGCTTGAAAAATTTAAGACTGCTGGTATACCAATCTATCACACAATAGGAAATCATGACACACAGGTGTGTTCTATTGAAGAAATGCTTTTATTTTTGTCAAACGATAACTCCTATTACTCGTTTGAATATGGAGAATATAAGTGTATTATTCTTGATTCCTGTTTTTGGCAGAACCAATCCGGCCAACATCATTTTCCAAATAAAAGGAGAGAGCCGGCGATATACCCTGTAATTCCTTGCGATGAAGTCCTGTGGTTGAAAAAGGAGCTTTCAGACAACAAAAAATATATTATCTTTTCACATCAAAGCCTCGTAAATGAGTTTGGTAATCGGGGAATCCGCAACAGACAGGAGATACTTGATTTGTATGTAGGAAAAAATATAATTCTATGTATGAATGGGCATGACCATGGAGATGATTTGAAAATTATAAATAATATACCATTTTATACAGTAAATGCTTCTTCTGGTTACTGCTGGTGGGGTGGTAATCCGTCTGGCAGTGAGGTAAAAGACTTGCCCTATAAGAATGCGCTTCATGTAGTAATAGAACTTGATGAAACGGAAATCAGAATTAAGGGGATAGAGAGTGAATATCAGGATGAGACGCCGGATGATGTTGGTGTACGCAATTATCGTTGGAATGGAGTTTCGATTCAACCAAAAACCAGTTCTTACAGATTGACATTGCATAACAAAAATTAAAGGATAATCATTATTACAATTATGGAAGAACATAAATATAAAGCAAGAGATGATATCGAACCATCTCTTGCTTTTATTTTAAAAATAAATTTTCAATTATTCTTATAGCGAAATTGAATATTTTTACTTTTCCTCCGGAATAAAACCTTCAAAAATAAATAATTCAAATGCATCCCGTGCGCCATCAAGCTGTTGCTGCGATTTAATCGTCCATGCCACACTCAGTGCCCGAAACAAATTACAACAAATGCGACGGGAAATATTTTTTTTATGTGTATGCTCATAAGCTATAAAATCCGGTCTTGCCAGGAAATTCAGCAACAGATAATGCACCAAAAATTCGGTAATCAGCTCTTTCCGGCCCGGCTTATTGAAGTTCGAGGACAATTGCCCGCGAATCGCCTCCGGACGATTTTTGCGGTACCAATACACAGCACGTGGATCAAACGATTCGATACAGTAAATGCCCTTGTACTGGCGAATCAGCTCGTCGGCAGCCGCGCAAACCACTGCTGCCTTCTCATGAATCTTAATTTCAATAATTAGCGGAACTCTGCCGTCAACCATCTTTAAGAAATCTGCAAACAACGGGATGCGCTCCTGCGATTTGCAGATGGTAAACTGCTGTAATTCCTCGTATGTGAAATCGCGCACCTTGCCTTCGACACCGCAGACGCGCTTTAACGTCTCGTCATGAAACACAACCGGGATGCGATCCTTCGTCAACTGCACATCCAATTCGATACCATAACCTGCCTCCACTGCTTTGCGAAACGCCGCCATCGAATTCTCCGGCGCATCCGTCTTGTTATCGTGCAAGCCTCTGTGTGCATAGTAAATCCCGTACAGCGGCGTGCGGTCCGGTCGTCCGGATATACGCGGCATAACTGCGTATAAATACAATATGATTAAAAAAAGAAGCACTCCAATCAACCACATAATATCATCCTCACATCAATTTATGTATTAATCCTCAACGTCAAAATTTTCAAGCAGACGCTTCTTCTGTTCCGGCTTGCTGTCACCGTGTTTTACCATGCTCATCGTTAGGAAAGCACAAGCTGTAAAGAACATCGCATATGGGAATAATGTATTATACGATATATACTGCAATAACGCACCGGATACGATTGGAGTAAAAATCTGCGCCGTCATTGAGAAAGTGTAGTACAGGCCTGTATATTTACCAATATCGCTGTTCTTGCTCATTTCTACCACCATCGGCAGAGAGTTTACACCAACAGATGCCCAGCCGACACCGATTAAGGCGAAGAAGAAATTCGCCGCCACATGGTACGTCGGGAAAAAGAATACTGCACTGTAGCTGATAAACATCATCACAAGGCCGGCCAAAATCGTCTTTTTACGTCCAATCTTCGAAGCAACTATACCAATCGGAATGTAGCTGATAATCGCAGCCACGGTTGCCACCATCAGACAGCTTGCATATCCACCGCCTTCCATCTTCCACACAGTAGTTGCATATCTGGAAAATGCGGTTGTTACGGCATTATAAGCGGTAAACCAAAGAAAAATAGAAACTAAAATGAATCCCAGACTGCGCTTAACATCTTTTGTCAGACCGGCTTTTTCCTGCGCCGCCTTTTCTTCCTTTTCCGCTTCTTCCGGATATTCCTCAGCAATCTGCGCCGCCAACGACTTTTCCTTAATCGTAATCAAAAGTACCACAATCGCCACCAGCATCATTGCTGCCACGCCAAGGAAAATCGGCAGATAGCTCGGTCGCTCCCCTTCGCCAACGAGAAACTGAATCAAAATCAAGGTATAAACACCACCCACGGCACCCATCAAGTTAATAACCGCATTCGCACTTGACCGCAACGGCTTCGGAGTTAAGTCCGGCATTAAAGCCACCGCCGGCGAACGGTACATCGCCATCGCAATCAAAGTCAATGCCAGTGCCACGATAAATAATCCGATCTGCTCAGTCGCATCCGCAAGTGGCATTAACATCATTAAAATCACGGCTGCAATCGTACCTCCAACCACGAACGGGGTACGCTTACCAAGACGTGTATCGACCTTGTCTGACAGACTGCCGATGATTGGCAATAAAAATACCGCCAATACATTGTCAATCGCCATGATGCCACCGATGACGGAATCTGTCAGTCCAAACGTATTCTGTAAAATAAGTGGAATGATGTTATCATACATCTGCCAGAACGCGCTAATCGACAAAAACGCTAATCCAATAAAAAAAGTTCTTTTGTAATTTAGCTTCATAGTGAGTCTCTCCTAAATATTTGATGATTTCAGTATACCACAGAATGGAAAATTGTTCACTATCTTTTCAATTAAATCAATACTAACATTGCACATAAAATCCGAGTGCGATTACCTGTACAGTTGTAAAAGATTTTCTTCTCTTTTCTTAATCATAATTTCTTCCTATTTATCAAAATAAACGGCTGCTCATCTGCCAAACGCCAGTTGCATTATAACAGACAGCCATTTAGTAAACATTTATTCTGTTGACTTGTTATATTTTATACTCATTCAAATTCTACGCAATGAAACAATTCGCTCTCAATTTCGTAGATATCCTCAATCCGTATTTTTCTTCCCTCATCCATGACAATTTCGTGTTGATATCCGTCGATTTTTTTAACTTTACCCTGCAAACTGACATAGAATCCGCCGTCCTTTTTTTTGTCCGGCTCAAAATAAGTGATTGTGACCTCCGGCTTTTTATCCAAAGATTCACGAATCATTTGCAGCTTTTCGTTCAGCTGCGCTTTTATACCTTCATCAAGCTCAATGCATGTTTCGGTCAGTCTTGCCATTTCTTTTAAGGCTGCCTCGTGTCCGGTCAAGGCTGCAAAAGGGCTAAACTGTGCTGCACGGTCACTGACTGGCAT
This sequence comes from Lachnospiraceae bacterium, assembly GCA_015057275.1. GTDB lineage: Bacteria > Bacillota > Clostridia > Lachnospirales > Lachnospiraceae > SIG308. The sequence continues at coordinate 59,762 of SVEO01000011.1, read as the reverse complement.
CTGCGGATACTTCTTGGAAATAGGATGCGACATGTTTATGATGTCATCGTATTTGTTTGTTCCATTTTTGCTACTCAAATCGCACCTCCAACTTCGACTTTGTCTAAGCTTTATGTCCGCCAATTTGCTCATTCCGCTCTTTGGCAGTAGCTCCTTCCTGCAAATTCGTTCCTTTCAGTATCGCATTTTTCCCGTATCGATTTTTGATGCCAATCATTGCTTCCTGTATTCGGCGTTCCCGTGCAAGCTCGGCTTCTTCCTCTGCGCGCTTACGTTCGAGTTCCTCATAGTCAGTAAAAAGTGTCAATTGTTCGTCAACCTGCACTGTATCTACCGTATCTTCCGGCACAATGTTATTGGCAGTGAGATTGATTCTGCGTACCAGCAAATCCTTGTCCATAATGCGGTCATACAGTTCCATCACCGCCTCCATAATCAGTCTGGCTGACGATGTCTGCCTGCCGACATTCGCAGTTCCGCGTGCGTGCTTGGGAATTTTTCTGCCGTAGAAGTCAGTCTTTATCTCTCCAGTATAAGCTTTGCGCCGTCCGGGATCTTTTAAATTTTCTATATCGTAACCAACCACCAAAACAAGCTGATTGGTAACCAGTTTCTTCTCCACTAAATCAAGCGCTAATGCCTCCGTCATCTCCCGCACCACCAACCTGGTTTTATCGAAATCATAAGGATACTGTAGCACCTGCCCTGAACTAATGCTGTTGGAGCTTGGTTTATATGCTTTTACTTCTGCAATCGTACACGGTTCCCATCCCCACGCGTGGTCAATGAGAAGTTCTGCATTTACGCCGAAGAGCTTATATAATAAATCCTCATTATGGATGGAACAGCGGGCAACGTCTCCCATCGTAAACATGTAGTTTTGCTCCAACTTTTCTGAAATACCCTTGCCCACACGCCAAAAGTCGGTCAGTGGACGGTGGTCCCAGAGTTTGCGGCGATATGACATCTCATCCAATTCAGCAATGCGTACACCGTCCTCGTCTGCCGGGATATGTTTCGCGGTAATGTCCATGGCAATCTTGCAAAGATACAGATTTGTTCCGATTCCTGCGGTCGCCGTAACGCCGGTAGTGGCAAGCACTTCCTTAATCAGCATTTTTGCAAAATTATGCGCTGACAGGCCGGTGCTCTTTAAATAGGTCGTTGCGTCGATAAACACCTCATCAATCGAGTAGGGATGGATATCCTCGGGCGCGACGTGATTCAGATATACCTGATAAATGCGGGTACTGTATTCGATGTAAAGTGCCATTCTCGGTGTCGCCGTAATGAAATCAATGGCTAGGGCCGGATTCTCCTTTAATTCATTGGCATCTATGGAGGCACCGGTAAACTTTCCGCTTGGTGCCCTATCTTTCCTTTGCCCATTGGCAATCTTAATCTGCTGAATCACCTCAAACAATCTCGCACGGCCGGAAATACCGTAACTTTTGAGGCTCGGCGATACGGCCAGGCAGATTGTTTTCTCGGTTCTGGAAACATCGGCAACTACAAGATTTGTCGTCATCGGATCCAGATTCCGCTCCATACACTCCACTGAGGCGTAGAAAGACTTTAAATCAATGGCTATATAGGTTTTCATCTTCCACACCTCCTGTTCATTCAACTCTTAAATATTTTTCTTACACAAATCTTGCAAGCAACATTTCTCACAATACGGCTTTGTTCGCGCCGTACAGACATCCCTGCCATGGTATACGAGCCGATGGCAGAAATCGCTGCCTTCCTCCGGAGGAATGATTTTCCAAAGTGCCATTTCCACTTTCTTTGGCTCCTTGATATTGTTCACCAGACCAATGCGATTCGTCAGCCGTATACAATGTGTGTCGGTAACAATCGCCGGTTTGCCGAACACATCGCCCATAATCAAATTGGCACTTTTTCTGCCGACACCCGGAAGTTTTAGCAGCGCATCAAAATCGTCCGGCACCTTGCCTCCATACTCATCGCGCAATATCTTCATACAGGCACTAATATCTTTTGCCTTGCTACGTCCGAGACCGCATGGTCTGACAATTTCCTCAATTTCCTCGACCGGAGCAGTCGCCATTGCCTCGACATCCGGAAATTTCTCGTATAATTTTTCTACCACAATATTTACTCGGGCATCCGTACACTGCGCCGCCAGACGCACACTGACAAGCAGCTTCCATGCCTCGTCGTAGTCGAGCGAGCAGGTTGCATCCGGATATTCGGTTTTCAGGCGCTCGATGACCTCTAATGCCAATTCTTGTTTATTCATAGTGTTCTCCCACTTTATGCTTATATTTATGCCAATTTTGTGTAACAGCCGCCTTTTACCTCGACCATCTTGCCATCTGCTTCCAGCCAAGCACTTGCTGCGCTCGGATTGTAAACTGCATCACCGGCCGCATTAAACTGTAATCGCTTTAACACTTGCATGTAGTCAATAATCTCAATGTTCGTCGCATACCAAATGTCCTCACGGCCACCCATCAGCGCACAGAACTCTTCTATCACCTGCCAATTATCGCGGTCGTCAAACTCATAGCTGTGCCCCCAGACATACATTAACTTCAAATACTGATGTTTCTTAAAATGAATCAGCCAGTTGCCGTATTCCATCAGCTTCGGGTCATTATGATGGCAGGTCGCATACCATTCCATCGGATTGTCCGGCAATTCGAAAGTCGGTTTGCACGGCACAACGCGCCCGTAAGCAATACCTAGCTTAGCAAATAATTCTTCAATTTCCTTCGTATAGGAACCATTCGGATATGCATGACCTCGCACCGGATAATCCGTGAGGGTTTCCAGCCCTTTGCGGTCCTCCAAAATCTCCTGCGCCACCATCGTCAGCGGGCTGCGGGCAATCGTCGGGTGTAGCAGCGTATGTGTGGCAATCTCATGCCCTTTATACAATTCCTTTGCTCGCTCTCTGCTCACACGATCGTCGCGCTCCATCAAACCGTAATTTAAATTAAATGTGCCGCGAATGCCATACTTATTAAAAATCGACACCAAGCGCTCATCCTGCAATCGACCGTCGTCATAACTCATCGTCAGCGCCTTCGTTTTCCCCTGTGGGAAGCAATAATATAGAATCATCTAAATCCTCCATATCCATTATGTGTAAAGAAGGCTCTAACAATAGATTTGCTAGAGCCGTTTTCTTTCGTCTATTTAATTACTTATTCGACAAATATTCGTGGATGCCTTTCGCACCGGCTTTTCCTGCTTCCATTGCAAGAATAACTGTTGCAGCGCCGGTTACGGCATCGCCGCCCGCATACACACCTTCTTTTGTTGTCTTGCCGGTTTCATCTGCAATGATGCACTTCCACTTGTTGATTTCTAATCCTTCGGTCGTTGAAGAAATCAATGGGTTTGGAGATGTACCAAGTGCCATGATAACAGTATCAAGGTCAAGTGTGAACTCAGAACCTTCCTTCACAACAGGACGTCTTCTACCGGATGCATCCGGCTCGCCAAGTTCCATTTTCACACAGGTCATACCTTTAACCCAGCCGTTCTCATCTACGAGAATCTCGGTTGGATTTGTCAAAAGATCAAAAATGATACCTTCCTCTTTTGCATGATGTACTTCTTCTACTCTAGCAGGAAGCTCTGCTTCACTACGACGGTATACGATATGTACTTCTGCACCGAGACGAAGGGCTGTTCTAGCAGCATCCATCGCCACATTACCGCCACCGACAACGGCTACTTTCTTTCCTCCCATAATCGGCGTATCGTAATCCTCGCGGAATGCTTTCATAAGATTGTTTCTTGTCAGATATTCATTTGCAGAGAACACACCGTTTGCACTTTCGCCCGGGATACCCATGAATTTCGGCAAACCTGCACCAGAACCGATAAACACGGCAGAAAAGCCTTCTTCTTCCATCAGTTGGTCTATCGTTATGGAGCGTCCGATAATAACGTTGGTTTCTAACTTAACACCGAGCTTTAATACATTCTCAATCTCAGCCTTTACTACCGTTTCCTTTGGCAAACGGAATTCCGGAATACCATAAACCAATACGCCGCCCGGCTCATGAAGTGCTTCAAAAATGGTCACTTCATAACCCAACTTTGCCAAATCACCAGCACAGGTTAAGCCTGCAGGACCGGAGCCAATAACAGCTACCTTCTTACCGTTGGTTGTTTCCGGCTTCTGTGGAACATAACCGTTCTCTCTTGCCCAGTCACCGACAAAACGCTCTAACTTACCGATGGCAATCGGCTCACTCTTGATGCCGCGAATACACTTACCTTCACACTGGGATTCCTGTGGGCATACACGTCCGCACACCGCCGGCAACGCACTTGCCTTAGCAATCACATCCGCAGCTTCTTTCATGTTGCCATTTTCTACTTCACGGATAAAGGAAGGAATGTCGATTCCTACCGGACATCCGCCGACACATTTCGCATTTTTACACTTAATACAGCGGGAAGCTTCTGCTCTCGCTTCTTCTTCATTATATCCATAGCAAACTTCTTCAAAGTTCGTTGCTCTTACTTTTGGATCTTGTTCTCTTACCGGTACTCTGTCAGCCATTAGTTGTTACCTCCTGTCTTAGAACCGCTGCACCCGCATCCGCCACCGTGATGTGTATCCCCTTCACGCAGCTTGAGAAGCGCCTGTCCTTCCTGTGTCTTGTACATCTGCTGTCTCTTCATTGCCTCATCGAAGTTTACGAGGTGACCATCAAATTCCGGTCCATCAACACAGGCAAACTTCACTTCCGAGCCAACCGTCAGACGACATCCTCCACACATACCGGTACCATCTATCATAACCGGATTCATGCTGACAATCGTCGGCAACTCTAACTTCTTTGTCAGAAGACATACAAACTTCATCATAATCAATGGGCCAATCGCTACGCAGACATCGTACTTCTTGCCCTGATTTACCACAAGGTCTTCGATTACGTTTGTAACCATACCCTTACGCACATAGGATCCATCATCGGTAGTGATGTACAGATTTCCTGCTACTGCTCTCATCTCATCTTCCAGAATCAGAAGCTCTTTATTTCTTGCGCCCATCACAACATCTGCTTCCACGCCGTGTTCCTTTAACCACTTTACCTGTGGATAAACAGGTGCGGTACCTACGCCGCCGCATACAAAGAGGAACTTCTTGTTCTTGACTTCTTCAAAATCTTCTACTGCAAATTCGGAAGGCTGTCCGAGTGGTCCGACAAAATCCTGGAAAGCGTCTCCGGCTTTCATCTTGGACATTCTCTCGGTGGATGCACCCACTACCTGAAACACAATCGTCACCGTACCTTCTTCTTTGTTGTAATCGCAAATAGTCAACGGTATTCTCTCACCCACTTCATCTATCTTTACGATAATGAACTGCCCCGGCAAGCAGTTGTTTGCTACACGCGGTGCATGAACGTCCATGAGATAAATCTTATCTGCAATCTTTTCTGCTTTTAAAATCTGATACATATCCTTACCCCAGTTCAGCAATGACTGACCTTTCTTTTTAATTCAATTTATTTTAATTCTTTTCCTATAAAAAATCAACAGATTCTATCAATTTCCGATAATTTTTCCGTCTTCATCAGTAAGGCGGCCTTCATCGTCCTTAAGCACACTCAGGATCTCATATGTGCCTTCCTCCTGCTCCTCGAGCAACGCGATTGCCCCACTGTCAAACTCCACAGCGTAATCCATTTCTGTGATGACCTCGCCTGCCTCCGTCAGATACTGCATCTTAATCAGATAGAAGCCGACATCCCCGATAATCGGTGTGGAAACATAGGAAAACTTTGCAGTGTTACCGTTCGCAAAGGTACCATCCTTGTTTTCTAAAATCATTGAATCCACAAGAAATTGTTTCAATAATTCTATGGTATCTTCGTACTCATATGTTTGATTTAAAGAGCAATTATAAATCACTGAGACAACTTCACTGCTATAACCTTGTTCGTTAATTGCCGCAAATTTGTAAATATGATTTCCCCATTCCATATTGAACGGTCCCTCATATTTCGTATCCGCAAGTGTCGGCACATCACCATCAATTGTGTAATACACGTTGATATTGGATGGAGAATCTACTGAAATCTCTGTCAATCCCGTATAATTTCCTCGGGTTGGTGCAACTACTGGTGCGTCCGGAATTCCGAAGTCCAAAGTATATGTACGGTTCAATACGCCGCTGACGGAATTACCGCTGCTGATAGCAATCGCCTTGAAATACCATACCCCTTCCTGATCAATCGTAATCGGACCGGAATAAACATCGCTCTGTTTGGTTGGATCGAGCGGCACTTTATCCCTACGCAGAGTATAGTAAATCGTGCTACCCTCGATAGATGTCAGTTCCAATTTGAGTGCCTGATTGTATGTTCCATCCTCGTAATTTACTTCCGGAATCTGTGATTTGTACGCAATCAAAGTATCGTAAATATCTTTATCCTGAATACTCGAAAACAGTTCGTCAATCTTCTCGGATTTACCGAGTGACTGATAAATTTCAATCAAGGAACGGTAATATTCCAATTCGTATGGATTTAAGGCAATCAGTTCTTCAAGCACAATCGCAATGTCTTCTTCACGATTGCCGATATTTATGTACGTCTGCCAAATAATAGATTTTACTTTTTCCTTCTGTTTTGCGGAAACTGCATATTCTTCTGCGGTCAAAAATTCACGCAGAGCCGCCGCATAACTTTCAGACTCGTAATATTTGGAACCTTTAATATAATACTCCTGAGAACGCTCATCGCCTCTCGCTTCCTGACTCGACTGATATGCCTGAAAAGCAATCACGCCTCCGATTGCTACAATGGCAAGTACTACCAATACAATAATCAGAGTACGAATGGCTTTTTTGCGCTTTTCTTTCTTGCGCTGTGCCTCTCTTAGCTTTTTCTTCTCTGCGCTCATGCGCTCTTTCTTTTTATTCAAAGCCTCTGTAGCTTCTTTTTGTCTGGCATTTACGGCCATCTGGAGCTCATTGAAAGAAAACTCATGAGTAACTTCCATATCATCGAAATCAAATTCATTTTCTTTTTCGTCCGTTCCCTCCGCTTCCGATGAATCATCCAAGGAAAACACATCCTCTTCTTCCTCAAAAAAGGAGTCAATGCTATCAGCCAGTTCCTGCTCAATATCATTTAATTCCGGCACCTCATTTAAAGCGGTTCCGCAATTTAGGCAAAATGCTTGTCCCTCTCTTACTTCTTCTCCACATTTATTACATTTCATGATATGGTTACCTCCATTTTAATTAGATAAAGAATATCATATTTTTTTAAGATTAGCAAATTTCTCGCACGAATTCGCACATATCAGGTCCGGTCTTCTTTGCGAAGCGAATACACACATCCGCAATAATTTTGTCGATACATATTAAATTCTTTCGAAAGTTCGACGGAACGTGCGTAACCATCCTTCTTTTTAAAATCGGAATATAAATACGGAATATCAAATTCCGCACTCAGTTTGCTGCCGATTTCATTTAACTTCTCCGCTGATTTTAGCGGGCTGATGGAAAGTGTCGTCGTAAAATAATCGGCACCGATTTCCTGTGCCGCCTGTGCGGCCTCACGCAGGCGCAATTCGTAACATTTAAAACATCTTGCACCGCCCTCCGGCTCGCTCTCTAAACCTTTAATTTGCGTATAAAATTCCTCAGAGCGGTAATCGACCGGCATGAAATGAATCTCTTGTGCAAATCCCCGTTTTTCACACAATTCCTTGATAAAACGTTCCTGCTCGGCTCGGCGAAAAAAATATTCTTCCTGCGGAAAAATATTCGGATTATAGTAAAGCACTGTAATTTCAAAATAAGCCGCCAGGTACTCTAACACATAGGAACTGCACGGTGCACAACAACTGTGCAGTAGCAATTGGGGTTTCTTTACGGCATCTTTAACAACTGTCAGCGTCTTTTCCAGTTCATTTTGATAATTAATTCGATTCATTTCAAAAAACAGAGGAAGCACTCGACTTCCCCCTGCTCTCCTTAATAGTACTTTTTGCTACCCCATAAGTTGCCTTTTTTTAGATCCAGATATTCATTATATGCCTTTTCTAAAATCTGCTTCTCGTTCGCAAACTTCAGCAGATGATAAGCTTCATGAAACTTATAATAACCCGCATCTAAAAAGTATTCTTCCCGTTGTGGTTTACAGTAATAACTGTCCGCCATCATCAAATACCAGTGTACATCTTTTTCCACAAGATCCTGTTGTGTTGTAAAGGTATACTGGCTCTTTCCAATATACTTGATAATGGAGGCACTGACTCCTGTTTCTTCGCGTACCTCACGCAAGGCTGTTTCTTTATATTCTTCGCCCTGCTCAACTGTTCCTTTTGGTAATACCCATCCTTCGTACTTATTTTTGAAATTTTTGTATAAAACGAGTATTTTCCCACGAAATATAACCACACCGCCACAGCTCGTTGCTTCCATTTTTGCAAATCCTCCTGTTCTTTGGTGTGCCATGTATGACTTGATTCTAGTATACTCCAAATCTACAAGAGTGTAAAGTTATTTTTCTGACATCGCATATTTCAGTAAATTATTTGTAATTATCACGGCATTATTATCGTTTTCTGCTATGTTCGCCGCTAAAACGCATATAACATATTGCTGTTTTTCGACGGTCACGCAACCAACGAACCAGGAATTCGTTACCCCATCCACTCCGGTCTGCGCTGTGCCGGTTTTTCCGTAAATGTCATAATTCTCAGATTGTAATCGGGATGCGGTACCGCTTGCAGTTACTTCACTTAAATACTGCACAAGTATATCTGCTTCGGTTGCAGAAATTAAATTACCGTATTTTTCCGGCTTTGCTTCATCAACCGTCTTACCCTCCTCACTCTCCACCTTTTCCACCACATACGGCTGCATCAGAATCCCATCGTTGGCAATTGCCGACATAATCATCGCCATATGCATTGGAGATACTAACGTCTCTCCCTGCCCGATGACCGTCTGTGCGACCTCAAAATCTGTGGATGTTTCTGATAAAGTAAAACTACTCTTATTGTACGGTAATGCAAGCGGCAGCTCTGCGTGAAACAGTAGGCTGTCTGTCAATTTGTTTAATTTACTAATGTCAAGTCCCAGACCAATCGAGGCAAATGCACCGTTACATGACTTCGCAAACGCTGATTTTAATGTCAGATTGCCGTGGCTCTTATGATTCGAGCAATGTAAATCATAATTCCCAACATCTATAACCCCATCACACTCGTAGGAAAAATCGTCCAGATTTTGATTCTCTCTGAAATATTCCAGCAAGGTAATCATCTTAAACGTTGAACCCGGAGCATATAACCCTTGCGTAGCACGATTTACAAGAAACGAATCCTTATCCTTGTCCTCTGCCGGGACGGCTAAAAGTTCCTCTAGCTGCGCCGGTTCGAAATCCGGCTTTGATACAAGCGACAGTATTTTACCGGTGGACGGTTCGAGCACAACGACTGCACCTTCCTTGCTTGTCAGCGCATCATAAGCCGCCTGCTGCCACGTCATATCGAGCGTCGTTGTTACAGTATTACCATTCTTTTTCTCGCCCTTAAACTCCTGCATCATCTGTGTCAACATATTTTCATCCGAAGTCAAAAGAGAGAAATTCGCCAAAGATTCCACGCCACCTTTGCCGTTTGAAGTATAACCTACAACATGTGAAAACGTTTTGCCATACGGATATCTACGCACTTCCGTTCCGTCTTCCTGCACATCGGTCGTTGCCAGCACCGTGCCGTCACTCGCTAAAATATCGCCGCGAATCACCTTTTCCGCAAAGTAGTTTTGTCTGCGGTTGTAAGCATTATTTACCACATTATCTGCCTCAAAAGCAATGAAATAAGCGAGATAACCAGCCATCATTAGAAATAAAAAAGCAAAAATATAAATCATACCCAAATGCGGGTTGGTACTTTTCTTTGGCGCATCAACTTTCTTTTTTGATACTTCGCGTTTTTGCATCTCGGACTTCCGGGATTTGGAATTGCTTTCGTTTTTCCGCCCGCTCGAGCCTACGCTTTTGCTCTTCTTTTTCAATTCTTCGTCTTTCCTCATAAACTTGCTGCGCCTCCTTTCCGTACATTGCCTGAACCAACGCAAAAATCATCATCATACTCATAATGGAGCTGCCTCCATAGCTGATGCAAGGCAATGTCACACCGGTTGACGGTATTAGTTTGATTGCACCGCCGATGGTCAAAAATGTCTGCATCTCCAGCACAACGGCCAAGCCGGTACAGGCATACTTGCAAAACAAATTTTTCTGTTCCAACGCAATCTGCATAATCAAAACAAATATATTAAAGTATAGGAAAATCAGACAGATAGCAAACAGTCCGCCGAACTCCTCAGCAATCGCCGAAAATGTAAAATCCTGATAAACAATCGGGATGGATGTCGGCAGTCCTTCATACAAGCCGGTGCCGGTCCATTTCCCGGTACCGATAGCAAAAAGTGATTGTGCCATCTGGTACCCTTTATTCGCAATGTCCGCAAATGGGTCAAGCCACGCCGACACGCGCACCTGAATATGATAAAACATCTTCCACGCAATTACTGCAGCAAAAGCACCTCCGATACCTCCTACAAGCAAATAACGTTTTTTGCTAGTCGCTGCGAATACAACCATAAGATATGTCACACAAAAAATTAAAGAGGCGCCAAGATCTGTGGATAAGACCAGTACAATCACATGCATACCCGCCAAAACGCCGGCAAACAGTACATGTTTTAAGCTCTTGCCTTGCGTAAAGCAGGCAGCCAGCATAAACACAAATGTAATCTTCACAAACTCAGACGGTTGCAAGGTAATTGGCCCAATTGTCAGGGATAATTTCGCACCGTATGTAATTTGTGACATCACTAGTACAACACATAAGGCTAGAAATCCAATCGCAAAATAGAACCACAATCCCCGTTCCGGCCGCTTGATTTTTTTATAAATCCATGGAATCACAAAAAACAGTACGACCGCAATCAGCAAAATTTTAAACTGCTTTACCGAGCGCTCCATGGACAGGCGCGTCATAATCAGGAAGCTGATGTTTAACAGCATGCAAATGTGATTCAGCAGATTTCGCTTTGTGTGCGGATAAAGTATCGGAAATAATTCCATAATCGCGATAAACAGAATTAGCTGACAGCCATAAAATAACAATACTTTGTCAGATTTCGTGTTCAAATATATGACCGCGTTACCAACCAAATGGATACTATATAAGAAAAATTTTTCCGCGAACAGCGTCCCTTTGTTCTCTGATTCCCTATGATTCTTTAAGGCTAGGAAAGAATTCAGCGTATAAAGTGCAAAAAACAGCATAAGAATGTATTTGGATGCTGTCAAAAATACAATTTCCATGATGTGTGATTCTCCTTTCCTCAAATCTACTCTTACAAGAAGTATCGGTTTTCCCGGCATTTCGTAATTTTATTTTACGCCACGCCGAAAATGTCCGCGTGTTATTTCCGCCGGTGTTTTACCTGCAAGAATCGCTCGAACCTCTTCTTCCGATTCGGTAGTGAACTGATAACGCAATGCGCCGAACTTAAATCGGTGTAATCGATTTTCCTGCTCATCAATATATATCGGCAGGCTGTTCCAAACAATGTTATAACAATAATTACAGATATTTGTAACTGGAAATTCTATGCCCATACGATCCTTGAGCCACATCACATATTGCTGCTTTTTGCAGCCGGCAGTGGTGTTTAACAGACAACCGGCAGAAATCATCGTCGTAATCCGTCCGTAGAAAATAAATTCACACCCGTTTGTGTCAGCGGCAAGCAATTCCTTTTCATTCAATTCTACGGAAATCGTAGTACGAACTCCGTAAGAAGCCGCAATTTCGAGCCATTTTTGTTTTGCATATACGTTCATTTGGTAGCAGGATGCATCAAAAACCATCGGTTTTGGCGCTCGTTCCATAAAGTAGGCACACGCATCAAGATTCCGCACCAAATAACCGATATCCTCAATATCCTTGAGTATGTTAAGTCGATAAGCACCTTTTTCTTCAAAATAGCGACTTGCCTGCGCCCGAAACACATGTGGCAATGCGTAATAAAGCTTTTTTCCGGCCATTTTTGCCTGAGTTGCAAAATCTGCAAGTTCCTCAATGTCTACCGCATAGCTTTCTAAATAAATCTCCGCAACCTTTTCACTCGCCAAAACCGGTGCCCACTGCGAACGATGGCTAATGAGAGCGGTATAGTTCGGTTCATTCACATTCTGTGCCAGCAATTCTGTGTTTGCAAATTTTCCCTCTGCATACATGTTCTGTGCTCCGTCGTATTCACGGCGATATGATTGCAAAATTTCCTCTTCCAATGCGGCAAGTCCGGCTCTGCGCAACTCATTCATACTGCGGATATCGAAGAAAATGTCCGCATCCATCTGAATTTCTAATGTTTCAAAGCGATACATGGTATTTCCAAGCCTATTAAACTGCTTGCGCACGCCTTCCTCGGTCAGTGGACGATTCTGCGCTTCCTGCACTACATCACCGGTCACTGTAACCCTCTTACCCCTATATCCTACCTGAAATTTCGCCGGTTTGTGTTTCAAAAGTTCAACAAATCCGTGAATAAATTCTTTCTTTTCCGTGTCTAAGTATTGAGCAAGCAACTCATCTATTAACTTTTGATTACGAACACGGTAAATTTCCATGCCTTTTTTAAATATGACAGCTTGGTTTTCATTTAGGGTCAGCTTTTCTCCTTTGCGGTACGCCTCTTTAAACGTACGACTGCACGTTTCTTTTTTCTTTGACGGCAATTCCAGCACATCCCCTTTGTTCAGTGCCTCCGACAATAAGAGTATGCCGCGGCTTCCTTTTGCATCAATGACCTTTGCCACCGGCACACCCTGATGATTCGGTCGTGACAATGCCAACATCTCCTTGTCGTTGTGCTGTCTAAAATAGCCGCTCGTAAAACCTCCGCGCGCATACAAATCCATTAGTTGCTTTTTATCCTCTTGTGCAACTTGAAAATCCTTATAGCCTTTTTCCAAATACAAGTCAACGTATTTACGATATTTTTCTACAACACCGGCCACATATTCCGGTTTCTTCATGCGGCCTTCAATTTTTAATGAGCTCACACCGGCTTTCAAAACATCCGGCAATACATCAAGCGCGCACAAGTCTTTCGGACTAAGCAAATACCGTTCGTCTGCCGAATTCAGTTTTTTGCCGTCCAACGAAACATCGTACGGCAAACGGCAAGGTTGCGCACAACGTCCGCGGTTACCACTTCGACCGCCGATAAAGCTGCTGTGCAGGCACTGGCCGGAATAACAGTAACACAGTGCACCATGCACAAATGTTTCAATTTCCAGATTTGTCCCATCATAAATCGCCCGAATTTCCGTCAACGATAATTCACGCGGTGTGACAATACGGCTTACTCCCATTTTTTCCAGCATCTGCGCCCCATATACACTCGCCACGCTCATCTGTGTGCTGGCATGCACCGGCAAATCAGGGAAATTTTTGCGAATAAAAGAAAGGACGCCTATATCCTGCACAATCACCGCATCCAGTCCTTCTCGATAAAAAGGCAACAGATAGCGATATAACTGTTCAGACAATTCGTCCTCTTTCAATAATGTATTTACGGTTAAATACAACTTTTTATTATGTAAATGAATAAAATCAATGCCACGCAACAAGTCTTCCTGACTCAAATTATCCGCATAAGCTCGCGCGCCAAAAGAACTTCCGCCGATATATACCGCGTCTGCTCCTGCATTTACCGCCACTTTTAAGCTGTCATAAGACCCTGCCGGTGCTAAAACTTCTATCATCACTACTTCTTACTCCGTTCTCTAAGCTCGGTCTCAAAGCGAATGATTTCTTTTTGGTAATCGACAATTTCTTTTTGCATATTGGTAACTTCTTTTTCCGAAGCTTTCAATCGAATCTGCGTAGCAATCAGTTCACACTTCAAATTGTAAAGCTGCTGATCTTTATTATCCAACTCTGCTTCCAGCAAATCTACCTGCTTCTTCGCTTTATAAAAATCATCCGCAATGTTTAACTCTACCAGTGTCCGCTGTACTTCCGGACTCATGCGCCGAAAACGAACATCCTTCTTCACTTCGCCAATTTTGCCGTTAATATAAGAAGCAACCTTCTGTAAGTATTCCTCGCTCTCATACCCCGACAATTCATATATCTTTCCGTCTATAATAACTTCCGTTAAATTTTTCGAACTCATCCTACCTTCTCCATTCTCCCAATTCAAGATAGTGTACAAACAGAGATTATACTAGATAATGCCTGTAAATTGCAAGTATAAATTAATGGATTTGTGAGGATTTTGTCAAAAACTCGTAAAATTTACCGAAAACCATCCATGCGTATCTTATTCTTCCGGTATCGGCAACCCAAAATGAAGATATGCTTTTTTTGTTGCCACTCGACCGCGTGGTGTTCGCATCAAAAATCCGTTTTGAATTAAATACGGCTCGTATACGTCTTCTAACGTACCGGCATCCTCGCCAAGCGCTGCCGCTAACGTATCAAGACCAACCGGTCCTCCCAAAAACTTATCAATAATTGTCATCAAGATATTACGGTCGTTGCGGTCAAGACCGAACTTATCAACTTCCAATAAATTCAGCGCAATCTCTGCAACATTCTCGGTAATCATGCCGTTATAGCGCACCTGCGCAAAGTCACGCACACGCTTTAACAAGCGATTGGCCAGTCGCGGCGTACCTCTGGAACGTCTGGCAAGTTCTCTGGCTCCCTGCTCATCAATCTCTACATTCAATACAGCGGCCGAACGAGTGATAATGCGCATCAGCTCATCTTCCGTGTAAAATTCCAGTCGATGCACCACGCCGAAACGGTCTCTGAGCGGTGCTGTCAAAAGTCCTGCACGCGTCGTTGCGCCAACCAAAGTAAATTTCGGCAAATCCAGACGAATGGAACGTGCTGTCGCCCCCTTACCAATCATAATATCAATCGCAAAATCTTCCATCGCCGGGTATAAAACTTCCTCTACCTGACGGTTCAAACGGTGAATTTCATCGACAAACAGTACATCCCCCTCGGACAAACCATTTAAGATAGCCGCAATCTCGCCCGGCTTTTCAATCGCCGGTCCGCTTGTAATCTTCATGTTTACGCCCATCTCGTTGGCAATAATGCCGGAAAGCGTCGTCTTACCAAGTCCCGGAGGCCCGTAGAACAGTACATGATCGAGCGGTTCCTTTCGCGATTTCGCCGCTTCAATAAACACGCGCAGATTCTCTTTTGCTTTCTCCTGTCCGATGTAATCGCTTAACATCTGTGGGCGCAGTGTCCCTTCGATGTGCTTATCTTCTTCTGTTAGCTCTGTTTGAATGACCCGTTTCGCCACAAATATCTCCCATCTGCACACAAAGCAATTAGAACATCATCTGCTTCAGTGCCTGCTTTAAAACATCTTCTACCGTTGTATCTTCCGTAATCGTAACTTTCTTTACCGCCTTAGCTGCCTCGCTCGGACTGTAGCCGAGTGCCACAAGCGCTTGTGTCGCCTCGGAACGAACCTCGCCTGAACCGACTTCTGTATGTGGTATGAAAGTCTCTTCTTTTTGTAAAGTATCTTCTAACTTTAGTTTATCTTTTAATTCAATAACCAGACGCTGTGCCGTCTTCGCACCAATGCCCGGAGCCTTAGAAATGGCTTTCGCATCGCCGGCAAATACTGCAAACCGTAACTCATCCGTCGTCATAGCTGTCAAAATGCCAAGCGCCCCCTTCGGTCCGATACCACTGACGCTGATAAGCATCTTAAACACGCTTAACTCATCCTTCGTAAGAAAGCCGAACAACTGAAAGATTTCCTCACGTACATGCAGATACGTATGCAGTTTCACATCAGCACCGATTCCCGGCAAGGAGCTTGCCACAGAACCTGGCACAAACACCCGATAACCGATTCCATTATTCTCTATTATAACATAGTCTTCCTCGACATCCGCAAGCTCGCCTTTTACAAATGCAATCATATCCGCTCTCCTAATCTTATGATGCGACTAGCATAGCACATTTACGCCCGAAAATCAAGCAATTTCGAATATTTGTTCTATCTTGCGTCCGCATTGATGTATTTTGCCTTGATTTTGGAGTAGACAATCTTTTGGCTGCTGTACAAACTATAAGTACCGCTCAACATATAGCTGACCGTGCAAATAATCGCGAATAGCAGCAAATGCTCGCTGCCGAACAATTCTACGCTCAAAATCATACTCGTAATCGGACAGTTGACTACGCCACAGAACAAACCAACGAGACCTAATGCTGCACCGAAGGAAGCCGGAAGCCCCAGCATCGGTGCAATCACGCATCCCAAGGTCGCGCCCACAAAGAAGGTCGGCACAATTTCTCCACCTTTAAATCCGACGCTTAACGTAATGGCCGTGAATGCAATCTTTAATAAAAATGCCCACGGAAGCACCTCACCTTCCATCGCGCGCTCAATTACCGCCGAACCTGCGCCGTTATAATCCTGATTACCGACAAGCAATGTCAACAAAATAATCATACCTGCGCCGACAAGCACGCGTATATATGGATTTTTCAGTTTTTCCTGAAACAAGTGACTCGCCTTATGCATGCAAATACAGAACAACATGCTGACAAGTGCACACACTACGCCAAGTACAGCTACCTGCAGTGCTGAGCCTGCATGCAAATTCGGCGCTGCCAAAATTGTGTAATGTTCTGCCTTCACTTTAAACGCTTGCGCAATCCCAAAAGCCACAAGCGATGCAGTCAAACACGGAAACAGTGCCGAATAATACATAATTCCCACACTGATAACCTCGATACTGAAAATTGCCGCCGTCAGCGGTGTGCCGAACAAGGCTGCAAATACTGCACTCATACCGCACATGGTAATCATGTGCATGTCTTTTTCATCCAGCTTAAAACGCTCGCCGACGTAGCTGCCGATGCTCCCACCAATTTGCAATGCTGCACCTTCACGTCCGGCGGAACCGCCGAACAGGTGCGTGAGTGTGGTACTGAAAAAGATTAAAACCATCATACGCAACGGAACCTTTTCTTTCGAACGAATCGAGCTGATGACAAGGTTCGTACCACGGTCTTTATCCATATGTAACAAATGATAAAATATAATAATCACAAGCCCTGCCACCGGCAAGAAATATAGTAGGTACGGATGTGCACCGCGCAATTGATTCGCCGTCACGACGCAATAATAAAACGCTGTGCCCACAAGTCCGCAAATCGTGCCGGTAATGCCTGCAAAAAACAGCCACTTAAGAAATACCAGAAAATACACTTTCATACGCGCAAAACGATGCTTTCTGCCTATAATTTTTCTTCTTTCGTCTAAATCAAGTTTCTCATCTTTCTTTTCTTCCGTTAAAGTCATTCTTTTCACACTTTCTGTTAAAATAGAACTGTATTATCGAGTTGTATCATATTACAAATTTATCCTTTACGCAACTTATTTTTCTACCACTGCCATACAAAAAGGCTGCTTCCACCTTCCCTGTCGGAAACTGAAAACAGCCTTTTACTTTGTCGCTAAAATTTATTTAGCGAGTACTCTTGCGCAGTTAGTTACTGCTGCTGAGCCATCTGACGCTCCTGAGCTTCGATCATTTTCTTAACCATATAACCGCCTACGGAACCATTCTGAGCAGATGTTAAGTTACCGTTGTAGCCGTCTGTTAAAGGAACACCAAGTTCGTTTGCTACTTCCATTTTAAATCTGTTCATTGCGCTCTTTGCTTCAGGCACATTTGTTCTGTTCGAAGATGTGTTACTCATTTTTCATACCTCCATTTGCTTGGCGGCTTATATTTCCGCCGTGTTTTTTGTTACAATGCTAGTATGTGAAAATAATTGTCGAATAAACAGGTAACTTTTTCAACCTATGGAAAATCCATCAAAAAAGAATGTGACAAGAGTCACATTCTTTTTGAATTTAAAATAATTAAAATTTACTCAACACCGACGATAATCTCACCGGATTCGTTTGCCTGCAGACTCTGACAGAATAGCGCAAGTGCCTCATCGCTCTCGCAAGCTTCGGTCAACGCCGCATCTACATCGGCAAAAAGTGCCACAACATCCGAACTCGTAGTCAGCTCCTCCACATAAGCAGCAATCTCGGTCTCACCGATACCGTTATGTATATAATAGTTTCCAGATACTGCATCTTGTACAACATACATAATGGAAATAGACGGTGCAAGGGTATCAATGTTCACAAACTTAATATCACAATATGCGTACACAACATAACTGCCATCCTCGATGCCTTCCTGCGTGTAACATACGATATTCTCATAAGCCTCAATATACTGTGTGTCAAAAGCAATGTTCGCTTCCACATCATCATCTATCACATCCAAAATAGAGGACAACTGCTCTTTATTTCCCGCACGCATCGCATTAAAATACGTCTCTATCAGCGTGTGAACTTCCGGGATGGCTTCTGTCTGCAGCGGATTTCCGGTATTTCCTGTATTCTGAGCATTACCGGTAATTACCTCCGGTGTCGTTGAAACATCAGTGTTTGTCGCCACTGCATTTCCTGCCTCGCCCCCCGATAACGGTGTTTTGTCTGTATCTTTCTTTTGCGGCCAAACTAACCAAACAACAAATATCAGCAAAATCGCGACTAGCACAACACTAATTACCATTCGCTGCTGTCTCGTCAGGGCTAGCTTTTTTTTCATAAGTAATCATCCTTTCACTCGGTCTGACTTTATCATACCAAATATCCTGTCAAATTGCAACCTATTACAGCAATGTGACAAGATATGGAATTAAGTAAGTAATGGTACACATAATAATAGTAGCAAGTACAATTCCGCAAAGGATAGCTGTAATTGCTTTACTGAATTTCACATCCAGCAATGCCGCAATCAGCGCGCCGGTCCATGCGCCGGTTCCCGGCAGCGGAATGCCGACAAAAAGCATCAAGCCCCAAAACTCATATTTCTGTACCTTTTCACTCTTGCCCATGGCTTTATTCTCCAGCCATTCCACCATTGGCACAAGAAATTTTACCTTTTTCATCAAAACAAAAATCTTCTTAATCAGCAACAAAATAAACGGAATCGGCAGTATGTTACCTATCACACAGATAATAATGGCGCGTACAATCGGCACCCCAAGTAAGGCTGCTGCAATCAACCCGCCGCGCAGCTCCAAAATCGGGAACAGCGAAATAACAAAAATGATGATATCGCGCGGCATACCTCCGAGCACTGTCATAAACCAATTGACAAGTTCTTCTACCATAATAATCCCTTTCTCCCTAAATCTCCGCATCACATGCGCAATGTTATTTTTCAAAACCATCAATTACTTTAACAGAATTCTTTGAATATTTCAACCCTCTTGCAATCTTCTTTTTAATGTGATATATATTCCATAGGTAATTAATCTTATGAAAGGCGGACACAAATGATGATTGTACCAAAGGACCCGGTGATGCTTTTAAGCTATGTTAACACGCAATTGCGCGACTTTTATTCTTCACTTGCTGATTTCTGTAAGGCTGCAAATATAGGAGAAAATGAGATTTTAGACAAGCTTGCCAGCATCAATTATGAATACGACGAAAAAAAGAACCGGTTTGTGTAATACAACCCGATTCTTTTTTGTTTCGTATTTTATTTCAGATGCATTGCCCGCAACGCATTTAAAATTGCCAACACAGCCACACCGACATCAGCAAATACTGCCGCCCACATGGATGCAAAACCGAGCGCTGCGAAAAACAGTACAAGCAATTTGATACCAATGGCAAACCAAATATTTTGCTTTACAATCGCCATTGTCTTACCGGAAATTCTTCTGGCAATGACCAAATCCATTGGATTATCCTTCATCAATACCACATCTGCAGCTTCTATCGCCGCATCAGAACCAATCCCGCCCATCGCAATACCGACATCCGCTCTAGCGAGCACAGGCGCATCATTCATACCATCACCGACGAATGCCAGTTTTTCATTGTCGGAAAGCTTCGCTAACATACTTTCCACATGCGCCATTTTATCGTTCGGCAGTAAATCTGCAAAAATGGTGCGAATGCCAAGCTTTTTACCAACTTCCTCCGCAATTTCTCTGCGGTCGCCGGTGAGCATCGTTAATTCCGTTACACCAGTTTTCGCAAGTTCGGCAATTGCTGCTGCCGATGTCTCTTTTAATTCATCCTGAATCAACACTGCACCTAAGTAGGTCTGATTTTTCGCAACATAAACGAATGTGCCGACACCCTCTAACTTTGGCACTTCCACCTGATATTTTCTCATCAGACGCAGATTGCCCGCCACATAGATATCGTCACTCACGCATGTCTCCATACCGAAACCGGCCTGTTCGCTCACATGCAAATCATCCGCAAATACTTTTTCAGCATCACTCGCCTCCGCTTTTTTTGCCGCCTCACAGATGGACTTTGCAATCGGATGATTCGAATATTTTTCCAAACCCGCTGCAATCGTCAATAACTCACTTTCCGAAGCCGCTGCGCCGAGGAAGCACTTTGTGACAGCGAAATTTCCCTTCGTCAAGGTGCCGGTCTTATCAAACACAAATGTTTTACACTGACCCAACAGTTCTAGATAATTGCTCCCCTTAATCAGAATGCCTCGTTTTGATGCTGCGCCAAGTCCTGCAAAGAAGCTCATCGGCACCGAGATTACGAGCGCACATGGACAGGAGATTACCAAAAATGTCAGTGCACGGTAAATCCACTCGGACGGATTACCGACCATCAGGGACGGTACCACTGCCAGTAATACTGCTACCATCACAACCGCCGGTGTATACACACGGGCGAATTTAGTAATAAATTTCTCCGTTTTTGCCTTTCTGGCACCGGCATTCTCCACCAAATCAAGAATTTTCTTTACCGTACTGTTCTCATATAATACATCCACACGGATTTCCAGCATGCCCGCTTGATTTACCGAGCCACTGTAAACTATATTGCCTGCAAGCACCTCGCTCGGCACGCTCTCACCTGTCAAAGCCGATGTATCAAGCGTACTTTGGCCGGCAAGCACCGTACCATCGACCGGGATTTTCTCCCCCGGCTTCACAACAATCACGTCGCCGATTTTTAATGTCTGCGGTGCCACCTGCACAGTCTTGTCATCCTGCATAAGGTTTGCGTATTCCGGACAAATATCCATCATCTCAGCAATCGATTTTCTTGACTTATCAACCGCATACGACTGAAATAGCTCACCTACCTGATAAAATAGCATAACTGCTACCGCTTCCGGATACTCGCCGACAAAGAATGCTCCGACCGTCGCTAATGTCATCAGAAAATTCTCATCGAAAATCTGTCCGCCGAAAATATTTTGCGCAGCCTTCTTTACTACGTCTCCGCCAATCGCAAAATATGCAATCAAATATAAGCAGAGCGAAATCGTACCCGCTGTGCTGTCTGAAACACTCATAAGGCACTGAATTACCTCGGGCGTTATGAATAATGCGACAAGAAACAGCAGAAACGCATGAATAATGCGGTTTCTCGCACGTTTTTGCTTCTTTGTCATATCCTATAATTCCTTTACTACTACATCACGCTCGATTTTGGCAATCTTCTTCTTTGCCTGAGCGATTACTTCCTCAAACTTGTCATCCTGTGCATCGATGGTCATCTTTCTTGTCATAAAATTAATGACAACTTCGTTCACACCGTCAAGCTTTGCAATTGCAGTTTCCATCTTTGCAGCGCAATGCGCACATCCTAATTCTTCCAACAAATATGTTTTCTTCATCCTATCCTCCTCGCCATCTGCGACTTTATTTTTAATGTAATATAGTCTACTCGTTAATATGCTGTAATCCCTGATTGAGAATGGATTCGATATGATTATCTGACAGGGAATAAAATACAGTCTTGCCCTCTCTGCGGAACTTTACCAGCCGCATCTGCTTTAACATACGCAACTGATGAGAAATCGCTGACTGACTAACATGCAAAATCTCGCTTAAGTCACATACGCACATCTCCTGCTGTAACAACACGTATAAAATCTTAATTCGCGTAGAATCCGCAAACACTTTATAAAACTCGGCAAGGTCGTAAAGCACTTCATCTGCCGGGATATGCGCCACCGCCTTCTGCACCGCCTCCTCGTGAACATGGGTCAGTTCGCAATGCTCAACGCAACAATTTGTATTTTCCATAACATACCTCCAAACCAAAGCAAATTTTCTTACGTTCCTTCTCTCGATGGCATGAATTTCGCTTCTATTTCATCAACATATGAACAATCATTCATATGTTCGTATTGTATACCTCGGCATCTAAGATGTCAAGGTATATTTTTAATAACTTAATTTTATTGTGACATGCTTTGAATGTCCAATTTCGTCTTTTTGTTTCATAAAAATCATTGTGAAACTCCGATAAAATGTAGTATAATAATTCCAATATTTCACTTTTTACGCTCGGAGGATGATATGACAGAAAAACAAAAACTTTCCCCACGATTTTGGTGTGCGCTGACCTTATTCAGCTTGATAGGGCAAGTGGCCTGGGTCGTGGAAAACATGTATCTTAATGTATTTATTTATAAGATGTTTGCGGCATCGGCGGCGGACATCTCGCTGATGGTAGCTGCCAGTGCAGTGACGGCGACATTGACTACTGTGCTGATTGGCGCACTTTCCGACAAGGTAGGGAAACGCAAATTATTTATCTGTAGCGGTTACATATTATGGGGCATCTCGATTTTCTGCTTTGCCCTACTGCGTACCGACTGGCTCGGTTCGTTTTTCCCGATGGCCGTTTCCGCGGCCAGCCTCGGTGTTTCACTGACGATTATTTTGGACTGCGTGATGACCTTCTTTGGCTCCAGCGCCAACGATGCAGCTTTTAACGCGTGGCTGACAGATTCGACCGATGCGACCAACCGTGGTGCAGCCGAAGGGATTAATTCAATGATGCCGTTAGTTGCGATTCTCGTTGTGTTCGGCGGTTTTATGGCGTTTGATTTAGAAAAATCCGCGAGTTGGAGCACTATTTTCTTCATCATCGGCGGCATTGTGCTGGTAATTGGTGTGTTGGGAATGTTTCTTATTAAAGATACTCCGATTACAAAATCCGAAGCCGGTTATTTTGAGACCTTACTTTATGGCTTTCGACGGTCCACGGTTGCAGGACATTCGGCGCTATATTTGTGTCTGTTTGCATTTATCCTTTTTAATATTTCAATTCAGATTTTCATGCCATACCTAATTATCTATTATGAAGTGTCGCTCGGCATGGTAAATTATGTATTTATTATGGCACCGGCCATCATCATCTCCGCAGTTGTGACTGCGTTTTGGGGCAAAGTGTACGATAAGAAAGGTTTCCGCACGCCGGTGTTTATCGCACTTGGTTGGCTGGCGGCAGGCTACATCATTCTCTTTTTCTGCCGCTCCACATTACTTGTATTCATCGGCTCCCTCTTTATGATGTGCGGTTATCTTTCCGGCATGGCAGTGTTCGGGGCAAGAATCCGCGACCTGACACCGTCAGGCAAGGCTGGTAGATTGCAGGGCGTACGCATATTCTCACAAGTACTGATTCCGGGCATCGCCGGTCCATACATCGGTAAGAGCGTACTCGCTAATGCAGAAATGATTTTAAACAATGACGGTACGTATTCTTTCGTGCCGAATGCCAATATTTTCCTCGCTGCACTGTTGGCGATTGTACCGGTAGTACTGCTTCTCCTATTGACAAAACCACGTAATGTGAGAACCGTACGACTGACAACACCTTTTGAAGAGATGTCCGAAGGCGGCTGGGGTGAAACCTATCCGCGCCCGCAGATGAAACGAGATTCTTTCATCACACTTTGCGGTGATTGGGAGCTTGCGGTTAAGAAAAATGGTTTTTCGAGCGAGACCATGCTCGGTACAATTAAAGTTCCATTTCCGCCGGAATCGGAGCTTTCCGGCATCAACCGACCGTTGGCCGAGGACGAGGCATACATTTACCGCAGAACCTTTAATGTTACAGAAGATATGATGCACGGACATCTGCTGCTACACTTCGGTGCCGTTGATCAGATTGCTCGCGTATACGTGAATGATATGTTTGTCGGCGAGCATGTGGGTGGTTATCTGCCGTTTCGCTTTGATATTACGCAACATGTGACCGTCGGCGGCAACACGATGACTGTGGAAGTAACCGACACGCTTGATTTGGAACTGCCTTACGGCAAGCAATGCAAGAAGCGCGGTGGCATGTGGTATACGCCGATTAGCGGTATCTGGCAGCCGGTGTGGTTGGAGCATGTGCCGGAGAATTATATTCAGAGACTGAAACTTACACCGTCGCTGGACAGCGTTGTAATTGAAACAATCGGCGGCGCGGAAGAAAAAGTGCTCGTATTGCAAACAGAATCCGGCGAGAAAGAATACCGCTGGAGCGGCGACTCGTTTACTTTACATATGGATGCGCCGCATGTGTGGTCGCCGGAGGACCCGTACCTCTATACCTTTACGTTGTCTGCCGGCGAGGATAAGATTGAATCCTATTTTGCTCTGCGCACGGTTACGATTGAAAATGTAAATTCGCAGGCGTACATCTGCTTAAACGGCAAGCCGTATTTCTTCCACGGTCTGCTCGACCAAGGTTATTACAGCGACGGCATTTATCTGCCGGCGACACCGGAGGGCTACCGCTACGATGTATTGACGATGAAGGAGCTTGGCTTCAATATGTTGCGCAAGCACATCAAGATTGAGCCGGATCTGTTTTACTACTACTGCGATAAATACGGCATGATTGTGTTTCAGGATATGGTCAACAGCGGCAAATACCACTATGTAGCCGACACGGTGCTGCCGACGATTGGCATCAAAACTCTGCCGGATAAACGTGCAAGCAAGCGCCGCGCCACACAATTTGAAAGTGATTCCGCTGAAACCATACAGCTACTTTACAATCATCCGTCGGTTTGCTACTACACGATTTTCAATGAGGGCTGGGGCCAGTACGATTCCGACCGTATTTACGGCGAATTAAAGGCGCTCGATGTGACCCGCGTATGGGACACCACCTCCGGCTGGTTCGCGGAAAATTTGAGTGACGTTGTCAGCGAGCATGTTTATTTCCGCAAGTTGGCCTTGAAATCCAACGGTCAGCGTCCGTTAGTGCTCTCTGAGTTTGGCGGCTACTCCTGCAAGATTGAAGGTCACTCGTTTAACCTTGATAAAACATACGGCTACGGTAAATTTACGGACACTGCTAAGTTCTCCGCCGCCCTCACCGGCCTGTACCGCGATGAGGTTATCACCTGCATTGGAAACGGTCTGAATGCGACCGTGTATACGCAGGTCAGTGATGTTGAAGATGAAACAAACGGCTTGGTGACATATGATCGAAAAGTTGTGAAGGTGGATAAGGATTCGATGCAAGCGCTGGCAAAAGAGCTTCGAGAAGCATTTACGGAACAAGTGAATGGTGCAAAATAAAAACTTGCCTATTTATAACTCTCACACATAATATATGCCCCATTCCTCGGACATCCTCTGAGAAATGGGGCATTTTCATAGTTTATTTTGTTGAACCGTTTTTTACCATGTCAGCTCGGACTTTCTGGCACCCTCGCGACTCATTTCCTCTTTGTTTGATGCAGAAATCTTTTCCGCTACTTCTTCAATCTCTAAGATACTCCCGCATCTTATCATTTATTCTGCTTTCGCCACCAACACGCCATTCTCGACACCAATCACAATATCGCTGCCTTCCGCAACTAAGTCCGCCAAAATCAGTCTGGCAGCCAAAGTCTCGACATGTTTTTGCAAGTAACGTTTTAACGGTCTGGCACCATAAGTTGCATCATAACCATTCTCAACGATAAACGCTTTTGCCGCGTCGGCAACGACGATTTTTAACTCGCGTTCTTTGAGACGCTTGTTGACATCTGCAATCATCAAATCAATGATGTCGGCGATATTTTGCTTCGTCAACGGCTTAAAGAGGATGATTTCGTCAAGTCGATTCAAAAATTCCGGTCGGAAATGATTCCGTAAATCATGCATGACCATTTCTTCCGCTTCTTTGGCAATCTCGCCATCGGCGGTAATGCCATCGAGCAGATAACTTGAGCCGATGTTGGAAGTCATAATCAAAATCGTATTTTTAAAATCGACTGTGCGCCCCTGCGAATCGGTGATGCGGCCGTCATCGAGAACCTGCAGCAACACATTGAACACGTCCGGATGTGCTTTCTCGACTTCATCGAACAGAACAACCGAGTATGGTTTTCTACGCACAGCTTCGGTTAATTGACCGCCCTCGTCGTAGCCGACATATCCCGGAGGCGCACCGATTAAGCGTGATACGGAGTGCTTCTCCATGTACTCGGACATATCGATACGCACCATGTTCTGTTCATCATCAAATAAGTTTTGGGCGAGAGCTTTGGCAAGCTCGGTTTTGCCGACACCGGTCGGGCCGAGGAATAAGAAGGAGCCGATTGGTTTTGTCGGGTCTTTGATGCCTGCTTTCGAGCGCAGGATGGCTTCGGAAACAAGTGCCACACCGCTTTCCTGGCCGATGACTCTTTTATGCAGTTCGTCTGCCAGATGTAATGTTTTCGCACGCTCGGATTCCGTCAGCTTTGCTACCGGAATACCGGTCCAGCGCGATACAATTCTAGAAATTTCCTCATCGGTCACGCTCTCGCGCACGAGCGATAATTCTTTCTTTTTAATGTTCTCTTCTTCAATTTCAAGCTGTTTTTCCAATGCCGGGAGCTTTCCGTACTGCAGCTCGGCCGCTTTATTCAAATCATAATTTTGCTGCGCCTGCTGAATTTGACGGTTCAAATCTTCAATTTCCTCGCGCAGCTTTTGCAAACGTTCCACCGAGTTTTTCTCATTTTCCCATTTTGCTTTTTGCTGGGTAAGCTCTTCCTTCTGCTCTGCAAGTTCTTTTTGCAACACTTCCAAGCGCTCTTTGCTCAGGCGGTCATCTTCTTTTTTCAGCGCTGCCTCTTCGATTTCCATCTGCATTACCTTGCGACTCAGCTCGTCAAGCTCGGTCGGCATCGAGTCAAGTTCGGTTTTGATTAACGCACACGCTTCATCGACAAGGTCAATCGCCTTATCCGGCAGGAAGCGGTCGGAAATATAACGGTTTGATAAAACTGCCGCTGACACTAAGGCGCTGTCGGTAATCTTTACGCCATGAAACACCTCGTAGCGCTCTTTCAAACCACGCAAAATCGAAATCGTATCTTCAACCGTCGGTTCATCCACCAACACCGGTTGAAAACGACGCTCAAGTGCGGAATCTTTCTCAATGTACTTGCGATATTCATCCAGCGTTGTTGCACCGATACAATGCAGCTCGCCGCGGGCAAGCATTGGCTTTAACATATTGCCTGCATCCATCGCACCGTCGGATTTACCTGCGCCGACAATTGTGTGCAATTCGTCAATAAACAGGATAATCTGTCCGTCACTCTTTTTCACTTCGTCCAATACCGCTTTTAAACGTTCCTCAAATTCGCCGCGATATTTGGCACCGGCTACCAGCGCACCCATATCAAGTGCAAAAATCTTTTTGTCTTTCAGTGCTTGTGGCACATCGCCGCGCACAATTCGCTGTGCCAGACCTTCCACCGCCGCTGTCTTACCGACACCCGGCTCACCAATTAATACCGGATTGTTTTTCGTTTTTCGTGATAAAATACGCACAACATTGCGAATTTCACTATCACGTCCTATGACCGGATCTATTTTTTGTGCTTTGGCGCGTTCTACCAAATCAACCGCATATTTTGCAAGCGTATCGTAAGTGGCTTCTGGATTATCGCTCGTCACACGCTGATTTCCCCGCACCGTGGAAAGTGCCTGCAAAAAGCGTTCACGCGTAATACCATATTCCTTCAATATATTCTTCGCTTCGCCGGTCGCATATTGAATCAATGCGAGGAATAAATGTTCCACCGAAACATACTCATCCCCCATCGTCTTTGCTTCATCTTCTGCATAGAGAAGCACCTGATTTAAGCCCTGACTGATGTGCAACTGTCCGCCCTGTACCTTAGTAAGCTTCGCAATTCCCTGCTCTACTCTGCGAATAAAATGCTCTGTGTCAATTTCCATTTTCTCAATCAGCTTCAAAATAAGACTATCTTCTACCTGAAGCAAACTTAAAAGAAAATGTTCCTGCCCGATTTCCTGATTTCCGTAATCATAGGCAATTTTTTCGCAGTTCTGCACTGCCTGTAAAGATTTCTGAGTAAATTTGTTGATATTCATAAGCTTCTCCTTTCCTAATCCTAGAATGATGAGGTTGTTCGACCTAAAAATGGTATATCACTTATGAATTCAAATGTCAAGCACTTTTTAGCACTCACTTAAGTAGAGCGCTAACAATTTCAATAGACATATGACATTTCGTAAAAATCTGACCGCCGGCACCCAGCTCATACAGTAAATCCACCGCATAGTTCACATCATTTACAGTGCTTTTTTCGCACCTCACATTGTAAGACAGTGTGTTAACCTCCAATATCATCTCGCCGTACGGTGTATGATATTTCGCCTCGCTCATCACATTCTCACAAAATATCATCTTTGATTGAATCGCGCCCTGCTTTGTGATAGACATGCTCTCCGTCTGTAACTTCAAAAGATTTTTCGTTGCCACCTCGCCATTCTCCGCCATCTCCTCATAGCGCACATAATGGGCGTCTTCCGTGCACGAGTAAAATCCCGGCACCGTAAGCTCCATGACTTCTGTTTCTTCTCCGACATGCTCTGCCAAAATTTTCACAAACACCGGTTTCTGTTCCAGACTCATACTTTTCCCCTCCGACTCTCATATTGAGGGTAGTTTATCATACTTTGCAGAAATTTACTAGATTTGCGGAATCTTTTGCAAAATTCTTTTGGCATCTCCGGAATTGAGCCAATCAAAATAAACGTCACTGAGCTGAGCTTTTTCCTCTTTTAATCCCTGTTCAAAACGTTTGCGAATATGCACGCCAACAGAATCATTCTCTTTTTTATAACTCGTAAGAAATTCCTGGCCGGTCATCTTCGTTCTCACAAGCAAGGTACTTCCGAAATATAAATCTGAGGAACCGAATTCTTGAATGATAGCCAAGTAATCCCCACTCTGCATCACCTCTTCTCCGAACACAAGAACCTGCAGATGGGAAATATCCAGCTCTTTATTTGAATCCGCATCATACTTTTTTGCGACCTCACTCAAATTCTTTTCTTCATAGACAACAATGTTAGATTTGTCTTTTTCGCTCATCGCCAGTTCCAGTGTGAATTGATATTTTCCATCGCTTCCACAGTCAATTGCAATGCATGTGCAGTAGGCACGGTCTTCAATTTCCGCTTCTGCCGCCAATGCCTCTTGTTCCGTATCTTTTTGCTCTGGAAAAATTTCACACCAAATCATTGCCAGCAACCAGACCAGTACACCTACACAGACAAACGGCTTACGCCAAATTGCCATTCGTTTCATATGGCTGTTTTCTGCACGCATCGTATTTTTTTCAACAAATATCTGTCGTAATATGTGGACAGCGAAAAAAATCAGGCTGCCTGTTGCCACCAGCATACTGAATAGGAAAAACAATAATACCAAGCCTTGTTTTTGCATGACAACCGCTCCGGTTACCTGCAGACATCCGGCAACGGCCATTACAGAATGCTTTGCATCCCGAATTCCCTCAATTCCTAAAATTCCAATTGCTGCGGCCGAAAATAGAAAAGCTATGGCTGCAAGCAGACAAATGGCACCGACAATTTTGCGTTTCGTCCGTGCAGCGTGCGCAAAGGTATCTCGATTCCAAAAAAGCAATTCAACAGGAGCCAGAGAAATCGAATACAATACGCCACGCATTAAAATGATGTACCACGCATCTGCCTGCATTCCGTCTGCAATCGGAGCAAATTCTACTGCTCTTCCCTCTTTTCCCATATGCCAATAACAGAGCAATACGAAAATCCCCAACGGAACTAGCACCAAATAATATGCAGCCTCCCCTAATCGTCCGCGCGCTTCGCTGCCCATCGATGCCACATACAGCGCAAATATTACCCATACTGCCATTAATAATGCGTTTGACTTTTGCGGAAGTAACACATCATTTACCACCTGCCACACAAACAGAAGCAGCGCTGTACAGAGAATCACGCATTTTACGACCGAAATCACTCCAAAACATTTAAGCACAAACCCCAGCTTATGTCCTTCTTTTTGCCGGATGAGATAAAATACCAAGCAAATATGCAAAAGTGTAATGAGAAAGCCTACTGTAAGACTAAGCAACCCACTTGCATGATGCCCCACAATATCCGGCAGTAAAAGCATCAGTACACCTACGCTTTCGACTATCATCAGGCGGCAGATTTGTCTGCCGGAAATCACTCCATTTTCTGAAAACATTACTTCTTTTCCTTTCTGTCGGTTTGCGTTCCATTCTGACTAGCTATTTTTGACCGCGCGCCGATTTTCGTGTAGATACTCCGCCGCTTCAATCTGCCGAGCGGATAACGAATCCACAAATCCTTTTTGTCCGCATCTTCATTCAGCTCACCACAGACAATCGGGTAAAGATACGGGAATTGAAAACTTGTCAACTTTGCAAGGTGGATGATGACGCCTGCAATCCCTAAAAACCAGCCAAACAGTCCGAATACGGCTGCCAGTCCAATCAATACATATTTTAATACCCGGAAAGCTGAAGCCATTTCATCGTTTGGAATTGCAAAGGAAGCGAGCGCAGTCAGTGCTACCACAATCACAATGATTGGACTGACAAGCCCTGCAGAAACTGCCGCCTCACCGATAATCAAACCGCCGACCACACCGATAGCATTACCCATCGAACCCGGTACGCGCACACCTGCTTCACGCAGTAATTCAAATGCCAACTCCATCATCAACACTTCCACAACCGCCGGTACCGGTACTCCGGCACGTCCTTCGGCCAGCGCCAATAAAAATGAAGTAGGCAATATCTCCTGATGGAAAGAAATGACCGCCAAATAAAGCCCCGGCAATCCAATCGCCACAAATGCCGCCAAAAAGCGTAAAATCCGTTCCAAGGCTACTACTTCAGTACGGTTATAATAATCATCTGCCGTACGGAAAAATGCAGCAAAATTGGTCGGTAACAGCAATCCGACCGGCGAATTATCGCTAAGCAACAAGATTCGTCCTTCTAATACCGCCTGTGCCGCCCGGTCCGGTCGTTCGGTTGTCTGGTATTGCGGAAACGGTGATGCCGGCACAAATTCTGTCATCTGCTCGATAATCCCACTGTCTAGAATGCCGTCGGTGGATAACTGCTGCATACGCTTTTTGATTTCATTTAAGACCTGCGGGCGCACGAGACTGCCCATGTACACGAGTGCTGTCGTCGTCTGTGTTTTTTCTCCGACTATCATTTCCTGCACTTTCAAATCGGTGTTACGAATTCTCTTCCGCACCAGCGCCGTATTCCCCTTAATCGAATCCGTGAATCCCTCTTTCGAGCCGCGCATTACCATCTCGTTCTGCGACGGTTCCACATTCATACGCGGGTAGCCGGCCGACTTGATTTTAATGCCACGGTCTAACCCCTCCACGAGCAGCACTGCATCACCGACAAGCACGCCCATTGTTACCTCGTCAAATGTTTTTAATAATTTAACATCGGACGCTGCGACAGCATTTTTTCGCAAATAATCGAGCTGTTCCTCCTGCGGCACATCCCATAAATGTCCAATCATACGGCCAATCGTCGAATCCTGCAAAATCATATTTGTGACGGTCACTTCCACATAATAAATCAAAGCACGTCGGCCATCCTCCACGCCGAGATACAGCTCGCGCTTTAAAATATCCTGACAATCTTGAAACAATTCGTCGATTTTCTTTTCATTTTCCGCTAGAGAAACCGATAAATTCATGGCAAACCTCCAAAAAGAAAGAGCATACTATCTATATATTGATAGCATGCTCAAATCGGAACCTATTATTCTGCTTTTTCGCTAATTAACTTTAAAATTGCCTTCTCCTGATTCACAATATGAAGCTTCATCGCTTTCTTCGCCGCCTTAACATCCTGATTTTTCAGAGCCTCTAAAATCTCCAGATGTTCAGCAAACACATTTTTTCTTGCCTCCTCGCTCTTAACATACGCCAGGCGATACCAGTAGAGCTGCTCACGCAATTGATTAATCATCTGGAACAAGCGCTGATTTCCAGTCGCGCGGTATAAAATATCATGAAATGTCTCATCAAGATTTGCTAACTTGTGCAAATCCTTGATATTTTCCTCATTTTGCATCTGCTCGTGTAATTCGGCTAACTGCGATACATCTTCTTCCGTGCGCTTTTTGCTGGCAAGCTCGGCTGCCAGGCTCTCAAGCACCCGACGCACTTCCAACACATCGGTCAAGTCCTGAGCGGTAATTGATGCCACTGTCGCACCCTTTCGCGGTTCCATCACCACAAGCCCCTCAAGCTCAAGCTTGCGGATTGCCTCACGGATCGGAGTGCGGCTGACGCCAAGCATTTCTGACAACTGAATTTCTAACAGTCGCTCGCCCGGTTTTAATTCGCCGCGAATAATTGCATTTCGTAGTGTCTGAAATACGACCTCGCGCAAAGGCAGGTATTCGCCGCCCTCAATATGCAAATTTAACATCTTTCGTTCCTCCTATCCTCTATCTGCGTTCATTTATCGTAAAGAAATTTGTCAGATACACCTGTCTTGCCAATTCCTTTTTCAAAATTTCCTGTCTTGCTTTTTCGGCGGTCGCTTCGTCCGGAAACAAACCGAACACGGTCGGGCCGCTGCCGCTCATAATCGAATTATAGGCGCCTGATTGCTTCATGCAATCTTTAATCTGCGAAATAACCGGGTATTCCTTCTCAGTAACCGTCTCCAGCACATTTTCCATGCGACTGCAAATGCCTGTCAAATCGCCCGCATGAATTGCTGCTACCATACCGTCGATATCCGGATGCCATGTCAACTCATTAGCATGAAGATTTTCATAGACAAACTTTGTGGAAACGGAAATCGGCGGTTTCGCAATCAACACCGGGCATTGCGGAACATCCGGCAGACGTGTCAATTTCTCGCCGATACCTTCCGCCAAAGCGGTACCGCGCATCAGGCAATACGGCACATCCGCGCCGAGTTTCACGCCACGCTCCATCAATTGCCTTTTTGTCAATCCCAGATGGAAGATGCGGTTGACGCCGAACAATACAGCTGCGCAGTCTGTACTGCCGCCGGCCATACCTGCTGCTACTGGCAAATATTTGCGCAATGAGATTTCCACACCTTCTTTTACATCAAACTCATCCATCAGCATCTTTGCCGCGCGATACGCAAGATTTCCTTCGTCAACCGGCAGAAAACTTAAGTTACATTTTAAGGTAATGCCCGGCGTATCTTTTTTTGTCAGATAAATACTGTCATAAATACCGACTGTCTGCATAACCATGCGAACCTCATGGTACCCATCCTCTCTTCTTCTCACAACATCCAAGCCGAGATTTATTTTCCCATATGCCTTTAATTTGATTTGCTCCATCTTACGTTCCCCCACGCATCATTTTTCGGCAAATTGTACTAATTTTCGTACATATGTCTCTTATTATAGCGGTTAAACACTAAAATAGCAACCGCATTTTTCACACAACTACAGACCTCTCACCTCTTTGATGAGTAACAGGCGGTCACCTGTGCGTACTTGTTCAGATTTTAACTCATTCATTTCACAGATACCAGCAACCGTCGTACGGTAGCGCTTTGCAATACTCCACAAGTCATCGTCGTCTTTAACCTGATACCCAATCATTCCCGGAATTCGCTCCAGGCTCGCGGTATCAAGCGGTTCCTCCTTCAGATCCATAATCACATCCGCTGATTCCTCATTGACAACAAATGCATCTAACAAAATGACAGCCTTAACCTGGATTTCCTCGCCACTGACCATGATAGCGTTCATCTGTTCCACACACTGATTTAATTCAAAATAGCTATCTCTCGTGATGCCTGGAATATCGATTTTATGATGGAACGGAATTACACCCTCCACCATTGCAAGCGGATGTCTGTCTTCGGACGCCGCATACAAAATCATCACTTTTAATACACCCTCAATTTCGATGCCCTGCTCGACAATGTTAACATCATCGATGGACACGCTGCCCTCGCCGTGGCAAATCTGCAAGATGCGCCCTTTGGCCTCATCAATTTTTAATTTATCCGCGACTTTACAGCGTGACGCGTTTTTCATCAGAATTCGCTCAAAACGCATTCTTTCGGTCCTCGGCTGTAACTGCTTGCGCAGGCTGTAAGCATCCTCCAAAAGCTCAACTTGCTTCTCCTGAAACATTTTCATCGGAATTTCAAGCACGGCATCAACTCCGACAATCCGCTGTTCTCCATCGTAATCCGGTTTTACTGTCAGCTCCGCGGTTAGCGGCACAATGCTGATATTCGGAATGAGCGCCGGGTCAGCACCGAGCAGATCAATTACACCCGAAAACGGTAGCGTGCTTTCCATCCACTGCAATGGCGCATCGTCATCCTCCGGACGATAAAGCACAAACACAAGCAATTCACCCTGCACACTGATTTTTCCTTCTAACACCCTCGCTTCACTGCTGCGAATATTGATATGATTCCACAAAATTTCGCGAATGTTCGGTTTGTTCCGATCAATCTCGATTTCATCCTTCACACGGAAGATTTCATGCTTTAAAACGACTGGCTCCGCATAGTCCATCTTTTTTTTCTTCGTCTGCACCCCCGGCTCTAATCTTACCTCGCCGACAGCCTCACGCTCCATGTGTTCATTTTGTGACACCGCAAACTGCAAAATTGCCTTAACACATATTTTTCTTGAATGAATCGGATGAATGTTGATATCTTCAATTGTCCACCGCACATCGCAGTTTTCACCCTCTTTTGCACCTTCCATATGAATGCTTTCTTCGAAACTGATGGCACCTTCCATGCTATGTATATTCTTGCTTTCTTCCGGACTGCTGTATAAAATTGCGAACGTCAATTTGCCGCGTACCAATACTTTTTCCGCTGCCACTTTTACATTTTCAATTACCACATCCTGTTTATGGGCAATTATTTCTTCCATATCGCCTAAGATATCCGGGACGATAAAATCTTCCTCAACGGTCATCTGCGTTTCTGCCCTGCCCCTGTCACCACATGTCGATATGCGTTTTCTTTCTAATTCCATATTATCCTCCATTCCTCCGCCCATCGGCAGCTAAATATTATCTGTTACTCTCCTAAAAACAGTAGTTCTTTCCCCATATCCGACATTTTAATGACAATGCACGGATAAGTAATGGTCTGCACTAACTGTCGGTTCTGCTCCGGACCAATGAATTTTGTTTTTACGCAAAGATTCGTCTCCGACACATAGCACTGCTCGACCATAATGCTATATCCACCTGTCGGCTGGGATCCATAACCGATTGCCACATACGTGTAGCCTGCATCCGTATATGCAATTTGGAAAGGCTCCTCTTTTTTCTCCTCGATTTTGCTTTTCAGTTCTTCCGGTATTTCCGATTCCTTAAGTACGGTAAAATCGACTTTTTCTACTTCGGCTTGATCTTGCTTTGCCACAGTGCATCCGGCAAAAATGCTGATGCATGTGGCAAGCAGAAGATACACATACCCAAGACCTCTCAAAAATCCTTGACTTTTTTGAAATCTATGACTTCGCTTCCTGGAACCTCGCATTTGGCAATTACTCCCAAGCATAGTTATTACTTAAGATATGACGTCCGCTACGAATTTATGCTACTCCTTCATTTTCGGTTTAAAAAACAACGCTGCAAGGTAGGCGAACACGAGTGCCGCGGTAATTCCGGCAGCACTTTTTGTCAGTCCACCTTTAAAAATACCGAAAAAACCTTCCTTGTCGACTGCTTCTTTTACTCCTTTAAAGAGCGTGTTGCCAAAGCCAAACAATGGAATAGTCGCACCGGATCCCGCCCATTCGGAGAATGGCTCGTAAATACCAATCGCTCCCAGTATAACACCGATGCAGACAATCGCTGTCATGATACGCCCAGGCAATAATTTCGTTTTATCCAAAAAGACTTGTACGATGGCGCAAATGGCTCCGCCCACCAGAAATGCTTTTACAAATTCCATATTATTTTCCCTTTCTAAATTAGATTAACATGCCTCAATACAGACGCAATGTGCAATTCCAGGAACCGACTGTCCTTCATTAAAACTCGTCAGTGATAACAACGCGCCGGTCGGGATAAAGAGAATTTTCTTCCATACCTTTTTGCGCAATTGCTTGGATATATAACCGCAGAAAGTCGCCGCAGAGCATCCACAACCACTCGCTCCGGCATGCGTATCCTGTGACTGCGCATCAAACATTTCGATGCCGCAGTCCATATGCACAGTCGAAATGTCAATCCCCTTATCCATCAGCAAGTCAATCAGAATCTTCTGCCCAATCACACCCAGATCGCCTGTGATAATCTTGTCGTAGTCATGCGGAACGCTACCGAAATCGCGGAAATGATTGAGCAACGTATCAGCCGCCGCCGGTGCCATGCAGGCACCCATATTCTGTGAATCTTTTAATCCGTAGTCGTTAATTTTTCCGGTCGTAATTCCGGTAATTCTGGCGAATCCACCTTTTTTGCCGAGCAACACTGCCCCGCAGCCGGTTACCGTCCATGTCGCCGAAAATGGTCGCTGGCTTCCATAATCGAGCGGATAACGGAAGGTTTTTTCCGCACTGGCAAAATGGCTCGATGCAAGCGCAATCACATGCTGCGCATAGTCACCGGCCACGGTCATTGCCGCCAGTGACATACCCTCGCCCATTGTGGAACAGGCGCCGTAAAGCCCGAAAAACGGGATAAAAAAATCCATCAATCCGAACGAGCTGGCAATTGACTGTCCGAGCAAATCGCCCGAAAAAATGTAATCAATCTGTTCACTGGTCAGTTTTGATTTATCGAGCAAGTGCTGTACTGTCTTCGCTTGCAATTTGCTCTCAGCTTCCTCCCACGTTTCCTTACCAAAGAACGGATCTTCCTCAATTATGTCAAAATATGATTTCAATGGGCCCTCGCCCTCTTTTTTGCCCACCACCGACGAGACCTCCAAAATATGCGGTGCTTCTCCGAATTTTACACTTTGCTTACCGATTTTTTGATTCATTTGCTCCTCCATTCCGAAGCGTTTACGCTGAGGAATCGCTTAAAAAATCGCGTATGCGATTTCTTTTGTAGCATCAAAGCAACTTTGTGACGCTTCGGCACAAAAGTTGCCAAGTGAAAAATCGGCACATCCGTGTGATTTTTCACTTTTTCCCTCCATGTAATAAAATGATTGAAAATAGTATGTCACGCGCACAATAAAATATTCCATTTTGCTCCGCTAACGTGATAAATCAAGGTTGACAGTCACCAGAAAGCGGAGTAAGATATTGTTAATAAAAATGATAGGTGTCTATCATATGGAAAGGAATGACATCAATGGAAAAGAAAGATATCAATTGGGGAGAACTTGGTTTCGGTTATATCCCTACCGACAAAAGATTTGTAGCAAATTTTAAAGATGGTGCCTGGGACGAGGGCGTTTTGACATCCGATGCTACCGTTACCATCAGCGAATGTGCCGGTGTATTACAGTATGCGCAGACATGTTTTGAAGGTATGAAAGCTTATACGACCGAAGACGGACACATTGTTACCTTCCGCCCGGATTTAAATGCATCCCGTATGGCAGACTCCTGTAAGCGATTGGAAATGCCGGTATTCCCGGAAGATAAGTTTGTGGAAGCAGTTTGTAAGGTTGTTGCGGCAAACGAAGCATTCGTTCCTCCATACGGTTCCGGCGCTACCTTATATATTCGTCCGTATATGTTTGGTTCTAACCCGGTTATCGGAGTTAAGCCGGCGACAGAATATCAGTTCCGCATTTTTGCGACACCGGTTGGTCCTTATTTTAAGGGTGGTGTAAAGCCACTAACATTGCGCGTTTGCGATTATGACCGTGCTGCTCCGAACGGAACCGGTCACATCAAAGCTGGTTTAAACTATGCGATGAGCCTGTATCCGATTATGGATGCTCACCGTCAAGGTTATGATGAGAATATGTATCTTGACGCTAAGACACGTACTAAGGTCGAGGAAACCGGCGGCGCAAACTTCCTCTTTATCACAAAGGACGGTAAGGTTGTTACACCGAAGTCCGACAGCATCTTACCTTCCATCACCCGCCGTTCTCTTATGTACGTTGCAAAAGAGTATCTTGGTCTGGAAGTTGAGGAACGTGAAGTATATATCGATGAGGTAAAGGATTTTGCAGAATGCGGTCTGTGTGGCACTGCTGCTGTTATCTCTCCGGTCGGTAAGATTGTTAACCATGACGAAGAAATCTGTTTCCCAAGCGGTATGACTGAGATGGGACCGATTACGAAAAAGTTGTATGATACATTAACCGGCATTCAGATGGGACGTATCGAAGCTCCAGAAGGCTGGATTAAGGTTATTAAGTAATTGAACACTGTTTAGAAATGATTTATGGGAGCTACGATGTAGCTCCCATTTATTATGTCTGTATGTTCCATTTTATACAACGCATTAGACTCGTATCCAAACGCTCATTTCATTTTCGCCGCGGTTTGCCCATGCATAATACGGAATCAATGTTATCTCAACGTCCTCATACTCATTCAGCTGATACGGCCGATAAAGAGTATCCTCTGTCGTAACTATCTGCTTTAAACCCTTGGCAATCAAGGTCGGAAAGCGCTGGCCTTCGATGGTCACTTTTCCCTCTTTTATCGGCACATCGGTACGAAGCTTATAAAGATGCAAATCCTTGCCGTTGTCATGCTCTTCCATACAATATGTGATTGGTCCCTTAACAACTGCTACCTTGCCGATATCTTCACGTACATTGGCGTGCGCCGCTATAATCATCGGCTGCATCGGCAACTCAACCTCCATGCTATCACCCGGATTCCAAACGCCTTCCACATAGTAGTAACCATTTTCCTGTGTACAAATCTTATCTTTCGGTGCAATCATCTTGAATTCCTTGCACCAACCCGGAATACGCAGTGCAAGCTTCATCCTTACCGCTGCTTCGCCGGTGTATTTTACTGCTACAGTTTCTTCCCAAGGATAATTCGTCGTCATCTCGAATGCCGCCTGCTTGCCGTCAGTTTCCTTCTGCACGATACCGCTCATGTACATATGCACAAATAAAGTGTCGTCATTTTCTGTGAATGCGTAAGTCGGCAGCGAGCTCAAAATACGTGCCAGGTTCGGCGGGCAGCATGCACAGCCAAACCACTTCTGACGCACCGGCTTTACGTGATGCTTTCTCTCATCTTCATGGCTGGCTTTCGGAAAAACTTCTAATGGATTTACATAGAAGAAGCTCTTACCGTCGAGGGCCATACCACCCAGAACCGTGTTATAAAGTGCCTGCTCCATCACGTCTGCGTACTCGGAATTAATTTCAACCTCCAACATTCTGCGCGCCCAGAACATCAAACCAATGGCCGCGCAAGTCTCGGAATATGCGGTGTCGTTTGGCAAATCGTACGCATAGGAAAATGCTTCCCCGAGCTTCGTGCCGCCAATACCGCCGGTAATATATAATTTTTTACGTGTCACATTGTGCCAAAGGCGCTTGCATGCCTGCCACATAGCCTCGTCACCGGTCAATCTGGCCACATCTGTCATACCGGAATACAGATATACCGCGCGCACCGCGTGTCCGACCGCTTCGTCCTGCTCGCGCACCGGCAGATGCGACTGATGATATTTGTGGTTTGTCCGGTTCGGATGGGTCTCAGTTTCTGAGAAATAGTACGGCTTCTTTCCGCGCTCATCCAAAAAGAAACGGCTCAAATCCAAATATTTTTCATTCTTTGTCACTTCATAAAGACGAACGAGCGCCATCTCGGCGATTTCATGTCCCGGATACCCCTTGCACTTGCCTTCGTCCACGCCGAAATAATCCGCAATAAAGTCTGCAAAACGAATGACCGCCTTTAACAATTTATCCTTGCCGGTCGCCTGATAATATGCCACTGCGCCCTCGGTCAGATGTCCGAAACAATATAATTCATGGTGGTCACGCAGATTCGTAAAAATCTTATCCATACCGTTAATGATATAATATGTATCCAAATAGCCATTATCCTGCTGCGCTGCGCATACGATATCAATCGCTCTGTCGGCAATCTTTTCCAGTTCCGTATCCGGATGATTTGTCAGCGAGTATGCTACTGCTTCAATCCACTTCGCAAAGTCGCTATCCTGGAATACAAAGCCGTAGAACTTCTCTTCCAGATGATTCATATCTTCAGGTAGTGCCTCAAAGCCACGGAACGTATACTGAGGCTCCACAAAATTGCTACCCTGCTCATGCTTCTGCTTCATCAAGCGGCCTGCCACCTGGAAATTACGCATGCAAAAGCTCGGTGCCGCATCCGGCACTCTATCATTTAAAATCTCCCACTGGTACGGAATTACCCCCGTGCGCACCAGCTCCATATTATTCTTCCAAAAATCCCCTGTTGCAGTAAATTTGCGCAATGCAATCGGTCTGCTGCTCGTCTTTACCTTCGACATAATTTACACCTTCTCTTTCTCAAGAAAATAACTCCGGATGCTACAGCACCTATTTTAATTATCATATCATAAAACGGACCCAGAGGCAATATTTCCGCGCCCGATGATAAGTGTTGTTATTTTATCTGCATTCCCTCGATTTTAGGTTTGGCAACTAAACGAACCGTTTATTTCCATTTCAACCACCATGCGAATTTTTCTCGCTTACCGCGTTATTGTTTTTGCCGACAGCTGTGATACAATAATCTCAGGATTAGCGCTGATTCCAAAATTTGATTGGAGGAAAAATAATGAAACTTGGTGAAAAAATTAAGATGCTGCGCAAGCAGAGAAATATCTCGCAGGAGATTCTGGCGAATTATCTCGGGGTTTCCTTTCAGTCCGTTTCCAAATGGGAGACCGCGACCGCGCTGCCTGATGTGACGCTGATTCCGGTGCCGGAGCGTGCCACGGAAGTGATTGATTTGTGCAAAACTTTAATTGAGGGCACACATTTTGATGATGTGAAATACGATGCTTACCGAATTATGGCGGAAGCTTACAAGGCAACCGGCGAATACGCGCTTATAAAAGATGCGCTGGAAAAGATTCCGGAGATTTATTTTACGAAGCTTGGCGTTGCCGCAAGATTGCTCGATGACGATGATATGTTTGCGCCTGCAGTTAAGCAAAAGAGCATATCTTTTGAGGATTTCATTGACATGTGTGAACTGCTGGCCGATTATTATTTAAAACGTGGCGAAGATAATATGGCTCGTGTTCAGCTTGTAATGGCAAAAAATATTATTCTGGCTACAAAAGATGATTTTGCGACAGAATATACAAAAAATTTGTATGAAACGTTTCTCTGTCGACTGACAGCACTCGATGAAAAATTAATGAATATTTCAAAAAAATAATCAAAAAAGGAAGGGGCCTACTCGGACCTTCCTTTTCCTATTCTCTATTGCATTCTATTCTCACTCAAACTATTGACGAATCGTTCCATATCCTCTCTTGTCTGCATCTGCCGGCTGCGATCCACTGTTTGCTGCTTTTCCGCATCACTCATCTTCGCGAAAGCCTCCATTGATTTTGCATTAGCTGCTAAAGATAGACCAAACCCGATTGGCAAATTTCCACCCTGCCCGATATTCCACTTATTATCCATACGCTAAAACACTCCTACTGCTTTTAAAATCCAATACCCCAAACCGATGACCCAGCTTGTGAAAACACCATACAGAATGACCGGTCCTGCAATTGTGAAAATTTTTGTGCCAATACCCGCCGCAAAACCCTCACAACGATACTCAATGGCAGGCGAGGCTACACCGTTGGCAAAGCCTGTAATCGGTACAAGCGCACCGGCGCCGCCCCATTTGGCAATTTTGCTGTAAACATTCATACCGGTCAGAATGATACTGCAGAGAATGAGTATGACAAGCGTATAACTGGCTGCTTCCTCTTTTTTCACGTCATATTTCTCAAATGCCCATGTGATTGCCTGTGCAATCGTACAGATTGTTCCACCGGTAATGAAGGCACGCAGCATATTTTTCCATAAGCAATGTGTTTTTGTTACTTCCTTGACATATGCCTCATACACTTTGGCATGTTTTTCTTTTTCTTGTCCGCTTAAGTTCTCTTTTATCATAACTACAAAATCCATCCTTTATTAAATTGTAATATATTTCCTAATGCCTTGCCAATTGCTACCGCTAAAATAACATAACCGAGCCCTTTTGTCAGCTTCGCCCGACGAAAGAAAATTGGGATTGTATTCAGTGTCTCGGCAAGCGCTGTTGCCAGACAGCCAACAAACACACCGGAAAATGTGGCATATACCGCAAGAATAATTTTTGCAGCAATGCTCGGAAACCTGAATTGAAAGTTTGTCAGTGAAATGAGACTGCCGATAGCACCACCCCAGACAATCATTGTCTCATACAACATGATTGATTTTTTCGTTGTCGTCTTTTCTGCCAGTCTCGGGATTACATTGATTGTCGAAATCAAAGTAAATATACCGCCTGCGGTAATTCCGCCGGCACACAGACCAAAAAAAGCTGCAACAATTTCACGAACTATCCACATAAATCCTGCTCCTCAATAATCGTCCGGTTGATTTCGCCTTCATAGTTGTTTAGTTCAATCTGAATCGGGGTTGGATCAGTGGATAACTTTTTATTTCCAAAATGGTTATAAAACACCAAAATGCCAATCGTCAGCCCAACAGAGTACATGATATGAACGATATTGGTACCGTCGCTCTCTTTACCGCTGATTAATGCATAAATTCGCATAAACATATCTTGCGCCGATACATCGTTATTAAATCCCATGATTGCAAAGGCTGCCCCACAAAATACGATAAGACAGATAAAAACAATTTTTGTTGTCTGCCAGAGTGGATGCTCTCTTTTACTTGATTTCATCTTGATAACAATGTCGGTTTCACCGATGCTA
The DNA here is from genome assembly GCA_015057275.1 of Lachnospiraceae bacterium. Taxonomy (GTDB): domain Bacteria; phylum Bacillota; class Clostridia; order Lachnospirales; family Lachnospiraceae; genus SIG308. Next base: position 16,678 of record SVEO01000011.1, on the reverse strand, counting down.
TTAATGATAAGGTTCGGATAGATTTCATGAATTTTAGCAAATATATCGATAACCGACACTACAAAGCGGGTCTGTTTTGTATCCGGCATATGAAAGATTTCCAAAGTGCCAAGGCGGTTTGTGATTGCGCGGTTAGCACATTCCAACTCGGCAACCTGCCGCAATGTAACCTTTTTCCCCTCTACCTCCGTTGAGAGTGCAAGCTTCAGATACAATGTTTCTACCATAGCTCGCCCCCATCATAAATTTCCTCGTGGTACTTATCAAAATCGCTTTCATATGCGTCAAATTCGCCTTCTTCTTCTTCCGGTACATTCTGCGTTCCTTCATCTCGACCGTAAGAGATATATTCGTAACTCATTGCAAGTAAATTCCTCCATATTTTCTATGGAAGTTAGTGTACGCACATTTTTCAACCATATTCAGCTTTGATTGATTTTTTCACGCAAGCGTTTTAAAATTTTCGATTCCATGCGGCTGACCTGCACCTGACTGATGTTCAATACCTTCGCCACTTGCGTCTGTGTTTTTTCTTTAAAATAACGCATTTGAATTAAAGTTTTTTCTCGCTCATCCAAGTCACTTAAAAGCTGCGATAATAAGAGACGATTCAGAATCATTTCCTTTTCCTTATCTTCCCCATAATCGATTCCACCACTGGATTTGCACATCCCGCCAGTGCTGACAATTTTATCGACCAGATAGCACTCTGTTCCATCTTTGCCGGGAACCGCCTGATAAATGGATTCCACTTCCCGATTTGCCTCCAGTGCCAGCGTGATTTCCTCCGGCGTTAAACCGGTTTCCGCGGTAATCTCTTCAAACGTTGCTTCACGCCCCTGTTCGTTCCTGATTTTTTCTTTGGCAAGACTGATTTTATACCCCTGCTCTTTTAAGCTGCGGCTAACTTTGACGATACCGTCATCCCGCAGAAAACGCTTGATTTCGCCAATAATCATTGGCACCGCATAAGTGGAAAACTGCACGTCAAATGATACATCAAATTTATCGATAGCTTTCATCAGACCGATGACACCAATTTGGAACAAATCTTCCGCTTCCTGCCCCCGATTTAAAAACCTTCTTACCACACTCCATACGAGGCCGGTATTTTCCTCTACCAGCAGATCTCTTGCAGCTTTATCACCTGTGTGCGCTGATTCAATCAGTTGCCGCTTGCGATCTTTTTCCTCATACATATACTGGTTCCTTCTCCTTTTTCTGATTCTACCCACATTTCATCGGTAAATACTTCCATGACGGTAAAGCCCATGCCAGAATGCTCCTTTGCTGCCGCGGTCGTGTAAAGTGGCTGTCTTGCTTTTTCGACATCTTCAATGCCTGCTCCAAAGTCCACGACCTGCACCTGAATCACATTGCCTTCAATCGTCGCTTCCATCAATATAATTCCGTCCTTTTCCTGATATCCGTGCACGATGGCGTTCGTCACCGCCTCCGATACCGCTGTTTTTAAATCATCCAGCTCCTCCATCGTCGGGTTTAAGCGCATGACAAACGCTGCAATTACAATGCGAGCAAAGCTTTCGTTCTCTCCTTTGGCCTGAAATTCTACATGAATACGGTCTAACTCCTTCATTGTCTCTTCTCCTCTTCCTTCTTTTCTAATTTTTCTAAGACACCTGCTACATTGTCCGATTTCTCTACATATTCGTATACACCCGCGAGTTCAAAAATGCGGTCTACCTGATTTTGTGCATGCACAATCGTTACACTGCCGCCGACGCTTTTCATCAATTTGTAACGTCCGATAACAATCCCAATACCAGAGCTGTCCATAAATTTCGTATTCGCAAAATCAAGCACTACATCGTTGACGCGATTACCGAAAATCGTCTTATCAATTCTTCCCTTGATTTTTCCTGCTTGGTGATGGTCGAGTTCCTCTCCGAAGCTGACTAGCAATGTGTTCCCCACTAAAAAAAGTTCTGTGTCCATTGTAAATACCTCCTATATTTCCCCTCTTTTTGCATAATAAAAGAGGAACGGCCTTACCATTCCTCTTTTGTAAATCATTGTGTATTTGTTTGTATGTTAGTTTGTAGCGGGCTCGCCACCTTCTGGCGGTGTCTGTGTGTCACCCGTTGTCACATCTTCATCGATAATGTTACCTTCTGCATCCAGAAATCCTTCTTTCTGCAGTTTATCCATCGCCTTCGTTAAGTCGGACTGCATCGCAGAAAGCTGCGTCTGTAAATCTAGAATTTGATGATTCAATCCTTCTGCATTCTCCTGCTCGCTCGCCACCTGATTCTCATATTGATGGATGGTGGAATTTAATTGCTGAATCTGCTGATCGTAGGAGGATGATTTCTCGCGAAATTTATTTTCAGCAACATTTAATCTTCCCGGCATTACCACGAAAAATGTAAGCAATACGCCGAACAATACACCGCCCATCAGATAAAGCACCGAACCGGCACCGGATTTTTGATACCAGTTTGTCTTTGGGATAATCACATCATCGCCACTCAAATACTTCTGGCGTTCCTGCTTCTTTTCCTTTTTTCGCTTGCCGGACAGGCGCATCTTTTCCTCAAATGCGAGGTCAATCTCACGCATATATTTTAAGCTTAATGTGTTGCACTTATCAACTGCTAATGCCTTTTTAATCGCCTTTCTCGCCTTTGCAAGCTCGCCCTGATGATAGAAAATCAGTGCTAAAAGTTGATGTGCTTTGACAAGATTCGGGTTCTGTGTCAACACCTTCTTTAACTGCACTATCGCCACATCTTCGTTGCCCTGCTTCGCATATTTCAACGCTACATTAAACTTATCGATAGATTGATTAATCATCTGCAGCTTATTCTGATTGGCCTGAATCGTGTTGATGTAATATTCCGCAAGGTTGCCTTCTGATTGTAAATATTTACTGATGACCCATTCGGATAACGCCTGCACAATCTCGCCCATCTCATAATAGACAAGTCCTAAAAGGTTACGGCCGTTCACATGATACTTATTAATTTTTACGCAATGTCTAAGCATGTAAGCTGCTCCCTGCAAATCGCGGTTCGCCGCCTTCGCAAGCCCCATATTGTAATATGTATTGGACATCTTTACAATCTTGCTGTACGAAGTCACATCAGCGCCGCAGTCCGTGCAGACATGGTAATTTGTCAGCTTGCTGCCGCAATTATAACATTTCATCTTATAATCCTCTCTACTGCTGCTCAGCACCTACATTCTTCAGTGCCTCTAACAGGATGTCCGTAATATCAGAAACCGTATTGTTGTAGATTGCATCTTCCGCATCATCAATCTCCAAACTCGGCTGAAACTTCTTCAATTCTTCTTCAAAATTTAACATTGATACTCCTATCTGTCGCCCTCAGGCGCTTCCATTTCCAAAGCCTTTATCGCACCAACCAAATACAACGAACCAGTACAGAGCAATAAATCTTCGTCTCTTTTGATCATTTTTGCAAATTCATAGGCATCCGCCACGTCCTCACAGCCGAATACTTCCGGGCCATTTGGCTCGTCCGCATCCTCCGGCTCATAGTTTCCGCAATCTGCATGCTCGTCATGGTCATTTTTTTTGCACATCAATGCCATCAGTTCGTTAAGCGGAACCTTCCGTTCGCCTGGAATTTCTGTAAAAATAATGACATCCGGATGAAAGCCGTCAATTAATTTATGCGCCATGTCCCTGTAATTCTTTTCTTTTACTGCAGAAAACAGCAACATTTTCTTTCCGGTCCAAGAATCTGCAAATGTATCCATGCCGGATAAAAGTGCTTCGATTCCCGGCAGATTATGTCCGCCGTCCAAATAAATACCGTCCGCAATTTCCTCCATGCGACCTTCCCACGTCGTGCGGGCAAGTGCATCACGGAAGCTCTTCGGTAGCTGTTTGCCATCCTCTGCAAACAGCACTTCCATCGCTGAAATCGCAAGCATGGCATTTTCAATCTGGTATTCCGCCGCAAACGGCACATGCCAAATTACAGTATCATCATACCTATTTCCAAAGGAAAAATCAATCCCTTTGCGGTTCTTTTTTATGATTTTCACCGCAGACTTATCCACGCTTTGACAAAAACTTCCCATCTCTTCTGCACACGCACGAATGACTGGAGCGGTCACCTTATCTTCCACGAACACAACCGGTACTCCTGCTTTGATAATACCGGCCTTCTCGGCAGCAATCTCTTCGCGAGTTGTTCCGAGATATTCGGTGTGATCAAGACCAATTGATGTAATCACGGTCAGACATGGATGCGCAAACACGTTTGTTCCATCCAGACGTCCACCAAGACCGGTCTCTAATACGATATATTCGACCTTATTCTTAATAAAAGCTAACATGCCCATCGCCAAGATGAAAGAAAAGAAGGTCGGATGTCCCTGCCCGTCGCTTTCCATCTTTTTCGCCGCATGATACGCTTCCTCAAAACATGCCGTAAATTCCTCCTCGGAAATCATCGCGCCATTAATACGAATTCGTTCCTCCGGCTTTACCAGATGCGGCGATGTAAATAATCCGGTTTCTTTGCCATCGGCACGCAACATTGCCTCGATATATGCACAAACTGAACCTTTCCCGTTTGTTCCGGCCACATGAATTATCTTTGGTTTTTGCATCATAGTATCAATTCCTAATAACGCAAAATAATCTTCCGTCTGCTTTAATGGTGCTTTTTTTGTAAATTTTGGAATATCATAAAGATATTCGACTGCTTCTTTATAATTCATTGTCCTAACCTAAAAGCGAACGAAAGCTGCCAACGTGGCAGCTCCTCGCTCTAAAATCCTTCAACGGAATTCTTTACTTCTGTAAACGAGCCAACTGCTCTTTTACCTGTTGCATCATCAGTGTGTATTTTGCAAGCTTATCTTTTTCTTCCTGCAACTTCTTCTCCGGAGCTTTGTTTACGAAATTCGGATTGCTGAGCATCTTATTCACACGCTCCAGCTCCTTCGTTAAGCGCTCTTCTTCTTTCTGTAAGCGCTCGGTTTCCTTGGTGATATCAACCAATTCTGCGAACGGCATATAAATCGTTGCCTGTGGAATTACAGCGGAAACTGCATCCTCGTCGATGTCTGTCTTGTCAGCCTGAATTACCACTTCGCTCGCATATGCTAAAGATGAGAAGAATACCTTGCCATTTTCGAAGATGTTCGCGGTCTTTTCCTGTGTTGTGACAACGAAAACTTTCGCCTTCTTGCTCGGCGGTACATTCATGGATGTACGCACGGTACGAATCGCACGAACTGCTTCCTTCATCATCTCCACCGCTTCTTCCTCCGCCGCGTATACTCTGCTCTCGTCGAACATCGGCCAAGCGGAAATCATGATTGATTCTTCTTCCTCCTTCAAGTTGCAGAAGATTTCTTCCGTGATGAACGGCATGTATGGGTGCAACAGCTTCAACGCATCAATGAGCACGGTCTTTAAGGTCCAAAGTGCCGCCTGCTTGCTTTCGTCTTCCTGACCGTACAAGCGTGGCTTTACCATCTCGATATACCAGTCGCAGAATTCTTCCCAAATGAAGTTATAAATCTTATCCGCGGCAATACCGATTTCGTACTTATCAAGATTCTCCGTGACATCCTTCGCCAGCATGTTTACCTTGGATAAAATCCACTTATCTGCGTCGGTCAATGCGCTCGCAGAAACGTCTGCAACACCCTCTTCCGGCATATTCATCATAATGAAACGGGATGCATTCCATACCTTGTTTGCAAAGTTACGGCTTGCTTCTACACGCTCCCAATAGAAACGCATATCGTTACCCGGTGCATTACCGGTAATCAATGTGAAACGAAGCGCATCTGCACCATATTTATCAATAACCTCTAACGGATCAATACCATTTCCTAAGGACTTTGACATCTTGCGGCCGAGCGAATCACGCACAAGGCCGTGAATGAGTACCGTGTCAAACGGTGTCTGTCCGGTCTGCTCGATGCCAGAGAAAATCATTCTCATTACCCAGAATGGGATGATGTCGTAACCGGTTACAAGCGTACTTGTCGGATAGAAGTAATTCATTTCTTCGGTGTTGTCCGGCCAGCCAAGTGTAGAAAACGGCCATAATGCAGAGCTAAACCAGGTATCCAAGGTATCCGGGTCCTGACGCATCTGCTTGCCACACTTCGGACAATTGCACTCGTTTTCTTTTGTTACAATCATCTCGTCACAGTCATCGCAGTAGAATGCCGGAATCTGGTGTCCCCACCAAAGCTGTCTGGAAATACACCAGTCACGGATATTCTCTAACCAATGGAAATATGTTTTTTCAAAATGCGGTGGAACAAACTTTGTCTCGCCGTTTTTAACCACATCAATCGCAGGACCTGCGAGCGGCTTCATCTTTACGAACCACTGTTTGGATACACGCGGTTCAACTGTCGTGCCGCATCGGTAACAAGTACCTACATTATGGGAATAATCTTCAATCTTAACTAATGCGCCTTCTGCCTCTAAATCAGCGACAATCGCCTTTCTCGCCTCGTAACGGTCCATGCCGGCGTACTTCGGATATTCCTCGGTAATTTTCGCATCGTCGGTCATCACGTTGATAATCGGCAGATTATGACGCATACCAACTTCAAAGTCATTCGGGTCATGTGCCGGTGTAATCTTAACAACGCCGGTACCGAAATCCATCTCCACGTAATCGTCTGCTACCACCGGAATCTCTCTGTGAACGAGTGGCAGAATCACGGTCTTTCCGACCATATCCGCATATCTTTCATCGGCCGGATTGACTGCTACCGCGGTATCGCCGAGCAGGGTTTCCGGACGAGTCGTTGCTAAATGAATGTAACCACTTCCGTCGGAAAGTGCGTAGCGCAGATGCCAGAAATGGCCTGCCTGATCTTCGTACTCAACTTCCGCATCAGAAATCGATGTTAAACAGTGTGGACACCAGTTGATGATACGCTCACCGCGATAAATCAAATTCTTTTCATATAACTTAACGAAAACTTCCTTAACGGCCTTGTTACAGCCCTCGTCCATCGTAAAACGCTCTCTGTCCCAGTCACAGGAAGAACCAATCTTCTTTAACTGGCTGACAATACGTCCGCCGTACTGTTCTTTCCACTTCCATGCTCTCTCAAGAAAACCGTCTCTGCCAAGATCTTCCTTTGTCACACCTTCCGCTCTCATGCTTTCAACAATCTTTGCTTCCGTAGCAATCGACGCATGGTCAGTGCCCGGAAGCCAGAGTGCCTCATACCCCTGCATTCTCTTGGAACGAATCAATATATCCTGCAATGTGTTATCCAGAGCATGTCCCATGTGAAGCTGACCGGTAATATTCGGCGGCGGCATTACAATCGTAAATGGTTTCTTATTTGGATTTACTTCGGCGTGGAAGTATTTCTTTCCCATCCATTTATCATATAATTTCTGCTCGATGGCAGCCGGATTATAGTTCTTTTCTAATTCTTTCATCATTAATCTCCATTCTTGCGGCAAACCGCAGACTCCTAGTTCATTAGTTTAAATATTTTCTTGCCATTTGTCAACTAAGGAATCAGTGATATCCGTTTTCTCTGCGGTAGTTGGCTTTCATTTCGGCTAAATCTTTCATTTCACGTGGCTTTGTCTGCAAATAAGTCTGCCTCGCCCTACCATACTGGCGCTCACACTCGCGCACCTGCGGCTCGGATAAATTGAATGCTTTAATGTAAACCGGCAATTCTGCTTCTCTGCCCTGAATCAAAAGCAATAACACCATTTTCATCTGTGCTTCTTTGTTCGCCTTTATTATCATCGACTGGCGATACGCATCCTCGGCTTCTTCAAATCGAAGCATCTTACCATACACACTTCCAAGTCGGCAATGAATCTGACTAAAGAAATCTTCACCTGCCTTCTCTTCCTGCCCTTTTGTTAGGCAAACCTTATATGTCTCCACCGCCTGCCCATACTTACCGAGCTTCACAAACGCTTCCGCTTTGTCCAGTGCCAAACCGGCCGGTGACATTTTTTTACGCTCATCCAGACGCTTTTGCAGCGCCAAGATTTCGATTTCATCAAAATAATCTGTGGACTTCACGGTCAAAAGTACGAGATCTGCCAGCGTTCCGCGCTGGTGAATGTACTCGCGCATACGGTTGCCAATCATCTTCATACCGAGCACTTGCTCGATGTAATCAACCAGCTCGTCGCAGAAAAAATCGCGTTCCACAATCGGCAGGTAATGGTAAAGATAATAGCTAAGTTCTTCGATGGAATATATATTTTTATCAATTTCCGCTATGTAATATGGCATTGCATATTGCTTGCTCAAAAATACACCTGACATTTATTCCTCTCCTTCTTCCATTCCGCGTCTTGTCAACATTACCTTCTTTTTCACACACACGCCGGATGACTCAAAGAAATCGCCGAACCCCAAATCGGTCGCAATAAATTCGTATGAACGGTCACCGTAACACATCACACGGATGTCAACACGCGTCGTCTTCTCTGGTCGTTTTGGCAGTCCTTCCAGTTCAATAAACAAAGTTTTAGTTTCCTTGCTTACCGGGTCCGTGAGTACGAATTTGAGTTCCTTGTCTCTACCAAGCAGCACCTGAATCTGTACGCTTGCCTTGTACCAGTATGTTCCCGCCTTTGACAGGCAAATGAGTGCCTGCTTTTTGTGATGAACAATCGCCAAGTCAATATTAATCTTTGTACGCCCCTCGCAGTCAAAATAGAAGTCGCCCGGATCCTGCTTTTGATACAGGCGCATCGCCGCATAGCAGCTTCCTTCAGCATAGATATTGTTGCCAAGGAACACTCTGCGACGCTCGCAAAGGAAATTCAACGACTGCTTCATCCACTGTAACTCAAACACTTTACCAACAAGAATTACACCAGAAACTGCTGTTCTTCGAAATTCTTCCTGAATGCAGGTCAAGAATGCCTGATCCGCTTCCATTCTACCTTCCTCGGTTGCAAGTTGTTCTTCTGTAAATGTTCCGCTTAAATCCTTTTCCGTAATTTTTAACTGCTTTGGCAGACGTAAACCGGAAGTTGTCATCTTGCGCATCATAAATTGCTCACCTTTGAAATCGAAAACAATGACTGCGCTGCTCCAAATCTCTTTTTTCTGGTGAATAATATAATGAAGTATGCTTTCGCCCGGGCTAATAATGCGCAGATGATGCTTATCAAAACCTATCGTCTCCGCCGCTGCCATTACCTCAATGATGTGCTCCTCGGTCAGCCCCTCCATTGTAATCAACAGTCCGTGAATCTCATCACAACCACTCTGCTCCTGCATTTGATACAGTAGGTCACGAATCGGTCCATCTTCTTTTTTCGGTGCCGAAAGAAACCTCTTCCACTGCTCTTTACTTACCTGTTGGCCTGGGAAATTTTCTAAAATCCCCTCTTCTAAAATGATGTAGCTAGCGTTTACCCAATCGCCGGTGACATCGAAACCAACTTCCATTATTCTCTTTTTTGTTTCCATACTGTCACCCTCACTACAACAATATTCTTGCTAATTCCCGTTTTTCTTCATATTCTTTCATCAAATCTTCCTGCTTTTTTAAGTTGTGCTTAACATCAATCATCGCCTGAATCATGTCATAACAACCACCGCCCAATTTTGTTTCCTGACATACTGCGGAAAAGACATCTTTTTTCAATAGAACTTCGTTCTCGCCTTCCTTGCGGATGATTTCATATTCAAGAATATCATCACTAAATAATACAAATCCCTTTTCATACAGACCCGGCAGAATCTGTTCCATCGGTTCCAGGTGGTAACGTTCTTCGCCAAGCATACGATAGCGCATATAAATCGCATGTTTTGGGTTCTCACCGTAAGACACGTATGATTTATCGGTAAATTTTGCCGGAATGTCCGTAAGTTCGGAGAATGCACGGAAATATTCCAAATAAATGTTCTTTTTTATTAAGTCACTGATTGCTTTCGCACAAACTTTTTCTTCCAGAGAATCTTTTTGCATTTCTCCCTTGTGCTCGCCGCAATATTTCACATAAGCTACTTTGCCATAATCGTGCACTGGCTCGCCTTGTACGAGCTGATACTTCAGATACTTAAACAGGTTTAAATCACTGCATTCGCCTTTTACCACATAGAGATACGACAGCTTATTGACATATGCGTTCATAATCACTTCACGGTAACCATAGCAATAATATTTGCGGAATGCCTCCGGAAACATCGGATGGGTGCTGCCTGAGAATAGTGCCTGTGCAATCATTCGCTCCTCAAGCTCCAAGCTGTAAAATGCAAACTTTTTCGCTACCGTCCACAGATGAAGCAACGTCTCAAATGTCCCATTATAATAGCGGCTCATGTATTTTAAAATGTTATCGTCATAAATTCCTTTATCAAATACAATACGGCAAAGCCTTGTGACCGTCTCATCCTCACACTGCTCCAATTTCGGAATGATTCTCGTCAAAAATCTTGACAGTAAACCTGCGTCTACATCGGCTGCTCCGTATTGTTTGAGCAACACATATACCTGCGAATACATTCCACATAAAATCATCAGCTCGATGACCTTACCTCTTGCCGGCGATTGCATACGATGAATGTCCGCATTCTGCAAATAGCGCTTAATGTTTTCCTCTTCGATGTGATGGTAATAGTAATCAACAAGTGCTTCCAACAATGCCGTGCGATATGCCTCATCCAGATTATCTATCTCCATCATCGGCGTAATCATCTCCGGCAGCTTGTTCGGCTTACCTTTGCCTTTTTTCGTCGCCTCTCCAAAATGCAGACGCAACTCATGTGACTCCGGATGCATTTCATAACAGAGCTTCATATAATATTCCATATCCATCAGCTTTGTCACCGTGTAATCAATGCCTTTGCTATAACGATTGCCATCCGCATCCTGGAAAATCACCGATGCATTCTGCGTATAAATTCTCACATATGCCACACCGCCTAAAATCGGATAGATTTTCTCTGTACCGTTCTCCTTATGAATCACAATTACCCGACGCATCCGCGGATTTTTGCAGACAATCTTATGGCATGCAATCATCGCCGGCAGACGCTTCGCGATATCGTCCGTCACAAGCGCTTTGCTTAATACCGCCTCGTAAATCACAGCCAAATACTCATCCATGCTGCCAATCAGCATCTGGCGCAATGAATATTGCTCGATAATTTTCTGATAGCTTTCGTAAATATGTGGAATTTCTTCTCTTTGCTCAATAATGTTGGCAAACAGGAAGCGTTCACGCTCACGAATACTATCCGTGTTATATACAAAATACAAGTATACCATCTGCGGTAAAATCTGTTTTGTATCCGGATTGATGGACAACAGATAATACTCGTATAACTTTGGAATCTTCAAATCATTTTTGACCGCCAACTCGAACCATTTAAAGTATTTATTCGCTGTCTGGCTACCTCGAATCAGCACGACACAGATGGCGGATAAAATGTCATTGGTCTGGTACTGCTCATACAGGCGCACCAAAAGTTCAAACACTAGCGGACGGAACGAACGCTCTTTCTTTGCCAGATCTGCCGCCTGTAATGTCAGACGCAAGGAAACGTTTTTGCGCTTTGCGCCCATCATTAACATGCGCAATTCAAATGAATTCAACACGCGAAGTAAGCCCGGCTGCTCATTTAATACACTTAGTGCCTCAAAATAAAGTAACGGACTACTGCAGCCCTTACAGCATCTTTCCTTAATCATTGCATACTTTAGGCTCTTATTCTTTTCATAGCGCTCGTCAATGAATAAAAGAATCCATAAAAGCTGCCAGCCGCTGTTTTGTTCTTCATAAATGCGCTGAATATTTGTTACCACTTTCTGCGTATATTCGCTGTTGCGATATTGCAGCGTGCGCACATAATCGTAGTAACAACGCATCTCTACTACATTCTCACGCTGGTTTGGGAGCTGTCCTTGCACGTAATCCAGGATAAACGCCGCTTCCTCTTTCTTGCCTTTAATCAGGCACATCTGCGCTTTCATCAGACGAATCATCAAATCACTCTCATCGTTTCTGCGCAGACGATCAAGAATTAGCATCGAATCGTTTGTCCACTTTTCATAATTGTACTGCTGCATGCGGAATTTGATATACAAATCCATCAACTGATAGAGCAACTTACGGTTATCTACCTCATCGCGTATATCTTGCCCTGCGTATTCTACAATCAACATGCACTCTAATTGCTCACCGCACGTCTTAAATGTAATTTTACCGTAATTTTTGCCAAGGCGAAGTTTCTTTTTATCAATGCAATAACGATATTCAAAGCTATCTCCTTCAAAATCCTGCGCATTAAATTTGGCTCGGCATTCAAGTAGAAAATCTCCTTGAATTTCCGCTTCTATTTCTGCATAGCCCCATGTATTCTTTTTTAATACCACACAATCGCGGATACTATCAGCGACCTTAGAATATCGCTTTTCCACGCTTTCAAGTGTCAAGGTAATCTTTTCTTTTTCACCGATGCTGACTAAAAATTCTTCTAATGCAAGATCCGGATTCACGCCCTCAGATAGACCTTGATACAGTGCACGATGTTCAAAATGATTGCCAATCACCACGTCCGCAAAATCAGGGTAAAGAAACAATTTCACACCCTCATCAAAATGCTCCCTTGTAAGCGCAACAAAGCTTTCATAATTATTAATTTGACCGATACTCGAATTGTAGCTTCTCTCCTCCACATGAATATGGTATGGAATCAGTGTTTCGCCGCCGTTGCTGACAATATGTAATTCACCGTCGATGTCGCTCTCCGAAATGAGATGCTCCGCCGAAACTGTATATCGAATCTGTGCTTTTGTGCCGACGAATTGATCCATTTCCAGCTTAAAATGCTCGGTTGTAGCAAAAATTACACCTTTTAATTCCAAACCGTTGACGCTGAAAATCTCAAAATGTCCCGGCTCTATACTGCCAGCCTCCACTTTCACTGTAATTTCCGAAATGGATACTCCCATCACCGGAAGTTCATATTCAATTTTCCCACGGGATAATTTTTCAATTGTGCTCTTCATGTGACGTCCCTCCATTTCTCAAACAATTTAAGTGCTCTTTTATCTTCTTCTCATAGCCGTTTTCCGATGGATGATAGAATACTCTGTCTTGCATGCCGTCCGGCAAGTATTGCTGCTTTACGTAGTTATTTGGGAAAGCATGCGCATATAAGTACCCTTCCCCACGTCCAAGCTTCTTCGCTCCGCCATAATGCGCGTCACGTAAATGCGCCGGAATCGGTGGGATTTTCCCCTCTGCTACTGCTGCCAACGCATCATCAATCGCACAAATTGCTGCATTGCTCTTCGGTGCAGATGCCACATAAAGAGCCGCCTGGGCCAACACAATTCTTGCTTCCGGCATTCCAAGCTGATGCACCGCCTGCGCCGCACTGACTGCCACATTAATCGCATTTGGATCCGCATTGCCGACATCTTCCGATGCGCAAATCATAATTCTTCTGGCAATAAAGGTAACACTTTCTCCAGCCTGCAACATACGAGCCAGATAGTAAATCGCCGCATCCGGATCGGAGCCGCGCATACTTTTTATAAATGCAGAAATCGTATCGTAGTGGTTGTCGCCGTTCTTATCGTACTGCACCACCCGCTTCTGAATACATTCTTTGACAACTTCTTTCGTTAGATAAATTCTACCATTTTCATCCGGATTGGTCGTCAGCACACCAAGCTCTACCGCATTGAGTGCTGTTCTCGCATCACCGCCGGCATATTCCGCCAAAAGGTCTGCTGCCTCCTCCGTAATATCGACATTGTATGCACCAAGCCCCTTCTCACTATTCGAAACTGCGCGCAAAATCAGTGTGTAAATGTCTTCCTTTTCTAATGGATGCAACTCAAAAATAATCGAACGCGATAAAAGCGCCCCATTCACCTCAAAATACGGATTCTCGGTCGTCGCACCAATCAAAATAATTGTCCCCTCTTCTACAAACGGAAGCAGATAGTCCTGCTGCCCCTTATTGAAGCGATGAATCTCGTCGATGAACAGAATTGTCTTCTTGCCGTACATACCAAGTGAATTCTTCGCCTCTTTTACGACATCTTCCATATCCTTCTTTCCGGCAGTTGTGGCGTTAAGTTGACGAAATTCTCCCTTGGTCGTGTTCGCAATCACACGGGCAAGCGTTGTCTTACCGGTGCCCGGCGGTCCGTAGAAAATAACCGACTGCACCTTATCCGCCTTAATCGCACGGTACAACAACTTGTCCTTGCCGATAATATGCTTCTGACCAACTACTTCTTCAAGCGAGGTCGGACGCATTCTTGAAGCTAACGGTGCTTCCTGCTGTAAAGTTTCTGTCCTCATATAATCAAACAAATCCATGAAAAATCATCATCCTTTATTCATCGAAAACGCCTCTAAAAAAAAGTGCGTATTTAATATTATTTTACCATAAATTAGCGCGAAATCCAATAGCATTTTTCTATTTTTCCTAAAATGTAAATGAGAGGATTTTCGAAGAAACCCTCTCATCTGTTATCAAATACTATAATTTACTTTCTGCACAAATATTGTTTTTACTCCCGGCTGATATTCTTTCGCTCGAATATGCATCAATAGTTCTTCTATCGTTGCAACTCCGGCAATGGAACATCCTATATAAGAGTATATTGCAAAAAACGGAAATATAATGAAATACGGAATTGCAAATGTTGCCAGACCGGTAACTTTGTTCATGTAGGTATGTAAGGAAGCAAATCTCTTATATTTAATTGCTGCAAGTGTATAAGACATAATGCGCAATACAATAACGGCCGCCAACATGTACCAAGTAGCCACCGGAAGTACTTTCATCAAAATCGGAAGTATTTTTACGGCCATCACTGTGTAAAAAAGCAAGTCCGCAATACTATCAAGTTTTGCACCGAATTCACTTGTTGCCTTAAATTTTCTCGCCAACATACCATCCAAAATATCACTAATGCCACAGAGCGTATAAGCTACATAAAACCATTTTGATAATGGCTTTGTAAACGCCATCCAAATAGTACCAACAATACGAAAAGCAGTTACGACATTCGGCAGTTGTTTGATTGTCATAGAAATATCACTCTCCTTTAGGTCCTAGAAATTTCACGATTTAATATTGTAGCATAACTTTATTAATTATGCTATATCAATTTTCTCTCTAGTGACATTTTTACACCATTTATATGTTAAATACCGCTTTAATACAATTGGAACTTTAATCACTTCGTCACTAAGCAAAATCATATAAACAACCATCACAGGTGCATCAAAAACAAATGCTGCTAAGAATCCTCCAAAAATTGCTACACCCCACATAATTCCAACATCCAGAAATAATCCAAACTTTGTATCACCTCCACCGCGGAAAATGCCTACAATCATAATCGTATTAATCGCCTGACCAACCACAAAATATGCCATAATAAACATCATTGTGGCAAGGTATTCTCGTGATAGTGCGCTCATTTCAAATCCATTTACAAGAAACGGACGCACAAGTAAAATCACTATACCACCCAGCAGTCCGGTAATTACCCCTAAAACACCAAATCTCTTGCCGTAAACTCTTGCAACCTCTGTTTTTCCTTCACCAATCGTCTGACCAATCACAATCGCTGCCGCAGAAGCAACACCAAAACCAACCACTGTCGCCAACTGTCTCGCCACCTGTGCAAATGAGTTGGCTGCCACAACACTTTCATTAATATGACCTAAAATCGCCGCAATACAAGATACACCGGCGCCCCACATTAATTCATTGATAACAACTGGTATCGAATATTTAAGAAAATCTTTAAATAGATTCTTTTCTTTCAACCGCAAATAGAAAAAATGGAATTGTAACTTTTGATTTTTTATTCTGTCGAAAAACAACACAATTAAAAGTTCCACACACCTTGCAATTACCGTACCTAACGCTGCGCCTTCCACCTCCATACGCGGAGCTCCGAAATAGCCGAAAATAAAAATACCATTCGCTACAATATTAGTAATCATCGAGCAAAAATACACAATTGTCGCTATTTTTACTACCCCTATCGCACGCATCGTATTCAAATAAATCATAGTAAATGCATTAATCAGGTAAGAAAAGCAAACAATTCGCAAATACTTACATCCCTCTGCAATTACATCTGCACTGTTTGAAAAAATATGCATTATCGGTTCTGCAAAAGAAAACGTTACGACAGTAAACAAAAATCCAACGGTGCACGCAACCTTTGCCACAATACCGAAGACAACCTGAATCGATTTTACATCATTCTTTCCCCAGTATTGCGCAATCAGTACCGATGCTCCAGAAGACAATCCAAAGAGCACTAAACTCATAATAAAATGAACCTGAGCACCTAACGATGCACCGGAAAGCACCGTTTCATTAACTTTTCCCAACATGATAACATCAACCGATGAAATTCCAACGTTAATCAAGTTTTGCAAGGCCATCGGTATGATAAGAACCGAAATCATTTTTAAAAATTCTTTCCAAGATTTCATAACATCTCATCCTCCCATGTGATAATAAGTTTTATTTTTACTCTCGGCAAAAAAATAGCTTCCGAATCACTCCGGAAGCTTCTTTCCCATATCTTCAAAACCACATACTGAAAATCATCCTAGACATTCCTTTGGAATAACCAACTCCTTGGTTCTCCCTCTCTTGTTCCAACGCTTCTCTTTTCCGCGTTGTCCCGAAACCGTCTGGTCAAGCCCTCG
>SVEO01000026.1:12043-13623 GCA_015057275.1 Lachnospiraceae bacterium | reverse complement strand
ATCACCTAAGTTTTGATAGGCTTTAACCCATTCCTTGATTCTTGTTTCAGAAGGAATCCCATATTTTCTTGCAAGAATAACAGGACCACCTTTTCCTGCTAAATATTCAAGAACTACCTTCTTCTTGGATTCGTAGCTATATTTAGACATAAAAAACCGACCTCCCAATCGTTAGATTTTTGGTCTAACTTTTGGGGGTCAGTTCATTTTTCTATTTTGCAAAAGCCCTTTTTTATTAAGCTTTCCAAATCATCTTCCATTCCGGAATCCCCATTTGGGGGCTGATTTTCTTTGTCTTTAAATATTGTCCTCTAATCCGCTATCTCCACTTAATAATGAGTTATAAGAACCATTCACAATAGAAGAATACAACGTAATATATTCTCCGGTTGCATTATCCTGTACAATCATATATCCTCTTGCATAGATAACTGTGTCTACACTATCTCCAATATTAATTGTTACCGTATATGCACCATAAGCAGTTAAATCCGATGAAGTATACTGTTTTACATTGCTTCCGCCAATGACAAAGCTATCAGCATCTGTTCCTACTGTGGAGCTGGTAGTACGAATTAAGCCATGCTGCATAATCGTATAGCCATCCGGAACATCATGGTTCGTAATGATAACTACCTTCTTACTGCCGGATTCTTCCACGGTACTCATATCCATTACAACAACGGTCGGCTCTTTTTCTACCACTACGTTTTCATCCACATATACCGCATACAGTGTAATGTCATCACTTACCTTCAGATAGAAGCTTTCATTCGTGGATAACTTTGTCTCACCGTTTCTTTCATTTGACCAGTGTGAGAACTTTCTGCCGCTGATTGCCTTTGCCGGAATGTTGAGAGTGGAACCTACTGCACCGCTGTATACTTCCGCAGTTGTCTCATCATCATAGTAAACCTGAATCGTATACATTGTTCCTTCTGCTTCATATACCGGACGAATTTCAAGATGAGTTACCGTTCCGTCAATTAATGCCTTTACATCATCTGCACTTTCCAGGATATCTGTTCCATTATAGCTCCAGCCCTTAAATACATAGCCGTATTTTGCCGGACCTTCCGGAAGCGTCTTGTTTGTCGAGTTAGTAAACCATGTTGTTGCATTCATAACCTGACCGTAATCCGATACGAACTCTACAAATGCATAATGATTCTCCATTTCAATATCTGCAACCGTTACCGCCGTAAGATTAGTGTCAGTAACGATGGTAAATGTGTAGGTCTCCGACTCGCTCATTGTTACACGGTATTCATTCTGCCATCTAACAAAGCCGTCAGCTCCGCAAGCGAGAGTAATTTCCGTTCCTACTGCAAAGTTTTCGGTATAACCGGTAGTTACCTGTGGTTCACCGTTAATGATTAAACTTGCACCGGCTACGGTTAATCTTACCTTTTCTACTTCTTCCACTACTTCTTTTTCAAATACTGCTGTGTAAGTTGCTGTTGCATTCGCTGTAAAGCTATAATTTGCATTTGTGCTTACGCTATTACCGCTTGCATCCTGCCACTTCACAAACTTGTAACCGCTGTTTGCTGTTGCTTTTAAGGTTACGTTGTCTCCTG
>SVEO01000026.1:0-12033 GCA_015057275.1 Lachnospiraceae bacterium | reverse complement strand
GTTGCTGTTGCATTCGCTGTAAAGCTATAATTTGCATTTGTGCTTACGCTATTACCGCTTGCATCCTGCCACTTCACAAACTTGTAACCGCTGTTTGCTGTTGCTTTTAAGGTTACGTTGTCTCCTGCATTATAAGTGCCTGCGCCGCTTACGCTACCACCTGCACTTGGATTTGCCGTTGCAGAGATTGTGTAAGTGATTTGCGAGAATACTGCCGTATAGGTTGCTGTTGCATTCGCTGTAAAGCTATAATTTGCATTTGTGCTTACGCTATTACCGCTTGCATCCTGCCACTTCACAAACTTGTAACCGCTGTTTGCTGTTGCTTTTAAGGTTACGTTGTCTCCTGCATTATAAGTGCCTGCGCCGCTTACGCTACCACCTGCACTTGGATTTGCCGTTGCAGAGATTGTGTAAGTGATTTGCGAGAATACTGCCGTATAGGTTGCTGTTGCATTCGCTGTAAAGGTATAGCTTGCGCTTGTGCTTACGGTTGTTCCGCTCGCATTCTGCCATCCCACGAAGTTGTAACCGCTGTTTGCTGTTGCTTTCAGTGTTACGCTTGCACCTTCTTCATAGGTACCAGCGCCGCTTACACTACCGCCTGCACTTGGACTTGCCGTTGCAGAGATGGTGTAAGTTGTCGGTTCTGTTGTTTCATAGCTGCCCGGTAATTCTCCCAACTGCTCTGCACTTAATGCATCATCAACAACGATGAATTCCTCTACTACCATTCCTGCGGATGGCCAGGACCATGTCTGTCCGCCGGCACCTACCGTATCATTACCGGTACCAAGTGACATATACTCAGTGTTTCCTAAGAAATCTTTTACATATCCAACATTTGTTGCATTTGTATATGTGTTAATTACTGTTTCATCACAATATACTGTGATCGTGTCTCCGGAAATAACTACCGAATACAAATGTTCGGACGTTGTATCGCTGATTGCGGTATCTACTGCATCATCAAAATAATTTCCGTTCCAGTCATTTAAGTGGATCGAACCGTCTGCACTTAAGGAGAACCAGCCGGCATCTGTGTAGAATGCGAAGACTGTCGCATACTCTCCATTTGCCTCAACCGTTCCTAATAAGGAAATTGTAACTTCATCTACCGTGGTTCCGTTGAATGGATTCTCCATCTGTACATAGTTTGTATATCCGGTATCTCCGGCACCGCTATAGGTTACTGTTACATTGTTACTGTTAACGGTTGCTTCTCCTACGATTGTTGCGGTTAATGTTCCCGTAACGGTATCATAGAACTTTGTGCCGTTCGAGATATAGTATGCAATCGGTGCAGAAGCTTCTTCTTCTACCTGATTCTTTGTAAAGTTTGCTACGACCGTCGTGTTCGCACTGAGCGAGCTAATCGTATACGTAGCGGATGTGCTTACAACATAATTTCCAACGGTCCAGTTCGTAAAGCTATAACCGCTGTTTGCTGTTGCCTTCAGTGTCACGCTGGAACCTGCATTATAGGTGCCTGCACCGCTTACGCTACCGCCTGCACTTGGACTTGCCGTTGCAGAGATGGTGTAGGTAATTCTTTCAAATATCCAAAGCTGACAGGAATTCTCATAGTATGTCCATTGACATACATTCGAACCATCATCTGTTCCGAATTCATATACATCTAATGCTTTTGTTCCGGAACTTGCCATAGTCAAAATACCGTACACATTTTCCGTTGATGTTGTTGCCAGTTTAAACATCTGCGGTGTATACCCGTTTGCCGACCACAATTGAATATTCGTACCGTCTTCATTTGTCCCGTTACTTACATCAAGCATATATCCCAACGCACTCTTCAGCGTAAACGTACCGTCACCAAGATTCGTGAGATACCACTTCTGCCCTGCTACTCCCGTACCTGTACCTATTTCTACATTCTGACCATCGGCCCCGATATTATCCGCAACCTGCAGGTATTTCTGCGCATTTATATTTTTAATATAATACCATCCGTCTGCAAGTCCCGATGCACCTGTCGTATTTGAATCTTCTGAACCTGAGCCCGCATTGTCAGAAACCGCAACATATACATTAGGCTGTGAAGGAAGGCCAGCATCTGACCCAAGGTAAAAGCTAGTATATGCTCCTTGATTATATGCTACATTCTGCGATGCCACCTGACAACGATACTGTGTATCGTGCATTAATGTGGCAATCCTATAAGACGTAACATCTGTTGTTGTATATACCCGTAAAGCTGTCCCGTCGCTTGTCGGCCAAATGACTTCTTCTCTCCAGTCACCCAATATATCTGCAACAAGAGAACAGTTAGATTTTGTCCCATTTATATATGTAACGCCGGAAGCTGTCAGTATTCTGCCATTGTCATAATCATCAATCATCGTTCTGTCCATTGCTTCCTGCTCAAGATCAGCATCCCAATAAACAGCGTAATTCTGATTCCACTTCGTAATATCCGACCATGCAGCGATTGACTTACCTGAACTATTATAAATCAGACTATCTGCCGAGCAAGCAAATTCATAACTCGCATTACCTGCAATAAAATTACCTGCAATACCTCTTCCTGTATCCGAATCCGAATCTACATCAAAGATAATTGTTCCGTCTTTGGCGGACCATAATGCCGCACCGCCGGTTTCTTCAAATACACCGTAGACCTCCAGTCCTTCTCTCGAAGGAACAAAATCACCTACATGCACCGCGTCACCATGACCTCTGCCTAAGGAATAAAGACCTGTACCATCATGGTCAATAGTACAAGCACCTAATACAATCTCGTCATATCCATCGGCATCTACATCTGCAACCGCAAGGTTGTGATTACCGTTACCTGCATAAGCAGAATTCCCGGAATCATTGCTGTCAAATTTCCAACGCTTAACTAACTTGTTATCGACAACATCATATGCCACAAGAACTGTTCTTGTATAATAACCGCGGCACATAACAACGCTTGGGGTTTCTCCGTCAAGATAAGCCACCGCCGCTAAAAATCTGTCAACTCTGTTACCATAACTATCGCCCCAACTTGAGACAGTACCTCGCTCAGGCTCATAGTCAATCGTATGTAAGGCTGCACCTGTTTCTCCGTCAAATAATGTAAGGTACTCCGGTCCGGATAAAATTCTTCCTGCAGAATTTCTGTAGTCAGCCGATTGATTTCCTATGTAATTGCCTTTTCCGTCCTTTGTCCCATCGGCTGTTTTGCAAATCATTTCCGCCTTGCCGTTACCGTCAAAATCATAAACCATAAACTGGGTATAATGAGCGCCGGCTCTGATATTGATACCAAGGTCGATTCTCCACAACCGCGTTCCGTCAAATTCATATGCATCAATAATTACATTGCCTGTATATCCATCCTTAGAATTATCCTGGGAATTTGACGGATCCCACTTTAAAATAATCTCGTATTCACCGTCGCCGTCAAGATCCGCAACACTGGCATCATTTGGGGTATATGTATAACTTTCACCCGAAGGAGTTGTACCACCGGCAGGTACTTGTAAAGGAAGATCAAAATAATTCTGATTCAACACGGTTACCGTCTCAGATGTCGATATTTCCTGTCCGTTAAGCACAACTGTTATATAGTATTTTGAGGAAGTACTGCCGTTTGCATCGACATAATTTGTACTTCCTGTAATAGCGGAAGAATTTATCTTCGTACCGTCTCTGTAAATATTGAACGATACATTTGCATCATCCGTTCCCATGTAACGCCATCCAATATATACGCCACTTGAAGTTTTAATCGCAACCAACCCTCGATTAAGATTTTCAACCTGTCTTGTCTTTGTTGCCGACGTCGCAGCACTCACATGGAATCCGGTCCAAGCTCCCCCGCTGAATACACTGGTAAACATGCATATACACATCAATACCGCTGTGATTCTTGTTCCTAATCTAATATTAAATCTCATATTACCCTCCAATAAATTATAATTTGTAATTACTTCCAAAAAATACCTCATTATATAATATATATCTCTAAATAGAATCTGTCAATATTAGCAGAATAAGCTTTTTCATTTGACTTAAATATAAATTTGGCATGTACTTTTTTTATATATTATGGTAAAATAATTTTTAATATTGTTTTTTATCAATATGATTTTATTTAAAAACTTACACTTTTAAAATGGAGGGGTTTATGTTACAAACAATTGAAGCTATTAACAGCGTCGTAAATAACTTTATCTGGGGTGTGCCGGCGATGATTTGCATTATTGGTGTTGGCTTGCTTTTGAGTATCCGCACCCGCTTTATTCAGATTCGCCGCTTCCCGCAGGCAATCAAGGGTACCATCGGTAAGATTTTCAGCACAAAACAGGCCGGCGATGGTGCCTTAACACCGTTCCAGGCAGTCTGTACTGCCCTTTCCGCGACGGTAGGGACCGGTAATATTGCCGGTGTGGCAGGTGCGATTGCCATTGGCGGTCCGGGTGCCGTTTTCTGGATGTGGGTTTCCGCATTCCTCGGCATGTGTACCAAGTTTGCCGAAGTTACTCTGGCGGTTCATTTCCGCGAGCGTAATGCAAACGGCGATTATGTCGGCGGCCCGATGTACTACATAAAGAATGGTCTCGGTAAGAAATGGCACTGGCTTGCTATTTTGTATTCTATGTTCGGCGTGCTGACGGTAGCCGGAACCGGGAATGCGACGCAGGTAAATACGATTACGACCTCGATTAATTCGGCTCTATTAAACTTTAACTTAATTGATGATTCTCAGACCGGTTTAACCGCACTCATCATCGGCATCATCATTACCATTGTTGTCGGTATGGTGCTGTTCGGCGGCATTAAGCGAATCGGCAGCGTGTCTGAAAGATTAGTTCCTTTCATGGCAGTGCTTTATATTGTTTTGGCAGGCGGCGTTGTTCTGTTAAATATCGGCAGTGTACCGGGCGTGTTCCGCGATATTTTCTACGGTGCTTTTAACCCGCAGGCGGTAACCGGCGGTATCGTCGGCAGCTTCTTCCTTAGTATGAAGAAGGGTGTTTCCCGCGGTATTTTCTCGAACGAAGCAGGTCTCGGTACCGGCTCCATCGCACACGCCTGCACGGAAACCGACAAGCCGGTAAAACAGGGCTTCTTCGGTATTTTCGAAGTATTCGCAGATACCTTTGTTATCTGTACATTGACTGCTCTTACCATCCTTTGCAGCGGCGTTTCCGTAAATTACGGTGAAGCAGCCGGTGCAGAACTGACCATCAGCGGCTTCACTTCCACCTACGGCGGTTGGATTTCCATTTTCACCGCGATAGCAATGTGTTGCTTCGCTTTCTCCACGATTATCGGCTGGGGACTTTACGGCGCCCGCTGTATTGAGTTTATTTTCTCTGCTAAAATTATCAAACCGTTTATGCTTGTTTACTCACTGGTGGCGCTCGTCGGTGCGACGATGGACCTCGGTCTTTTATGGAGTATCGCTGATACTTTCAACGGATTGATGGCAATTCCGAACTTAATCGCCCTGTTCCTGCTTTCCGGAACATTAGTGAAATTGGTAAAAGAACATGTTGCTGCGGAAGAGAAAAGTAATCTGTAACTTAACGTAACCAAAGAATCATGTTGCAATTAATTTTGCACAAAGGAGACACAATTATGGAAATGATTGCACATATTTTTGACACAATTGTTACTGCCATCGGCAGTATCTATGATGAGTGCAACGCGGTCGACGACTTCATCCGCTGGGCGCTTGGTATCTGGGGGATTCATCACACCGCCTATTGGATTATCGGCTTCTTCTTTACGAGAAAGTTTAAGCCGGCGCAAAACTATCACAAATATGCGATTTTAATTTCGGCCCGAAATGAAGAGGCGGTTATCGGCAACCTGCTCGACAGTATTGCCAGACAGGATTACCCGAGCGAACTGATTACTGTATTTGTGGTGGCGGATAACTGTACCGATAACACAGCGAAGGTGGCTCGCGAAAAAGGTGCAATTTGCTACGAAAGATTTAACAATAAGGACCGTACCAAGGGTTTTGCACTGCAATTCTTATTTGAAAACATCGAAAAAGATTACGGCATTCCGTCGTTCGAAGGATATTTTATCTTCGACTCGGATAACCTTTTAAATAAGGATTATATTTCGAAGATGAACGATGCGTTCGATTCCGGCGAAAAGATTATTACTTCTTACCGTAACACAAAGAACTTTGATGAGAATTGGATCGCTTCCACTTATGCGCTGCACTGGCTGCGCTCCATTCGTTTTCGCCACAGAACACGTTCCGTGCTTCGTCTGGCAACAAACATTCAAGGAACCGGATTTTTATTTGCCAATGAGCTGGTAAAAGATGGCTGGCACTACACTTCCTTGACCGAAGACAGAGCTTTCACAGCGGATGCAGTCGCGCATGGATATCAAATTTCCTATCAGGATGAGGCCATGTTCTACGACGAACAACCGACTAGCCTGCGTATCGCCTTGCGCCAGCGTACCCGCTGGTCCAAGGGCCATCTGATGGCCTTTCAAGAGACTGGCTGGGCATTGTTTAAGAATATTTTTGTCGGCAACTGCTACCGCGACAAGTCCGAGAAGCGTAAGCTGACATGGGCAAGTTTTATCGAAGGTGTTCGTCACAGATGGGCATCGTTTGATACATTATCGCAGCTTTTCCCATCGGTTATTGTAAAAGTGTTCTTGTGGCTGGTTGTTACCTTAGTAATGTACTCCTGCCTGCGCTACTCGACCGGCATCGAAAATGTACTGGTATTCCGCACAAACAACGGTTTCGCTAAAGTATTAAATTTCATCTTTGGTGACCTTTATGTAAATGCAGGTCCGGGTGTACAGGCCGCCCTGTATACAGCTTTACTTTCCATTCTTTGGAACTGGATTGGCAAAATCAACTACCATTTCAAAAATATGCTGGCTGCCGTTTACGTGTTCATTGTGGAGCGTAAGCGTATTAAGAAAATTCCATTACACAAGAAGATTTTCTACTGCTTTACCTGGCCGACGTTCGACATCATTTACCGTTGGTCGATGTATGCGGCACTGTTTATGAAGGTTGAGTGGAAACCGATTCCGCACACAAGTAAAGTTACCATTCATGATATTGAGAAATAGGTATAAATATATGAAGAAATTAAATTTAAACGTGAAACTGCCTGATAAACGGGCAGTTTTGCATATGTTACTTAATATAATATTGTTGGCCGTACCGTTTCTTTTGATGGATATTGTAATTCGTGTGCTGGCATCCGATATAAATTATTTCCGTGCAGAGATGGTTTTTGCAAACATCATATTTGTGTTATTGTTTATTTTCTTGTTTGTGGGCGTGGCGCTGAATTTAAATCGACTGGTCGGAAGAATCTTTTACGGTGTATGTTTTGGTGTATTTTTCTTTTGCTTCTTTACCCATTGTGTGTATTATACTTACACCGGCTTCTTCTTCGGCTTCAACTTGTTACAGTCAGCAAGCGAGGGTAGCGCCTATATCTGGGACACCATTGTGAATACCAGCCCGCTCATTTTTCTTATTTGCATCGCAATTATTGCGTGTGCCGTGTTTGCGATTATTAAGTTTCCGAAGCACGAGAAAAGCAATTGGAAAAATCTAGCCATAGTCTGCGCTGTGTTCGTGCTCCTGCACTTGATTACCCCGTCCTTTATGGGCAAGGCAAATGATACGCTCAAGTGGGATAACTGGCGCAACCCGCGTAATGTTTACGACAGTTTTAACGACAGTAACAAAACGATGAAAATCTGTGGTCTTTACGAGTATACAGTGCGCGATTTTTATGTGACCTTTTTTAAGCCGGAAGAAAAAGAAAATCCGGATGATATTGCTTTCCTTGAGGAAGTGTATGCCGAGGAAACAACACATGAAACAAACGAGTACACCGGCATTTTTGAGGGTAAAAATGTGGTTTTTCTTCAGCTTGAGGGCATCGACAGTTGGCTGTTAAACAGCACGGACATGCCGGCGCTGTATAGCCTGCTTGACAACTCCATTGTGTTTGAAAACCACTACTCATATTATACCGGCGGCGGCTCAACCTTTAATTCTGAGCTGGCGGTAAACACCGGCTTCATCACGCCGATCTCTTATACGGAAAATGCGTATACGTTTCACAAAAATGTATATCCCGGTTCCCTGCCGACCCTCTTAAAGGCTGAAGGTTACCGCGTCGATGCATTCCATATGAATACCGGCGAATTTTATCAGCGAGAACTCAATTATCTAAATTGGGGTTATGACAACTACTATAGTCTGTTGGATGAAGGTTCCTACGTTGATGTTTCTTATGAGTTGGATCGCGAGTTGATTTTAAATGAGACATTTTATGAGAAGATGTTTCAGCAAGATGGTCTTTTTATGAATTATCTCATTACCTATACGCCACACACGCCGTTTCATCTTTCCAGCGAAATGGGCGCACTTCTTGCCGAGAAACTTTACGGCGATGCCGTAGTTCCGGAAATGAACGAGGAGGAAGTTGCAAGATTATTTGCGGGCGAGACCGATTACATGGTTTCTCTTCTGATGAAAGCTTTGGAAGATAACGGACTGTTAGAAAATACCATTATCGTCGCCTTTGCCGACCATTATCTGTACACGCTGGACGACAAGTCGATTCTTGACAAGTATAAGCAGACCGACAACCATCTCATCAATCACACGCCGTTCTTCATCTGGAGCTACGGTATGGAACAGGAGACGGTAGATAAGGTAAGTTCACAGATTGATATTTTGCCGACAGTCCTCAACATGCTCGGTATCGAGTACACCGAGGAATATTATATCGGTAACGATGTGATGAACGATGATGCTACCGGCTACGTTTTCTTTAGCGATTATTCTTGGTATGACGGTAATATATACGTGGAAAACGGCGAAGTCACCATCGGCAAAACCGACAATGCTGACTACGTAAATCAGATGAATACACTGATTAACCGCCTAGTTCAGCAAAATGATTTAACGCTGAAATATAACTATTTCCGTCGGATGAAGAATAATGAATGATAAAATGAAGCTCACGAGTTTTCTAACTCGTGAGCTTTTCTATTTGTTATAGCTTGAAGTCTATCACTTCATCAAATTTCACTTATTCATCTCCACCAACAAGGCTCTGCATGGCGCTCCATCTGCTCCCGCAAGGTTCAGCGGCGCAGCATTCAGGAAATACACTCCTTCTGCCACTTCTGCCAAACGAATGCCTTCCAAAAGCACGACTTCTGCACCCAGCAACACAAGATGCGCTTCCATCGGCGCATCTTCCGGCCCAACAGTCTGCGATTCATTTCCAAGCAGGCAGATTCCGGCCGACGCAAAAACCTTTGCTGCATCTACAGAAACAACGACTTTCCCTTTCATGAGGATTCGCTTCACTGAGTGTTCATCCGCTTGTTTCGCTTTTCTTAATATCGCCCTCGCATCATCTGCTGTCACAACTCCTTGATGTTCTGCTACATAAGTCATCCCCACGAATTTTGTCAAGTTTATTTCACTTATTGTTTTACCGTCTTGATAAAAATGATATGGGGCATCCACATGCGTACCGTTATGAGCGCACATCCGAAATGCGGTCAGATTGTACAAATCTCCGTTCGACATTTGTGACAAAAGTTCTTTTTCCGGCGCAGGGTCTCCCGGATATACCTCGCACCCGAATACCTCCTGCGAAATATCGTAAATTTTCATTTTATCTGTCTCACAATATTGCACTTTATGTTGATAACTCATTTTGCATCCCTTTCGATAAATTCTATCCTCTACACTTCCCGCACACCGATTACTTTGCGAATTTGCGCTGCAGTAGCAATCGGGTATTGGTCCATGATATATTTAACAATTCTCTTTCCGGATTCTTCCGGTTCCTCGTGGTAGGCTGACGTTACATGATCATAGCCCCACAATTGCTCCGGGCGAGCGTACACCGCAATCGGCCAACCGTAGCTTTCGCCGGCTTTATTTTTACGTTGACGAAAGTCACGCAGGCAAAGATATGTTTGCATCTGCAGATTCGTAACGGTACCCTCAAAATTTTTCTCGCCGCCTTTTCCGAAGCCGGCCTGTTTTTTCAATTCAAATGAATACAGCTCGGTGTTTTCATTTTCAAAAAGATCCATAATTTTTTTCTGACGCATAGAAGCTTTCTCATCATCCCAAAGCGCATCAAAATCATAGCCGTCGCGCCGATAATTGGCAAAATACGGAAACCATTTCTTAGAAATAAAACCGGCTTTCTTATCAAAGAATTTCCCGTAAGCAACTCTGCCGCTGCGTGCGATGATCTCACGCCACACCCACGGGTCACGCGCCGGATTGTCTGACCACCAGCCATCTGCTACCGTGCGTTCCTCCACAGAAAAACCAGGAATTTCATTTTTAAACAATGGTAAAAATCCCTTCTCGTCGATATATTCTATTAATTGCTCTACCGTATGGATGCAATATGGGTCATTTTCATCTACCCCATACATAATCCATGTTCCATTCTCTACTGCCATGCTATTTCTCCAATTTGCTCTCGATAATTTCAAACATCTTTGCCACGTTTTCTTCCGCGAACAGCTTGCGGTCGGCATGGTCGCACTGCTCAACCAAATCAAGCACGCAACGTTCCTCTCCGGCAATTGTCTTGATAATATCATACAAATATACTGACTGTTCGTACGGCACCACCATATCATTCAGCCCGTGCTGTAAAAGCGTGAACGGAGCATCTTTTGTGACGTGACAGCCCGGATTAGATAATACAATCTGTTGTGCGACCTTGCGCAAATCTTTTTCGGCAAAGAAGTTCTGATACACCCATGAATCGAGCTGCTTGCCCAGATAGTAATTGTGACAACCATACCACAGCACGAGCATTTTCACGGAACTGTCGAGCGTATGTTGCTCATCCAAATAACCGGTATCCGTGCTATAAGTAGCAAGTGCGGCTAAATGCGCGCCGGCTGAACCGCCCCATAAAACGATGCGCGCCGGGTCGATATTGTACTCCGCAGCATGTTTTTTCAAATAATCAATCGCCTGCTTAATCTCGATGACCGGCTGAGGATAGGTAGCCTTTGGTGCTAATGTATAACCGAGTGAAACGCAGACATAACCTTTTTTTAAGCCATACAAAAATGGCTTAAATTCAATCGAACTTTTCTGCCCGAAATACCATGCGCCGCCGTGCACCTCTACAAACACCGGACACGTGCCTGTCTGCTCATCCGGGAAATAGATATCCATCCTGGCATCCTCACTCGCCGCATATTGCACATTTTCGATGTATTTCTGCGGGTAATACGCATCTCCATGTACTGTCCGCATGTGCGGAATCATGTCCTCTGCGGTCACAATCTTTTCATCGCCAAACCGCTTGGCCGTCGCCGCGATAGCTCCTTTAATCAGTTCAGTCACGTTAATATCCATTTTCCCCTCCGAATCATAAACTTTCTTTCATTATATCACTATTCGACATTTTAATGTCAACAAATTTATTTCCTGTTATTTTAAATTTGGCAATCTGTAATATCAATCTGTTCTTATATTAAATAAGTCCATCTTCTTTCAGAAATTCCTCATAACCCTTTAAAGAGTTTACAAGAAAAATATTCAAAGTAGATTTGTCATATCCTTGCTGTTCATGAAAAATAATCAATCCTTTTTTTTCGCATTCATATGCTTGCCTACGCAACTCTTTTTCTTCACTACTATTTCTTGGCATTGGATAAATCATTAAAACAGACTCCTTTCGATTACATACTTTTTCCTCATTCGAAGCAAAGAATTACCCACAATCTCATAAAATGCACTTTCTTCTTCCGCTTCGGTCCATCTCGCGTGCTGCTGTCGTCACATTCCCCTCGCTCCAGTGTCTTGCCGCTTCGCGTCAATCTGCATGCGTACATTCGTTAAATGTACCTCATAAATAACTAAAAACCCGTATTCCCATGCGTGATATGCTCCCTTCTAGGTAGACAGTTAAAATAATAAAACTGTTTATCAAGGAGGGAGCATTTTCTATGAGTAAATATTCTGCTGAAGATAAACTGCGAATGGTAAAGCTTATTTTGGAAGCTAAA
>SVEO01000001.1 GCA_015057275.1 Lachnospiraceae bacterium | reverse complement strand
AATGCTCTGGCTTCTTTTCTCGCTCTTTCATTCATCCGTTACTGTTGTTTTGGTTCCCATGATTTCTCATGAGTTCGCTGAATTTTTCTCCGTCTTCCGACGCTGCTTATTTTTCATAAGCTTTTTTTAGAAATCTTCAGGGATGGTTTACTGTTCAGTTTTCAAGGTTCTATGTGTTCGCACTTGCGAACTCTTGCTGTCCGTTTTGCGACAGCTTGTTCATTCTACTAAAACCCGTGTACTTTGTCAAGCACTTTTTTCGGGTTTTTTTATTTTTTTTCAGTTTTTTAGTTTTAAAGTAGACGAACTATACCCACTGTGGGCAACAGTGGGCATTCTATCAGCATATTTTCGGTTTGTCAATCGTTTTTTAATTTATTTTTCCCGGATAATAATTCCTTTTTCTTTTAATAAAGGAAGCAAATTTTTTTCTGTGCTTGTAGTCTCATCATAATCGTAAAAATCAATTTCTTCTCCGTTTTTTAATTTCATGACGTAAGAAGGAGCATTGAGCGTTGCTCCAAACCCATTTTTGCGTGCAGGCAAATAATATATCTCCTCTATCTCTGAATAATCGTACTTTTCACCACTTATTGTCCAAAATTTTCGGTTGTCGTAAAAGCCATCGTCCGTAAATCTTAAATTACAACGCACGTTCAGTGCCAAGAATATAATGGAACCGGCAAATACAATCAATGCAAATATTTTGATAAATCGATATGAACCTGATCCATTTGCAATAGTATCTAATTCTGCATATTTCTGATATGATTTGCGAAACAGTAATTTGTATGCCTTTAATCGTATGAAATAACTTGTGCATATGCCCATCAAAAAACCGGTAAATCCTGCGACCGGTGCCATATAAATCGGGCCCATTAGATAGATTGCGTTGGCTTTTTCCAACGCATAAAGGGAAAAAAATATGATAAGGAAGAAAGCCGTCCACGGGATTGTGAGTGCGAATGCGCCAACAAAAAAAGCTACCATTTCACGCCAGTCATTCTTATATGTATCAGAGACACTGCTATTGGTAAACCAATTATAATATGCTTCCCGGTAATAGACATAATCCTCTTCGTTCAGCTCTTTCTCTTTATATACCTTTAAAATTTCCTTATAAAATTCTTGCTCGAGCTCTCGCTTGATTTCATTATTTGTTGCTACTTCATAAATCTCATTTTGATATTTGTAAATAATATCACATAAACTGTTCATGCATTCTCGCATTCGGGTTTCATTTTCAATATTTTCGAAAATCAGTTTTTCCGGTCGTTCAACATTCACGTGTTTAAGCAGAAAATCCAACGGATACATTTTTGTATCGTCAGCTTTATCGAAACATATGAGGCACTCAATAATACTGTTTGTGAGCGAAAACATGCTGTGGGCAGTGTATTTCAATATGACAATATGCCGCTCGTAATATATTTTTGCGTAATGATATTTTATATTTTCAATGCGCTCTCCTCTTTTATACTCGGAAGTTGTATTCATAAAACTTCCACCGCTTTTTTCCTTAAATTCGCTTGCGCAAGCATTGAACGTGTCAATAATCCTTCCTATAATAATACTGCGTTCCATCAAAATTCACCGCCTGTGTTCCTTTTCCTAGAATCAAAACAATTATATTGAAATTTCTCTTAAAATGCAATACTATTAATATATGTAGAAATACAGCGTGTTTCGCAGATTGCGAGGTTAGGAAATGCACATTAGAAGAGCAACAAAAAGCGATATTACAGGAATTAATAAGTTACTGTGCCAGGTGTTGATGGTTCACCATGTTGGTCGGCCGGATTTGTTTAAGAGAAATGCAAAAAAATACACAGACGGGCAGCTTGCAGAGCTTTTGACAGATGATACACGACCAATTTTTGTGGCGGTCGATGAAAACGAACAGGTTTTAGGTTATGCATTTTGTATTTTTATTCAACATTTGCATGACAACATATTGACCGATATCAAAACACTTTATATTGATGATTTGTGTGTGGATGAAAATATGCGCGGACAACGAATCGGAAAAGGGTTGTATGAGTTTGTACTTGATTTCGCCAAAGAAAGCGGCTGCTATAATGTAACGCTCAATGTCTGGTCTTGCAATGAAAGCGCGATGAAGTTCTACGAAGCGTGCGGTTTAAAGCCGCAGAAAATTGGCATGGAGATGATTCTCTAGCACTGAAATCATTGACATTTCACTATAAAAGATATAAAATTTTTATAAAGATTTTATTTTTATAAGAGGTGCTTCCATATTAAAAACATACGACAAATCTATCATAATATCACACAAGATATTTTTAATATAAAATGGGCCCTTCTCATATTAATTGCTTACTACATCTTTACGGAATTACTGTTCGGTGAGTTTTGCCCAATGCGCCTGTTTTGTGGATTGCCGTGTCCATGTTGTGGGATTACGCGCGCAAGTTTGAGTCTGCTTAAATTGCAGTTTGCACAGGCATTTTTTTTGAATCCAACCGTATATTTATGGATTCCTTATATTATATATTTGATGTGGACGCGATATTTTCGAGCGGAAGGTTCCAGTTCTCTATTTTCTGTTGTAATTGGAATTTGTCTCGTCACTATCCTATGTTACTTCATAAATATGATACTGTATTTTCCGAATATGGAACCATACACATATTATGAAGAGAATTTTTTACACTGGCTGATAAACAAAATCAAACTTTTGATATGAAATGTTCGGCATTTTATATATAATTTTTAAATTACACTCGAGGAGGAACTAACTATGAAATGTAACAATTGCGGTCATGAAATTTCTGAAAGTACCGTATTTTGCGCAGGTTGCGGCATGAAAGTTGCAGATGCAAATCCAGTACAAGAAGCAGCTCCAGAATCAACTCCACAGCCAGCTCAGGAGACATCAACCCAGCAGGCCTACACTACTCCGCAGTACAATCAGCAGACTTATACTGCTCCACAGTATACCGCGCCTCAGTACAATCCGTACCAGAATTACAATGCAGCTCCGGTAATTCCGGATGAGTACAAACCAATCAGCATGTGGGGATATTTCGGATACCAGCTGTTATTTGCAATTCCGTGTATTGGTTTGATTCTATTAATTGTCTTTTCTGTCGGTGGAACAAAAAATATTAACCTTAGAAATTTTGCACGCTCTTATTGGTGTGCGTTTATTATCGGTTTGATTCTCGCCATCATTGTGGCTATCATCATCGTAATAACCGGCGTAAGTATTCGTCAATATTATTAATTACAAATTTAAAAAGGATTGTAGACAAAGAGGTCTGCAATCCTTTTTTGTTTCTCAAAAATATTTTAGTGATGGAACAGACGAATGCCGGTAAATGCCATTACCATATCGTACTTGTCGCACGCTTCAATAACAAGGTCATCACGAACAGAACCACCCGGCTGCGCGATATATTTTACGCCGCTCTTGTGTGCACGCTCAATGTTATCGGAGAATGGGAAGAATGCATCGGAACCAACGGTTACATCGGTCATCTGATTCAACCATGCGCGCTTTTCTTCGGCAGTAAATACTGCCGGCTTTTCGGTAAAGGTTCTTTCCCAGTTGCCGTCAGCGATTACGTCCATGTATTCTTCGCCCATGTAAACGTCGATTGCGTTGTCACGGTCTGCACGGCTGATGCCTGCCTTGAACGGAAGGTTCATTACCTGCGGAGACTGACGCAACCACCAGTTGTCTGCCTTCTGTCCTGCTAAGCGCGTGCAATGTACGCGGGACTGCTGGCCGGCACCTACGCCGATGGCCTGACCATTCTTAACAAAGCATACGGAATTCGACTGCGTATATTTTAATGTAATTAAGGAAATCTTCATGTCGCGCTTTGCTTCTTCGGATAATTCCTTGTTTGCAGTTACGATGTTTGCAATCAGTTCATCGTTGATGTCGAGCTCCTGAC
This sequence comes from Lachnospiraceae bacterium, assembly GCA_015057275.1. GTDB lineage: Bacteria > Bacillota > Clostridia > Lachnospirales > Lachnospiraceae > SIG308. Next base: position 223,036 of record SVEO01000001.1, on the reverse strand, counting down.
GGCCCTGCTCAAAGGTAATGCCGTATACTTCCTTGTGCTCGAGCGGAGCTGGAACATAATTTTCATCAATCTGAATAATGTTGTAATTACCTTTTTTCTTCTGCGCAAGAATTTCCAATGCTTCTTCGGTGTAGCCCGGAGCAATAACACCGTCGGAAACCTCCCTCTTGATTAAGAGAGCGGTGTCTTTGTCACAAACGTCGGAAAGGGAAATGAAATCACCGAACGAGGACATGCGGTCTGCACCTCTTGCTCTTGCGTATGCGCAGGCGATTGGGGAGAAATTTTGCCAATCCATATCGTCTACCCAGTAAATCTTTGCCAATGTTTCAGTAAGTGGAAGACCGATGGCTGCACCTGCCGGAGAAACGTGCTTGAAGGAAGTTGCCGCCGGAACGCCGGTTGCCTTCTTTAAGTCTCTTACTAACTGCCAGCCGTTAAATGCATCTAAGAAATTGATATAACCCGGCTTGCCGGATAATACTTTAATCGGTAATTCGCTGTCATCGCCCATGTAAATCTTGGAAGGCTTCTGATTCGGATTGCATCCGTACTTTAACAGTAATTCTTTCATTTCTTTTTCCTCTCTTAGTTGTTTTTATTTACAATTCTTGTTTCGTAAGTTCCGTCAGCAATGTTAATGAAACGTACAAATAAGGAAACCTTGTTTTCCTCATTTAAACTTGCCCAAAGCATATCTTTGAACTCGTCGATGTCATCCGGAATGCTTACCCACTTCGGCTCCCCTTCAAAGCTTGGCAGTGGGTTGCCGTCGCCCATGTAAGTGTGGATGAAATGACCCTCACCTGCTACCGGATTTTCATAAGCGAATGTGTAACGGTTGCAAGCGTCTGGATTGCCATTGTTGCTCTTTAAAATAGACATTGCGTAGTTGTACTGGCCGTTTTCGATATGCATGATACCAGAAATACGCGGTGTATAATTTGGAGCATCCGGTTCAAATTCTCTGCATCGTAAGGACTGCTCAAAGGTCAGCTGCTTGTCCATACCGTCATAAATGGTGTCAGTCTGGTCGCCGTTGGTAACAATAGTCTTGTTGCCAAGAACACGTACCGGTGCGTAAATAATTAAGCTTGGGTCAACGAGCTTGGATGGGTCAAATGCCTCTGTGCGGATGCCCTTGCCTTCCTCTACAAATACTCTGTTGCGGCTGTTTTCGCTTCTTCCCATAATGAAGTAAGCGGTTACTGCCTTTGTACCGTCAGCAGATTTTCCGATGACAATTCCTCTGCCAGGATATGAATTTCCTTGCAATTCCTGTTCCAGTGATAACATCTTCATAGAACTTTTCTCCTTTTTTCGTAAAATTGAAGTCTTTATGGAATTTTGAAAATAAAAAAAGCCTAAAATCCAAGCAAGACTGCCCAGACGGTCGGCTCCAAATGCTCATACTCCCCTGTGGTAATCCACTTCCGTCAGTCATATGAGCTGTTTAGAGCATAACATTCTTTGAAAAAAAAGTCAACCGATTATTCGCTTTTGTTTTCCTGCTGCTCCCTGCATTTTTGCGGGTTAATGAATACCGATTTCATCGGAATCGAGAATAATCGTAAATGGACCGTCATTTACAAGTGAAACTTTCATGTCAGCGCCAAAACTTCCATGTTCCGTCTTAAAATTTTTCTCTTTTAATAAGGAAATAATGTGTTCGTACAACTCGTTTGCAATGTCCGGTTTGCCGGCGTCTGTGAACGAGGGCCGGTTGCCCTTACGGCAGTTCGCATATAAGGTGAACTGCGAAATTATGAGGAATTCACCTGCCACATCAGCAATCGACAGATTTGTCTTTCCGTTTTCATCATCAAAAATACGCAGTTTCATCAGCTTATCTACCATCTTATCTGCAATTTGTGCATTGTCGGTCGCCGATACACCCACAAACACGAGCAGGCCGTGACCGATGCTGCCGATGATTTCTCCGTCAACCGCGACGGAAGATTGTTTTACACGTTGGATTAAAAATTTCATGTGTTTTTTCCTTTCATTTACCATATTTTTACATCAGTTTGCTAAGTGCCGCCGAAATCTCCTCCGCTTTCTTCTCAACCTCACGACACATATTGGTTCTCCAAAATGCAAATTGCAGCAACCCTTCGCGGTCTTCCGAATCGGTGGTCAAATATTGCGGGTAGCCGTATTTACTGCGCGCCAATTGAAACAGGTAGACATACGGCATAGCTGCCAAATCTTTTTTTGTTAGTGGCGAATATTTCATATATTCCTGCACATATTTGCAAACTTCTTCTGTATCAATCACTTCATTTTTTCTGCAATCAACCGACGTTTGCACGTAGGAACGCATGATCTCCCAAACCGCCGGCAACGTGCGCGCAGAGGAAAAATCAATGACCGCTTTGATATTTTCGCCGTCACAAATTAACTGGCATCCCTGGAAATCTCCGTGTGTCGGCGAATATGTAATACCTTCAAAATACTGCTTGTAATCATTACAACGCTGCGCTAATTCTTTTTTATACTGCAAATCTGCTATAATGTGAGTATAGTTCGCATCTCTCAGATTTTGCTCTGCCACCGCCAGCAATGTATCATATTGTGCAATCATAGCGTCCGCAGAATAAGATGCCAGCCATTCTGTACCCATATCCTTCGGCAACGGATAATCTTTCATCACATAATGCAATTTCCCCAGCATTTGTGCCGTTTCTGCAAGCATCGATTTCGGAAAATCATTGTATCCATACGTTTTTCCCTCGATATATTCTTCCAGACAAAGCAAATGATTGCAATAGGTGATGGATGTTTTCCCCTCCACAGTGAAAAGAAAACGCGCGACCGGAAATCCATTTTCTGCAAGAAAGTTTACCAAATTTGCCTCACGAATCAAATCTTCCTCCGAGAAACCGCTTTGAAACTCTTTTAAAAAATAATATTTATTCCCATCAAAAAGACGATAGCAGTTGGCGGTTCCTATACCTAACTTCTCCGTGGAAATGATGTTCAAATTATATTGTGTTTTTAATAATTCTTTGATGACTGATTCGATCAAAACCGAATGTTCCAGTGCCATTAGATCTCCTAATTCCTATACGTCCAAAATATTTCATTTACGCATCTTTTTATGTCAATAACAAGATTGTTCTTATAAAACCAGTTTTCACTGAGATAAAAAAACGGTAACTTACCTTCTGATAAGTTACCATTTTTTTCACGGAGAAAGCGGGATTTGAACCCGCGCGCCGCGCAAACGACCTACACCCTTAGCAGGGGCGCCTCTTCAGCCACTTGAGTATTTCTCCAGATACCTGAATCCTGTTCGGTATTGAATTTTGTGACAAGTCACGAATGAGATTATAGTACATCAAATCCGTGTTGTCAAGTATCTAATTTAGATTTATCACGGGGATTTACTCGCAGGCAGGAGCCAATGTGTAACTTGCCTCTGCCTGCTTTTCATCATCCGTAAAAGTATCATTTTCATAGATGCCGCTGTCAACTAAGAATGCCTGCAACTCACTTTCTGCAGAAATATCTTTTTTCAGGACAGTAATCGTATCACTTTGTTTGATTTGACGCTGACATCTCGTTTCTTCGGAAAGTGTAACCGTTGGGAACAAACCTCCAGCCAAATTTGTCTGGCTGATTAGCTGTGCATCATTTTCCCAACACAGTACCAAAAAATGGTCTTCCTCAGTGACAAGCTCTTCGCTCGTGCGGTAACGGAACGTCAAACTTTCTGCGTCTTCCTTCAGCACATAAATCTCACTCCAGTCAGATGATGTGGATTTTTTTATCGGATTAGAAAAATAACGGTCTGTAGCTTTCACTGTATTTCCGCCGTCTTGCCTGAGCGTAATTGTTACCTCAGTTTCCACACTTTCGCTGCCGACAAAATCTTTTTTCTCGCCCTCGGTTACATGATAGAGAATCGCGCGCACCGTAGCTGTTTCAAATTCTTCACCTGACGCATCAAACGCATCCCAGACAACTCTGTCATCGCAATGTGTGTAACAAATATATCCGCGGTTATTCTTATCATCCACATGTATGAAATATGTATCTGCTTCCACAGGCCTCACACTGCCGCCATCGGTCTCCCATAAAATATACAAATCATCACGGTCGCCTTCGACTGCCATTGAAAGCGAACCGTCCTCCGCTACAGTAATCTGCAACGGAGCGGTCTGTGACTGAAAAAATTTTCCGGCATAGTGCATTAATAGATATGATGCACCAATCGCAACTGCAGCAATAAAAATCGGCAAAAGAATCTGATTTTTTACTGATTTTATCTGCTCTTTACTCGGTCTCTTCATTCTTTTCCTCTGCTGCTATAATTAATTTTTCTAAAATTTCAGATGTCTGTTCCACTGTGCTATTATCCTCATCAGTACTTTCTGCGTTACCCATGTGGTCTTTTACTCTGGCAATACTTGCCACAAAGACATCATTTTCAGCATCCACATTCATCAGCTTCACACCGGAGGTGCTTCTTCCGAGCTTGGAAATACCGTCAACACCTGTACGAATCAAAATACCTTCATTTGTAATGAGCATTACTTCATCTTCTTCAAAAACAGCCTTTGCACCGACTAACTTGCCGGTCTTTTCGGTAATCTTATAACAATGTACCCCTTTACCGCCGCGGAACTGTTGCTTGAATTCGTCCATGGCAGTTCGCTTACCCATACCCTTTTCGGATACAAACAGGATGCTTTCGCCTTGCGTGCTTGTCTGCATCGCCACAACTTCGTCGCCGATGCGCAGGTCCATACCTTTTACACCCATCGATGTACGGCCGATTTCTCTTGCATCTTCCTCATTGAAACGAATACACATACCGAACTTGGAAATCAAGAAAATATCCTTCGTATGGTCGGTAACTTTAACTTCAATTAATTCATCATCTTCTCTTAGTGTAATTGCTGCCAATCCATTTTTGCGGATGTTTGCGTATTCCATCAGCGATGTTTTCTTAATCAAACCGTTCTTGGTAGCCATCGTCAGACTGTGACCTTCTTCATACTGCTTAATTGGTATGATTGCAGAAATCTTTTCATCCGGCTGCAACTGCAATAGATTAACAATCGCCGTGCCTCTGGCCGTTCTGCCTGCTTCCGGTACTTCATAGCCCTTTAAGCGATAAACTCGTCCACGGTTCGTAAAGCACATCAGATAATGATGCGTGGTCGTTAAGAACATTTCTTTGATAAAATCTTCTTCCAACGTCTGCATGCCCTTGATACCACGTCCGCCTCGATTCTGACTCTTGAAATTATCCGGCGTCATGCGCTTAATGTAACCAAGATTCGTCATTGTAATGACAATATTTTCCTGAGGAATTAAATCTTCATCGGTAAAATCGTCATCGTCAAAACCGATAGCTGTTCTGCGTGGATCACCGAATTTTTCTGAAATAATAAGGATTTCCTCTTTGATAACACCTAAAAGAATCTTTTCATCTGCAAGAATCGAACGCAGATAATTGATTTTATCCATCAGCTCCGCGTATTCTTTTTCCAGCTCTTCTCTTGCCAAACCGGTCAACTGACGCAGACGCATATCAACGATATTCTGTGCCTGCACATCAGTAAATTCGAAGCGCTCGATTAATCTTGCCTTCGCTTCCGCGGTCGTATTGGAATTGCGGATGATAGAAATAACTTCATCGATATGATCAAGTGCTTTTAATAAGCCCTCTAAAATGTGAGCTCTCTCCTCCGCCTTATTTAATTCATACTGTGTTCTTCTTGTAACAACGTCCTTCTGGTGCTGCAAATAATAATACAGCATCTCATAAAGGTTCAATACCTTCGGCTCATTGTTCACAAGCGCGAGCATAATAACACCGAACGTGTCTTGTAACTGCGTATGCTTATAAAGCTGGTTTAAAATCACGTTCGCATTCGCATCGCGACGCAGCTCAATCACCACGCGCATACCCTGCTTGTCAGATTCATCTCTTAAACCAACGATACCATCTACTTTTTTCTCTTTTACAAGCTCGGCAATCTTCTCAATGAGTCTTGCCTTATTTACCATGTACGGTAGTTCAGTAACGATGATACAGCTCTTGCCGTTTTCCATCGTCTCGATGTTGGACACAGCTCTTACCTTGATTTTTCCTCGGCCGGTGCGGTAAGCTTCATTGATGCCTCGCTTTCCTAAAATCGTGCCGCCGGTTGGGAAGTCCGGTCCCTTTATAATGTCCATGATTTCCTCAAGCGTTGTCTCACGGTCTTCCTGTACATAGTTATCAATAATTTTCACAACCGCACCAATAATTTCTTTTAAATTGTGCGGCGGAATATTTGTCGCCATACCTACAGCAATGCCGTTCGTTCCGTTTGCCAATAAGTTCGGATATCTTGCCGGCAATACGTCCGGTTCTCTTTCCGTCTCATCGAAGTTTGGGGAAAAATCAACGGTATTCTTATTGATATCAGCAAGCATTTCCATAGAAATCTTGCTCAAACGCGCCTCGGTGTAACGCATGGCAGCCGCACCGTCACCGTCGACCGAGCCAAAGTTTCCGTGTCCGTCAACGAGCGGATATCTGGTCGACCATTCCTGCGCCATATTTACAAGCGCTCCATAAATGGAACTGTCGCCGTGCGGATGATATTTACCCATCGTATCACCGACGATACGCGCACATTTACGGTGTGGCTTATCCGGACCATTATTCAGCTCAATCATAGAATAAAGAACACGTCTCTGTACCGGCTTTAAACCGTCTCTTACATCAGGCAGCGCACGTGCCGCAATAACGCTCATGGCATAATTGATGTAAGAAGTTTCCATCGTTTTCTTCAAATCAACTTCTTGAATTTTATCAAAAATGTGTTCGTCCATTTCGTCCTCTTCTCTTTCTAAATATCCAAATCACTGACAAATTTCGCATTTGCCTCGATAAATTCTCTTCTCGGCTCAACTTCATCACCCATTAGCGTTGTAAATGTTAAATCGATTTCAGTTGCATTATCCTCGTCAATCAATACCTTCTTTAAAATACGCTTTTCCGGGTCCATCGTTGTATCCCAAAGCTGCTCAGCATCCATTTCACCCAGACCTTTGTAGCGCTGGATTTTATTTTGGCCGTCACGACCGATTTCGTTCAAAATCTTGTCTAGTTCTTCGTCGCTATACGCATACCAAACCTTCTTATTTTTTGTAATTTGGTAGAGTGGCGGCATCGCCATATAAACATAACCCTGACGAATCAGTTCCGGCATAAAACGGTAAAAGAATGTGAGCAACAAAGTTGCAATATGTGCACCGTCCACATCGGCATCGGTCATGATAATAATCTTATGATATCGAAGCTTTGTGATATCAAAGTCTTCGTGAATACCTGTACCGAATGCAGTAATCATCGCCTTAATTTCAGCATTACCTAAAATACGGTCAAGTCTCGCTTTTTCTACGTTTAAAATCTTGCCTCGCAGCGGCAAAATCGCTTGCGTATTTCTGGAACGCGCAGTCTTTGCCGAGCCACCGGCGGAATCTCCCTCAACAATAAAGATTTCGCAATTTTCCGGATTTTTATCGGAACAATCAGCAAGTTTACCAGGTAAACTGCCGCCATCAAGCGCGGTCTTTCTTCTCGCTAACTCTCTTGCTTTTCTAGCTGCATCACGCGCGCGCTGTGCGGAAATTGACTTTTCACAAATAATCTTCGCTACACTCGGATTTTGTTCTAAGAAATATTTTAACTGCTCGCCGAAAATGCTCTCCACAGCAATTCTCGCCTCGCTATTACCCAACTTCTGCTTTGTCTGACCTTCAAACTGCGGATCTTCTAATTTTACGCTGACAATTGTCGTCAAACCTTCACGGATATCTTCACCGGAAAGGTTTGGCTCGCTGTCCTTAAGTAACTTATTGCTGCGCGCATATTCATTGAAAATCTTCGTCAATGCACGCTTGTAACCTTCTAGATGAGTACCACCTTCCGGAGTATTGATATTGTTAACAAAGCTGTAGGAATTTTCTGTATAAGAATTGTTATGCTGGAACGCAACTTCAACATAAACATTTTCGCGGGTACCTTCACAGTAAATGACTTGTTCATAAAGAGCCTGCTTTCCTTTATTTAAATAAGTAACAAACTCTTTAATACCACCCTCATAGTGGAATGTCTTTTCACCGTTTCCAACAAGCTTTTGCAATTCTTCATCTTCACCGACTTCGCGCACATCTCTTAAAACAATTTTCAAATTCTTTGTCAGAAATGCAGTCTCACGCAATCTCTTTTTCAAAATGTGATAATCATAAATTGTTTCTTCAAATATTTCCTTGTCCGGCAAGAAACATACTTCTGTTCCGGTTACTTCCGGATTACATTCGCCGATAATTTCCAATGGACAAAGCACCTTTCCACGGGCATATTTCTGACGGTAAATATGACCGTCGCGGTAAACTTTAACTTCCAACCATTCGGACAGTGCATTTACAACCGATGCGCCAACACCATGCAAACCACCGGAGACCTTGTATCCTCCACCGCCGAACTTACCACCGGCATGCAGAATCGTAAAGACAACTTCCACCGCAGGAATGCCTGCTTTTTTATTAATATCCGTCGGAATACCTCTTCCGTTATCTTTTACAGTGATTGAATTATCTTCGTTAATCTGAACATCAATGGTGGAACAAAATCCAGCCAGCGCCTCGTCAACGGAATTATCAACAATTTCATATACCAGATGATGAAGTCCTTTGGAGGAAGTGCTTCCGATGTACATACCCGGTCTTTTACGAACCGCTTCTAATCCTTCTAAAATCTGTATTTGGTCTGCATCATATTCATGATTTTTGTTTTCCATAAATTACCTCTCATTTTCCTTGTACAACACTTCCATTTACTATTTGATAGACTTGGTCCATCTGACATCTATGTTCCATCAATTCATCGAGACCCGTACAAGTAATAATCGTCTGAATGTCACTCAAGCTGTCTAACAGATGATTTTGTCTGTGACTGTCAAGCTCCGAAAAAACATCATCAAGCAATAATACCGGCGTGTCTCTTATTATTTTTTTTACTAATTCAATTTCGGCAAGCTTTAACGATAATGCCGCCGTACGCTGCTGCCCCTGGCTGCCGTACTTACGAATATCAATGCCATTCAAAATGAAACTAATATCGTCGCGGTGCGGCCCTACCGTTGTGGTACGCAGTTTTAAATCACGTTCGCGATTTCTTCCAATTTCTTCAGCGAGATGTTCCTCATTGCAATCCGGCTCATAGATTAAAATAAGCTGCTCCTTGCCGCCGCTCAATTTTTCATGAATCGGTTGAACAAGTTTATTCAGCTCAACCACAAAATTTCTTCTGCGGGTAATTACTTCTTTGCCAAATTTTACCATCTGTAAATCCCATATATCCATCGTTTCCAATAAATCACTGCGGTAATCAATTTCCTTCAATAATTTATTACGTTGCAGAATGACTTTATTATATTGAATTAAGTTATATACGTAGATTTTATCGAGCTGACACAGTTCCATATCAAGAAACCGTCGTCTCTCGGATGGCCCATTTTTTATGATAAATAAGTCCTCAGGCGCAAAAAATACAACATTTACTATGCCAAATAACTCACTCGCTTTTTTTATCGGTAAACCGTTAATCGCAATCCCTTTTGCTTTATTCTTTTTTAGGTGTATATCAATCCGGTAAGGCGTATCCTTCTTTTTTACATGCATCTTAATGTGTGATTCATCTTCGCCAAATCGAATCAATTCCTTTTCTTTTGAAGCACGGTGCGAACGGCTTGTACTCGCCACATAAACTGCTTCTAAAATATTTGTCTTTCCCTGCCCGTTGTCACCGTACAATATGTTTGTACCACACTGAAACGGCAGAGATAACAATTCATAATTTCTATAATTTTTTAGTTCAATTGATTCAATAATCATAATTATTTTACAATTTTAATTTTTTCTCCTCGGAAGGTTACAACATCGCCGTCCACTAATTTTTTACCTCTCTGTGTTTCCACAGAACCGTTTACCAAAACATCTCCGTCCTGAATGACAATCTTAGCTTCCACGCCGGATTCCACGAGTCCTGCCGCCTTTAAAGCCTGACCGAGTTTTATAAAATCTTCTCTTAATTTAATAACTTCCATGATTTCTCCATTCCGAAGCGTTTATGCTTCTTGCGTCATATCAGTGCTATTTTCAAATTATTTGCTTATTATGGCTTCTACACCGATTAATTCACAAAATTAACAGGAAGAATCAAATAAATGTAACTTTCTTCTTCATTTCTGATGAAACACGGTGCTTTCGGATTTACAGTATAGAATGTGATGGTTTCATCATCAATTGCACGCAGTGCATCCATAAAAAACTTCGGATTAAAACCAATCAAAATGTCTTTACCTTCCTTTTCAACAAATAAAGATTCATTCATTGAACCGGCCATGGACTTAATTTTTAACTCCATCACACCATCATTAATACCAACAATAATCGGTTTCTTATCTCCTTCTCTGATTAACAGAGATGCACGATCAATACAATTTAAAAATTCAGACTTATTAACGCTTACCTTCGTTGCGTAATCGTTAGAAAGCATCTGATCAATCTTAAAATACTCTCCTTCAATTAATCGGGAGACAACGATTGTCTGGTCAAATTCGAATAAAACATGATTATTTGTAAAGAAAATCTTTACTTCATCTTCCACACCGCCGGTTAAAATCTTACTAATTTCGGAAAGCGTTTTGCCTGGAATTACCACGCGTACATTATCAAAAGATTCTTTTAGCTCAACCTTACGAATCGCAATACGGTGACCGTCCAAAGCTACCAGACGTAATTTATTATTCTTTACTTCCATCAGTTCGCCCGTCATCAGCTTGTTGCTTTCATTATCTGCGGTACAGAAAATTGTCTGTTTAATAATGTCTCTTAATGTAAACTGTGACAAGTAAATTACTTTATCTCTTTCAATGTTCGGAATAAAAGAGAAATCTTCCCCTGATTTACCTTGTATATGGAATTTTGACTTCTCACAGTTAATCTCTACATTATACATGCTGTCGCTGGTGATGGTAATTTCGCTGTCCGGAAGCTTGCGGATAATTTCAGAGAAAAATTTTGCGTCAATCGCAATCATACCTTTTTCAATCACATCACCGGTAACCTTTGTCTCGATACCGAGTTCCGTGTCATTTGCGGTAAATGTAATTCCGTCGTTTGTTGCATCAATTAAGATACACTCTAAAATAGGCATCGTAGTTTTACCAGGAACTGCCTTTAATACAATATTGATTGCTGATAATAAATTTGATTTTGTGAATACTAATTTCATTGGGGAAAACTCCTTTCTTCGTTGGGCGTGAGCCGATAAATAAAATATATATAACAATAGCTCGTAGTAATAATAATAAGGGCTGTGGATTTGTGAAAAAGCCTCACAATTCGCATAAATATCGGAAAGTCCGATAAGGAAAAGTGTGTGTATATCGTGTGTTCGCCATGAGGAAAACGTGGATTTTATTCACACGGGAAAATTATGAGAATTTTATTAAAAAACTTATACACAGATAAATCACAATGTAATCCACATAAATAAAGAAAATTTTGTGGAAAAATGTCGTTAATTTGGACTTAATTTCTTTTTGATAATTTCAATCACATCTCGTGTTTCTTGACTTGTTTCCAATTCTTCAGTGATACGCTCAATGCCGTGTATAACAGTTGCATGGTCACGTTTTCCGAGCATCATTCCAATGTTAACTAAGGAATTGTCCGTCATCGTTCTGCAGAGATACATGCAGATGTGACGAGGAAATACGATATCTGCGCCGCGTTTTTTCGATGTAATGTCGCTTGGACTCACATTAAAATGTTCTGCTACAGTGCGAATAATAAGTGATATCGTAATTTCTCGGCTGGCACCCGGTGAAATAATGTCTTTTAGAGCATTTTGCGCAAAATTCAAATCCATTTCAATCGGGCAAAGTTTTGAGTAAGCTACGATTTTTGTTAATGCACCTTCAAGTTCTCGAATGTTTGAAGTGATATTATTAGCGATATACTGTAAAATCTCATCACTGATATCATATTTTTCAGATTCTGCTTTTTTTCTTAAAATTGCCATTCGCGTTTCGTAATCCGGAGATTGAATGTCAACGGTAAGTCCGGATTCAAAGCGGGTTTTCAGGCGGGCTTCTAATGTGTCCATTTCCTTCGGCGGCTTATCCGAAGAAATAATAATTTGTTTTTTTGCAAGGGAAAGAGTGTTGAATGTGTGGAAGAACTCTTCCTGACTTCGATCCTTTCCTATAATAAACTGAATGTCGTCAATCAAAAGTACATCAATATTACGGTACTTATTGCGGAACGCGGCAATGGCATCCTGGTTTTGGTTACGAATGACGTCAATCAGTTCATTGGTAAATGCTTCGCTTGTAATATATAATACCTTGGCATCCGGGTTGTTTTCCAAAATAAAACGAGCAATGGAATGCATCAGATGCGTTTTACCCAGACCAACACCGCCGTAAATAAAGAGTGGATTATAAACTTCAGCCGGAGATTCGGCAACTGCTAACGCGGCAGCATGGGCGAAATTATTGTTTCCGCCGACAACGAATGTATCAAACGTATATTTTGAATTCAAATTTGCTTCCTGAATGCGAAGTTCTAAAGACTTTTCTGCGTGCACGTGGGATTTTTCAACGGTTGCATCGGAGAGCTTAGGTAAATTTGACTCCAGCACAAACTCAATCTCGAACTCCTCTTCCATCACCTCAGAAATGACGAAGGTAAGATCGTATTTGTACTTAGTGTTGATATAATTAAGTGCACGTACTTCCGAAGGAACGGAAATCGTCAGTAAATGATCTTTAAGTGCATAAGGCTTTAACGGTAAAATCCAAGTTTTGTAAGAAACGGATGTTAAATTAAACTCCTGCTTTAAAGTATCTAAAATTGTATTCCAATTTTGCTGTATTTTTTGAAGCATAATACCACCATTCTGCCGAAAAAAATCGGCACTTTCTATTCCCTTTTTGATAAACCGCATATATGTAAATATTTTACTATAAAATAAGTAAAAAGTCCATAAATTTTCAACAAGAAATATTAAAACGTGGATAATGTTGACAAAAATTTTTTAAAATTATTTTTCTGTGGAAAAATTGTGGATGAAAAAATATAAAAAAGTTATTCACATTATTTTAAAAATGTAAAAAAATATATTCACACGCTGAATAACACTATTTTAGCGCATTTTAAAAGAGTTTTCCACTATATTGATAAAAGTTATCAACAAAATGTGAATAAAATTTCATAAAAATGATGTTAATTAAATGATTGTTGATAATGTGGATAAAAATATTGAAAAAAATTTTCTGCTTTTTTGTAGAAAATAATGCTTGACGTAGTTGAATATTTCTAATATAATCGCAATGATGTTTTACTATCCGGATTAATAAGGAGGTGCATTTAAATGAAGATGACATTTCAGCCAAAGAAGAGATCCAGAGCGAAAGTTCACGGATTCCGTGCAAGAATGAGCACAGCAAATGGTAGAAAAGTATTAGCTGCTAGAAGAGCAAAAGGAAGAAAGCAGTTATCAGCTTAGGCCGCAGTAATGTGGCCTTTTCTTCTATTTAAAAATGGGAAAGATCAATTCATTAAAAAATTACGGACAATTCAAAGAGGTGTATGACGAGAAAAAGTCTTACGCAAATAAATATCTGGTAATGTATATTCGTAAGAATGATTTGGACGAAAACCGTCTCGGTATTTCGGTTAGTAAAAAAGTTGGAAATAGTGTAGTAAGACATCGCATTACAAGATTGATAAGAGAAAGTTATCGTTTGAATTGTGAAAATTTCAATAGTGGTTTGGACATCGTTGTTGTGGTAAGGGCGACAGCGAAGGGCAAGGGGTACGCTGAAGTAGAGAGCGCCTTGCTTCATTTAGGAAAAATTCACGGTATTTTAAAAAAGGAAGAAAAAGAGGTGCAGTAAGATTGAAAAAAGTAATGATTGCATGTATTCGATTTTATCAGGTGTGCCTGTCTCCGTTAAAAAAAACCTGCCATTGCAGATTTTATCCGACTTGTTCACAGTATGCGATAGAAGCTGTTGAAAAGTATGGAGCGTTAAAGGGTGGATTTTTAGCGGTAAAGCGTATTTTGCGTTGCAATCCTTTTTCAAAGGGTGGATTTGATCCGGTTCCGTAAATTCGCGCGGAATTATTACAATAAGATGCATAGAAGTTGCATCAAGTGCGCAGCAGGTGCACAGAAAGAGGATAATAGTGGACAATTTTATTTTATTGACGAAAGATACCGGCGCCATCGTAGGACCAATCGCAAAAATTCTCGGTTATGTGATTGATTTTATCTACGATTTACTGAGTAAAGCAAATATTTACAATGTAGGTTTGGCGATTATTTTGTTTACATTGTTGATAAAGCTTTGTCTGCTTCCGTTGACTATTAAGCAGCAGAAGTTTTCTAAGATGTCAGCAATTATGAATCCTGAAATTCAGGCGATTCAGAAAAAGTATAACAACAAAAGAGACCAGGACAGCATGATAAAGATGCAGGAGGAAACCAAGGCAGTTTATGCTAAGTACGGCGTTTCTCCATCAGGTAGTTGTTTACAGTTGTTGATTCAGATGCCGATTTTATTGGCTCTGTATCGAGTTATTATGAAGATTCCGGCATATATTTCTCAGATTAAAGTATATTATGAGGAAATTGTCGCAGTTGTAAGAGCAAATGGTTTAGTTGGTAAGGTAGATGAGATTTACAATGCCGATGCAACAATGCTTAAAGGCTTTGATGTAGCTACTACTACAGAGTTGACAGCAGAGCAAACAAACAGTGTAATTGATTTACTTTCTACATTTACGAGTGAAAAGTGGAATCAGTTAGTAGAGGTAGTAACAAACGCAGGTGGTGATGCGACGACCGTTCAGGCAGCGATTGACCACATTAATGATGCAAATAGTTTTCTTGGTATTAATCTTGCACAAACACCGAGTTCTGCAATGGGATTGGCTTTGCTTATTCCGGTGCTTGCAGGTGTAACTCAGTTTTTAAGTGTTAAAATTTCCAATGCCACTGCAAATCAGAACAATAAGAAAGATGAAAACCCAATGGCAGGCTCCATGAAGATGATGACGTACATGATGCCAATTATGTCCGTATTCTTTTGCTTCACTTTCCAGGCGGGTATTGGTTTGTATTGGGTAATTGGTGCAGTTTACCAGATTATTTTCCAATTGGCAGTAAATCTTTACTTTAAGAAGGCTGATATGAATGCCATGATTCAGAAGAATGTTGACAAGGCAAACAAGAAGCGTGCAAAGCAGGGATTACCACCGCAGAAGATAGCAAGCAATGCGCAGATAAACACCAAATACAGTGAGGCTGTTAAAGAAGCGCAAGCAAAGGCACAGGCGGACAGCGAGAGCAAGCGCAAAGAGGAAATGAAGAAATCTACTGATTATTATAATAAGAACGTTTCCAAACCGGGCAGTCTTGCATCCAAGGCAAATATGGTTCAAAGATATAACGAGAAAAACAGTAAGAAATAGAGGATAGTTATGGAATATAAAGAATTTACAGGAAAAACGGTCGATGAAGCCATGACAAATGCTTCCATCGCTTTAGGCGCAGCAAGCGACAGTTTAGAAATCGAAGTTTTAGAAAAGGGTACATCCGGATTTTTAGGAATCGGTGCAAAGCCGGCAAAGATTAAGGCAAGAAAGGTTGTTACTTTAGAAGGTATTGCAACGGAATTCTTGCAAGAAGTTTTTAAGGCAATGAATCTTGAAGTTACAATCAAGATTGAATACGATGAAGCAGAATCCAACATGAATATCGATTTAGTTGGCGATGACATGGGTGTGTTAATTGGTAAGAGAGGTCAGACACTCGATTCCCTGCAGTATTTGGTAAGTCTTGTAGTAAACAAGGAAAGCGAAAAGTATTGCCGCATTAAGCTTGATACGGAAGACTATCGCAACAGAAGAAAGGAAACCTTGGAAAATCTTGCAAAGAATATTGCAAGCAAGGTTAAGAGAACAAGAAGAAAAGTTTCTTTAGAGCCGATGAATCCTTATGAGAGAAGAGTGATTCATTCCACATTACAGAATGATAAATTTGTAGCAACAAAGAGTGAGGGCGAAGAACCATTCCGTCACGTAGTTGTGTATTTGAAAAATACTGGAAAAACTTATTCCAGATATTCAAAGCCAAGCTACCATGCAGGTATTGACAAAACCGAAAGTGAAACAGTAGAATAATGTAAAACATAGGGGGTGTCGAGAAAAGGCAGCCCCTATTTTAAAGAATATCGGAGCGAAACAATATGTTGTATTCAATGGAAAATGATACGATTGCAGCGATTGCCACAGCCGTCAGTCCGGCGGGCATTGGAATCATCCGCGTGAGCGGAGAAAAAGCAATCGAGATAGCAGAAAAAATATTTCAGTCGGTGCGTCCGGATTTTTTGGTGCGAGAGGCGAAGTCACATACGATACATTACGGAAAGATTGTTTGGGGTGAGATTGTGTATGATGAGGTGTTACTTTCTGTTATGCGTGCGCCGAACACATACACAAAGGAAGATATCGTGGAAATTAACTGCCATGGAGGCCCGTTTGTTTTAAAAAGAATTTTGGAACTTGTGTATGAGTGCGGTGCCAGACCGGCAGGACCGGGGGAATTCACAAAGCGCGCATT
The DNA here is from genome assembly GCA_015057275.1 of Lachnospiraceae bacterium. GTDB lineage: Bacteria > Bacillota > Clostridia > Lachnospirales > Lachnospiraceae > SIG308. The sequence continues at coordinate 206,331 of SVEO01000001.1, read as the reverse complement.
TTTGAATGGGCGCATCGACCTTTCGCAGGCAGAAGCAGTGATGGATGTTATTCACGCGGAAAATGAATATGCGTTGCAAAACGGCGTAGGTCAGCTCGGCGGAAGCATATCACATATTATTAAAGATTTACGCAAGCAGTTGATTTATGAGATTGCATTTATCGAATCAGCGCTGGACGATCCGGAGCATATTTCCTTAGATGGTTACAGTCATGGTTTGCAGGGAAAAGTGGACCATTTGATTGAGAAAATAAGTGAATTGCTGCGCGGTGCGGACAACGGTCGGATTATGAAAGAAGGTGTGAGAACGGCCATTGTCGGTAAACCGAATGTCGGCAAGTCGTCATTGCTCAATGCGATGCTCGGCGAGGAGCGTGCGATTGTCACAAGTATTGCCGGGACAACACGCGATACATTGGAGGAATCGATTTATTTTCATGGAATTACGTTGCATTTGATTGATACAGCAGGCATCCGTGAGACGGAGGATATTGTCGAGAAAATTGGTGTAGATAAAGCAAAAGAGAGTGTGAAAAAAGCAGATCTCATATTGTTTGTTTTAGATGGCTCCGAACCGCTTAGCGCAGAAGATTATGAAATTTTATCGTTAGTAAAAGATTACCGCACAATTATTTTGTGGAACAAGTCAGACAAGGAGACATATCAGCCGTCGGCTGAATTTTCGAAGAATGAGACATGCATTCCGGTTGTGGAAATTTCCGCGAAACATATGGAAGGAATGCAGCAATTAGAGACATTGATGAAAGATATGTTCTACAGCGGCGAAATTCAGATGAATTCACAGGTTTATATCACGAATGCGCGTCACAAAACGGCACTCGAGCAAGCAAAGAAGAGTTTAGAACTTGTGCAGCAAAGTATTGATGACGGCATGCCGGAGGATTTTTATTCGGTTGATTTAATGGATGCGTATGAAAGTCTTGGAAGTATCATCGGTGAGGCGCTGGAGGATGATTTGGCAGAACAGATTTTTGAAAAGTTTTGCATGGGCAAATAGTCTGAAACAACGAGAGCTTCGGAGAAGCGTAGCAACCGGTTTAACAAAGTAGAAGAAAGGATAAGAGATGAACGTTTTAGAAGAAACTTATGACGTATTAGTTGTGGGAGCGGGACATGCAGGTTGCGAGGCAGCTTTGGCGGCTGCGCGACTCGGGATGGAAACAATCATGTTTACGGTCAGTGTTGACAGCATCGCGTTAATGCCTTGCAACCCAAACATCGGCGGCAGTTCTAAGGGACATTTGGTTCGCGAAATCGATGCGCTTGGTGGAGAAATGGGAAAAAATATTGATAAAACATTCATTCAATCAAAGATGCTGAATATTTCCAAAGGACCGGCAGTTCATTCGTTGCGCGCACAGGCGGATAAGCAAGATTATACCCGCGAGATGCGCCGTACACTAGAAAATACCGAACATTTGACGGTGCGTCAGGGAGAAATTGCCGAAATTATCGTTGAAAACGGTGTCCTCACTGGTGCAAAGACGACTTCCGGAGCCATTTATCATGTGAAAACACTTGTATTAGCAACCGGAACGTATTTGAAGGCGCGCTGCATTTATGGAGAGGTAAGCAACTATACCGGACCGAACGGATTGCAGGCGGCGAATGCGCTGACTGATTCGCTGAAGGAAAACGGTATTGAGCTACGCAGATTTAAAACCGGCACACCGGCGCGTGTGGACAAGCGCAGTATTGATTTTTCGAAGATGGAAGAACAGTTTGGCGACGAGAACATTGTGCCGTTTTCATTTTCAACCAATCCGGAGGATATACAAAAAGAGCAGGTGTCCTGCTGGCTGACATACACAAACGAAGAAACGCATCAAATTATACGTGACAACATTCATCGTTCCCCATTGTTCTCCGGCATGATTGAGGGGACCGGCCCGCGCTACTGTCCGTCAATTGAAGATAAGGTAGTAAAATTTGCGGATAAGAACCGTCATCATGTCTTTGTAGAGCCGGAAGGGTTATACACAAATGAGATGTATCTCGGCGGTATGTCGAGTTCGCTCCCGGAAGACGTACAATATGCGATGTACCGCACCGTGCCGGGATTGGAACATGTGAAAATTGTACGAAATGCATACGCAATTGAATATGATTGTATCGATGCCAGACAGTTAAAACCGACGCTGGAATTCAAGGAAATTTCCGGTTTGTTCAGTGGCGGACAGTTCAACGGCAGCTCCGGTTATGAGGAGGCGGCAGCTCAGGGCTTGATTGCCGGTATCAATGCGGCGCTCAAGGCAAAGGGCGAGGAATGTATCGTCATTGACCGTTCCGAAGGCTACATCGGCGTGCTGATTGATGATCTTGTTACAAAAGAGAGTCATGAGCCGTACCGCATGATGACATCGCGCGCGGAATACCGCTTATTATTGCGCCAAGACAATGCGGATTTGCGTTTATCGGCGATTGGCCACAAAATCGGACTTGTTTCAGAAGAAGCGTACGCACGCGTTTTGGAAAAAGAGCGTCTGACCGCGGAAGAAATCAAGCGTCTGGAAAATGTGCTGATTGGTGCCTCGGCAGATATGCAGGCATTTTTAGAAGCGCACGAAAGTACGCCGCTCAAAACCGGCACGAATCTGGCAGAATTGATTCGCCGCCCAGAATTAAGCTATGAAATGTTGGCGGAATTTGATCCGCAGCGTCTGCAACTTCCATACTATGTGATTGAGCAGGTTAATATCAACATAAAATATGATGGCTACATTAAGAGGCAGTTAAAGCAGGTTGAGCAGTTCAAGAAGCTGGAGAAGAAAAAGTTGCCGGAAAAATTTGATTATTCAGCAATTTCCGGGTTACGAATGGAAGCACAGCAGAAATTAAATCTGTATCAGCCGATGAACATCGGACAGGCATCGCGTATCAGCGGCGTTTCTCCGGCGGACATCAGTGTATTGCTGATTTATTTGCAGCAGTACAACGCAGCGAACGGAAAGGTACAATAAGTTGTATGAAAAATTGGGATTTATTTCAGGAAGGATTAAAACAATTAAATATCTCATTGAGCGAGCAGCAACTGCAGCAATTTGAGACATTTTATGAAGACTTAGTCGAGAAAAATAAAGTGATGAATCTGACGGCGATTACTGAGTGGGAAGAGGTTGTTGTAAAGCATTTTCTCGATAGTTTATCCATAGTGAAAATTGTGAATTTTGCGGAAAACGGCGGGGAAAAGAAGCTTATGGACCTCGGTACGGGCGGCGGATTTCCGGGTATCCCGTTAAAAATTGCGTTCCCGGAACTGGAGATTGTTTTGGCGGATTCCCTTAATAAGAGAATTACCTTTTTGCAGGGCGAAATCGAGAAACTCGGTCTTAAAAAAATTACCGCCGTGCATGGACGCGGCGAGGAACTTGGCAGAAAACCTCAATACCGAGAGCAGTTTGATTACTGTGTGTCGCGTGCAGTGGCAAACTTATCTACGCTCTCGGAATATTGTCTGCCGTTTGTAAAGGTCGGGGGAAGTTTCATTTCTTATAAGGCGGGAAATGCAGAGGAAGAACTTGCTAAGGCAAAGAGTGCGATTCACTTATTGTCCGGCAAGGTCGGGAAAATTGAATCGTTTGTGCTCGGCAAAGATAATCATAGAACCTTGATTCAGATTGAAAAAACAAAGGAAATTTCGAAGAAGTATCCGCGTAAAGCGGGTGTACCATCAAAAAATCCGTTGTAAAAATGGAGGAATGACAAAGCGGTCATTCCTCTTTTTGTATAAAAAAAGGGAATGCCAATGTGTGACATTCCCTTATGTACAGACAAATTTATGATTCTGCCCTCTTTACCTTCTTAATGGACGGAATCACGAAAATGCTAATCAGCAACGCGATTGTGTACATTGCAACGGTAACATACAAAACATTTTGATAACCTACCGGGTTAACCATGTTTCCGTGACCGTCATCAACAAATTTGCCGGTGTTATTTACAATAAGTGTCGCAATCTGGTTACCGGTAAGACCAGCAAATCCCCATGCAGAGAGAACCAGGCCGTGAATGCGGCTGATGGATTTCATACCGAAATGGTCCGAAAGAAGTGCTGGAACATTACTGAAACCGCCGCCGTAACCTGCATTTACAACGAACAACAGAGGCAATACCAAAATTGCATATTCATTTACAATACCTTTAGTAACGATTGTAAGTAATGTTACACCGATAGAGCATGCGAAAATCAGTTTGTAAATGGTGTTTCTGTCCTTCATCTTATCGCCTAATGTGGAAAGACCAAGACGGCCGCCCGCATTAAATACTGCAGTAAGTGAACTGATGAGGCTGACAGCACCAACCAAACCAATGGCCTTTACAATACTCTTTTCCTGTGAGATAAGCATTAAACCACAGGTAATATTGATGTAGAACATGAGCCAAACACCGATGAAGGTCTTGTTTTTGAAAATCGTAAGAACGCTGTCGCCCTCTCTCTTTTCGTGAGATTCTACCCAACCTTCCGGTTTTGCAAGCAAAATGTGACCTGTGAACATCATAATAAAATAAATCACAGCTAAAATGTAGAACATGTTGATGATGCCGAATTTGTCCTGTAAGAACTCCATCAATGGGCTGGCAATAACCTTTGCAAGGCCGAAACCTGCAATCGCCAAACCGGTTGCCAGACCTTTCTGCTCGCTGAACCACAGCATAAGAGTCTTAACTGGTGACAGATATCCGGTACCAAGACCGATACCCATAATCACACCGTAGCAGATGAAAATACCAATAACTGAGCCATTTGCAATCGAGAAACCGGTACCAGCCATACCGCCGGCGAAACAAAGTGTTGCAATAAGTGATGCTTTGTGGATGTCCTTTTCCACAAATGGTCCAAGGAAAGCCGCCGACATACCAAGGAAGAAAATCGCAAGGCTGAATGCCCATTCAATCGTTCCTTTTGTGACATTGGTTCCCATGGAATTCAGAGTAGTTACAATATCTTCGCTGACAAGCGACCAACAATACACTGTACCGATACTGCAGTGAAGCAGCAAAGCCGGAATCGCAGCGCGAATCCATTTGTTTTGAACTTTGATTTTAAACATCGTAATTCTTTAACCTCCGCCTTGAATCAATATGTTGCACGCTCATAACAGAGCGCAAAATAATAGACTTTATAATATTTTAATATATATAAAAAAAATGTCAACAAATTTATGGGCATGTCGACATTTTTTTGCAAATAAGATTAATTCAATTTTCTCAAAAACTCAGCCGGAGCTTCAAAATGTGGATATTTTTTTGTGTTAGGAATTAATTTTGTTGAAATATTGCTATAGTATAATAAATATTCTTTGGATATACAATTGGCGTTTTTATGGAATGTTCCCAATAAAACCCGTGTATTCTCCGGAAGTTCTTGCACCAGTTTTGCAAGCGGTACATGTATATAATGCGCGTCGATGCTGCTGGCGAGGAAGCGCCCTTGTGATTTACCCAAGTGTGTACCCTTGTAATATGAGGCAATAAAATTGCTTGGAATCAGTCGCGCATCATAGAATCCGTCTGCAGCAAGGCGTTTAGAAATCATATTCTCGCGGTAATGCAACTGATATAGTAAAGAGCCAAGAATCGGAGTATCCAAAATCCATTTTTTGAGTTTGTCGATGAATGTAACCGATTGACTGGCTTCTTTGATAGATGGCGGATTTACTAATGTGAGGTCACTTATGAATGTTGGATTGTATTTGTGTAACATCATTGCTAACGGGCAGCTCTCTGCATTAGCAATCATTGCCGTCGGTTCGCAAATCACAGCATTTATAAAATCCGCCAAAAATCTTATATAAACAAAGTTGGTATAAGTCGTCAGTGATTTCTCGGAGCGTCCGCAACCGGGCAAATCAACCGTATACACTGTATGTTTCTTTGCTAACTGGCTGACAATATGAGACCATTCGTCGGCATTGCCGCCGACTTCCAAAGAATGCAATAAAAGCAACGGCGAACCTTCACCATGTTGCTCATAATAAACTTTTCCGTATTTCCAATCATAAAATTCTCCAGGCTTGGTCGTTAAAACATCTTTTGAAACCGCCAAATAATTCATAATTCGATTGACAACATGTATCGTTGTAATCGTAGTAGCACTAAAGAACGCAATTTTTGCAAGCTTGTTCTTTGCCATGGTGTCCTCCTGCAAGTTTTTATAGAGTAAATTAAAAGAAATCAGTTTGTTTTTATATATTATAGGGCAAAAAAAGCAGTTGTACAATTTATTTTTGAAAAAATTTACAAAATTGCTATTCGAAAATTGTTTCTTGTGGTATGATAAGCGTACGATTTGAAAAAAGCAGTTGCGTGCGCATATGGAGGGGAAAATGAGCAACATTCGTAATTACATCGAGGCAAGACAGAAGATAGTTTTAGAACATAAACTGCTATTAAATAAGAAGATAGAACAAATTGATGCAGAAGTTGTGGCATTAGTAGAACGTCAGAAAGATTTTAAGGAACCCATTGATGTCACATATGAATTGTTTTCGCCGAAGCCTGTTGATGCATCGGAACGCCGGGAGAGTGTTCAGGTCTTGGAAGTAAAAAAATATGAACTTCTGCAGGAAAAAAAGACAATTCAGGAGCGTTTAAAAAGTTTGGCGGAGGAAGAAATCATGATTCAGGAGTCGTTGACAGATTTACGCAGATTGGAGCAGCTCGTGCATAAAGTTGCCGGAGAATATGGAACTGAATCGTAAAAATGTGAATAAATCGCATTTTTTTAAACAAAATGTGGATAAAAATGTGGAAAACTTTAAGCTGGCAAAGTTTTCCATATTCTTGTATAAGGAGTGATAAAGATAATATGGGTAGAATTATAGCAATTGCAAATCAAAAAGGCGGTGTAGGAAAAACAACGACGGCAACGAATTTGGCGGCGTGTTTGGCTGAGTTTGGTAAAAAAGTTTTATTGGTTGATACGGACCCACAGGGGAATGCAACAAGCGGTCTCGGTATAGATAAGGACAGCTTGGAATTTACGGTATATGATTTATTAATCGGGGATTGTGAACTTGCAGATTGCCTGTTGGAAGATGTTTTGGAAGAATTCGAAGGTAATCTTTCTGTACTTCCATCTAATGTGAATCTGTCTGGTGCAGAAATTGATTTAATTGGAGTAAGTGAACGTGAGTACATATTAAAAAAGCAAATCGATAAAATTAGAGACGATTTTGATTTTATTATTATCGATTGTCCTCCGTCGCTGAATGTATTGACAGTAAACGCCCTGACAACTGCGGATTCGGTGCTTGTACCGATTCAGTGCGAATATTATGCGCTGGAAGGCCTATCACAGCTTATTCATACCGTTGAGTTGGTCAAGGAGCGATTAAATCCGAATTTGCGCATGGAAGGTGTCGTATTTACAATGTATGATGCGAGAACAAATCTTTCTTTGGAAGTTGTAGAAAACGTAAAGAATAATTTAAATCAAAATATTTACAAGACAATTATTCCAAGAAATATTCGTTTGGCGGAAGCACCAAGTTATGGGTTGCCAATAAATTTGTATGACAAGCGTGCAACCGGCGCAGAAAGCTATAGATTATTGGCTGAAGAAGTCATTGCAGCAGAATAATAAATGGAACGTTTCACGTGAAACATTCCATCACGAATACAAAATGCCGATGTTTCACGTGAAACATCAGGGAAAGAGAAAAACAAATGTTTCACGTGAAACATTTATAAGGAAGGAGAAAGAAAGATGCCACCACGGAAAGGTTTGGGTAAAGGTTTAGATAATTTAATTCCGCGTGGAAATTCGGATTCTGCGATTGCCGTGCAGAAACCGGCGGAGGAAAAAGTAGTTGAGAAAGAAGTAATTAAAGAGGTAGAGGTTATAAAGGAAGTCGAAGTCGTCAAAGAGGTCGTTAAGAATGAACCTTTGATGGTTAAGACGATGCTTGTAGAACCAAATCGCGAACAGCCACGTAAGCAGTTCGATGAAAGTGCACTGGAAGAACTTGCGGGTTCTATCCAGCAGTATGGGATGATTCAGCCGATTATCGTGCAAAAAAAAGGTGAATTCTATGAAATTATTGCCGGAGAGCGCCGATGGAGAGCGGCACAGCTAGCGGGATTGCATGAAGTGCCGGTCGTTGTGAAGGAATATGCAGACGACGATGTGCTGGAAATTGCATTAATCGAAAACATTCAGCGCCAGGACTTAAATCCTATTGAAGAAGCTCAGGCATATAAGCGATTGCTGGAAGAATATCACTTAACACAGGAAGAAGTTGCTGACAGAGTTTCCAAAAGCCGTACCGCGGTCACAAATTCAATGAGATTATTAAAATTGTGCGACAAAGTGCAGGAATATTTGATTAACGGTAAGTTGAGTGGTGGACATGCACGAACATTAGTCACAATTGAATCCGAGGAAGAACAGGAAAAAGTGGCTGATATTATAATAAAGAAGGGATTAAGTGTTAGAGAAACCGAAAAATTAGTAAAGGAATTCCTGAATCCGAAGACGAAAAAGCCAAAGAATGAAATTTTCAACGACCAGCTTGTTTATGATGAAATGGAAGAACAGTTGCGTCGAGCAGTAGGGACGAAAGTGAGAATCCAGAGAAAAGAAAAAGAAAAAGGTGTAATTGAAATAGAATACTACTCGATTGACGAATTGGAACGCCTGTCTTTATTATTACAAGGAAAATAATTTGTGTAGAAAAGAGGAAGCATATGAATAGTGAGGTCTTAAATAAACTGGGGCTTGGAAGCGTGGATCCGTTCATATTTATTGCGATTTTGCTGGGGATTATCTTAGTCTTAGTCCTTTGGAATGTATTGCAGAGTATAAAAATTAAAAATATTGAGGAAAATTATGAGACATTTTTTGTCGGAAACGAAGAGACATCGCTTTCTGAGAGTATGGAGCATTGCTTCGAGAGAATGGGATTTTTGATTAAGACGAACCGTGAGCGAAATCGACTCTGCGAAGAATTGTTTCAGGGAATCGGTAAATGCTATCAAAAAACAGCGATTGTTAAGTATGATGCACTGCATGAAATGGGCGGACAGCTCAGCTTTGCGTTAGCAATGCTCAATCATGAGAATTGCGGCTATGTTTTCAATGTCGTAAATAGCAATCAGGGATGTTATGTTTACGCAAAGTCGATTGTTAATGGCGTGAGCGAAGGCCCTTTGTCAGAAGAGGAAGAAGAAGCGTTTGGACGAGCTATGGAGCAGGATCATCTAAAAAAATATGAGACATTGATGCGAAAACAGAAAAAACAGGACGGCGAAATGTAATTTTGCATGTTCTGTTGGAAGTTATCGGAGTATAACATGAATATTTTTATGAGAGCTATTGGCTTTAGCCAGTATGAAACGAAGAAAAAATTAAATGAATTGGCGGATTATATCAAGAAAAATGCGCGCATAATTTCTTCGATTCCATTAAAACAGGACGAATATGCCCGCGAATATATTATTAACATTACAGAGAGTATTGGTTGTATTCTGCACACGACAGTGACGGATGAAGGTGAATACGATGATTATATTTATCCGTTTTCAAAAGGAACGTTGACACAATGTGTTGCAGGCGTGTCGATGGAACGCAAATTGGGGCAGGAATGTTACCTCGGCGCATGTGATGACGGTAAAAGTGGAATGAATCTCATCTTTTTTGTAATGAATTCGCAGGAATGTATTAACCAGGCAGAGCATGATTATGCGAGTGGAAGGTTGCCGGTAAATGTACATTTGTCAGCGTTATCGGTTGATGCAAAAATTTTACTGCCGCTGGACCGCTCCGGAAATATGAGGCAAAAGCAGGTTGTGGCGAAAGAAAAGAAACGCCAGATGCTGGAGGCTGCCAGTAAAGGGGATGTGCAGGCGATGCAGATTTTAAGTATTTCTCAGATGGATGAGCTCAATAATGCATATCAGCGCATTGGTAGAGAAGATCTTTTCTCGGTGGTGGACACGACTTTTATGCCATATGGATTGGAGTGTGACCGCTATGCAATTGTTGGCGATATCAAGGAAGTTGAGAAAATTACTAATCCGCTGACAGAAGAAAATATACACAAATTAACTGTGGAATGCAACGAATTGACTATAGAGGTTTGCATTAATGAAAAAGATCTTTTTGGTGAACCGCAAGTCGGGCGCCGCCTAAAGGGGTCTATCTGGATGCAGGGCGAAATTGGCTTCTTGTTATCGTGAGGCAATGCAAGTAGTGAATATAAATTTGACATTGAGGTGTCTTGACACACATTGTGATATCAATTAAAATATTGTAGATTTAGTCTCTGTAGCTCAGTAGGATAGAGCGTTCGCCTCCTAAGCGAAAGGCCGCTGGTTCGACTCCAGTCAGGGACGTTTCTAAATAAAAAAGAGACTGGCAGAAAATTTTAGCGAGAAAGGTGAAAAATTGCTGCGGACGGAGGGAAAATGAAAGAAAATATACAAAAACCTATGCTTCAAACAAAAGAACGTGATTATTGGTTTGATAATGCAAAAGCTTTTTTGATTATTTTTGTCGTTTTGGCACATTTGTCAGAGGATCTTATTGTATACACTGATTTTTCGACGGGAGATCCATTGTGGCTTAACACATTGTACAAATCTATTTATGTGTTTCATATGCCGGTGTTTCTGATTGTGTCCGGACGATTTGCGAAAAAGCGAATTGATAACAATGATTGGATTTCTGTGATTAACAAATTGGTTGTGCCGTACATTGTGTTGCAGACGGTAATGATGTTCTTTTATAGTTTTACCGGTTATGCATCCGTTTCGAGATTTTCCTATTTCTCACCGCTGTTTGGCGTTTGGTATATCATCACAATTGCGGTTTATCAGCTGATTACACCGCACTTAAAGAAGTTAAAAGGATTGTTTGTGATTGCACTTATTGTTGCTATTGTGGTGCAATTTGGGGAGGCGGTTCCGTTTGGGGGATTTATGCGCCTGTTCACACATTATCCTTTCTTCCTTTTGGGATATTATACATCCGGACGAGATTTAAAATTCTGCAAAAAACCATGGTTCCGCGTTTTAAGCGTGCTTGCATTCATAGCGCTTTTTGTGAGCGTATGGATGCTGCCGGAATACTTTAAGGTTGGTGCACTGACGTTAAAGAGAGTATATTCCGGATTGACCGGATATTTCTATGATTTAACGCAGGCTGAATTCTTAGCATTTACGTTAATTCATTATTTGGTCGGATTTGCGTTTTTCTTTTTTACGCTAGGTATCAGTCCAACGAAAAAAACATTTTTCAGTTACATTGGAACGCAATCAACATACATCTATATGTTGCATCTGTTCTTTATTATATTCTCCAGAAGTCTTGCTCAGCGATTTGACTTTTTGGATATATTTAATAGCGACATTAAGGCGGCAATGTATGTGTTTGCCGGCATTCCATTGGCATTCCTTCTGGCAAGTCCGCCGGTACGAAAGGCGATGCGCTGGCTCGTGGCACCAAAATTTGATTTAAAGAAATTAGTTAAGAAAATTACAGAAGACTAAAGAGGAAACGTCGTCAATATGTGACGGCGTTTTTCGCATGCTAAGCGCCGGGGAAAACGCAACAAAAGAAATTTGTGCTAAAATATCTGAATGCTGGAAGAAGAAAATTGACATTAGAAACGTTTGAATTTATAATTATAGTTAGAGCAATTTTAATAATACTTTATATAAAATAGGAGGTCAAATATGTCATACGGAATCATAAAAATCGATCCTTATCTGGAGCCTTTTGAGAAAGATATTAATCTCAGAATGGATCTTTATAAGGCAAAGAGAAAAGAGTTACTTGGTAAGAACGGCAAGCTTGCTGATTTTGCAAATGGTCACAAATATTATGGATTTCACCGCACAGAAACCGGCTGGGTGTATCGTGAATGGGCACCGGCAGCGGATGCGATGTATCTGACCGGTGACTTCAATGGCTGGGATGCGGCATCTTGCCCGATGAAGCGTTTGGATGGCGGCGTTTTTGAGGTTGAACTTGAAGGCGAGGAAGCGCTTCGCCCAGGACAAAAGGTGCAGGCGATTGTCTGGAACGCTGGCCGAGAGCTACGCAGAATCCCATTATATGCGACGCGCGTTGTGCAGGATCCGGTGACATACCTTTGGTGTGCGGAAATCGAAGAACCGGATAAGCAGTTTGCGTGGACGGATGAGGGATTCAAGCCGGAAAAGACCCCGTTTATCTATGAGTGCCACATCGGCATGGCGACTGAGGAATATAAGGTTGGCTCTTACCGTGAGTTTAAGGACAATGTGTTGCCACGCGTAAAGCAGCTTGGATATAACACAATACAGATTATGGCGATTATGGAGCACCCGTATTATGGTTCCTTCGGATATCAGGTTTCGAATTTCTTTGCGGCAGCTTCCCGTTACGGCGAGAGCGAAGATTTGAAGGATTTAATTAACACAGCACACAATATGGGTATTGCAGTATTGCTGGATGTGGTGCATTCGCACGCGGTTAAAAATACAAGTGAGGGGATCAATGAATTTGACGGTACGACGTATCAGTTCTTCCACGAAGGCGGTAAGGGCGATCATAGTGCGTGGGGTACGAAGCTGTTCAACTACGGCAAAAATGAAGTTATTCATTTCCTGCTTTCGAACCTTAAATATTGGATGGAAGAATTCCATTTTGATGGCTTCCGTTTTGATGGCGTAACTTCAATGCTGTACCTCGATCACGGTCTCGGCAGTGCATTTACCGGCTACCACATGTACTTTTCTATGAATACTGATGTGGAAGCGGTAACTTATTTGCAGTTAGCCAATGAGCTGATTCATTCAATTAACCCGCATGCTATTACAATCGCGGAAGATATGTCCGGTATGCCGGGCATGTGCATTAAGTTGCGCGACGGTGGTATCGGTTTTGATTACCGTTTGTCGATGGGTATTCCGGATTTGTGGATTAAGACATTAAAGGAAGTGACGGATGAGTCATGGGATATGTACAAGCTTTGGTACGAACTTACGAGCCGCCGTCCGAAGGAAAAAACAGTTGGTTATGCTGAATCGCATGATCAGGCGTTGGTAGGTGACAAGACGATTATGTTCCGCCTTTGCGATGCCGAAATGTACACAAGCATGAACAAGGAATCCCAAAGCATTGTTATCGACCGTGGTATCGCGTTACACAAAATGATACGTCTCGTGACATCGGCGTTGGCCGGCGAAGGTTACTTGAATTTCATGGGTAACGAATTCGGTCATCCGGAATGGATTGACTTCCCGCGTGAGGGCAACGGTTGGAGTTACCACTACTGCCGCCGTCAGTGGAGCCTCGCGGATAATGAACTTCTGCGCTATGGCTACCTGCTTGCATTTGATGAGGCGATGATTACGCTTTTGAAAAAAGAAAAATTATTGCAAAAAGAGACACATTCGTTGTGGATTGGCCAGGATGACAAGACTTTGATTTATAGTAAAGGCAAAGTGATTTTTGCATTTAATTTCCATCCGACGCAGTCGTATGAAGGTTATTTTGTGCCTGTGCAGGAAGAAGGCGTCTATAAGGTAGCATTTTCGACAGATGATTATCAGTTCGGTGGCCTGGGCCGCGTCGCGCATGCGTGTCAATATGAGGCAACACGCCAGGCGGACGGCCGCATTGGATTCAAATGTTATCTTCCGTCACGAAGCGCGATTGTGTTGAAAAAATCAGCGCGCAAACCAAAGAAAAAATAAACGAACGGATTTATAATATGAAGGGAAAAAAGCTTATAGTTGGGGTGCTGACAGCGGTATTAGTTACTGCATTATCAGGTTTTATCATTTTTGTTATTCAAAATAGTCGGCCGGCCGGGCAAGCAGAGGTGCAGCCGGTGGAGCCGATTGCTGAGTACACTTTTGAAATGGTAAACGGCAGCGAGATTGAAAATACCGGAAGTAACAGCGCGATTGGTACAGCACAGATTATCGGTGCTGGAAATATCGCGGTGGACGAGGAACGCGGCAACGTGTTCTACAGCTACGGTGATGACCAGAATAGCTCGACGGTGCGTAAGAATTATTTGCAGCTTGACGGTAACACTTTTAAAAATGGGATTACCGGGGAAGCATTTTCTGTGACAATGTGGATGAAATTTGACGCAGAGCAGGTGGACATTACCGGGGCTTATCAGTGGGCGGATATTTTTGTGGCTTACGATTCGACAAATCGTGAAAAGTATCCGATGACAAAGCTCGGTGTTAATTTAATCGGGCGTATGAGCAATACGGAATATGACCGGAATGCGTACTTTGATACGAGCGATATGGGCAATTATCTGGCGGATAGTCAGTGGCATCATATTGCATTTACGGTATCGACCGAACGAACAAAGATTTACGTAGATGGCAAGGAAGTTTCCGGCATTACATTCGACGGAACGCGCGGAAGAACGGTAGGCAATTTCTTCTTTCGGGGTAAAAGCGAGATTGACACCGTTTCTATCGGAGGTAATTCGCTGTGGAATGACGATCCGGATATGTGCGCAATGTATGATGATATCCGTATTTATGACGTGGAATTGAGTGCAGAACAAATTAGCCTTGCTACCGGTTATATTGCAAATGGTGTCAGCTTCAACGAACCGGCCATTGCTGCCGGCAGGGAAGTGAAGTTTACAATTGATACGTCACTTATTAATAAAAAAGATGTTGTAGCTTATGAATGGTATGTTGGTGACGAGTTGGTAAGCACTTCTTCGGAGGCTTATACACCGACAGAAGAGAATATTGAAAATACATTGACATTGAAGGTAACGATGAAAGATGGAAGCTACACGCAGTGCAGCGCATATTATTCTGTTTTCCCGGTGTTGTATCTTGATTCGGAGACGAGCTATGCCGGTGTGGACTCCCAATATGCGACAGTGAATTTCAATTTGACTGGCGAGGATTACTCTGAAGAACAGCTCTATAATGGAGCGGCGGAAATTAAGCTACGAGGGAATTCAACCGCGGGACTTGCGAAGCGTCCATTTAAAGTGAAATTGGAGACGAAAGCGGACTTGTTGGGATATGGTGAAAGTAAGCACTGGGTGTTGTTAGCCAATGCAATTGACGTTTCGCTTGTACGCAACAAATTGTTGCAGGGGTTAGCCGGGGACTTGGGCCTTGATTGTATGGAATCTGAGTTGGTTAATCTCGTTTATAATGGTCAATATTATGGCGTTTATGAGCTTTCCGAGCATGTAAGAGTAGGTACGAGTCGTGTGGACATCTTTGATTGGGAAGAGTTAGCGGAGGATATTGCAAAGCTGATTGCTAAGACGCTTAAGGCAGCAGGAGAGATTTCGAAAGAGCAATATGAGGCAGCAAAAGATGCGTTGGAAGATGAGTTGGTGGCGGATTTTAGCTGGGTAGATTCCGAAACGCACGAATTTACATCCGATTATTTAAGAGAGATTTGTGATACGTACATCTTTAAGTTGACCGATTATATGGATTTTGAAAACGATGTGCCGGCAGCAACCGGCGGAGTGTTGCTGGAGATGGATTTTTGGTATCAGATTCAGCAGGGCAAAGAGCCGAATGTTCTGACCGCATATGCGTTGCCGATTTATACGAACACGCCGGATGCAGAAGCAAAATTTGATTCGCTGGTGGAATACATTGATACATATGTACAGGCTATGGAATATTCGCTGCATACGACCGATTTTGTCTATGATAACCATGACATACATTATAAGGTGGCGGATAAGGGCTGGTATGATGGCACCAAACGTGTTGGTGTAACATACCGGGAGAATGAATTTGACGCGGCGGGATACGACGGCTGGCATTACACGGATTTCCTTGACATTGATTCGGCCATCAACAATATGTTAGTATGTGAGATTTCGCTTAACTGGGACTGCATGAAGAATAGCTTCTTTATGTACAAGGATATTGACGGTAAGATGGTATTCGGACCGGTTTGGGACTTTGACTGGGCATGGGGCAACAGTATGGGGCAGAATACGAATGCGCCGCAAACATGGCAGACGACCAATGAATGGTTTGCCAACGAGCAGTATTATCAGACCGTGCAGTGGAACCGACTGTTAATCCGTGACCCGTACTTTGTGGTAAAATTGTACGAACGTTATCATGATGTTCGTGATGAATATATTGCGACTATTCTGGGTGATGCTTTGTACGAAATGTGGGAGAAAAACAGTCTGCCGGGTTATGCAAATGAGTTGCGTTGGGGCGGTGCATTTTCGGCGACAGCAGGTCAGACGTATGAAGAACAACTCGAATACATACAGACATTTTTGATGGCACGTATTATGTGGCTGGACGAGCAGTTTTCAAGCATTGACGCGTTGAATGCATCTCTTGGATATTATGTAACAAGTGATGATATTCAATTTGAGACATGCGATACGAGCGGCGAATCGGGTTACACCATTGTGACAGCAAAGATTGACAATGAAGCAATCAAACAGGTATCTTTCCAGGTAAATGGTACGAATTTCTACAGTGCGAAAGTTTCGGACGGCGTGGCGACCGTTAAGGTGCCGGACGATGCACTGGAAACGGATGGCTCGCTTAATGTGGTGCAGGCGCGTGGAATGGATGCGGCGGGCGAATATATTGCGAATCCGGAAGGCACTATTGAAGGTAATTACACAAATGCAATTTCTAACTATTGCACATTTACAAAATAGTGAATTATTGGAAAAAGTTTCATAAGAACACAAAAATCCCGGCTGCATTGTGGCCGGGATTTTTGCATGTGAAAGGGGACAGCCTGTCTGCGACTGCGCGTATGCCACAATGTGTGATGTGAAGCCTTGCTTTTAACTATAATTAGTGCTATGATATGTTGTGCGAAAAAAGAGTCAGTAGGATAAAAAAATGAACTACATTGTTTTGGATTTGGAGTGGAACCAGTCACCGCACGGTAAGGAGTATGAGCGAGAAGAACTTCCTTTTGAAGTGATTGAGATTGGTGCCGTTAAGTTAAATGAAAATTTAGAAATTATAGATAGTTTCGGTGAAATCATTCGACCGACAGTATATCGCGAGATGCATCGTATTTGCAAAGAAATCACCGGTATTTCATCGCGCGATTTGAAAAAAGGCAGATATTTTACACAGGTATTTCCTGAATTTCTGGCATGGTGCGGTGTGGATTATATGTTCTGTACGTGGGGCAGCGGCGACCTTGTGGAGCTACAGCGCAACATGCAGTATTATAAAATTGAAAATTACTTTCCGTTCCCATTGTATTTTTACGATGTGCAGAAATTGTTCAGTTTAAGTTGCGAGGATGGAAAGAGCCGCCGCAATTTAAAATATGCCGTAGAATTTTTGCAGATTGCTGAGTTGGAGAAATACCACCGGGCGAAGGCTGATGCCATTTATACTGCGGAAGTGATTCGGAACATTGATTTCGCAAAAGTAAAGGACAAGGTTTCCGTGGACTGCTTCCGCGTGCCGCAGAGCAAAATGGAAGAAGTACATTTGGTCTTTGACACATATTGTAAGGATATTTCACAACCGTACGATTCGAAAGAAGCTTTGATGCGAGACCGCCGCATGCAAATGGTGCGCTGCTACAAGTGCAAGAAGAATGCGAAGCGAAAAATTCGTTGGTTTTCCGACGGCGCCAGAGCCTGCTATTCCGTCTCATATTGTAACGAGCATGGCTGGTTGAAAGGAAAAATCCGCATTCGCAAAACTACGGACGGTCGCTACTACGGCATCCGCACATTGAAGTTAATTGACCGAAAAGAGGCTGACCTGATTAAAGAAAAGCAGGAGCAACTGCGAGAGAAACGTAAGTTACGAAGACATAAGGGTAGTAAACAAGAAACGGGTTTCTGATATCGAAACCCGTTTTGTTTTATTTTGTATTTTTATAATTTTCAAGCAATTCGTCGAGTTCTTCCAGCAAGCAATCCACGCGACCGTAGAAAGCATCGTTGTTTGCCGGGCTGTCAAAGCGATCGCGAATATCGCTGAGCAAATCAATCGCCTGTGTCAGACGTTTCTTCCCATTGTCGTCGAGGTACAATAAGTAACGGCTGCGCTCGTTCTCTTCCGGTGTCATCTTCTTCAACACCACCTGCACGTTCGGCTTCTCCCCAATGAAACGATAGGTGATGGATGGGGAGGCATGATTGAAGAGCTGCTGCAGATAATAAATATCGCCGGTTTCCTTATAATACTTCCATGCAAATGTCTTACGCATCGTCTGTGCACCGATGGAACCGATGCCAATCTGACGACCGGCCTGCTTGAATACGCGGTAAGCCTGTTCGCGGGAAAGCGGTGCATCGGAACCTGCAAAACCGGTCAGAAGATAACCTTCCGGATCCTTGCCCTCGGTAAAATCAGCGATGATTTTTTGCAATTCTGCCGATAATTTATAAGTCGTAACTATGCTTTTGGTGCCGATTGGCGCCTTGATTTCGCTTTTGCCGGCTACGTCCTTATTCTTCAGTTTTAAAATGTCCATCAGCAGCATGCCGGTGCCGACACCGATTTCAAACATGATGTAATATTTTACGTCGATGCTGCGAAGAGCTTCACTGAACTCAACTAAAGTCTTTTCGTCCTTGATAGGTGCAACCCAATTCATAGTAAATCCTCCTTGGAAAATTATTTTTTATATGATACGGCCATGCGGGAACGCTGCTGTCTTCTGTGGGAAAGTTTTTGCTTGCGCAGACGAGTCGCACGCGCCTGTAAAAAGCCGATGCATATGCCGAAAATAACTACAATCACCAGTACCACAATGAGTGCCGTCGGTACGCCGGGACTTTTCTTTGCGGTTGTATTTTGCGTCACAATTTGATTTGCCGGAACAACCGGCTTGGCATCCTTTATATCAATATAGAGCGGAATGCTCTGCACGATTTGACGGTTATATTGAATCAAGAATGTGCCAATGAGACCGGAATTTTCATCTAAGGTCTCCTCAAAAAGTGTGTTTGTCGTGATGTAAGCCGCGTTATAATCAATCGGTAAAAGTGCGGCAGTTGTTTCATCATAGTGAATATCATCGGCAATCAATCCAAACTTTGACTTAACTGCAGCCAAAATCCCCTGTTTGTCCACGTAAACCGACTTAAGGTCATTCATCGCAACGTTTGCATAATTTTCAAATCCATAATTAAATAATGTGCTCGTATCCACATAAGCATGTTTACCGTTCGCCTGAAACAGCACCGCAATCAGACGCATATCGTTTTTCTCCACGCACGTCACTAACGTAGTGCCGGAAGCGTCAGTGTAACCGGTTTTCCCAGCAAGAAATGTACCATCTTCATAAAAATATTGGTTACCGGAATAAGCCATGTTATGTTTCTGTTGGAATGTGCGGGTTTCATCGACCAGATTTGTTTCGCCAATTGTGTAATCGAGTACGGTTTCAATCTCTAATAATTCCGAGTGGTTTAAAAACTCGCGCGCAATCAGCGCCATATCATAAGCAGTCGTATAATGTGCATCATCGTGAAGACCGCTTGGGTTTGTAAAATTTGTATTTAAAGCGCCAAGTGCGGCTGCGCGCTGTGTCATTAATTGGCCGAACGCAGCAATGGAGCCACTGATTGATTCGGCAATCCCGTTGGCACATTCATTTGCGGAAGCCAAAAGAAGAGCATACATGCAATCGTTCATAGAGAGAACTTCGCCGGCAGTTACACCAATATGGGATGCGCCGTACTCAAGTGCTACCGCTGTCTCGGAGAATGTTACAGAAGATGTCATATCTGCATACTCAACCGCTAAAATTGCCGTCATCATTTTTGTGAGACTGGCCGGATAATGTTTTTCATAACCATTTTTCTCATACAATACCATGCCGCTGTCCGCATCCATCAGCAGAGCGACACCACTCTCAAGTTCCGGCGCAGGAGTCATTTCGCCTGTATTAGGCTCAGCGGAAGTTCCGGTATCGCCGGTTACTCCCTCTGGTGTAGTAGGCTCCGCAAGTACTGTCAGTGGGCAAAGAGTCGTCGCCAGCAACAAAACTGCCAGACAAAGCGAGATAAAATGGGTCAATCTATGGCGAAAAAACATAATCAAAATTCCTTATCAAAATTATTTTAGTGGTGGGCAAATATAGTAAATAGATTTTCTAAAAACAATATGTGCCGCAACACAAACCATTATATACGTTATTCAATATTATTTCAAGCATAAAATATTAAAAATTGGAAGAAGTTGAACATTTAACCAAGTTGTGATAAGATGATGTGTATAAAATATGTTGCTGAAGCGGCAGAAAGGTTTCTATATGAGATTAAGAAATGTACCGGGGTCTCGCGAGACTATTGCAGAGAGTGAATTTACGGTCAATGAACCGGAAAAGTATAAAGGAAATTGGCACAAATTTTTTGCAAACGACCATCCGATTCGCATTGAAATCGGCATGGGCAAGGGAAAATTCATCACCGAGCTGGCAAAGCAGAATCCCCAGTTTAATTATATCGGAATTGAAAAATATTCCAGTGTGCTTGTGCGTGCTCTTGAAAAATTGGAACAGGAAGAGGAGGTTGCAAACCTTTGCTTTATTCGCATGGATGCGGAAAATATTGCCGACGTTTTTGCCTTGGGGGAGGTAGACAGGATTTATCTGAATTTTTCCGACCCATGGCCAAAGGACCGTCACGCTAAGCGCCGTTTAACAAGCAAAGAATTTTTTGCCAGATATCGTCAAATTTTAAAAAAGGACGGATGGGTGGAATTCAAGACCGATAATCGTGACTTGTTTGACTTCTCGCTTGGGCAGATTCCACAGGCCGGCTGGGAATTGATTGCCTGTACATTTGACCTCCACCATGACATGGATTTGTCAAAGGGTAACATTATGACCGAATACGAGGAAAAATTCTCAGCGAAAGGCAACCCGATTCACAAATTGATTGCAAAATAATTTATGTGACATGCATAAGTCGTCGAATGCCGGATATACTATAGCAAGAATGCGTCAAGGGTAGAACGATGAAAAAACATTCCTTAAATAGCAAAATTTCGCAAATCTTATGTGACAAGCGTTCGTTGCGCAAAAAAATTTCCTGCATCCGAGGCTCGCTCGATGAAGTGCTCAAGCTCCTCAACACGGATTCGCGTTGCTGTAGCGACGAAAAATCAACCTACGAACATAGAAAGAAAAAATTATAATTATTTGTAAAAAATGCTTGACTTTTCTGAGAACAGAAGATATAATCGCACTGTTCTTAGAAATGAGAACAAGTATATGCGCCTTTAGCTCAGTTGGTAGAGCACCTGACTCTTAATCAGGGTGTCCAGGGTTCGAACCCCTGAAGACGCATTTAAGCACTGTTTTTGGTAGAATTCTGCTGGGGACGGCGCTTTTTTCATGACATGAACCTCGGACGGTTCTTGCGACAAACAATATACGCGCCTTTAGCTCAGTTGGTAGAGCACCTGACTCTTAATCAGGGTGTCCAGGGTTCGAACCCCTGAAGACGCAGCAATGACGGTCTGGCGAAAGCTGGACCGCTATTTTTTATTTCCGAAAGTTGCAATTACCATAAATGAATTCGAGGATACATGTATAAAAATATTTAAAGGAAAGTGTTTTCACATGTATCTCCACGAAAAACTTGCAAAGTACACAACTAAAAATCGTTATCCAATGCACATGCCGGGGCACAAACGCCAGCTTACCGCCGACAATCTGTATGCATATGACATCACGGAAATTAATGGATTCGACAATTTGCATCATGCGGAGGATGTTCTGCGCGAGGAAATGGAACGTGCGGCAGAGATTTACGGTGCGGCCCATAGTCGTTTTCTTGTAAACGGCAGCTCCTGTGGCGTGCTGGCAGCGATTAGCGCTACTGTCGAGTATGGCGGCAAGATTTTAATAGGAAGAAACAGTCACAAGTCGGCGTATCATGCACTTGATTTACGTGGGCTGCATGCGGAATACGTCTATCCGCAGGAAATTGGGGCGTGGAGCATGCAGGGTGGTGTCGAACCGGCAGCAGTTCGCGAGAAATTGCAGAAAAATGTAATGTTAGTTGGCGAAGATAACATGCAAAATGTGACATCGACACAGAAAATGAGGGCGGTTTTTGTGACATCTCCGACGTATGAGGGAATGATTTCTGATATTACATGGATTGCAGCGATTTGTCATGAATATGGTGTGCCGCTTATTGTAGATGAGGCTCATGGCGCGCACTTAAAGGCAATGAATCTGTGGGATAACATGCAGGAGAATAACGAACGAAATGATGGACAGCCGCGAGGGGGAGGAAGTGAAGCGACAAAATCGGCACTTGATTGCGGCGCAGATATTGTAATTCAGAGTTTACACAAGACGATGCCAACATTGACGCAGACAGCGATTTTGCATGTGAGTCAGGATGCAGTATCATCCGGACGTGTTTCGATGGAGCACATCGATTATTATTTAGGTGTGTATCAGTCGTCAAGCCCATCGTATGTGCTGCTGGAAAGCATTTCACAGTGTATGCATTGGCTTTCTGGCGACTATAAAATTGGTGGCTTGGACGCGCGTGAGCAGGTTAAAACATATAGAGAGTTGCTTGCAAAGACGAGAAATAGACTTGCGGAAAATAAAAAGTTGCATCTAATACAGAAAGAAGATTTACAGAAAACACATTGTGTGGTGGCACTCGATGAGGGCAAGATAGTCATCTCTGCGAAAGGAACAAACTTAAGCGGTTATGAATTTGCCAATTTATTGCGCGAGCGTTTTGCTATCGAAGTGGAAATGGCGGCGCAGGATTACATTATTGCCATGACCTCATTCTTTGACACTGAGGAGGGTTTGGAAAAATTTGCAGATGCGGTTGCGCAGTGTGATGCAATGTGTGATAATATAAATATGGAAAAGTTCAGAAATGAGAGACAATTTCCGCAGACACAGGCAAAGATGCCGATTTGTGAAGCGAAAAAGCTCGCTGGGGAACACCCGGAGCGAGTATGCGAATTGCCGGTAGAAAAGTTAATGCACGGCGGCGCAGTGCTTCCGGAAGAAACGCAGGTTGGGGCAAAGGAATACATTTCGGCCGATTTCATTTACGTGTATCCACCAGGAATACCGATTGCGGCACCGGGCGAAATTATTTCACCGGAAATGGCCGAGGAGATGGTTGCCTATTATAAAGGTGGATTTGAGGTAATCGGCTGCCGAACGGCCAACGGCGATATCTATATCAAATGTTTGAGCGATGATGAGGAAAGGAAAAAGAGCAGATGATTTATTTTGTGATGGGCAAGAGTTCTTCCGGGAAAGATACGATTTTCCAGAAGCTTCTGCAAGATGAAACATTAAACTTAAAAAAACTCGTCGGCTATTCGACCAGACCACAGCGCGCGAATGAGCAGAACGGCCGCGAATATTTTTTTGTAACCGAGGATGAGATGCTGTGCCTTGAGCGTGAAGGCAAGGTAATTGAGCGCCGCTCGTACAACACGGTGCACGGAATCTGGAATTATTTTACTGTTGATGATGGGCAGATGCAGGACGCATCAGCGAAATATTTATACATTGGCACGCTTGAATCTTATGAAAAAGTTGTTTCATACTATGGACAGGAGCTGGTAGTGCCGATTTATATTGAGGTGGAAGACGGCTTGCGGCTGGCGCGCGCAGTGGAGCGCGAACGGAAGCAGTCACAGCCAAAGTACGCGGAGCTTTGTCGTAGATTTTTGGCGGACGCGGCAGATTTTTCCGAGGAAAACATTTTAAAATGTGGCATCCCGAAGCGTTATTCCAACAATGAGAGTATTGAGAAATGTTTGCAAGAAATCAGAAAGGATTTGCAGTAAGTTGCAACTTCTGTTATACTAATTTCGATATAGTAGTCGCAGCAGGGGGAACGGTCGCATGGCAGGATTTAGCGAAATCATTGGGCAAGAGCATATTAAGAGCCATTTTCGTAATGCAGTGAAGCTTGGGAAGGCTGGACATGCATATATTCTCGAAGGCGACGCCGGTACAGGCAAAAAGATGATTGCAAAGGCAGCCGCTATGGTGCTGCAATGTGAGGCAGGAAACGGCGAAGCATGCGGCATGTGTCAAAGCTGTAAACAAATGATGTCGGGGAATCAGCCGGACGTGAAAATTTTGACACACGAGAAGCCGGCCACGATTGGAGTCGAGGACGTGCGCGACCAGTTGGTAACAGACATCCTGACGAAGCCTTACAGCAGCCGTTACAAAATATACATCATTCCGGACGCAGAGAAGCTGACTGTGCAGGCGCAGAATGCGATTTTAAAAACAATCGAGGAGCCGCCGGCATATGGTATCATATTGCTGCTTACGCAGAACCGGGAGACATTTTTACAGACAATTTTATCGCGATGCATTTCTATGCACACCCGTCCGTTGACGGCGGATGTGATGAAAACATATCTTATGAGACATTGCAGTGTGCCGGATTATCAGGCGGAGGATGCGGTGGCATTTGCGGAGGGTAACCTTGGCAAAGCGATGAGGCTGGCGAACGGAGACGATTTCGCCGATTTAAAGCAGAATGTTTTAAATGTGGCGAAAAAAATCACGTCGCTTGAAGAATGGGAAGCAGCCGGATTGGCGAAGCAGATGGCAGAGCGCAAAGAGCAGCTTGGCGAGTACCTTGATTTGCTTGAATTATGGCTGCGCGACGTACTATATGTGAAGTCGGGCGAGGATTTTGCCCACATACATTTTATTGATGAGCGCGAACTGCTGATGCAGCAGGCAAGAGGTTTTACTTTCCACGGCTTGCAGCAGGCATTCGAAAAAATTGCCGCAGAGCGTGCGCGCATCAAAGCAAATGTGAATTTGGAGATGAGTCTCGAGCTGATGCTGACGGAGATTCATGAAGCATATAAATTGGAGGACAAATTATGATTCAGGTAATTGGAGTTCGATTCCGCAAGGCGGGCAAGATTTATTATTTCTCGCCGGGCGAATTTAAGATAAATAAGGGTGATCGTGTAATCGTGGAGACGGCCAGAGGTGTGGAGTACGGCTACGTCGTGCAGGGCAATCACGAAGTAGATGAGGAGAAAGTGTTCCAACCACTCAAAGGTGTGATTCGCGTGGCAACCCAGGAAGACGATCGTATTTATAAGGAAAATTTGGGAAAAAGTAAGGAAGCTTTCAGCATCTGCCTTGAGAAAATTCGTGAGCATGAATTGCAGATGAAGTTAGTAGACGTGGAATATACATTTGATGGAAATAAAGTGCTGTTTTATTTTACGGCAGATGGTCGAATTGACTTCCGCGAGCTCGTCAAGGACTTGGCGTCGGTGTTCCGTACCCGCATTGAGCTGCGTCAGATTGGTGTGCGCGACGAGACAAAGACGATGGGCGGTTACAGCATTTGCGGCCGTCAGCTCTGCTGTCATTCTTATCTGCCGGAATTCGTGCCGGTATCAATTAAGATGGCAAAGGAACAGAATTTGTCACTCAATCCGACAAAGATTTCCGGCGTTTGCGGCCGATTAATGTGTTGCTTGAAAAATGAACAGGAAACATATGAGTGGCTCAATTCCAAATTGCCGAACGTGGGCGACCTTGTGACAACCGATGATGGGTTCAAGGGCGAAGTGCAGAGCGTCAGTGTGTTGCGTCAGCGCTGCAAGGTGATTGTGACGGTGAACGATGAAAAGGATGTGCGCGAGTATCACGTGGATCAGCTGAAATTCCGCACAAAGAAGCGCAAGGACCGCAACCAGGCGACGGAAGAAGAAATGAAAGAGTTAAAGGCACTCGAAGCGTTGGAGCGCAAAGAAAGAAATATGCGCTAGACGCCGTAAGTAGTAATGTGCGACAGGCATAATTGCCACGCAATCATAGAAACAACAGCAATAAGAGGATGAGCATGGAATTTACGCAAGTACCAATCAAAGAAGGCGAGAGGGTCGACGATTTACAGCGAAACGGGTATCATATTATACAGAACCCGGAAAAATTTTGCTTTGGTATGGATGCGGTCCTGCTCTCCGGATTTGCGCTCGTAAAGGAGGGAGAACGCGTTTTGGATTTAGGCACCGGAACAGGCATTCTTCCTATTTTACTTTCTGCGAAAACAAAGGGCGAGCATTTTGCCGGGTTGGAGATTCAGCCGGAAAGCGCCGACATGGCAGCACGTAGTGTGGCGCTTAACAATTTGCAACATAAGATAGAGATTGTGGAAGGCGACATCAAGGAGGCGAGCCACATCTTTGGGGCTGCTACATATGATGTAATTACGACGAATCCACCGTACATGACAAGCGGCAAGGGGCTGCAAAATCCCGACGCGCCGAAGGCGATTGCCCGCCATGAGGTGCTTTGTACGCTGGAAGATGTCGTGCGTGAGGGCGCAAGGGTGCTGCGTGACGGCGGCCGTATGTACATGGTGCACCGCCCGCTGCGACTGGTAGAGATAATCGAGACGATGAAAAAGTACCGTCTTGAGCCGAAACGGATGAAATTTGTGCATCCGTTTGTCGACCGTGATGCGAACATGGTGTTGGTTGAGGCGGTCAAGGGCGGCGGCTGCCAGATGATTGTCGAGGCACCGATTGTTGTCTTTGAGGCACCGGGCAAATATTCGCAGGAGATTACCGAGAAGTATGGATACTAAATGTGAAGTGCGTTTCGCACAGCCGAACGGCCGACGAAACACGTCACATAATGGAGGAAAACATGGCAGGAACATTATATTTGTGCGCGACCCCCATTGGAAATTTGGAGGATATAACGTTTCGCGTTGTCCGCACATTGAAGGAAGTTGACTTGATTGCGGCAGAGGACACGCGCCACAGCATTAAGCTGCTCAACCATCTGGGAATTAAGACGTCGATGACGAGCTATCACGAATATAATAAAGTAGAAAAGGCGAAATATCTCGTGAGAGAGCTGATAGAGGGCAAGAATATTGCACTGATTACCGATGCGGGAACACCGGGGATATCCGACCCGGGAGAGGAACTTGTACGCCAGTGCTACGAAGCGGGGATTACCGTTACCTCATTGCCGGGGCCGGCGGCATGCATCACCGCGCTGACAATGTCCGGACTGCCGACGCGCCGTTTTGCATTCGAGGCATTTTTGCCGGCGGACAAAAAGGAGCGTGAGCAAATTTTGAAGGAATTACAAAATGAGACACGCACCATGATTCTCTATGAGGCACCGCATCACTTAAAAAATACGGTCAAGGAACTTTATGGAACATTGGGCGACCGCCGAATTACCGTGCTCAAAGAGCTGACGAAACGTTTTGAGTCGGGGCGGCAGTATACTCTTTCTGAACTGGCGAATGTGCTGGAGTCAGAGGAGCCACGCGGCGAATATGTCCTTGTAATCGAGGGGAAGCCCTTTAGCGCAATACGAGAAGAACAAATTGAGCAGTGGAGTGCGATGAGCATCGAGGAGCACATGACGTATTATGAGTCGCAAGGCATCGCACGTAAGGAAGCGATGAAGCTCGTGGCTAAGGACCGTGGCGTATCAAAACGTGACATATATCAGGAATTGTTAAAGATATTTCAAGGAGAATTCGATAGGAGCGAAAGATAGAATGAGTTATGGTATATTTTTAGGGCTTACCTGTGTGGATATGGTCTACTATCAGGACGATTTTCCGCAAGAAAATCATAAATCAAGAACCACAGATTTTGTCTGTCGCATCGGCGGGCCGGCGGCCAATGCGGCCGTTACCTACGCAAAGCTCGGCGGCAAGGCGAAGCTTTACACCTGCATCGGCAAGAGTACGATGGGTGCGTGGCTGAAGGCGGAGCTTGCAAAATGTAATGTCGAGGTCATCGACTTTGCGCAGGACTGTGAGCAGAATCCATGCATTTCGACGATTATTGTCAATGAAGAAACCGGTACGCGCACGATTTTTAGCGGTCAGACCAACTACGCTGCGCATTTGCACGCGACAGATGAGACCTCCATACCCGGCAGCGTCATTACCTCGGCAGTCAAAGCGGAACTTGCAGGTGCATTATTCCTCTGCACGGATGGAAACCTTTACGAGCCGGCCGGCGAAATTGTGACGCAGGCATGGAAGATGGGCAAGCATATTATCATGGACGGCGGTAGCTACAAGGAGCATACGGATGTATTTCTTGATGCAGCGACCGAGTTAATTGCCTCAGAAGTATTTCTTCCGCCGCAATATGAGGACATTACATATTTAATCGTACCGCATAATATCGGTTATTTTGCCATTACACACGGAGACAAACCGACCGAGTGGTGGGATTATTACGAAGTGGGGCATCATAGCCATGGATTCATCACGCCGCCGCAGGTAAAGGCAGTCGACACACTCGGTGCCGGAGACGTTCTGCACGGTGCGTACTGCTATTATCGCATGAATGAGCAAGAATCCATCGAGCATGCGCTTGAAAAAGCGACAAAAATTGCTTCCGAGAGTGTTACACACCGCGGAATTTAGCAGAAAATAAATATTTCACAGTTTTAAACATTGTCAGCAAATTGAAAATGTGGTACAATCGCCGTATGTGTAAAACGCGTGCGGCCGTGTGTGCTGCGAGGGTGTTAAAAAATAAAGAACCAGGAGACAAAGAGAATGAGTAAAAAAGAAAAGATTCAGCCGGAAAAGTTGGTAGAAACCAAAGAGCAGAAGGCTGAGCGTGAAGCAAAACAAAAAGCTACAGGCAAGAAAGTTTATATTGCTTGTGTTGTAGTTGTCATTGCAGCGATTATCGCGGCATTCGGCGTGCTGATTTATCAGAGAGTTGGCGATAATATCGGTTCCTATGTGAAGATTGGTGAGTACGAGGTTAGCAAAGGTGAAGTTGATTTCTATTATAATGCCGTGGTATCCAACTACGAGAGCCAGAATTACAGCTATTACAGCTACCTTGGCATTGACCCATCTCGTCCATATTCCGAACAGCAGTACAGTGAAGACTTGACATGGGAAGATTACTTCATGCAGGGTGCGATCGAGTCCATGCAGGAAATTTACGCATTGTATGACGCGGCGATTAAGTCCGACATGGAATTTGATGCGAAGAAGTTAGTAAAAGAAGAGATGGATGCCATTGAAGAAGCTGCCGCAGCTTCCGATTACACATTGAAGGAGTACATCCAGCTTGCATATGGTGACATCTCCGTCAGCAAGTTTGAAAAGTACATTGAAAAGCAGCTGATTGCAGCAGAATACTCTAATTATCTGAAGGAAACATATAATGTTACGGATGAGATGATTGCAGCAGAAATTGAAGAAAACAAGGGAAATTACTATCTTGTATCTTATCGTTCCTATGCAATTAACTTCTCCACAGGTACGGACGCTACCGAGAAAGAAAAGGAAGCATTAAAGAAAGAGGCAAAGAACAAAGCGGATGACTTGGCGGCTAAGATTACCGACGAGGAATCTTACAAAACTGTGATTACCGAATACGATGACACAAAAGATTTTGATATTGACAAGTCCACATTGGTTGAGGATTACTTCCTCTCAAACGTAAACGCACAGTTGAGTGAGTGGATGTTAAAAGATGACCGAAAGTCCGGTGACATTGGTGTGGTTGAAGGCACCAACGCATACTATGTTGTATACTTTGACAGCATTGCGCGTAACGAATCCACAATGGTTGCATTCCGTCACATTTTATTATCCGACAGTGGCGTTGCAGAAGAAAATGCAAAGACAATGCTTGATTACTGGAAGAAGAATGGTGCGGATGAAGATACTTTTGCTGAAATGGCAGAACGTTATTCTGAAGACACCGGTTCCACCACAAACGGTGGCCTCTACGAACATGTGGGTAAGGGCGAGATGGTAGAAAGCATCGATGAATGGATTTTCGATGAAGCAAGAAAAGCAGGCGACACCGCCATCATTGAATCCACATACGGACAGCACATCATGTACTTTGTATCCGCTACCGATGATTTGTACGTTAATTATGTTGCAACAGAGGCATTAAAGAACAACCATGTAACAGAGACAACTGAGGAATTAGTAAAGAATATGAAGGTGGTAGACTTAAAGGGCAAGATTGCATACTTAAAGGCTACAGCAACTGATGTAAAATAATTGAAAGATGGATGATACAAGAGGATGCTCCCAAAGTCACAAAGTGACCGGGGCATCCTCTTTTTGCTTGACTTTTAGAATATTAGTAATATAATACAAATTTGGTAAAAACAAATATCGCATTGCGATAATTTTTATTCAAGAAGGGAAGTTACGAAAATGTTAGCACAAATCACAACAGTCATTATCTTTTTGATTATGTTCGTATTTATTATCACCGAGAAAATTGAGCGTCATTATGCTACGCTTGGATGCGGTGCGGCGACACTGATTTTAGTGTTTGGCGTATGCATGCGTGATTTTAAGGCTGCGATGGAAACCTTAAATATTGCACCAATTTTCTCGTTGAGCTTTTGGTACGAAGCAGGAACGGCATCCGAAAGCTCCGGCGGCATCAACTGGGCGACGATTATTTTCATTGCCGGAATGATGGTTATGGTAGAGGGCATGGCGAAAGCAGGATTCTTCCAATGGCTTTGCATGACAATTGCAAAGCTGGTACATTTCAAAACAATACCGATTTTCATTACCTTTATGATGATGTCCGCAGTTTTGGCAATGTTCATCGACAGTATTACTGTTATACTGTTCCTGGCCGCAGTTACGGTGGAGTTGGCACAATTATTGAAGTTCAATCCGGTGCCAATGATTTTAGCGGAAATTTTCTGTGCGAACCTCGGTGGTTCTGCGACGATGTGTGGTGACCCACCAAATATTATCATCGGTACGTCGCTCGGATACAGTTTTGCAGATTTTATTGCAAATACCGGTGTAATTGCTGGCATTTCTTTGATTGTTGTAGTAATATATTTCTATCTAGTATTTAAAAAGGAATTGATTTCCGGTGTATCGTTGAGTGCGGAGGATGTATCAAAGTATTCGTATACCATCGAGCACAAGAAATCATTTGCTGCAAGCTGTATTATCTTTTTACTGGCAGTTGTGCTTCTTGTAACACATGCGCAGACAGGGCTTACTGTGGCAACGATTGGTTTGTTTATCGCAATTATCACTTTGCTTGTTGCCGGCAAATCAGCTGTGGAGCTTTTGAAAAAAGTTGACTACAAAACGCTCTTATTCTTTATCGGATTGTTTGTTGTCGTAGGTGGTTTAGAACAGACCGGTGTATTAGAGATTATTGCATCCTTTATCGGAAAAATCAGTGACGGCAACATGTATCTTATGATTGCTATCATTATTTGGATTTCCAGTATTGCCAGCGCATTTATTGATAATATTCCGTTTGCAGCAACTATGATTCCGGTTATTAAAAATCTTGCAGTAACGGAAAGCATCGGACTGCCGATTTTGGCATGGGCACTTGCCATGGGAACAGACATTGGCGGCAGTGCAACACCAATCGGTGCCTCTGCGAATGTTGTAGGTACTTCCGTTGCAGCAAAAGAAGGTTACCCAATCGGTTGGGGCAAATATTGTAAGGCTATGGTGCCGGCTACCGTTATCGTGTTAGTGATTTCCATGGTCTGCATATGGTTTAGATACTTATAAGGAGGAACGGCAAATGAAACAGAACCAGAAGCAAGTCATTATTTCCATCGGACGTGAATTTGGCAGTGCGGGACATGAAATCGCAGATAAAATTTCTGAGATTTTTAATCTTCCGTTGTACGACTATCATCTGCTGCGTGAAATCGCCGAAGAGAAAAATGTTCATGTCGGCAATTTAGAGCCTTACGATGAGGTTCCGAAAAAAGGATTCGGTTCAAGAACTGTGCGCGGTCATAGCAATTCGCCTCACGAGAACATTGCTTATATGCAATTCAATTTCTTGAGAAAGAAAGCCAAAGAAGGTAAATCTTTCGTTGTCGTTGGACGTTGCTCCGAGGAAGCCTTAAAGGAATTTCATGGACTGATTACGATTTTCGTGCTTGGCGACATGGATAAGAAAGTCGAACGTATTTGTAGATTACATGACATTACTCCTGCAAAAGCCAAAGCTCTGATTATCGAACAGGACAAAAAGAGAAAGGCATATCACAATTATTTTTGTGAGAAAAAATGGGGTGATTCGAGAAACTACGATTTCTCCATTAACAGCAGCAAGCTGGGCGTGGAAGCAACCACGGAGATGATTGTTGATTATATCAACAGAAGAATACAGGATATGTAAAAAGAGGGCGTTCCCAAAGTCTGAAATGACTCGGGGGACGCCCTAAATTTATTCTTTCTAGAAACTAAGCAATGACTTCCTTGCCACCCATATATGGGCGCAGTGCTTCCGGAATGCGAATCGTGCCGTCAGCATTTAAGTTATTCTCCAGAAATGCAATCAGCATACGCGGCGGAGCAACGACCGTGTTGTTTAAGGTATGAGCAAAATATTTCTTGCCATCCTCACCGTTCACGCGAATCTTCAAACGGCGTGCCTGTGCGTCGCCGAGATTCGAGCAGCTACCGACCTCGAAGTACTTCTGCTGTCTTGGAGACCAAGCTTCCACGTCGATGGATTTTACCTTTAAGTCAGCTAAGTCACCGGAGCAGCATTCCAGCGTACGAACCGGGATGTCAAGGCTGCGGAACAAATCAACCGTGTTCTGCCACAGCTTGTCAAACCACATCATACTATCTTCCGGTTTGCAGACAACAATCATTTCCTGCTTTTCAAACTGGTGGATACGGTAAACGCCACGCTCCTCTAAGCCGTGCGCGCCTTTTTCCTTACGGAAGCATGGAGAATAGCTGGTTAGTGTGTACGGAAGCTCCGGCTCCTGGATAATCGTGTCGATGAACTTACCAATCATCGAATGCTCACTGGTACCGATTAAGTATAAATCTTCGCCTTCAATTTTGTACATCATCGCGTCCATTTCCGCGAAACTCATAACGCCGGTTACAACATCGCTACGAATCATGAACGGTGGCACACAATAGGTAAAGCCGCGGTCAATCATGAAATCTCTTGCGTAAGAAATGACTGCGGAGTGTAATCTTGCAATGTCGCCCATCAGGTAGTAGAAACCGTTGCCGGCTACTTTTCTGGCTGCATCTAAATCAATGCCCTTGAATTTTTCCATAATTTCGGTGTGGTACGGCACGTCAAACTCCGGCACAATCGGCTCTCCGTAACGGGTAATTTCCACGTTTTCGCTATCGTCCTTACCAATCGGCACACTCGGATCAATGATGTTCGGGATAATCATCATGATTTCCTTCACTCTTGCCTGCAGCTCGCCTTCCTTTACCTCTAACTGCGCCAAACGCTCTGCGAAAGCAGCAACCTCAGCCTTGGCAGCTTCCGCTTCTTCCTTTTTGCCTTGCGCCATTAAAGCGCCGATCTGCTTGGAAATCTTTTTGCGCTTTGCACGTAAATCGTCAGCTTCCTGCTGTGTCTTGCGGCTTTCTGCGTCAAGTGCGATGACCTCGTCCACAAGAGGCAGCTTATTGTCCTGAAACTTGTTGCGGATATTTTGCTTGACAATTTCCGGATTTTCTCTTAAAAACTTTAAATCTAACATGGTCTTTCCTCCATTTCAAAACCGCACCCGTCATGCGCTGCGCGGCATAAAATCTTACATTTTCTCCGATTATATATAATATTGGAAAGTTTTGCAAGGGGAAGATAACTTTCATTGACAATTCTTGTGAAATTCGCTACTATATTAGTATGCCAAGGGTGCAAAAGTCATGAGTTTTATGCTTGCATAAAAAAGTATGACCTTGGCACCCGCAAAACATGAGAAAGAAGCCATTTTTCGCAGAAAAATGTGCGGATTTCGAATGTTTTTAGGATTTCGGGAGCGCGAACGCGCGGGAAAGTATTGCAGCACGATTTTTCGCAGAAAAATGTGCGAATTTCGAAAGGGAACAGGTGAATGGTTATGAGTAAGAAGATTGTAGTAGAAAAGGAAGAACCGGTATGGAGGGATCGCAAGCATTTTATGTGGTTTCCATTTAGCTTTACCACATATGCGATTGCAGACGGCAGATTGTACCAGAACAAGGGCTTGCTGACGACTATTTCCGACGAGGTGCTTTTATATCGTATTGTGGATGTGCAGCTGAAAAGAACTTTGTGGCATCGTCTGTTCGGTACGGGCGACGTGATTTTGACGACACGCGTAGATAAGGATAAGGATATCGTACTCAAAAATATCAAGCAATCTGATGCGGTAAAGACGATGATTTCCAAGATGGTTGAGGAAGTGCGAAATGCAAAAAATGTAGTCGGCAAAGAATTTTACAGTATGGGTGGCCCGCGTGAAATCATGGATCCGGAAGAATTCGACATGGATGACGGGGAATAGTCGCTCGGCAGGCATTTGCGACAGAGTACATAAAAAGTGCTTAAAAAATATTTGTAAAAAATGAAAAAAGTGCTTGCATTATTTGGATGACTATGATAATATACTGTTCGTTCGGTAACGAACGGCAGATGCCCAGATAGCTCAGTTGGTAGAGCAGAGGACTGAAAATCCTCGTGTCACTGGTTCGATTCCGGTTCTGGGCACGATATGAACCCCCATAGGCAGACGCTTATGGGGGTCATTTATATTTATGAAAAGGAGACCTTGTTCATATGAAAATCACGACAGTAAAAGGAACGAATGATTTTTTACCACAGGAGATGGAGATTCGCGATTACCTGCAGTCAATTATTTTGCAGACGTACCAATCTTGCGGCTTTTCGCGCATCGGCACTCCGATTTTGGAAGATATAGAAAACTTGGATAAGAGCGAAGGCGGCGAGAACTTGAACCTCATTTTTAAGGTGATGAAACGCGGCGAGAAGTTAGAAAAGGCTGTGGCTGAGGGAAACATGACGGAACTTTCCGACATGGGTCTGCGTTACGACCTGACATTGCCGCTTTCCCGTTACTATGCAAACAATCGCGCGAAGTTAATTACCCCGTTTAAGTGCATTCAGATGGATCGCGTGTACCGTGCTGAGCGTCCACAAAAAGGCCGCTTGCGCGAATTCGTGCAGTGCGACATTGACATCATTGGCGATGCGTCCTATTGTGCGGAAATTCAGTTGATGACAACGACTGCGCAGGCGTTAATTAATATCGGCATGACCGAGTTTAAGATGAAGATTAATGACCGCAGACTCTTAAGAAATATCCTTATGAAGTGTGGCTTTGCCGAGGGAACACTCGATAGCGTATGCATTTCCTTCGATAAGCTCGATAAGGTCGGCGCGGAGGGCGTAGCGAAAGAATTGACGGAGA
This sequence comes from Lachnospiraceae bacterium, assembly GCA_015057275.1. Lineage (GTDB taxonomy): Bacteria > Bacillota > Clostridia > Lachnospirales > Lachnospiraceae > SIG308. Next base: position 171,140 of record SVEO01000001.1, on the reverse strand, counting down.
AGGAATTCCCGGCAGAGGCTATTGCAGCGTTGCTCGGTATTTTAGAAAAGATGCCATTTTCGATTGATGATGCGAGAGCTCTCGTCGGCGAGGATGATGAGGCGGCTGCAAATATTCAGAAGATTATGCAGACAGTAGCAGAAGTAGCAAACGGTAAGTATGAAGTAGTATACGATATGTCGCTCGTGCGCGGTCAGGGCTACTACACCGGCACGGTATTTGAAATCGAGAGTACACGTTTCCGAGGCGCGATTGCCGGTGGCGGACGTTACGACAATCTGATTGGCAAGTTTATTAATGAGAGCGTGCCGGCGGTTGGTTTTTCGATTGGTTTCGAACGCATTTTCAGTATTTTGATGGATACCCAGTACCGCATCCCGACCCGCAGAAAGAAAGTGGCGGTACTTTTCTGGGAAGACCAATGCATCGAGGCGATGAAGAAGGCCGAAGAACTGCGCGCGGACTACGACACCGGTGTGTTTGTAAAACCGAAGAAGGTCGGCAAATTCATCGACAAGTTAGAGGAGCAGGGCTACGACGGAATCTGGCAGATTGGGCAGTCAGAAGAAGTTAAGTGGTTTGAGGCGAAATAAAGTTTATAAGTAGAATAAAGAAGGCAAGCAAATGAAATAAGGGATATAAATTTTGCCATCTCATATATTTAATTAAGAAGACACCGATATTACACCCACATTTACGAGAAGTAAGCGAACATTAGAGATCGTAAATGTGGGGTATTTTTATTTCAGTAAAGGAATGGGAAGATGGCAGATTGTAGAGAACAGGCGGTTTCAGAAGATTATTTTGATTACATTTTTAATCGCTATTTTGCGGAAGATGGGGATTTGTGCCGGATTGTAGCGGGGTATGGACTTGGAATGGAGATGCGGCCGCGGGCTGAGAATGCACCATTTGAAAGTTATTTTACGCTCCCTAAGTTGTACGGGTTGATGGATGTGCAGGCAGCAGACAGTATTGGCGCGTTGCGTGTGCAGCGTACCGAAGGGCTGGAACTTTACGGAGAGGGCTGCCTTGTCGGGTTTATTGATACCGGCATTGAGTACGACAATCCGGTATTTACGGACGATGGCGGACAGACGCGTGTGGTCAGTATATGGGATCAGACAGACCAAAGCGGCAAGCCGCCGGAGGGACTTTTTTATGGCACAGAATATACCCGCGAGCAGATTTTGCAAGGGACGGCGGGTGGCCGAGATGAAATTGGACATGGAACCTATCTTACTTCTATCGTTGCGGGGAGAGCAGATTTCGCCGAAGAGTTTACCGGCATTGTGCCACAGGCGCAGATTGCAATGGTAAAATTAAAGCCGGCAAAGCAATATCTGCGCAATTTTTTTCTTGTAAAAGAGGATGCGATTGCTTATCAGGAGACGGACATCATGTTTGGGGCACGCTATCTGCTCAATGTAGCCAGACGCTTGCAGATGCCGCTCGTGATTGTGATTGGGGTTGGCAGCAACAGCGGGCCGCACACCGGGGCGGATGCACTCAGTCAATTTTTAAGCCGCGCAGCAGAGGAAGTTGGTGTAGCAGTTGTCTGTGCTGCCGGCAATGAAGGTGACAAGCGGCATCACTTTTTTGGGACACTTACTGACAGACAGGATTATACGGATGTAGAGTTGCGCGTAGGTGAGGGATATGATAATGCAACAGCAAGACCGGGCGAGGTGGTAGATATGCCGGAAATGAATGTGCCGGACACCGGTTTTACACTGGAGCTTTGGGGGAGCCCGCCGGACATTTACACCGTTTCCATTATCTCGCCGGAGGGCGAAGTGGTGCCGCGCATTTTTGCGACGACAGAGGAAAGTCAGACATACGATTTCATTTTCAACCGCACGACCATTGACGTGTCATACCGATTGCTGGAATTTTTGAGCGGAGAGCAGCTCATTTTCATGCGTTTTAAAAATCCGACGCCGGGAATCTGGCGGCTGCGTGTGTTTGGACGCAATTTGCTGGAAGGGGACTTTCATATTTGGCTGCCGATTAATGATTTTATTGACAGTGAAACTTATTTCCTCGAACCGGACCCGGACACGACGATTACGGCGCCGGGAAATGCGGAGGCGTTGCTTACCGTATCGGGATACGATTCGGAGACCGGCAGTTTTTTCATTGAATCCGGGCGCGGCTTTGCCGGCAATGGCGAAATCAAGCCGGATGTTGCTGCACCGGCGGTCAATGTACTTGGTGTGCAGGTCAGCCGATTGCCGGAGGAAGTGCGTTATGTGCGCCGCAGCGGTACGAGTATCGCTGCCGCGTTGGCGGCCGGAGCATGCGTACAGCTTTTCGAATGGGGGATTGTACGCGGAGAACTACCGACAATGCGCACCGTGGAAATTAAAAATTTGCTCATACGCGGGGCCGCCCGCAGCACAAATCAGGTCTACCCGAACAATGAATTTGGATACGGCATTATCAATATCTACGCGACCTTTCGCGCATTAATTTTTAGCGGAGAAAATTAATTGCGGGTTGGAATCGTGTTACAATCGTGCTATAATATGCGTAAACGCTTCGGAAAGGAGATTACTATGCCGACAATTGACGAATTAATTGAAAATATTGATGCATTAATGGCGCAAGGAGTGGGCCATGTGAACATCGTAGGCGGGCAGGCTGTGCCGGTTGATGACCCGACAGCGACCGATGAAGATGTAGAAGAAGGAATTACCAGCATTCAGACACGCGGATGCCTGGAATGTGAGAACAGTCCGGTGCCGATGGCATGTGCCGTGCCGACGGTGTTCGTCGATGAAACAGAGTGAAGGGAGAATTACAAATGAGCAAAGCGATTATCAAGAATCCGATTATTTTCAGCGATATTCCGGATGTGGATGTATTGCGTGTCGGTAATGCATATTATATGGTCAGTACGACGATGCATGTGATGCCGGGTTGCCCGATTATGAAATCGACCGACCTTGCCAATTGGCAGATTCAGTCGTACATCTATGATAAGATTGAGGATAACGACCAATATGAACTGAAAAACGGCAAACATACTTATGGTCGCGGCCAGTGGGCAACGAGCCTGCGTTATAACAATGGGGTCTTTTATGCAGTTTTTGTATGCAATGACATGAAAAAGACGTACATTTATCACACGACCGACATTGAGAGCGGTGAGTGGAAGCGCGACGAACTGGATGGCATTTATCACGACCCGTCATTGTTATTTGACGACGACGGCAAGCTGTATATTTTTTATAACTGCGGCGATGTGCGCATTACGGAGTTAAAGCCGGACGCATCGGGCCTGCAGGAGGGCGGCATCAACCAACTGCTGTTTTCGACGCCGCGTGAAGGTATCGGTCTGCGCTGCGAGGGCTGTCATGCGTACAAAATTAATGGATATTATTATTTGATTTTCATTGAATGGCCGGTAGTTGGCAATAAGAGACGCCGCGAGATCTGCTACCGCTCAAAAAACTTGCTCGGACCGTACGAACGCAAAGTGATTATGGATGATGACATGGGCTACCACAATAAAGGTGTGGCACAGGGTGCGATTTTTGACACGCCGGACGGCGAGTGGTTCGCAATGCTGTTTCAGGATCATGACGCGGTGGGGCGCATTCCATGCATCCTGCCGGTGAAGTGGGAAGATGACTGGCCAATGCTTGGTATCGACGGCAAAGTACCGGAGAGCTTTGAGGGGCCGCACGAGGAATCCGGGAAATATGATATTGTAATAAGTGATGATTTTAATCATGTGGAAAATAAGCTGGCGCTGAACTGGCAGTGGAATCACAACCCAATTCCGAAAGCATGGTCGTTTACCGAACGCCCGGGTTATTTGCGACTGACAACAGCGCAGATGGCGACAAACATTTTAGATGCGCGAGGCACGCTCACGCAGCGTACGGTCGGACCGAAATGTGCTTTTGAGACACATTTGGAAACAGCCGGCATGAAGATTGGTGACAAAGCAGGCTTCGTGGCATTGCAGAGTACTTACGGCACGGTCGGCATTTCTATGGAGACGGACGGTGCGTATGTGATTATGACGACGAAAGGCGATGAGGTACGCGAGAAAATCAGATGGGAAGCGTCTGATATTTACCTGAAGGTGTACTTTGACTTTGAAGACAGCCGTGACATCGTGGAATTTTACTATTCCGCCAATGGAAGCGATTGGAAGAAAATTGGCGTCGATGTGAAGATGCTGTACACGCTCGACCATTTCATGGGCTACCGCATCGGCCTGTACAATTACGCGACCAAAGAGCTCGGCGGTTATGCGGATTATGAGTATTTCAAATTTTATCAGTTTTAGCAAAAAAGAGCAGTTCATCCATCAGTGAACTGCTCTGATTTTGTATTACAAGTTTTCTTTTTGTGTCTCTTTTTGAATTTCCTCGGAGGTCATATATTTCTTGGCCAACTCATCGAGGCTCTGGTCGCCGAAGGTTTCTAACGGTGTCTCCAAAATCTGCTTCATACGCTCATCTTCCGCCTTCTTCGCTTCGGCGCGCTTCTTCGAAAACTGAATGAATAGCACGATAACTACAATGACCGCAATGCAAACAACAGCTACAGTGCCGAATGTCGCCGGGGATGTCTGTTTTGTCATAATGCGCTCGCTGGCCTTCTCAAAGACGGTGGAGAAATATTCTTCATCGTTATAAATGCCGAAATTAGTATCGTAATAGCGGTCGATGTAATCGAGCAAAATCTCGCACGCCTCATCATCCATCACGGTCTCGGCCGCAGAACCGCACAAATACCATGTCTCGTAACCGTCATATTCTAAAAACAGCAAAATGAAATGGCCGTCATCCTCGAAAAGCTCATCGTACATCTCATTTAATTCGTCTTCAACCGCGCTCGCGGACGGGAAATGGTCGCCGTTAATATTGTCGGTTATATATAAAAACGGAGCAACGCCGGTTTCTTTATAGAATGCTTTCATACCGGATGTAAGACGCGTTTCATTTTTAATCCAGCCGAGGTCGTCGCGATAATATTCGCTTTCGACTGTCTGATCGGAAGAAAGTGGTTCGCGATTTACTGTGCTGCGTGTAACCGAAGCGTTACCGCCTGATGTGCAGGAAGCCGAAAGTATCGAGATAAACACAAGAATCACGGCAATTGTCACAATTAGCGAAACCCAATCAAATTTACCGGACGGGTTACCCGAACTGCTTGTGCTTCCGGAGCCGGTATGGTTTGTGCTCATGCCTTGCATGTTTGGTGTACTGTAACGACGTCCCGTATTGCCGAGATGAATATGTACTCCGCCAGGACGGAATCCCCCAAACCCGCCACCGATGTGCGGAGCGCCAAATCCGCCGCCGCTGCGAGAACGATTGCCTCTGCCCGAACGAATGCCACCGCTGCGCCCACCAAAACTTCTGCTGCCGCCGCTTCTGCCACCCGAACTACGTCTTCCGCCGGAACCTCTGCCCATACAAATACCTCCATAAAATCCAGTAAAATCTAACTAACGATAGTCTATTCCCAATCACAGATTTTGTCAAGTAAGGGGAACTTTTCACTATCCGAATTAAAAAAAATATGATAAAATAATAGCAGGGCGCAAAAGGTATGACCTTAAGAGACGCAAAACATGAGAAAGTAGCCCGACAGGGCAGAGTCAACAAAATGCAGAGAATCAAACAGATTATAAACGATATTAAAAATACATATGGTCTTACCGCAAATGCGATGATGGCATGGTTGTGCATCGGTATTTTGTTTGCCTGGTGCAGTACTGTGGAGACGATTTCGTTCGGTACAGCACCAGCTTTTCACGAGATGGACGCTGTCTATTTCCTACGGATGTGTTTGGCCGGCTGGTTGGCAGGAGCATTTTTGCTGATCAGCCTTCGCACTGCAAAAATTTTGTACATCGGTATGGGCGTGCTGGCAGTGCTTTTGGCTGGGATATACGCATACCAGGCCGGTGATGCGATTTATCTGCTCGTCGGGCTAGCATTCATACTTATACTTGTGTGCAAATTCATTTTTGTCGGGATGGAAAAAACACCGCGGTTACCAACATTATTGCCTTCGTCAAAAAATGCGCAGCCATTTGAGATGAGTGCGCCGGTGTCACTGGTGCTGACGGCGGTTATTTTTGTGGTATTTACTGTGGGGATTGGTTATTTTTCCTCCTTGAAATACAAGACTTTTTCCAATGCAACTTATGATTTCGGTATTTTTGCACAGATGTTTGAGCAGATGAAAGAAACAGGATTGCCGAACACAACGATTGAGCGTAGCAAACTGATGAGTCATTTTGGGGTGCATTTTTCGCCGATTTTTTATTTGCTGCTGCCGGGATATCTGCTATTCCCGACACCACTTTATCTGCATTATGTGCAGGCATTTTGCGTGGGGCTGGCCGTATTTCCAATCTGGCTGATTTGTCGTGAATTGCAATTTTCTCCGAAGACAGCTCTTTTTGCAGTAATTTTATATGTGATTTATCCAAGCACGGCAACGGGGTGTTTCTGTGATTTTCATGAAAATAAAATTCTTTCACTGGTCCTGTTATTTTTAATTTATTTTGTTATAAAAGGAAAGAAAATCGGTTCGCTCATTTTCGCACTGCTAACGCTGATGGTAAAAGAGGATGCTGCGATTTATGTGGCGGCGGTTGCCTTGTGGACTATGTTCTATCCGGTAGGAAAGACACCGGATGAGGAGACATGCCACGAAAAAAAGGCTCGCATCCGCTTTGGGGCATTCCTGTTTGCGGTGGCTGTCTTGTACTTTGGAATTGCGGTGGCGCTTGTTGACTATTTCGGTGATGGTGTAATGATGAGCCGACTGGAAGCGTATTTATCAACGTCGGATGGTGGATTTATTGAAATTGCAAAAAATTGTTTTTACCATATCGGGTATCTGATTCAAAAAGTATTCACACAGGACAAGATGAAATATGTGTTGTGGATGTTGCTGCCGGTAGCATTTCTGCCGCTGCGAAATCGCAGAATCAGCATTTGGATTTTGTTTCTTCCGATGCTTGTAATTAATCTGATGCCGGATTGGATTTATCAGTATAACGTAAACTACCAATACACCTATGGGGTGGCGGCATTGATTCTTGCGGCAACACTTATAACATTGCGAGAAGAAAAAGAAAAGAAGGTGCAGATGTTGCTTACGATGTGTCTGGCAATATCTTTGCCAATGTTTGCGAGTGTCACTCTGCCGAAAATCAACACGTACCATACGAAATGGACCGGCAGGGAGATGGAATGGATAGAGATGGAGGAGATTATTGCCTCAGTGCCGGAAAATGCTTCGGTAACGGCAAGCGGTTTTTTCGTTCCGCATTTTTACTTTATCGATGACCTGCAGTCGGTGCCGAATTATTACGGAACACTGCAGGAAACTGACTACTACGCAATTGATGTTCGAGAAGCTTATACGGACGAAAATAAAAATCCTTGGAACATTGTGGCAGATGGCTACGAATTAATTGCCGAAAATAGATATATAAAATTGTATAAGCGAAAATAATTGATTGAAAATTGTATAATGATATGTTAATATAACAATGTTTATCATAAATTGCAAAAGTTTGAAAGGAGTTTAGAATGGAAGAAAAAGACCAGGAATTGGAAATTAATATTAAAGAGCTTTTTTTCGAATACATTGGAAACTGGTGGATTATTGTGATGGTAGCTGCGATTTTTGGAATCGGAGCCTATATCATCACGGATGTAACCGTGCCGGTAACATATGCATCCAGTACGACAATGTATATTTTAGATAATGGAGACTCTGCCCAGCTTACGTACAACTCTCTGCAGACGGCAGCCCAACTGACTGCAGACTATCAGCAGATGATTGTTTGCCGCCCGGTATTAGAAGAAGTTATTGAGGGTATGAAACTCGATTATACATATGAGCAGTTGCTCTCAAAGATTTCGGTATCTGTGCCGTCAGAGGCATCACGAATCATTGAGCTGCGTGTAGAGACGGAGGATCCGGCACAGTCGCGTGATATTGCGGATGCAATACGTATAGCAGCAATTTCGTACATTGAAGAAATTACCGATTTCGATGGTTGTCATGTTTTGGAGGAAGCAAACTATCCGAAGTCTAAGGCAGGTCCGTTTCCGCAGAAGAAAGCCGTTATCGCATTTATGTTGGGCGCGATTCTTTCCATTGGCGTTATTACGGTATTTTATATTTTGGATGATACGATTAAGACGGCCGAGGATATTCAAAAATATCTTGAGGGCGATGTACTCGGTATGATTCCTCTGGTAGTAGAAGAGAAGAGTGACGTCAAAACTACGGTAAAGAAGTTTGACTTTAAGGGCTTTAAGGGTTTTAAAGGCTTTAAGGCAAGAAAGGAATAAGGTATGGAGACGATTTTATTACAGAGCTTGCTACAGAACAGCTATGAGGCAACCGAAGCGTACCGCACATTAAAAACAAATGTGCAGCTTTTAGGCAAACATAATAAAGTAATCGCTGTTACAAGTGTACAACCGGGCGAAGGAAAATCGACGGTAAATTTGAATCTTGCCGCTGCGTTGGCAGAGGGAAACAACAAAGTGCTGTTTATCGATGCAGACATGAGAAAATCTGTACTTGAGGGCCGCTTAAAGATTGATAAAAAAATCATGGGCTTGTCGGACTGGCTTGCCGGTATCTGTAAGGGCAAGGACATTTTATATGCTACGGAAGTGCCGGGATTACAGGTGATTTTTGCAGGAACCGTACCGCCGAAGCCGACGGAACTTTTAGACAATGAAATGTTTGGTAAGCTGATAGAGGTTTCAAAGAACGCATATGATTATATTATTATTGATACACCGCCGCTTGGCACGGTAATTGATGCTGCGATTATCGCAAAGTATTGTGACGGAATGATTTTGCTTGTTTCTGCAGGCGATGTCAGCTACAAAGAGGTTAGAAAAGTAAAGAAGCAGATTGAAAAGACAAACTGCAGGCTTTTAGGATATATCCTTAATAAGGTAACCTCAAAGAAAAAGGGCTATTATTACAAAAACAATAGATATTAATTTGGGAAATCGCATAGCAGAGGCTGAATTTAGATTCCACCGGAAGAGAGGAAGGAAATCATGGGAAAGAAAGTTGTGAAGTTCGGCGGCAGCTCACTGGCTGACGCGGCACAGTTTAAGAAAGTCGGTGACATTATCCGCAGTGATGCAGATCGGAGATATGTAGTACCATCTGCACCGGGTAAGCGCTCGAAAGACGATACAAAAGTAACCGATATGTTATATGCATGCTACGCTACGGCAGTATCTGGTAAGGATTTTTCCGCACAGTTGACGGCGATTCGGGAAAGATACGAAGAAATTATTACTGGTCTTGCACTTGACATTTCATTAGCAGAAGAGTTCGTAGAGATTGAAAAAAATTTCAAAGCACAGGCAGGCAGCGACTATGCAGCTTCCCGCGGCGAATATTTGAATGGTAAAATTATGGCTGCATATCTCGGTTATGAATTTGTTGATGCGGCAACCGTCATTTTCTTTAAGGAAGACGGTCAGTTTGATGCAGAAAAGACGGATACAGTTTTATCCAAGAAGCTTGAGAAAATTGAAAAGGCAGTAATTCCTGGATTTTACGGTGCGTATCCGAATGGTGCGGTGCACACATTCTCACGCGGCGGTTCTGATATTACCGGTTCGATTGTTGCAAGAGCGGTAAAGGCTGAGATATACGAAAACTGGACCGACGTATCCGGATTCATGCTGGTTGATCCGCGTATTGTAAAAAATCCGCAGGTAATTGATTACATTACATACAAGGAACTGCGAGAACTGGCGTACATGGGTGCAAGCGTATTGCATGAAGATGCAATCTTCCCGGTTCGTCAGGCAGGCATCCCGATTAATATTCGCAATACGAACGCTCCGGAGGAACCGGGCACGATGATTGTGGCAACGACATGCAGACAGTCAAAATACACAATTACCGGCATCGCCGGCAAGAAGGGCTTTGTGGCCATCAACATTGAAAAAGATATGATGAACTCCGAAATCGGTTTCGGACAAAAGGTATTGCGTGCATTTGCAGACAACGGCATTTCTTTTGAACATATGCCGAGTGGAATCGATACAATGACTGTATTTGTACATCAGGATGAATTCGAGGATAAGGAGCAGCAGGTATTAAGTGGTATTCAGGCACTTGCAAATCCGGACCACATGGAAGTGGAAACCGACCTGGCACTGATTGCGGTTGTTGGACGCGGCATGAAGTCTACCAGAGGAACAGCAGGGCGAATCTTTGCTGCACTTGCACATAACCATGTCAATGTGCGCATGATCGACCAGGGTTCTAGTGAATTGAACATTATCATTGGAGTATCGAACGCTGACTTTGAGTCGGCAATCCGCGGAATATATGATATCTTCGTGACGGCACAGTTGTAATTATGCGATGTGCAAAGCGCGGCAGAATCGTTCTTAGTTAGAAGGGAGATTCGCATGAATAAGAAAAACAGACAGTTGATTTCACGTATTATTGTAATCATTCTCGCATTAGCGATGATTGTAGGGATTGTTGCGCCGCTCATTACATATTTGTAAAGAGATGCGCTTAACGCCATGCATAGAAGAAGTGTAAACGCTTCGGAATGGAGTATAAGATGAAAAAGAACATTTGGAAAGTGGGATGTTTCGCGGCAGCGCTTGCATTTGCCGCATTATTGCCAAACAAACATGTGGCGGCGGAAAGTGTAATTCTTCCGGGGGTAAGCATCGGCAAGGTTGAAGTCGGCGGACTAACCCTTGATGAGGCAAAAAAACAGGTAGAAGAAAGCATTTCCGGGCAGACGAGTGTGGCTGTCAAGCTGGAAATCGGCGACCTTAAGACAGTGGATACGACGGTCGGCGACATGGGGTATGGCTGGAAGAATAATGAAGTGTTAAATGAAGCCATCAATCTTTGTAAGCAGGGAAACATTGTAAAGCGTTACAAAGATAAAAAAGACATGGAAGTCAACAAAAAGATATATAATTTAGAAGTTGGCGTCGATGATGAAAAGATTGCGGCATTTGTTGAAGACTTAAAAGAAACATATGACGACCCGGCGGTTAATTCGGTGATTACTGATTTGAACCTCGGCGGAGAGTGCGGTTACAGCGAATCTAAGGCAGGGAAAGTCATCGAGCAGGACAAGGCGATTGCTGAGATTAAGGCATACCTTGGCGGCGATCGCAGTGCAGGAACTCTGAGTATTACTGTAGTGGAAGATTTGCCAACCATTACAGAGGAAGATTTGCAAGGAGTGAAGTTGACGGCACTCGGCAGCTTCTCAACGACTTTCAGTGCGAGCAATAAGAACCGTACACAGAATTTAAAAAATGGTGTATCAAAACTCGATGAGCGTGTGCTGCAGCCGGGTGAAACTTTGAGTGTTCAGAATCTTATGATGCCGTACAACGCAGCAAACGGCTGGGCGCCAGCCGGTTCCTACAGTGGCGGTGAGGTGGTTGACACCTACGGCGGCGGTATCTGTCAGGTATCTACCACATTATATAACTGTGTATTGCGCGCAGAACTTGAGATTGTGGAGCGATATCCACATTCTATGACCGTCAACTATGCATCTATTTCAGCAGATGCAGCAGTTTCCGGCTATGCAAAGGATTTTAAGTTTAAGAATAATTCAAAGTTCCCGATATATATTGACGGAAAAATTTCCGGAGGAACATTAAGCTTTACGATTTATGGCGTAGAGACACGACCGAAAAATCGTACGATTAAATTTATCAGTGAAACATTGACAAAGACGACACCAAGTATTGTTTATACAGTGAATTCGTCAAAGTCTGCAAGTTATCGCTATACAACAAGCACCGGACACACCGGCTATACAGGAAAGCTTTGGAAAGAAGTCTATGTCGATGGGGTGCTTGAATCCAGAGAAGTTGTGAACACAAGCACATATTATCACTCGACCACGCGAGTTACAGTGGGCGCAGGTGCTGATACTTCCAATAGAGGCGGAGTAACTACGCAGGTAAATAAATTAAGCACGGTTACAAGTGCCGGCACAGTTACAGAAGAACCAACGACGGAAGCGCCAACGACGACAGAAGCGCCGACAACAACACAGGTGCCAACGACGGAAGCGCCAACGACGACGCAGGCGCCGACGACGGAAGCACCAACGACGACGCAGGCGCCGACGACGGAAGCACCAACGACAACAGAAGCGCCAACGACTACCACAGAAGCGCCAGTGGAAACAACAACTCCTCCGGAGACGACACCAATTGCTGAAGACGGCAACGATTTAACGGAGATTTCCGGTGAGGATTTCCTACAATAAATGAGTGAGGAATAAAATATGCGGATGGGTAAGCTACCGGAGACTATTTTAAAGCGCTCCGTGTTGAAGCAGATACGTACAGAGCAAAACCCTATTGAAAAGAATGCCGGGGTCGGATGTGATGCCGGCATTTGCGTTATTCACGGGAATCCCCAAAATATCGCTGCGACGAATGCCGTAATCGAAGGCACATCCCACGCGGATTTGTATTTCGGTGTGTATCGGGCGGTAAATGGCTTGTGGGCAGCTGGATTTGTGCCGAAGTGGATGACTGTGACGCTGATGTTGCCGGAAGATTTTTCCGAGCAGCAGTTACGTGCCTGTATGAAAGAGCTAAATGAATGCTGCAAAGAATGCCAGGTAGAAGTGATTGGCGGGCATACGCAGACGATGGCTGCGCTTACGACCCCGCTTGTGAATTTGCATGTGATGGGTAAGCCGTATCGCGTGGGTTTTCCGCTGCAGAGTACGCATCATAAAGTGCAGGCTGGTGATGCTATTGTTATGAGTAAGTATCTTGCCTTTGATGCGACAGCAAAGTGGACAGAAGAGCACGCAGAAGAGCTTGAAAAGCGCTTCTACAAGCGATTTTTATCAGAGGCAAATGATTTAGCATACGCGAAGCTGGAAAACGGCACGCCGGTGGCTTCAGTGGAAATCGAAGCTAAAGTGGCGATGGATGCGGACGTGGTAGCGATGCATGACATCGGGCAGGGCGGTATTTTTGCAGCGCTATGGGAGCTAGGCGAGCGCGAATTGTGCGGCATAGACGTACAGTTAAAGTTGATTCCGGTTTGCCAAGAAACCATCGAATTATGTGAATTTTTTGGTAAAAATCCGTATCACATGAAATCTTGCGGCGCACTTTTGATGGTAGCGCATGACGGAGAAGCTCTCATTCGCGAGCTTAAAGCTGTGGGTGTACCCGCGGTGATTTTAGGTCATGTAACGGAAAAAAAAGAAAAAGTCATTCGTAATGGAGAAGAAATCAGATATATGGATTTGCCGAAAGCGGACGAATCTGAGATATTTTAAAATATAGGAGGAAATTGGGATGAATCGTGAGAAAATTTTGGCAATCATCGAAAAGAACAGCCGCATCGATTTAAAAGATTTGGCCATGATGCTTGACATGACAGAGGTAGAAGTGGCTAATGAAATTGCGGCGATGGAAAAAGAGCAGGTAATCTGCGGATACCACACATTGATTAATTGGGATAAAACATCGGAGGAGAAGGTAACAGCGCTAATCGAAGTAAAGATTACTCCGCAGCGTGGCTTCGGTTTCGATAAGATTGCAGAGAGAATTTACAATTACAGAGAAGTGACGGCAGTGTATTTGATGTCCGGCGGCTATGACTTTACCGTTATTATCGAGGGAAAGACAATGAAAGAAGTTGCCTTGTTCGTAGCAGAAAAACTTGGTCCGATGGAAACGGTCATCAGCACCGCAACCCATTTCGTATTAAAAAAATACAAAGACCACGGCACAAAGCTGACCGAGCAGAAAAAAGATGAAAGGATGGTAGTGACACTGTGAGAAACCCATTATCCAGCAAAGTTGTTGAAATTCAGCCATCCGGCATCCGCAAGTTTTTTGATATCGTCAGCGAGATGAAGGATGCAATTTCTTTGGGTGTAGGCGAACCGGATTTTGAGACACCTTGGTCCATTCGTGAGGAAGGTATCTATAGTTTGGAAAAAGGCCGTACTTTCTACACCTCTAACGCAGGTTTGAAAGAATTAAAAGTTGAGATTTGCAATTATTTGCAGAGAAAGTGCAATGTGAATTATGATTACAACACTGAAACTATCGTAACGGTTGGCGGCAGTGAGGCGATTGATATTGCCCTGCGAGCAATGCTCGACCCGGGCGATGAAGTTTTAGTTCCGCAGCCAAGCTACGTATCTTACGTTCCTTGCGTTCAATTGGCCGACGGTGTGCCGGTCATTATTGAATTAAAAGAAGAAAATCAGTTCAAACTGACAAAGCACGAGTTGCTCGGCGCGATTACACCAAAAACAAAGATTTTAGTGCTTCCGTTCCCGAACAACCCGACCGGTGCGGTTATGGGAAAGGAAGAATTGGAAGAAATTGCACAGGTTTGTATTGAGAAAGACATTTTCGTAATTTCCGATGAGATCTACTCTGAGCTTACATATTGCGGCGACCACGTGTCCATTGCCAGCCTGCCGGGCATGAAGGAAAGAACCATCTTAATCAACGGTTTCTCCAAAGCATTTGCGATGACCGGTTGGAGACTCGGTTATGCATGCGGACCGGCTGTCATTTTAAAAGAAATGATTAAGATTCACCAATTCGCTATCATGTGTGCGCCGACCACCAGCCAGTATGCGGCAGTCGAGGCGTTGAAAAATTGTGATGCGGACGTGGCAGCGATGCGTCAATCTTATGATGAGCGCAGAAGATATTTGATGAACGCTTTCAAGGAAATGGGGATGGATTGCTTTGAGCCGTTCGGCGCATTTTATGTGTTCCCGAGTATCAAGAAATTTGGTATGACTTCCGACGAATTCGCAACCAAGCTTCTAGAACAGCAGAAGGTAGCGGTTGTACCGGGCACAGCGTTCGGTGATTGCGGCGAAGGATTCCTTCGTATTTCCTACGCATATTCACTTGCACAGTTGAAAGAAGCGATGGGAAGAATTCAGAAATTCATTCAGTCGTTACAGAAAGAAGATGAATAAGTATGATGAACATCGTATTATATGAGCCGGAAATTCCGGCAAACACCGGTAACATCGGCAGAACATGTGTAGCCACAGGTACGCGTCTGCACTTAATCGAGCCGCTCGGCTTCCGTTTAGATGAAAAGCAGATTCGTCGCGCAGGGCTTGACTATTGGCAGCATCTTGATGTGACGGTTTACGACAATTGGGCAGATTTCCTTGCGAAAAATCCGGGGGCAAAGCTCTACATGGCGACAACCAAAGCGCCGCAATCTTACTGCGAAGTGTCTTACGAACCGGATTGCTATATCATGTTCGGTAAGGAAAGTGCCGGCATTCCGGAGGAAATTCTGGTTGAACATCAGGAAACAGCTATCCGTATCCCGATGAATCCGGAAATTCGCTCGTTAAACCTCGGCAATTCGGTGGCGATTGTGCTTTATGAAGCACTGCGTCAGAACGAATTTAAAGGCATGCAGTTTGCGGGTGAGCTGAGAAATTATAAATGGAAATAAAAACAGAGGCTTTGCGAATTCCTATTTCGTAAAGCCTCTTTGCTATTGTGTTACATTTATTTTTTTGCTTTTGTCATTGTGAAAATAAATTCGGTGCCGACGTCTTGCGTACTGATTACGTCAATCTGCTCCTTGTGTGCCTGAATGATTTCCTTAACAATCGCAAGCCCCAGACCGGAGCCGGTCTTGTCCTTTCCTCGGCTGTCGTCCGTCTTATAGAATCGGTCCCAAATTTTCGTTAATGCATGTTTCGGAATACCAATACCAAAGTCTTTGACCGAGATAAATACTTTTTCTCCCTTTTCCGAGAGATTTAAGTAAATCGTACCTCCGGACGGGCTGAACTTCAGAGCGTTATCGAGCAGGTTATAGATGACCTGTTTAATTTTTTCGGTGTCGCCATTCACGAGAATCTGTTCGCTGTAGGAGGTAAAATCAAACTTGATTTTCTTCGTCAGGCAAATGTGTTCGAACGATGCTAACGTCGACTTAATTACCGACATTAAATCAAAATCTGTCGGAATAATCCGAATACCGGTTGTGTCTGAGCGATTTAGAGAAATCAGGCTGTTCGCCATCTTCGTTAGACGCTCCGATTCATTTAACACAATGTTCAGGTAACGTCCTTGCATTTCCGGTGGAATCGTGCCGTCTAAAATGGCATCCACATAGCCGCGAATCGACGTCAACGGAGAGCGAAAATCATGCGATATATTCGCAATAAATTTCTTTTGGTACTCATCCATATCATTGATGCGCTCCGCCATGAAATTCATCGAATTTGCCAAATTTTGATATTCCAACATATAATGTTTGTTTTTCAAACCGTCATAGGTAAAATTTCCCTTTGCGTATTCGCGTGCGGCGGCCGTAATCTCCTTAATCGGCCGTACGTAGCCGGTAATGAGAATCACAAGCACGATAATGTACAGAAAATAAATAATAAAAAAGGTAATATATATATTGTTCATGATGCTTTGGGTATCCAAATGCATCTGCTCCGTCGTCTCGTATGCCATCACATAACCAATCGTGTGATAATTCTGGTTAATCGGATACATCGTTGTGAGAATTTCAGTGTCAGCCGACTTGTTCAGCGGTGTAATCATATAATAAGAGCTGCCAAACGAATCAATGTCAAACGAAGTAAGCACCAGACTGGTTGCACTTGGATTGCTGGAGAGAATCGCGTGACCATCATGCGTGACAATACTAACATGCGAATCTATTGACTCGGCAGCGGCCATCAAATCAAGCTGCATACCATTTTCTATTGTCTGTAATGCATCAATCTGCTCCTTACTCAATTTCTCCTCAGAATGTTCGGCATAAGAAGTATCATATTGATTAAAAAATAATTCGTAATCTTCTGTAGAATAGCGTGTTGCAAGTACACTTACCTGACGGTAACGCAATTCCGCTTCCGTTTCGACAATATAGTTCCAGACAAAGTCTTTGGCAAACAGCCGAATCACAATAACGCCAAGCACAGCCATCACGATGCTTGCTATAATCAGGCGCCGTACAATCGTATTTCTCATCCGAACCTCCTTTCCATAAGATGAAACCGGCAGCTGCGTCGCTAAGCGATTTTGCAGCCGCAGCAGACAAATTATTTTCTAATATAAACAAGAAAATGGTGTTATCTTTCTCGCTCTTTCAGAACAAATTTGTATCCAATTCCCCACACAGTCGCCAACTCCCATTTTTCGTGATCACTGATTTTTTCACGGATTCGCTTGATATGTACGTCGACCGTGCGCGTGTCACCGATGTAGTCGTAACCCCAAATGTGGTTCAGAAGCTGCTCGCGCGTGAATACCTGATTCGGCGAGTTTGCAAGAAAGTAAAGAAGCTCGATTTCCTTCGGTGGCATTTCAATCACTTTGCCGTAGTAGATAACTGAATAGTTCGCAAGGCTGACCGTTAAATCCGGCAACGAAACGATACTCTCGCTCGGCTCCGGTTCTGCGGCAGCCGGCATCGGCTGTTTGTAGCGACGTAGCACCGCTTTCACGCGTGCTACCAACTCCTTTGCGTCGAACGGCTTAATCATGTAATCGTCCGCGCCGAGTTCCAGTCCCAGAACCTTATCAAAAACTTCACCCTTCGCGGAAAGCATAATAATCGGCGTGCTGCTTGTCTTGCGAATTTCACGACAGACCTGATAGCCGTCAATGCCCGGCAGCATCAAATCAAGCAGTACCAAATCCGGTGCATATTCCGGGAAAACATCTAACGCCTCCGTACCGTCACTCACAATTTGCGTTTCAAAACATTCCTTTACGAGATAAAGCGAAATCAGTTCCGCGATATTTTCGTCATCATCGACAATTAAAATTCTCTGTTTTGCCATATCGACCTCCATTCCGAAGCGTTTTCGCTCCGGTCTTATTTAAACACTACAATCGTCACACCGGCTTCTCCTTCACCGTACTCGCCGAGGCGGTATTCCTTTACATATTTGCATTTGCGTAAATGATTCTGCACGGCCTGGCGCAGCTTGCCGGTACCCTTGCCGTGGACGATGCGTACGCTCGGCAGATGTGCGAGGTAAGCGTCATCGAGATATTTGTCAAGCGCCATCAACGCCTCGTCAACCGTCATGCCGATGAGGTTGATTTCGGTGGATACGCCGAGTGACTTGGATACTTTGATTTTGCCGGAGCCTGTTGATTTGCCTCCTTTTGCCGGGGCATTCTGGTAACCCGGACCGTTCACATCCGCCTCATCGATGATGAGCACATCGTTCATCGACACCTGTGAGCGGAGAATACCCATCTGCACAAACATTTCGCCTTTTGCGTTCGGCAGCGTGCTGACCGTACCTTCCAGATTGAGCGAAAGCACCTTCACCCGGTCGCCGATGTGGAAGTCTTTCGCGGTGTACTGTTTGTCTGCGGCGGCAGGTGTCGAAAGCTTCGGCTTATCGGCCTTTGATTTCAACTTCTCGCCCAGTGTACGGCGACTTTTTTCCATGTCACGGACGGAGCCGGCAGCCTTCGCTTGATTCAGCTCGCGAATCGAGCTATCAGCGAGCTCCTTGGCTTCCTCTAAGATAGCTTTCGCTTGTGCGTTGGCTCGTTCGATGATGCGGTCTTTCGCAGCATCAATTTTATCATTTTTCTGTTGCAACTTATTGCGTAGCGTCTCAATCTCAGCCTTGTAGCCGGCGATTTCGAGCTGTTCCTTTTCAATCGTACGCTTGCTTGTTTCCAAATCTGCAAGAATATCCTCGAAAGCAATCTCTTTCGTGGTAAGATTTTTTTTCGCTTCCTCAATTAGGAAGTCCGGAAGCCCCAACTTGCCGGAAATGGCAAACGCATTACTCTTGCCCGGGATGCCGATGAGTAGCTTGTAAGTCGGGCGCAGCGACGCTACATCAAATTCACAGCAGGCATTTTCCACGCCCTCGGTCTCCAGCGCATACAGCTTGATTTCGCTGTAATGCGTGGTCGCCATTGTGCGAACTTTCATATTATGTAAAAATTCCAAAATCGCAATCGCCAGTGCTGCACCCTCTGTCGGGTCCGTGCCGGCACATAGCTCGTCAAACAATACGAGCGATTCGGAATCTGCCTGTTCTAAAATATGCACAATGTTTGTCATATGCGAAGAGAACGTACTCAAACTTTGTTCGATGCTTTGCTCATCGCCGATGTCGGCGAACACTTCTTTGAATACGGCGAGCTGCGAACCTTCAAAAGCCGGAATCAGCATACCGGCCTGGCCCATCAGCGTGAACAAGCCGACGGTCTTTAATGAAACTGTCTTACCACCGGTATTTGGACCGGTGATAATCAGCGAATTGAAATCTCTGCCTAAATGTATGTCAATCGGCACGACTGTCCGCGCATCAAGCAGCGGATGGCGGCCATTTTTTATTAGTATGAGACCTTTATCATTAAATTCCGGGCAAGAACATTTTAACGCCTTGCCGAACGCGGCTTTTGCAAAAATAAAATCAAGTTCGGAAAGGAGGTTAAGGTCATCCTCCAAAATCTCAATAAATTCAGCGGCGCGGCTACTCAAATCGGCCAACACTCGCTCGATTTCTTTCTGTTCGGAAATCGCCAATTCGCGCAAATCATTGTTTAGCTTTACCACAGCCATCGGCTCCACAAAAATTGTTGAACCTGTCGAGGATTGGTCGTGAATCATGCCTGGAACCTGTGCGCGGTATTCATTTTTAACCGGAACGCAGTAGCGGCCGTTTCGCAGTGTAATCAGCGAATCCTGCAAATAAGTGCGCGTCGTCTGTGAGGAAATCAGCGCTGAAAGCTGGTTGTGCACCTGCTCGTTGGTCGTGCGAATTTTGCGGCGAATCTGCTTTAACTCCGGGCTGGCATCATCCGCCATCTCTTCCTCGGACAAAATACAGCGCTCAATCTCCGCGCGCAAATGTGTGAGTGGTTCCAACGCCGCGAAGCGCTCGGAAAGCGAATCCTCGTAATCCTCCTGATTCTTTACACGGGCAGCTACCTTCAACACAGATGCGATATTCAAAAGCTCGCCCATGCCGAGACTGCCACCGACCGTCAAACGCTTTAACGACGGACGAATATCCCGTGTGCCGGAAAATGACAGACTGCCCTGCTTCCAAATACGCGATAGTGCGTCGGATGTTTCCATGAGCGCAGTGCGAATTTCATCCAAATCGGTCATTGGCTCCAAAGAGCGGCATGCCTCCTTACCCATCGGCGATGAAGCATACTCCACAAGCTGTGCAATGATTTTATCATATTCTAAAGTTTTCAAAACTTTCTTGTTCAATCTTACCTCCCGGCGGCGTGAGAACACGCCGACCATACCAACACTAAATCTTGCTTTTCTGTATATTTTACATTATAATGAGGGAAACATCAACAAATTTATTGGAGAAGAGAATGTACGACGAGAAGAATGGCGGAGAAGCCGAAAGTTTCTCTTATGTAACGGAACGAATTTTGCCGCCGGCGCCGAAGAAAAGACGGCCGGCGTGGAAAATCATCATTGGGTTTGTGCTGGCATTGATTGTGCTTGTGTTTGTGGTCGACTATTGTTTGACAAAATATGAGCTTTTTGGGAAAAGAAATAAAGAGAATCATGAGCAGGAGACTTCTTTTGTGATTCCGGAAGCACCAAGCGATGAGGATAAACCGGGCGAGGAACAACCGGGCGCAGAGAATGAGACCGGTAATGGAAGCGAGAACACGGAGCAGGCCGAAACCGAAGAACTAATGCGCTGTCTCGTGCATATTTTGGTAAGCGACGGCGAGGAAAAACGTACGGTCAGCGGAGTGATTGTGGCGGTAACTCAGTCAGCCGTACTGGTGGCGGCCGACGTTTCGTCAGTGAACGGTGCGGACAGTATACAGCTTACTTTTTGCAGCGGTGAAAGTTATATCGGTGCAATTAAAACGCAGGATAATCGACATAATCTCGCTTTGCTGGAAGTATCGATGGAAGATATTTTGGAAAATACGCTGAAAAATATCCGTACGCCTTTCTGGGGCAGCGGAGAGACGGCAGAAGTCGGTGACGAAGTGATATTTGTCAGCTTCGTGTCGGGCTATGAGCCGTCGGTGTTCAAGGGTACTATTCTTAGCAAAGCGGAGGAAGTCATCGTCGATGGCACACTCGCCATCATTCAGACGAATTTAAGTTATCCGGGTGATGGATTTTTGCTTGATACGGACGGAAACATTTTAGGTACGGTTCCATACAGCGAAAATCGGCCGGTAATTGCGGCGTACAGCATCGACAGCCTAAAGGAGACGATGGAAAATCTGGTCAACGGCTTGCCGGTTCCGTATTTGGGCATTCATGGCATTGCGGTGACCGAGGAAATTAAAATCGGTGCCAATGAATCGATGCCTGGCGGTGTGTATGTAAAAAGCGTAGTGATGGGCTCACCGGCGTACAAAGACGGCATTTTGAACGGTGATATTATTGTCAAAATCGGCGAGCAGAAGGTGCAGACATTGTCGGACTTAAAAAAAGGCATTGAGCAGACAAAGGTCGGTGAGCCGGTAATCGTCACAGTTATGCGTCAGGGCACGAGTACATACAATGAGTATGAATTGGAAGTTGTCGTGGGAAAAGAAGGATAAAAGGAGTAATGAAAAATGAAATATATTGAGCAGATACGCGAAGGTGACAGAATCTCAGATATTTATTTATGTAAGACAAAGGGAAACTTTGTGACAAAGAACGGCAAGCCGTATATTTCCTGCACTCTGCAGGATAAGACAGGCAGCATCGATGCGAAAATTTGGGAAGTAAATTCGATGGGCATCGGCGATTTCGATGCGCTTGATTATATCGACGTGGTAGCAGATGTGGTCAGTTTCAACAATGTATTGCAGTTGAATGTGAAGCGCGTGCGCGTGGTTTCACAGGACGAGTATGAGCCGGGCGATTATTTGCCGGTCAGCCGTTACGACATTAACAGTATGTTCGCGGAGCTGCTCGGCATTATCGACAAAATTGAGAATCCGCATTTAAAGGCACTTTTGGAAGCTTTCTTCGTGGAGGACGCGGAATTTATCGCGGCATTTAAAAATCATTCGGCAGCCAAGAGCGTGCACCACGGATTTATCGGCGGTCTTTTGGAGCATACGCTCTCGGTAACGAAGTTGTGCCAATATTATGTGACACGCTATCCGGTGCTCAATAAAAGCCTGCTTTTGACGGCGGCAATTTTCCATGACATGGGTAAAATCCGCGAGCTGTCGAAGTTCCCGATTAACGACTACACTGACGAAGGGCAGCTCATCGGCCACATCGTGATGGGCAGCGAGATGATTGCCGAAAAAGTGCGCGAACTGCCGGGCTTTCCGGTCAAGTTGGCGAATGAGCTGCGTCACTGCATTTTGGCGCATCACGGCGAACTGGAATACGGTTCCCCGAAAAAGCCGGCGTTAGTCGAGGCGATTGCCTTGAACCTCGCTGATAACACCGACGCGAAGATGGAAACCATCACCGAGATTCTTAGCTCCAGCATTCCGCCGGAAGGTACAGAGTGGCTCGGCTACAACCGTTTGTTTGAATCGAATCTGCGCAAGACCGGCGAATGGTAAGGAGTGCATATGTTGCAGAAAAATGATGAATTGACAGTAAAAATAGAGGATATGGGTAGCAGCGGAGAGGGCATCGCTAAAGTCGATGGCTATCCGCTGTTTATTAAAGATGCTATCGTCGGCGACGTGGCAGAGGTAAAAGTAATGAAGGTAAATGCTTCGTACGGATTTGCACGGCTGATGAAGATTGTTACGCCGTCAGCAGACCGTGTTCAGGCGTGTTGCCCGATTGCCCGCAAATGCGGTGGCTGCCAGCTGCAGGAAATGTCTTATGAGGCCCAGCTACGATTCAAGGAAGCAAAAGTATTAAACGCGCTTGAGCGCATCGGCAAAGTGAGCCGTGAGGACTTTGAATACTTGCCGATTATCGGTATGGATGAGCCGTTTTGCTATCGTAATAAGTCGCAATTTCCGGTCGGTTACCGCAAGGGCACAAAGGAAATCATCAGCGGCTTTTATGCCGGACGCACGCATGACATCATGGAGACTAAGAAATGTTACCTCGGGCATCCAAAGCTCGATGAAGCGCTCGACGCTGTAAAAAGTTACATGAGAGAATGCCACGTGACACCGTACGACGAAGCGACCGGTAAGGGGCTTGTGCGTCACATATTGGTGCGCGTCGGCTTCAAAACCGGACAGATTATGGTCTGCCTCATTATCAACGGCCGCAAGATTCCGCAGCCGGAACGCCTGATTGCAATTTTGAAAAAGATTGAGGGCATGACGTCGATTTCATTGAACGTTAACACCGAGAAAACAAACGTGATTCTTGGCAAGGAGACGCTGCACATTTTCGGCGACGGTTTCATTACAGACTATATCGGCGATATCAAATTTCAGATTTCACCGCAATCCTTTTATCAGGTCAACCCACAGCAGACCGAGAAGCTCTACGGCAAGGCGCTTCAGTTCGCCGGCCTTACCGGCAAAGAGGTTGTCTGGGACTTGTACTGCGGCATCGGTACCATTTCGCTGTTTCTCGCTAAAAAGGCAAAAAAGGTGCTCGGCGTAGAAATCGTGCCGGAAGCAATCGCCGATGCGAAGCGCAACGCCGCCCTCAACAATATCACAAATGCTGAATTTTTCGTCGGCAAAGCCGAAGAAGTCGTGCCGGCATATTATAAGAAACACAAGGCCGAGGCGTCTAAGGAAACCCGCCCGGATGTCATTTGTGTCGATCCGCCGCGCAAGGGTTGCGACGAGGTGCTGCTTTCCACGATGGTCGAAATGGCTCCGGAGAAAATTGTCTATGTCAGTTGCGACCCGGCGACGCTCGCACGCGATGTGAAGTACCTGACCGAGCATGGATATCGGCTGGTAAAAGCGCAGGCCGTGGACCAGTTTGCGCAGAGTTTTCATGTGGAGTCGGTGGTTCTGCTGTCAAGAAAGTAAATAAAATTAGCGATTGAAATATGAATGAATAGTAATAAAAGGGCGGTGTGTGTATGACCTTGGATGATGCAAAGGTTTTGTTAGTTGAAAATGATATTTTCTTTGAACTAGTTGAATACAGAAATGAAAAAGAATATTGGCATCATACAATGCTTTTTCCATACACAAAAAATGCAAAGAGTTGTAAAGTCATCGCCACCCGGGCCGTCGCGACGCGGTCTGAAAGATTCCGGCAGCGGCTCGACATTCTCATACTGAGATTTATTCTGCGACAAGTCTATTTCCGGAATGTTTCCGTCGTCATAGACATTTTTTGCGCGGTCCGTTTGATTTGTTTTTTTCATGCGAACACCTTCCTTTCGGGAATAGGGTACGCAGAATAAAAGACAAATATGCGAAATTTAGTGTGGCCTTTTATGTAGAACAATAAAAATTTAAATAAAGGGGTAACTTATTACGAAAAACATATGTGTAATTACCGGCGGCAGCACCATCGGCAAGCAGTTTAAATAAAATTTGACACTTCTCCCGTTTGCGGTTATAATAGGCGCTATGTTATGAAAAAATAGTAGGGAGAAGTTATATGCAGAAAGAAGAAAACAGAAAATCATTTTCAGGTTCCATCGGGTTCGTGCTTGCGGCAGCAGGCAGCGCGGTTGGATTGGGTAACATTTGGAGATTTCCGTATTTGGCAGCGAAAGACGGCGGCGGTTTGTTTTTGGTTACATATATTGTACTGGCACTTACCTTCGGGTTTACACTTTTGATTACAGAAATCGCTATCGGACGTAAGACAAAGCAGAGTCCGTTGACTGCGTACAAGAAACTCAGTAAGAAATGGAGTTTCCTTGGCGTATTTGCCTGTCTCGTACCAGTCATTATTATGCCGTATTATAGTGTCATTGGCGGCTGGGTTGTAAAGTATTTTTGGGCGTTTTTGACCGGCGAAGGTATAGCAGCAGCGAAAGATGGCTATTTTACCGGATTTATTACCGCGCAGTATGAGCCGATGATTACGATGATTATTTTCCTGGCAATCGTTGCAGTAATCGTATTCCGTGGTGTAAACAAGGGCATTGAATCATCCTCAAAGGTTATGATGCCGATTTTGATTCTTTTGGTAATTGCGATTTCTATTTTCTCAATTACATTAAAGTACACGGATACAAATGGTATAACAAGAACTGGTCTGGAAGGCTTGAAAGCATACATGATTCCAAACTTGGAAGGTCTCACATGGAAGAAATTTTTCACTGTGTTGCTTGATGCCATGGGACAGTTGTTCTTCAGCTTGAGCGTTGCGATGGGTATCATGGTTGCGTATGGTTCCTATGTGCGTGACGATGCCAGCTTAAAGAAGTCGGTAAATCAGATTGAAATTTTCGATACATTGGTGGCATTGCTTGCCGGTGTTATGATTATTCCGGCGGTCTTTACCTTCATGGGCAGAGAGGGGATGGAAGCATCCGGCCCGAGCCTGATGTTCGTTTCCTTGCCAAAGGTGTTTGAAGCGATGGGAGGTGTCGGAAACCTCATTGGTTGCCTTTTCTTTGCGATGGTGCTTTTCGCGGCAATTACAAGTGCGATGTCCGTTATGGAAGCAGTCGTTTCCTCACTTATGGACCGTTTCCATCTTAGCAGAATTAAGGCAGTAATTATCGAAACAATAATTGCACTTGTGGGCGGTATGGTTGTCTGCCTCGGTTACAATATGTGGTACTTCGAAGTTGACTTCCCGACATTTAAGGCGGGTCAAATTCTTGACATCATGGATTACATTAGTAACAACATCCTGATGCCAATCGTAGCAATTGGCACATGTATCATGATTGGTTGGATTCTTAAACCAAAGACCGTGATTGATGAAGTGGAAAAGACCGGCCAGAAGTTTGGCAGAAGAACGCTTTATATCGTCATGATTAAAGTGGTTGCTCCGATACTTCTTTTGATGCTTTTCCTGATGAGTTTAGGTATTATTAAATTGTAATGAAAAAAGTTTCCTGCAATATATCATATTACAGGAAACTTTTTTGTTATAACGACCGATAGTCAGAGCGTGATTCGCCAAACGCATGTGTTTCTGTTTTATAACGGGACAATATCTCCGGCCAACGATTTCTGCATAATCGCATCCACATCAAGACCGAATGCCGAGCTCATCCATAATTTCACATAAGCTGCCACAGGCGAAATATCATGTAGCGGCGAGATGTAGAGTTCATCAAACCACTTTGTGCTCTCATAAGAAATGCCGGAGGAAACGCCGACGAGATATGTTTTTATACCTTTGGCGTGTGTAGTCAGGAAAAAGTCCTTAATTGTCTCAGATTTTGTGTTAATCGTGCCGGAATGGAATGTGCCGTGGAGAATATAATTTACATCCGTGGTAATTTGCGGGTAATGCATACCCGGATACGGCTCGATACGCAAAATG
Organism: Lachnospiraceae bacterium; assembly: GCA_015057275.1. Classification (GTDB taxonomy): domain Bacteria; phylum Bacillota; class Clostridia; order Lachnospirales; family Lachnospiraceae; genus SIG308. The sequence goes on along the minus strand of SVEO01000001.1, from coordinate 144,743 downwards.
TGTGTCGCAGGATTTAACGGTACATTGCCACAAAGCGCCGGTTGCTCATCAATTTTCTCACCGTATGTCTCATTTTGCTGAAACTCGAATTTATCATCAAACCACCCATAGTATGAGTCATAAATACTTCGGATGTACTCTGAAAATGCTTCTGCACCAAGTAGACGGGTGCCGCGGTGAATTTTTACGACATCGCCTGGATTTTGGTAGCTTACCCAAACACCCGGTGTGCCCACCTGCTCGATGAAGCGAATCGCCCCGTGCAGATTTGCAAGACCATTGGCCTGTGGGTGTTCAATCGGACGATTGCTCGACACAAGACAAATCGGAATGTCGCAGCCCGCAGTCGCATAAGCCAATGCCGCAGCCGAATACTGCAATGTGTCGGTGCCATGTGTGACAATGATGCCATCGTAGCCGGCAGAAAGCTGCTCCATCACACTTTCAATCAACATCTGAATGGTTTCGCCGGTATTATTTTCACTAAGCTCGGTGTACGGTTGAATTGCATCGTAGTCTGCCACAAGTCCGAATCGTTCTTTATATGCCTGAATTAGAAGATACGGCTTGGCGCTATCGGTCGAAATAAAATCGCACTGCACCGTGCTGCCAATCGTACCGCCGGTAAAAATAAAAAGTAGCTTCATAAGGTTATCTCCTGAAAAATTAATATGTGAAATCATAAATTTGTGAGCCGACGGCATGCTGTGCCATGCCTTACACTGCTATTATACACTATAACATAAATTTCAGGGTGTGGCTAGAAAAAGATATTGAAGAATTATTGGAAACTACGTATAATGGATAAAAGCAGGCGCCGTATGCGGGCCGGCTATGAGAGGAGAATGTTCATGACTCACTTGGAACTGCAGATTGGCAGTATTTTTATTAAAATAGAATCGGATATTTCGTTTGAAACGGATGAGAGTCTGCAAGCATTTTTCGTTCCACAAGGGGAACAGACGGCGTATGAGTTTAAGATGACGCAAATATCTGCAGAAGAGGGACCTATTGTAGTCACATTTTCCATAAAGAAAGATGTATGGCAGTTGACGGAGGCCGAGAAAAAGGGTTACGACGATGGGGTTACGGTTTATAAAGATAAATCGCATATTATTAGACAACATACTTACGCGGACGATAAAGTTGAGCGAAAAGGTTATTGTGTGAGAGAAACTTCATATAACGATAGATATGATTTTTACCTTGCACCGGAAACTACATTTTTTACTCTTCGCAGAGACATGATTCCACTCGAGGAAATCCTTGCTTATCATAAGACACGGATTCACATGCGAAATTTGGGAAAAGATGCACTTCGCATAGTTGATGCCCAGGAATATTTAAGTGTTTTGTCGGAACTTTTGGCAGAGGGGCGCGCGGTATCGCTTACGGTGACCGGCATGAGCATGGCCCCGTTTTTGAAATCCGGCAGGGATGATGTGTATCTCGAACCGATTTTATCGGATGTTCGGGCAAAAGATATCGTGCTGTTTCGCCGAACCACCGGGCAATATGTTTTGCATCGAATCCACCGGGTAAAACCGATTGTATGGGATGATGCGGACTGTGAAGTGAGGAATGATAACATGGCGTACTATATCGTCGGCGATGCGCAGCATATAATTGAGGGACCGATAAAAAGAGACCAGCTTATCGGCGTTGTCACACGGGTAAAGAGGAAAGGGAAATGGATTACAAAGGGAGATTTTGTATGGGATTTCTTTGCGCATGTTTGGCGATATACTGTGCGGATTCGTCCGTTGTTTTGGAAAGGATACCGTCTGCTGGCTCGGATTGTGAAGCGCTAAAATGAAGTAAATGATGTAAAAACATATGGAATTTTATACGAAGATGCAGTATACTTAATGCGACATAAAAAGAAGAGTGATTGCGCAAAAGAATGGAGAGATTAACATGGCGAATAAATTAATCAAAGAGAACAATAAAGAGAAAAGGCGATTACAAGCGCGCAGAGAACGAACGCTTGGTGTAGGAATTTTGGTGGTAATACTTGCAGTTCTTGTATTTTTGTTAGGCAAATGTAGTGCTGACAAAAAAAATGGCGAGGGCGAAACGAACGGTATCAATCCGAATCAGGGAGAAGTGTCGACCGGTGAGAAGACAACGCCCGGAGACATCGAGATACCGGGGGAAGGCAAACTTGACATTTCCGGGGTGCTGGGTTTTGTTGCACAGGAAAACATGGAGCTGCCAAAACTAAGTGACGCTAATCTGTGTATTGAAGCAGTCGGCGGTTACAACGGGCTGTTTGTTGAGGACGGAAGCAATGAATCGATTCACAATGTATTGTCGCTTATTGTGACAAATAACAGCGAGCAGACACTTCAAATTGCGCGCATTACATTATCAGATGGCGAGATTACATATAGTTTTCAGATTACAACATTACCGGCCGGGGCATCGGTACTTGTGTTAGAGCAAAACAAAGAAATGTTTACGGCGTCCAAAGAATATGTGGTAACTGATTTGTCGAGTGGTTATTTCAGTTCAGATTCCCTTATGGAGGATGAACTTACAATTACCGGCGAGGATGGCAAGATTATCGTTGAAAATATTGGAGAAAAAACATACAGTAAGTTGTATGTATATTATAAGCTGATGAAGCGAGGTGGTGTATACATGGGAGGCATCACTTACCGTACACCAATTGAGAATCTTGCACCGGGCGAGTCAAAGGAGGCAGTTGCTGCACATTATCGCGAAGCATCCGGACATATTATTATGGTGGAAGCTGCAGAATAACGGAGGACGAATCATGTTAAAGATAAATAAAGACTATATTATGAGAAAAATTGCGGACGAGTACATTCTTGTTTCAACCGGCAAAACAGCGTTGAAGTTCAGCGGATTGATTACGCTGACAGAGTCTGCATATCTTCTGTGGAAGCATTTGGAAGATGGCGGCAGCGAGAAGGATTTTGTAAAAGTGTTGCTGGAAAATTATGAGATTGATGAGCTTACCGCGGCGGAGGATGTAAGTACCTGCGTAAAGACGATGGTCGAGTATGGGATTTTTGTAGAGGAATAAGCTTGACTTTATACCTTAAAATGTTAAAGTATTAGAAGATAGTGCCGTCTGCGGGCGGCAGAATGGAGATTTATTTACAATGGCAAAGATTATTTTAACAGGCGACAGACCGACCGGACGACTGCACCTCGGACACTATGTCGGTTCTTTGAAAAGAAGAGTGGATTTGCAGAACTCGGGCGAGTTTGACGATATTTTCATTATGATTGCGGACGCACAGGCGCTGACTGACAACGCGGACAACCCGGAGAAGGTGCGCCAGAACATCATCGAGGTGGCGCTCGACTACCTTTCCGTGGGTCTCGACCCGGCAAAGTCGACGCTCTTTATCCAGTCGCAGCTTCCGCAGCTTTGCGAATTATCTTTTTATTATATGAATCTTGTGACGGTTTCCCGCTTGCAGCGTAACCCGACCGTAAAGTCTGAGATTCAGATGCGTAATTTTGAGGCCAGCATTCCGGTTGGTTTCTTCACATATCCGATCAGCCAGGCGGCGGACATCACCGCATTTATGGCCACCATCGTGCCGGTGGGCGAAGACCAGCTTCCGATGCTTGAACAGACGAAGGAAATCGTGCGCAAGTTTAACCAGGTGTACGGCGACACATTGATTGAGCCGGACATCTTATTGCCGGACAACAAGGCATGTCTGCGACTTCCGGGTACCGACGGTAAGGCAAAGATGAGCAAGTCGCTCGGCAACTGCATTTATCTTTCCGATTCCGAGGAGGATGTGCGCAAGAAGGTTATGAGCATGTACACCGACCCTGACCACATTCGTGTGCAGGACCCGGGAAGGATTGAGGGCAACTGTGTCTTTACGTATCTTGATGCCTTCTGTAAGCCGGAGCATTTTGAAAAATATTTGCCGGATTACGAGAATCTTGACGCGCTCAAAGAGCATTATAAACGTGGCGGTCTTGGTGACGTGAAGGTAAAGAAGTTCTTAAACGCAGTATTGCAAGAGGAGTTGGCTCCGATTCGTGCGCGCAGAAAAGAGCTCGAAAAGGATATTCCGGCTGTTTACCGCATTTTAAAGGAAGGTAGCGAAAAGGCTTACGCGGTAGCAGAGGGCACCTTGCGGAAAGTAAAAGAAGCGATGAAAATTAACTATTTTGATGATGCAGAGCTGATTGCCGAGCAGGCAAAAAAATATCAGGAACAGTAATATATAGCGGTGATGCGAGATTCGTAATCACCGCTATAAATTTGTAGTAAATTTTTTACAAAAACGTAAAAAACTTGCATTGATTATCGCGGCAAAGTGTGTTATAAATGATACTACACACCGACGGGCTCTCAGTAGGGGAGGGAGCGTCTGCGGCAGATAATTAGGGGAGCGTACGAAAGATGGTTTTTTCGAGTTTGTTATTTGTGTTCGCTTTTTTGGCGAGTAATATTGTGCTGCACAGGCTGATGCCGACAGTGAAAGGTAAGAATATCATTATGCTTTGCTTTTCACTGATTTTTTATGCCTGGGGAGGACCGAAATACATCATATTGCTGCTTAGCATGGTGTTTATCTGTTGGTTTTTTGCGCTGCGAATTGAAAAATGCAGCGGGACTCGTGGAAAAAAAGTGTGGTTGTTCTTTGGCTGTGCGCTGACACTGGGAATTCTCGGTTATTTTAAATACGCCGTATTCTTTGCAGAGAACCTTAAGGCGCTGACTGGATTTCCGGAAAGTCTGCCAAACATTGTATTGCCAATCGGTATCTCATTTTATACATTTCAGTTGTTATCGTATGTTGTAGACGTGTACCGCGGACAGGTGGTTGCACAAAAGAAATACTGGTTGCTTTTATTGTATGCCAGCCTTTTCCACCAGTGCATTGCCGGACCGATTGTGCGCTACAAGGATGTGCGACAAGACATTTTATACCGCAAAGTGGCGTTGCCGGAGCTTTCTGACGGGATTCGCCGTTTTACGGTCGGCCTCGCGAAAAAGGCTGTGCTGGCGAACACCTGCGCAATGTTAGCAGACACAATGCTGCCGATTACCGGCAATCTGGCGAGTGCGTCCGTACTGGCGATTGTTGCGGGCAGCGCATGCTACATGTTGGAGATTTATCTTGATTTTTCCGCGTATTCGGATATGGCCATTGGCATGGGACTGATGGTCGGCTTCCATTACAATGAAAACTTCAATTATCCATATATTGCCGGAACGATTACCGATTTCTGGCGGCGCTGGCATATTTCACTGAGTACATTCTTCCGCGATTATGTCTACATACCGCTGGGAGGAAATCGCTGTAAAGTGTGGCGTCATATTCTCAATATGCTCATCGTATGGTTTTTGACCGGTATGTGGCATGGTGCGAGTTGGAATTTCATCCTCTGGGGGTTGTATTATTTTGTGTTCCTAGTGATTGAAAAATATATATTCAGCAAGATTAAATTGGCGGATTGCTTAAAAATCCCGGCGGCGGTTGTGCGCCACGGCTATGTGGTGGCAGTCGTGTTCTTCGGCTGGATTTTATTCCGCTTCACGGAGTTAGACGTGGTTGTTACGGTGGTCAAAGGACTGTTTGGTTTAAATGGCAACAGCCTCATCGACGGAAGCACACAGATTTTACTGAAAAATCACATGTTCTTCCTGATTTTCGCGGTTATTGCGGTTGTGCCGCTCGGCAAAAAAATCCGAGAGACTATGCTCGAAAAAGCGAGCGTCAATCCATATGTTTGCACCATTTTAAACGTGTTTGAGATTTTGCTGCCGCCGGTGCTTCTTATATTATCGCTGATGGCACTTGTCGGGGACAGCTATAATCCGTTTTTGTACTTCCAGTTCTAGGCGTTAAAATGAGCCATGCACAGATGAGCTGTAAGGGGATAACAGATAAGGGGAAATTTCATGAATTACGAAGCAGAAGAAATGGTAAAACGCCTGTCCGATGTTGCAGATGAGGAGATGGCGGACGACGTAAAAGCCAGAATGCAGGAAACTGCGAGACTGCATTTAGAGAAAATACAACAAATATATGAAGAGGGATTAAACAGCGAGAGTGATATTCTTGGCGAAAAAGTGGAGGCACAGCCGCAATATGTAACACAGTCGGATGCAACATCGCCAAAGAACACAACGTTGGTAAAACCGTTGCGTAAGCGGCCTTTACACATTCCAAAGTCGGCGATGATGATTCAAACCACGCTCTTTGTGCTTGTGTTTTTTGGCATCAGCATTGTTGGTCTTTGCATGCCACTCAGACCAACCGAGTCGGAAATCGAACGTCGCACATTGACGGAAATGCCAAAATTTTCCTGGGAAACTTTGCTGTCAGGAGAGTACACAGAACAGCTTTCCACCTGGTATGCGGATACGTTCCCGTTTCGTGAAACGCTTTTGACAGGCTATTCGCGCGTAAAGAATTTATTTGGAATTCAGAACGAACAGTTGATTGGTGATGCGATTATTGCGGACGAAATTCCGGAAGTGCCGGATGACGAGGATGAATCGACTGCGTCGGGCTCGGATGCAACCGATGAGACAACATCTGCAGAGCAACCGACGGAGACGACACCAGAGGTAACGCCGGAACAGACGACACCACAGCCGACGACACCACAGCCGACGACACCACAGCCGACGACACCGCAGTCATCGGAGCAACCGACGCCGGGAACGAATTCAACTGTGCCGGAGAATATCGGTTCCGTGTACATTTACGGTGAGCAGGCATTTAGCCTCTATGGTTTTTCATTGCAGAATTCCAATCAATATGCGTCATTAATTAATCAGGCACAGACCGCGCTTAATGGTAAGGCAACCGTCTACTCCATGCTCATTCCGCTTGCGTACGGCGTGCAGCTTGATGCCGACATTTGGGAGAAGATGGGCTGGAGCGATGAAGAAGCCGCCATTAAATATATGTATAGTAAGATGAATGACGAAATCAAGACAGTTTCAGTCTACCAGAACTTACTAGCGCACAAGGACGAGTACCTCTATTTCCGCACGGACCACCACTGGACGGCACTTGGCGCATATTACGCATATGAATGTTTTGCGAAGGAAAAGGGCATCACGACCAATCCGCTTTCATCTTATGAGACACGTACCTATGACAATTTCCTCGGCACATTATATGCGCAGAGTAACGAGTCACAGGTGCTAGCCTCAAATCCGGATTCGATTATCGCATACGTGCCGAAGGCAACCAATCGCATCAAAATTTGGCAGAAAAACGGTGAAACTATGAACTGGCCGATTATCAATGATGTCTCACAATATAAATCCGCAGCAAAGTATAGCTGCTTTATCGGCGGTGATCAGCCATTCTCGGTAATAACGAATGAGAATCTTAACGACGGCTCGTCGGTACTGCTCGTCAAGGAATCGTACGGCAATGCATTTGCCCCATTCCTCGTCGATCACTATCAAAATGTGTACATTGCCGATTTCCGCTACTGCAAGGAAAAGCTTATCGACTTGGTGGAAACGTACGGTATTCAGGATGTCATTTTCTTAAACAACTTAAACTCTGCGGGCAGTACGAGTTTGCACAGTTACCTGCAGGAATTTATCACAAAATAAAGAATAAAAAGATTCCGAAGACATGTCCATGTTTTTTGGAATCTTTTTTCTTTCGTGGACATATATTGTGATATACCGGTTGGATAAGCCGCCGGGAATCTCCGGCAATAATATGCGTCGTATATTTGGGAGGTGTTAATGTTGAAGAAAAATAGAAAAAATAAAAAATGGATGAGCTTTATATTAAGTCTGATGTTAACAATTGTGGGAGCCTTTGGTCTGGCAGGCATGGCGGTTGGACAAGCGCGTGCCGCAGAAATTGCCGGCGCAGCATCGTTGGTGGACGTGTATCTGACGGAACACAATATGTTACGCGGGGACGAGCTGTATGCTGCAAAATACCCGAAAACAATCCGTGTCGATTTTGTAGAATCCATAAACAAAATTGAGACCGTAAAAAATCGACCACCCCGATATATATACCTCAAAGGGCCGTTTACCTATGCAAATGACGCATAAAATTTTGCGTGATTCTGTTAGAGAATCACACAGCATGGCAACTGTAAAAATGCCACCCACACGAGAAATAGTTGAAGAAAACAAAAATTTGTATTACATTATTTAGAAGATGATTCGAGTGGAATTTTGATATAGATTTTACAATAAGAGGACAAGTTTTGGGAGCAGAAAGGACGCGGATGATGAATTATAAAATGTTGATACAATATGATGGGACACGTTATGACGGATGGCAGAAGCAGGGCAACACCGGCAATACAATTCAAGGAAAGCTGGAAGACATTTTACAAAAAATGACTGGGGAATATGTGGAAATCCACGGTTCAGGCCGCACTGATGCAGGGGTGCACAGCATCGGGCAGACGGCGAACTTCCGGTTGAACAAGGAAATGGACGGGAATGAAATTTATCAATATGTGAATAAATATCTGCCGGAGGACATTGCGGTAATAAAAATCGAGCAGGCGGACCAGCGATTTCACGCGCGCCTGAATGCTAAGGGCAAAACCTATCGCTACCGAATTGGAACAAGTCCGGCAACGTCGGTGTTTGAGCAGAGATTCATTTATCATACGGGAAGAACCTATCATGTTGCGGAAATGAGAAGGGCCGCTGAATTCCTTCTTGGCACCCACGATTTTAAGAGCTTTTGCAGCAATAAGAGAATGAAAAAGTCCACGGTGCGAACCATTGACAAAATAGATATCGTTGAACTGGACGGAGAGCTTCGAATCGATATCTCAGGAGACGGTTTCCTGTATCACATGGTACGCATTTTGGTTGGAACTTTACTCGAAATCGGGGAGGACCTCCGCACCGCGGAGGAAATCCCATACATATTAAGTGGATTGAATCGCGAGTTAGCGGGCAAGACGGCGCCGGCCAAAGGGCTGACGCTGCTTGAAGTTCGGTATTAAGAATGGTGCGGTTCGTCTGGCAAGCAAAGCTTGCTATTTTATGGGAAAAAGTTTATAATGATGCCAAGGGCGAAAAAGTCATGCCATATCATGCTTGCATGAAATGGTATGACCTTGGCACCCGCAAAAAACTGTAGGAATCATGAAGAGGCGGTCGTTAGACACCGCCATTTTTCGCAGAAAATATGTTAAAGGAAAGATATTTCAGCATATGCTGATTTATTTGGTGACACATGGATATTATTTTAAAAATTGCAGAAGAGTTACAGGTAAAAAAATACCAGGTGGAGGCAGCGGTTGGCTTAATTGATGAGGGCAATACGATTCCGTTTATTTCGCGTTACCGCAAAGAGGCAACGGGTGCCTTGAATGATGAGCAGTTGCGAATTTTGAGTGAACGCCTCGTTTATTTGCGCAATTTAGAGGAGAAAAAGGAGCAGGTCATTGCCACGATTCGCGAGCAGGAAAAATTGACGCCGGAGTTAGAAGCACAGATTTTGGCGGCGGAAACACTCGTTGTAGTCGAGGACTTGTACCGCCCGTACCGCCCGAAGCGCCGCACGCGTGCGACGATTGCCAAGGAAAAGGGTTTGGAGCCGTTTGCTGAGCAGATTATGGCGCAGAAAATGTCGATTCCGGTCGAAAAAGCGGCGGAGGCGTTCATTTCTGAGGAAAAGGGCGTGGCCAATGTGCAGGAGGCGATTGACGGCGCGAAAGATATTTTGGCGGAGCAGATTTCCGATGTGGCAGATTATCGTATCCGTATTCGCCAGATGACCGCCAAGGAAGGCATGGTTTCTTCTGAGGCCAAGGACGATTCCGCTGACACTGTGTATAGTTTATACTATCATTTTGAACAGCCGATTGCCAAGATGGCGGGACACCGCACGCTGGCAATTAACCGAGGTGAAAAAGAGAAAATTTTGACGGTCAAGGTAGCACCGCCAAAGGAGAAGGTCCTTACTTATTTAGAAAAACAGATTATCAAGGCACCGCGCTTAAATATGGCGGGGCTTAGTAATATGATGCAAAATGCCAAAGCAGCGACCGTGACCGCACAGGCAAATCCGTACACGACACCGGTGTTAAGGGAAGTGATTGAGGATGCTTACGACCGACTGATTGCCCCGTCGATTGAGCGCGAAATCCGCAACGACTTGACGGAAAAAGCCGAAGAAGGTGCGATTAAGGTGTTCGGTAAGAATCTCGAGCAGCTTTTGATGCAGCCGCCGGTAGCAGGGCATGTCGTGCTCGGTTGGGACCCGGCATTCCGTACCGGCTGTAAGTTGGCAGTGGTGGATGCGACCGGTAAGGTGCTTGATACGGCGGTCATTTACCCGACCGCACCGCAGAATAAGGTCGCAGAAGCAAAAGTTGTGTTAAAGAAATTAGTCGATAAATACGGTATCACATTGATTTCCGTCGGCAACGGTACGGCATCCCGCGAGTCGGAGCAGGTCATTGTCGAATTTTTGAAGGAAATCAAGAAACCGGTACAATATGTGATTGTTAATGAGGCTGGTGCCAGCGTGTACTCCGCAAGCAAGTTAGCGACGGAGGAGTTTCCGCATTTTGATGTGGCACAGCGAAGTGCGGCTTCCATTGCCAGACGTTTACAGGACCCATTGGCGGAACTCGTGAAAATTGAGCCGAAGGCCATCGGTGTCGGCCAGTATCAGCACGACATGAATCAGAAGCATCTCGGCGAAGCACTCTCCGGTGTTGTCGAAGACTGCGTAAATAAGGTGGGTGTGGATTTGAATACTGCATCTGCACCATTGTTAGAATATGTGTCCGGCATCACAAAGACGCTGGCAAAAAATATCGTTGCTTACCGTGAGGAAAACGGCCGTTTTACCGACCGTAAGCAGCTTCTTAAGGTTGCGAAACTCGGCCCGAAGGCATACGAGCAGTGTGCGGGCTTTTTGCGCATCCGCGACGGCAAGAATCCGCTTGATGCGACCAGTGTACATCCGGAAAGCTACGAGGCAGCAGAGAAACTACTGGATGCACTCGGCTATAAGCCGGGAGATTTGAACGGTGGAGGCATCCCTGGTATTGCAAAAAAGATAACGAATTCAGCTCAAATGGCGGAAGAATTTGGTATTGGTGAAATGACTCTTATTGATATTGCAAAAGAACTCGAAAAGCCAGGCAGAGATCCGCGTGAGGAAATGCAAAAGCCAATTCTTCGCAGCGACGTGCTGGAAATGAAAGATTTAAAGCCGGGCATGGTATTAAAAGGCACCGTGCGCAATGTCATTGATTTTGGTGCATTTGTCGACATCGGTGTGCATCAGGACGGTCTCGTACATATCTCGAAGATGACAACAAAATATATCAAGCATCCGCTTGAAGTCGTGAAGGTCGGGGATATTGTGGAAGTGACTGTGTTAAGTGTGGATATCGCCAAAAAGCGCATCCAGCTAACGATGATTCCATAGGAGAAAATAGCAATGAGTTGCCTGTAATTTGTGTGCAGGCAGCTTTTAGAAAGGACAGCGACATGCGCAGATATATCGCAGATTTGCATTTCTTCCATGAGAATTTGAACGATTCGATGGACTGCCGTGGCTTTGCCTCGGCAGCAGAAATGAACGAATATATGATTCGTCAGTGGAATTCTAAAGTACGGAAAAATGATGAGGTTGTCATTTTGGGTGATTTCTCGGTCGGTAAGGCGGAAGACACGAAGAAGGTGCTTGACCGGCTGAATGGTCGGCTGTACTTTATCTCCGGCAATCATGATTATTTTTTACATGATAGAAGTTTCGATACGTCGCGTTTTTGCTGGGTCAAGCCGTACGCGGAAATGCACGACAACGGACGCAAAGTCATTTTGAGTCATTACCCCATCTTCTGTTACAATGGCCAGTACCGGCGGACAAAGAAGGGGGATGCACGCACATATATGTTGTACGGTCACGTGCATGACACGGTCGATGAGCAGTTGATTCGCCGATTTCAGCAAATCACGCGCGAGACCGACCGTGCCGACGGAGACGGGAAAATTGACTGTAATATGTTGAATTGTTTTTGCAAATATTCGGACTATGTTCCGTGGACACTGGATGAGTGGATTGCGTTTCATGCTAAGCATCAAACGACTCCTGCATCGCGCTGCGCTTGTGAAGAATCCACTTGTCGCGGTCAAGAGGATTGATACCACGGCGTGGTGTCGTCTTGCCAAGCTCCAGCGGACAAGGTTCAAATCCGGCGAAGCGGATGGCCATGTGGCCGTGGCCGGATGTCAACGAGGCCAGACGAATGCTGTAATCGAGCGAGGTAGCCGCCGGGACAGTTGCTTCCAGCGTGAAATTACCGTCGTGCAGCACCGGCGTATCGTAAGAGCCACGCATGGCGGTCATGTCGCCGATGATCTTGCCGAGGAAATCCTCCTTGGCGGTAATGCGCATCTGCTGCATCGGTTCGAGCAGCGTGGTGCCGCAATCGATCAGACCCTTCATCACCGCAATCGGGGTGGCAAGGAAGAAATCGAGCGGATGTGTATGTAATGTGTGATGTTCGCCGGAAACAAGCGTGACCTTTAAATCCGTTACTTCCCAGCCGTACAGGCCCTGCTTTAACGCCTGCGGCACACTGGTGGCAATGTGATTTTGATAGCGGTAAAAAATCTGCTTTGGCGGCACAACCGAATGGTAAATCAGACCGCTGCCGCGCGGCGCCGGCTCAATATCCAGCCCAACAATCGCCCAGCAAGGTTTTGGCATCGTGTAAGCATCGAAGCCGAAGCCTTTTTTAATAGGCGTTTCCTTATAAATAACGGTCGGCGGTGAAAATGTCACCTGCAAACCGTAGCGTTCTTCAATCAATATCGTTAGAATCTCAAGCTGAATCGCACCGGTAATGTGAATGTTCAGCTCCTTTTTTTCTGTAAGATACTCCATATCAAGCTTCGGGTCCTCTGCGCACAGCTCGTGAAACGCGTTCAAAAGCGCCGGCATCTGTGCCGGAGTCTGCGGGAACACCTTAACCTTTAAGAAAGGTACGGAAATCGGATAATGATATTCGTCCGACAATGTGCCGATAATATCCGACACCTTCGCGCCGGAAAGGCCACACAATGCAGCGACATCCCCTTTGGTAGCCACACCAATATCGGTAAAGCGTGAGCCGGAATAACGGCGAATCTGTGAAATTTTTTCTTCTTTTTCCTTACCCTGAAACACAATACCATCGCGATTTTTCAGCGTGCCGCCGAACAAGCGTACATGCGCGATGCGCCCCATCGTCTTGTCGTGCGTAATCTGATAGACAATGCCGGATAATTCTTCGCCATCCACATTTTTCGGCTGGCTGCCGTAGGTGGAAAGAAAATCGAGCAGCGGTTCCACACCGACCCCTTCCTTGGCGCTGCCGAAAAATACCGGATAGAGGGCAAGTTTCGCAAAAGCATCCGTCAGTTGTGCAGTTAGCTCATGCAGATCAATTTCCGTGCCCATCAAGTATGCCTCCATAAGACGTTCGCCATCTGGCAACATCGCGAGTACATCTTCCAAAAAGCTTTCATCCGCCAACGAAAAACCATGTGAGCGGGCTCCCTTTGTCCCTTCGTCAGTCAGCGTACTGCACATTAGAAGCGGTAGCGAAAAACGCTCCTTCAGCTCACGGCAAATCTCATCCGCACGGCTGCCGACGCGGTCAATCTTGTTAATAAAAACTGCCGTCGGCGTCTTTGTTTTTACAAGCGCTTCGATGAGTACCTCTGTCTGCGACTGAATGCCCTCGACTGCCGAAATCACTAACACCGCCGCATCCAGCACCATCATGCTGCGCTCCACTTCTGCGGCAAAATCTACGTGCCCCGGTGTATCGATAATATTCAAAAATGTTCCTTTATATTCAAGCGGTGCATTTGACGCTTTAACCGAAATGCCGCGCTTACGTTCCACGTCCAAAAAGTCCGTCATCGCTGTGCCGTCATCCACCGTGCCGAGCGCGCGCGTCACACCTGTGAGGAACAAAAACTGTTCCGTCAGCGTCGTTTTTCCTGCATCGACATGCGCAAGAATGCCAAGGTTTAATTTCTTCTGGGAAAAATCCATGCAAAAGACCTCTTTTTCAGAAAAATGATTGTTAAGAGTATAACAGTTTTTGTGATGGAACACAATAAAAATATACTTGACTTCTCGCCGCGCTGTGGTATTATCGATATAAATATGTGAATATGCATGAGGGAGTAGTTGGCATCTTCGGATGTTTGCGATATCGTCAGTACGGTGGGAAACCATCCGGTACGCAAGTTTGCAACGAGACTTTTGCTGTAATATTCTAACAGAATGGTACGTTGTTGGAGTATTACAGCAAAAGTCTCTTTCAGTTTAAACAGCGAGAGTTGCTTTGCAACGGAGCAACGGTATATATTCCCAAATCAAAGCCATATAAATGGAGGAACAACATGGAAAATCGATTTTATGACCAAGAAAAAGAAACCGTTTTATCGGACCTTCAGGTAACGGAAAACGGTCTTACCACCGTGGAGGCGCAGAAGAGAATCGGCGAATACGGGCGAAATGAGATTACTGGAGACAAGGCGAAGAGCACACTGATGATTTTTCTTGAACAGTTTAAGGACTTTCTCGTTATGATTCTGATTGCAGCGGCAATTGTGTCCGGTTTCTTAGGCGACTGGGAAAGCACGATTGTTATTTTGGCGGTAATCACGATGAACGCCATTCTCGGTACGGTACAGACGAAGAAGGCAGAGCATTCGCTCAATAGCTTGAAGGATTTATCAACACCGTCGGCAAAGGTACTGCGCGACGGTAAGATGCAGCTTATTTCTTCCAAAGATGTTACCATCGGTGATATCGTGATTTTGGAAGCCGGCGACTCAGTCTGCGCGGACGGACGTCTGATTTCTGCAGCCAGCTTACAGGTGCAGGAAAGTGCGCTTACCGGTGAAAGCTTAAGTGTTGAAAAGCAGACAGACGCGCTGGTGGGCAACGATATCGCGCTCGGCGACCGTACGAACATGGTATATTCCGGCAGTTTTGTAACCTACGGCCGCGGCAGCTTTGTAATCACCGGTATTGGCATGAGCACTGAAGTAGGTAAGATTGCTGCATTATTAAAAGAAACAAAAGAAAAGAGAACGCCACTGCAGCTCAGCCTCGATGACTTCGGTAAAAAGCTTTCCGTCGGCATTTTAGCAGTTTGTGCAGTATTGTTTGGTTTGAGCATTTTCCGTGGAGAGACACCGATGGACGCATTTATGTTTGCAGTGGCGCTCGCGGTAGCAGCCATTCCGGAAGCATTAAGTTCCATCGTTACAATTGTGCTCGCGTTCAGTACGCAGAATATGGTAAAAGAAAATGCGATTATTCGTAAGCTGCAGGCAGTGGAGGGGCTCGGCAGCGTTTCGATTATCTGCTCAGATAAGACCGGAACCTTGACACAGAACAAGATGACGGTCAAGGAATATTATGTGGATGGCAAGGTAACCCGTGTGGAAGACACCGGCGCACCGAACCGCATTACCAGAAAATTAGTTTATGCAAGTATTTTATGTAATGATGCCTCCAGCAAGGATGGCGTGGAAATCGGTGATCCGACCGAGGTTGCACTCGTGCAGATGGCACAGAAACTCGGCATGAACGATGAGCAGATTCGTCATGATTTTGAGCGTCTGGGCGAAGTACCGTTTGACAGTGACCGTAAGCTGATGTCTGTGGCATACCGCACATCGAAGTATGTCGGCATGGCAACGAAAGGTGCTGTGGACGTGATTTTAGAACGCGTGGTAATGATTGAATGTGAAAACGGCGTGCGCCCGATTATGGACGATGATATCGTACAAATCAAGCGTATTAACGAGGAAATGTCCTCCAGAGGTTTGCGTGTGCTGGCTTTTGCGACAAAACGCATCGAGAGCGGCGACATCGGACTGGCGGATGAAGAACAGCTTACCTTCCTCGGATTGACGGCGATGATTGACCCGCCGCGTGTAGAATCCGCGGATGCAGTGGCAAAATGTATCAGCGCCGGCATCCGTCCGATTATGATTACCGGCGACCACAAGATTACCGCATCTGCGATTGCACGTGAAATCGGCATTTTGCGCGATGACGCGATTGCGATTGAGGGCCGCGAAATCGAGCCTTTGACGGATGAAGAGCTCAAGGAACTCGTGCCAAAAGTATCCGTTTATGCACGTGTTTCTCCGGAACATAAGATTCGTATTGTCCGCGCTTGGCAGGAACTCGGTTACATCGTATCGATGACCGGTGACGGTGTTAACGATGCGCCGGCATTAAAGCAGGCGGATGTTGGTGTGGCGATGGGCATTACCGGCACCGAAGTTTCCAAAGATGCAGCCAGCATGATTCTGACCGACGATAACTTCTCGACGATTGTTAAAGCCATTGAATCGGGAAGAAACGTATATAATAATATTAAGAAATCGATTCAATTCCTGCTTTCCGGTAACACCGCAGGTATTATTTCGGTGGTATATGCATGTTTTGCCGGACTTGCAAGTCCGTTCCAACCGGTACACCTATTGTTTATTAACCTCTTGACCGACAGTTTGCCGGCGATTGCGCTCGGTCTTGACCCACATGATTCCGGCGTGATGAAGGAAAAACCGCGACCGAAGAATGAGGGCATTCTGACAAAAGACTTTATGATTAGCGTTGTAACGGAAGGTTTCATTATCGCGGCAGCAACGATGGTCGCATATTATGTTGGCTTACAGACAAGCAAAGGTGCAGCGACAACGATGGCGTTTGCAACTCTTTGCTTATCAAGACTGTTGCACGGCTACAGTGCGAAGTCGAAAAAGACGGTATTATTCAAGAAACAGATGTGGAACAACAAATATTTGCAGTTAGCATTTTTGGCAGGATTCGTATTATTAAATGCGGTACTTTTGATTCCGGGCATACACGGATTTTTCCGCGTGGAAGCGCTTAGCATCTTGAATTTTGCGACTATTTACATCAGTGCAATCGTAGGTTTCGTTGTTGTACAGCTGGCAAAATTAATCCGCAAATAATCTTGAATGAGGCATGAAATGTGTGTGGCAAACGAATGAATTGAAAGGTGTGGGGAAGATTGGATAAGAAGAAATTTTGGGCTTATGTTGCAATTGTAGTAATCGGAGTTGCCACTTTTGTGGCACTCTGGAACTTGCCTGTGATTACAGGTATTGTCTCAGGTGTGATTGCGTTGCTGATGCCGTTTATTGTCGGTGGAGCGATTGCATTTATCTTAAATATGCCGATGAGCTTTTTCGAGAGAAAGATTTTTATGTTGGAAGAGAAAATAGCTTCTTCCGGCAAAAAGAAGAAGCCCCAAAAGGCAAAGGAAAGAGCAAAACAGGGTGGTACGTTAGAGCGTGTAGGTGCGCTGCTTTTATCGATAGCGATTGTAATCGCAGTTATTTTCATTATTATTTTCGTAGTAGTGCCGGAAATCGGCAGAACCGTTAAGGGCATTATCGACCAGGTGCCGCAGATTGCCGGGAAACTGGTGGAGTGGAGCGAGAAATACATCGGTAACGGAGAAGAAATTGCTCAGTGGATGAAGGGAAGCGACATTTTCACGAAAGACAACCTGAACAAAGCAATGGATTACGTAGGCACGCATATCGGCGGTCTGTGGGATTCAACCAAAGGCATTGTGTCGGGTACGATTAGTGTACTGACAAATCTATTTATCGGATTTATTTTTGCGATTTACATTTTGTTGCAAAAGGAAAAACTGGGACGTCAGGGCAAAATGATTTTGAGGGCATTCTTAAAGGAAGAACATTGTAATAAGCTGCTTGAAATCCTCGGTCTGACAAACAAAGTGTTCCGCAGCTTTTTGACCGGGCAGGTAACGGAAGCGGTTATTCTCGGCTTTATGTTCCTGATTGTTTTGAGTATTTTCCGCATCCCGTATGCGCTGCTGATTGCAGTGCTTGTAACGGTAACGGCGCTAATTCCGATTTTTGGCGCGTTCATCGCATGTGCGGTCGGTGCGTTCCTGATTCTGTTCGTCAACCCGATTCAGGCAGTGTGGTTTATTGTTATATTCCTCATCTTGCAACAGGTCGAAGGTCAGTTGATTTATCCGCACGTGGTTGGAAAGTCGGTCGGACTCCCGGCTATGTGGGTACTATTTGCAGTAACTGTCGGCGCAAATCTGATGGGGCTGCTCGGAATGCTCATTTTCATTCCGCTGTGCTCCGTGCTGTATGTCCTGTTTCGCACGTATGTGTATAAAAAACAATAAACATTGGCCGCCCAAAGGAGTCAAGAAATCGAACTCCGTAGGCGGCTGCGTGTAGTATTGACTTCACCACCGGCTTTTGGTATAATGCATCATACCAATGGGTTGATTTGTGCTACACATGACCTTTTGACTCTGGTATCAATTTAATAAGATATGGAAGATACGGTTTGAAAAGTTGTAACTGAGTAGATGAAAAGGGAATCCGGTTTGAATCCGGAGCAACCACCATTACTGTATTTGACGAGCGCGGCACATTTGCCATTGGGGATTCCTGAGAAGGCGTGCCGTATGTGACTATGTTCACTACATCATAAGTCAGGAGACCTGCCGTGTCTTTTTAGGTTTAACACAACTTGGGTGTGAAGAGTGTAACCGATTTATCGCCGCATTGTCGGCTTTGGAGTTGCCTCTTATTTTTTGTGGGACCCAAAGCCTTATTTCACTATGGAATATTAAAATGCTTCAAACGTGAATAAATCAGTTGCACTTGGATACAGGTGCAACTTTTTTTGTGTAACTGAACATCTTAAGAAAGGAATGGAGGATTTTATGAAAAAATTTATTACACTCACAATGACACTTATGATGGTGCTCGGCACATGGAGCATTACAGCATTGGCAGAGACGCCGGATTTGGTAAACGTATTTGTAACGATTGCTGATGGAGACGGGAAATTGGCATTGGCACAGGAAAAAATTGCGGTTGCTGATTCGGATGGCGATGGTGCGTTGACCATCAACGATGCGCTTTACGCGGCACACGAAGCCAAATATGCGGGCGGCGCGACTGCCGGATACGTATCTTATGCGGGCGCATACGGTCTTTCGTTGGACAGGTTGTGGGGCGTGGCGAACGGTGGCAGCTACGGCTACTATCTGAACAATGTATCTGCGTGGAGTCTGTTGGATGCGGTAAAGGAAGGTGATTATGTTAACGCTTATGTCATTACCGATTTAACTGCATGGTCCGACACATATTGTTATTTTGATGTGCAGACAGCGGAAGCAGTGGCAGGTGAAGAAATCACTTTCACACTTTCTTCCGCAGGATATGATGCAAACTGGAATCCGGCGGTATTTGCGGTAGCAGGTGCGACCATTATCGTAAACGGCGAAGAGACAGCGTATGTGACTGATGCGGAAGGCAAGGTTACAATAAAAATAGACGATGTCGGCGACTATGTCATCAGTGCAACTTCCGATGCACAGGTACTCGTGCCACCGGTATGCAGGATGACGGTGGCAGAAGCAGAAATTGGAGAAGCTACAACAGGAGTAACACAGGAAACTACACCGGAGGAAGAAGCAACACAGCAGGAATCCACCCGAACTGGTGACAACAGTATGTGGTTTGCGGCAGCGGTGGTTATGATTTTTGCAACAGCGATTATTTTTATAAAGAAGAAAACAGCTTATGAAAAATAAACTTGTAAAGATTCTAATAAGTTGCATGGCTATGCTGTCTGTTTTGACAAATGCCGGCGTGGCTTTAGCGACCGGTAGCAGTGCCGGATCCAACATAAGTATTGGTGTGAAAGTAAGCGATTTCGAATACGTGCAGAAACACATTGACGGGATTATCGATTACAAATTAAATGAAACCGGCACGGCAACCGTGCAGGAATGGATTGATACCGATTTGACGCAGAATGCCGGCATCAGTGCGGAATGGTATGTAATCGCATTAAGGCAGAGCGGTACATATGATTTTTCTCAGTATGAGACGGTACTTCTACAGTATCTTGCTGAAAATGAGGTGCGTTCCGCATCCTCGCGGCAAAAGTATGCGCTTGTCTTGCTTGCGTGCGGCAGTGCGGATGAATACATCAATCGCACACAGGACGATTCGATTGGTAAACAGGGCGTGATGAGCTGGATTTTCGGGCTGCATCTGCTGAACAACGGTTGTACGAGAGAAACATATTCGACTACCACGGTGCAAGAAACATTGCTATCGCTGCAGCTTGCTGACGGCGGATGGGCGGTCATGGGCGCAAATGGAGATGTTGACGTGACCGCGATGGCATTGCAGGCGCTTGCTCCGCAGTATGAGACAGATGCGGCGGTAAAAGAGGCCGTCGACAAGGCATTAACTTTTTTATCTGCACGGCAGCAGGAGACCGGCGATTATGCGAGCTATGGTGTAAACAATGCAGAGAGCACGGCGCAGGTAATGATTGCACTCTCCGCACTGGGAATCGATTGCGCAAGCGACGCACGCTTCATAAAAGATGGCAACACATTGCTCGACGGCTTGACGAAATACCGCCTTGCCGACGGAAGTTTTTGCCACGAAAAAGGCGGTGCCGCGAACGAAGCATCCACCGCGCAGGTGTTTTGCGCATTCGTGTCATATGAACGCATGACAAACGGCGAAAAAAATCTATACCTTTTTGAGGACAACGACGATAAAGCAACTGTAACCGATGCAGAAACAGACAATAAAGGTACTGGCGAACAACCGACAAAAAGCAATTATAAGCTTCCGGTCACTGCGGCAATTCTCATTGCTTGCGCAATTATTTGTCTCATTATGTATCTGACCAAAAAGCGTAATAAGAAGGATTATATGGCATTGCTTATTCTGGCAGCGATTGCGCTCGCGCTTGTTTGGCTTACAAATTTCCAGACCGTTGATGATTATTATAACAGTGATAACGGTGTAAAGGAAAATGCGATTGGGACGGTAACACTAACCATAAAATGTGATACCGTAGCGGGCGAGTCCGGCGCGGAACACATTCCGCAGGGCGGTATCATTTTGGATGGTGTGGAATTTGAAATAGAGGATGGCGACACGGTTTTTGATCTTCTTACAGAGGCAGTGCGTAAGTATGAGATTCACATGGAGAGCAGCGGCACCGGTGCTACGGTGTATGTTGAGGGGCTCAACCATCTGTACGAATTTGATTATGGCGATCGGTCAGGCTGGCTTTATTATGTGAATGACACGGACCCATCCGTAAGTTGCGGAGAGTATGTGCTGAAGGACGGCGATGATGTTGCGTGGTATTATTCCTGCGACTCGGGACAGGACATTAAGTTTGAAGAGGCATCTTATTTTGAATAAGTTTAAATATAATAAGGGCATACAATAATGTAAGTACACTATTGTATGCCCTTATGGTATTTGTTAATCCATGCCGCCTCTTTGAAACAAGTTATTACCGTGCGACTTTCTTAATTAACTCAGTAATTGTTGTAATTGCGTTCTGTCCCGCGGCATTTGTCATCGCATCCACGTAGGCCTTGCGGTTCGCATATAAGTCCTCGACTTCGGAAGCGAGCAGGTCGGATGTGATGGTTTCTTCCTCCATCACCTTGGAAAAGCCCTGTGCCGCGAAAGATTTGGCGTTCAAAATCTGGTCGCCGCGACTGGCTGCTGCCGAAAGCGGAATGAGCAGATTCGGCTTTTTCAGCGCCAAAAGCTCGAAAATCGCATTGGCACCGGCACGGGAAATTACCACGTCAGTCATCGCGAACAGGTCTTTTAGTTCGTCGGAAATGTACTCAAATTGTACGTAGCCCGATGTGTTATCATAAGCTGGGTCAACCTTACCTTTGCCGCACAGATGGCAAATCTGGAAAGTTTCAAGCAGGCGAGGAAGTGCTTCGCGCACCGCCTGGTTCACTTTCAGTGCGCCGAGGCTACCGCCCATTACGAGCAGTACCGGCTTTTCAGTATTAAAACCGCAAAGCGCACGGCCGGCTGCAGGGTCGCCCTCGGAAAGTTCCTTACGAATCGGGGAGCCGGAGTAAACCGCTTTGCCCTCCGGAAGATATTTTGCAGTTTCAGGGAAGCTGTGGCACACCTTCGCGGCGGAAGGGATGCAAATTTTGTTTGCCAGACCCGGTGTCATGTCGGATTCATGGATGATGGTCGGAACCTTGTATTTCTTCGCGGCAAGCACGACAGGCACAGCTACGAAACCACCCTTGGAAAAGAGCACATCCGGCTTATATTCGCGCATCAGTTTCTTTGCCTCGCCATAGCCCTTAAACACGCGAAACGGATCCGTCAGATTTTTTAGCGACAGATAGCGGCGGAATTTGCCGGTCGCAATGCCGGTGTATGGAATACCGCAATCCTCCATCAGCGTCTTCTCAATTCCGTCATAGGAGCCGATGTAGCGAATTTCATATCCCTGCTCTCTTAAAGTAGGAAGCAGAGCAATATTCGGTGTTACATGTCCGGCAGTACCGCCGCCGGTAAGCAAAATTTTCTTCATAATAAATATTCTCCAGTTTATTTATTGTTCAGTATTGTGTGAATTTTTTCTTTCGCTTCCGCAACAGAATCATCGTCCAGCAAGTATACGGACAAATTCCGGTTCGGCGACTGGTATGTTTTGCGGCTTGCGCTCGTACCGCTGACATAATTTGTTGTAATCGTCCATTCAGGCATCTTTTCTTTCAACTGCATCTGCACAAGCGCGCCGATGTCAGACTGCTCGAAATTTGTCTCCATCGAGCCTTCGATACTCGCCAGAATTTCGGTGTAATTCTCCAACAATTTGGAAGACATTGCCTCATTTGCCATCGCTTTAATTACCTTCATCTGATTCATGCCGCGCTGCACGTCGCCGAGCGCAAACGCCTTACGCTCACGTGCAAAATGGAGCGCATGCAGACCGTCGAGTTTCAGTGTGCCGGCTGCAAAATAGTAGCCGTCGTGCGAGGTAAATGCGGTCTCATTTTCAATCGTGATGCCGCCGAGCGCATCGATAATCTCCTGGAATCCCGAGAAATTCACACGCACAAAGTAATCAATATCCGTCTCATATAAGTTTGCCAGCGTCGCCATGGAGCAGTCGACACCGTGAATGCCGGCATGCGTTAATTTATCCATATTGCCGGCCGGGATATCGTCGGAAATAAGCTCCACATACGAATCTCGCGGTGTGGAAGTCAGTAAAATTTCCTTTGTCAGCGGGTTAACCGTGGCAATGATATTCACGTCGCTGCGGCTCGTCTTGGAAATATTTCCGTACACGTCAATGCCGCTGATATAAATATTAAACGATTCCTTGGTGACCGCCACCGATGAGTTATTCACATTGATTTTTACTTTATTTGTATACGAGGCAATAAAGCGTGTGTCATCTGAAAATGACTCATAATGCTCGGTAATCGTATCGAGGTAGGCTTCATTTAATATAATAGCCGACACACTACCATCGTAGAGAGCTGCCACCAAATCGTCAAAACTGTCATAATATGTGACATTCGGTTCCTGACCAATCTCATCTGTTATTTTGCCAATCGCAAAATCCGTGTTTGATTTATCGGTAAAATCCTGTGCGCCGAATGCTGCATCTTTCATCTGTGACAGCGACGAAATGTTTGAGTCATCCAGCACATACACCGAAATGACCGAAGTCTTGTAACCGGCGCCGGTAATCGCTGAAAACAAATCGTGCGTTTTTATTAAGTAATATGAGCCGAATGCCAAAATAATACTTAAGATTATCGAAAAAATCTTGCCCAATGTGCGGTAATGTTTCGTATACTGGGTAAAATAATTATACAAAACAAATAATATGAGAACTGCTGCAATCGCGATACAATATGCAATCGGCAGCAATTTTAATATAAAAAGAGACACCAAAAACAGTATCGTAAGCAGTGCCTGCACTGCCACAAGAAATTTGCCGACTGTGCGACTCTTTTTAAGCTTTTGTTTTTCCATCCGTCTTAAGCGCCGATCCTTGCGCGCCTCAAGCTCGGACATTTCATAACCGGCCGATTCCTCCTGTCTGCCGATGTGTTCCTTCCTTCGTGCCATCATAACCTCCATTCCGAAGCGTTTACGCTGTAACCTCCGTAAAATAAATTATTTTTCCCCAAACACCATCGTATAGCAGATGGTAGTTCACATTATACTACAGGAAATCAAAAAAACAACTGAAAATTGGCGAAAAAATTGACAAAGAAAGCGCTCTTTGTTAAACTTATCGCAAAAGGTTAACAATAATATGCAAAAGATTTTTGAAAAGCAAATGATACATAGAGAAAGGATATTATAACTGGTGGTTATATGAAGAATTCGGGTCAAATAAAAAGAGGGGTACGTCTTTTACTTTCCCTTGCAAATATATTTATGATCTGTTACGCGTTTTGGTATGTGTGGATGTCGATGTATCATCCAATTATTCCGGATCCGTTTTGGAATAAAGGTAACTGGCTTTTGGTGGCCGTTTACGCAATTATTCTTTATTTATTTACAAAGATTTACAGCGCGCGTAAGATTGGCGATTGGGGTATTTTGGAGATTATCTATTCCCAGATGTTATCAATTGTTTTTGTAAATGTTTTGATGTATTTACAGATTTGTCTGTTGAACCGTTGGCTGGTAACGGCATGGCCGATGGTAATTTTGACATGTATTGATTTTTGCATTGTTGTGTTTTGGGCATGCCTCGCGAAAGCGATTTACCGCAAACTCTTCCCGCCGCGTAAGACGATTATGGTGTACGGTGATTATGACCCGGACGGCTTGTTCTTAAAGATGAACAGCCGCAAGGACAAGTATCATATTTGCGAATTTATCCACATCAATCAGGGCATGGAAAAGATGAAGGAAAAAATCCTGCAATATGAGGCAGTCATTCTTTGTGATATTCCGGGCGAAACAAGAAATGATTTGGTAAAGTTTTGCTTTGACAAATCTATTCGCGCGTACGTGACGCCGAAGCTTTCGGACGTAATTTTGCTCGGCGCAGACAATAGTAATATTTTTGACTCACCACTGTTAATCTGTAAAAACCGCGACCGCCAGCGTGAGGGACAAATCGTGAAGCGTATTTTTGATTTATGCCTGATTATTCCGGTGGCGATTGTGGCATCACCGATTATGCTGGTCATCGCAATTCTTATTAAGTTGCAGGACGGCGGCCCGATTTTGTACAAGCAACCGCGTCTTACATTGAATGGCAAAGTGTTTGACATTTACAAATTCCGCAGTATGAAGATTGATTCAGAGAACGGCAAGGCGCAGCTTGCAAAGAAAAATGACAGCCGTATTACGCCGGTAGGCAAAGTGATTCGTGCGCTGCATTTGGATGAGCTGCCGCAAATTATCAACATATTGAAGGGTGAAATGTCGATTGTTGGTCCGAGACCGGAGCGTCCGGAGATTGCCGACCAGTATAAAGAGAGCATTCCGGAATTTGATTTTCGCTTAAAGACGAAGGCTGGACTTACCGGATATGCGCAGGTGCACGGGAAGTACAACACGACACCGTACGACAAGCTGAAACTCGACCTATATTATATCGAGCATCAATCATTGCTTTTAGATATTGAACTGGTGTTAATGACAATCAAGATTTTGTTTATGAAGGAAAACACAGAGGGAGTAGACGAATGGCAGACAACCGCGATGAAAGACGAGAACAAAACGAAGAACCGTTAGTAAGTGTCATTATGCCGGCATTTCATTCGGAGAAAACGATTGCAGTTGCAGTCGAATCCGTGCTATGTCAGGAAATTCCGTTTGAACTGCTAATTTTAGACAATTCGCCGGACGATGCAACCTATGATGCGCTTGCACCGTACCTTTCAATCCCGGGTGTGATTTACAAAAAAAATCCGGTCAATCAGGGTGTGGCGGCTTCGAGAAATCTCGGGATTTCGATGGCAAAGGGAAAATATATTGCGTTTTTGGATAGTGATGACTGGTGGGCGCCGGGCAAACTGAAAAAACAGGTAAGTGTTTTAGAGGAGAGTGGATGTGTGCTGTGTTCGACCGCACGTGAGTTTGTCAACGCCGACGGCAGTAAAACCGGGCGCGTGGTGCCGGTTACCGAGGACATCACATATAAAGTTTTGTTGAAGCATAATTGCATCAATTGTTCGTCTGTGCTGGCAAAGCGTGAGGTCATTGCTGAGTTTGGCATGGAGCACGACGATGCGCATGAAGATTACATTTTGTGGCTTCGCATTTTGAAAAAGTATGGGTGCGCAATTGGCATTAATAAGCCACTTTTGTATTACCGCAAGAGTCCGACCGCCAAGACAGGTAACAAATTAAAATCAGCGCTGATGCATTATCAGTCACTCCGCTATGCGGGAATCGGCGTGATTCCGTCCGTATTTTATTTTATCAGCTATGCAATCAATGGCGTGCGCAAACATGGGATAAGGGGATAAATAGAGGCAAATTATGAAATTATCATTAGTAATTCCTTGTTATAATGAGGAAAAAAATGTACGGTTAATGTATGATGCAATTCTCGCGTCATTGCAGGAAAAAGAGTATAAAGAACAGGTGGAAATAGTTTTCGTCAATGACGGCAGCAGGGATTGCACGCGACAGGTGTTGCACGAACTGCACCGCGAGAAGCAGGGAGAGTTACATATGAAAGTAATTGACTTCTCGCGAAACTTCGGCAAGGAGTCTGCTATTTATGCGGGCCTTAGCCATGCGACCGGCGATTATATCACAATTATCGATGCGGACCTCCAGCAGCGACCGGAAATCGCACTGGAGATGGTCGATATCCTTGACACACATCCGGAATACGACTGTGTAGCGGCTTATCAGGCGGAGCGCAAAGAAGGCAAAGTATTGACATTCTTCAAGGACTGCTTCTACAAGATTATTAACAAGATGGCGGACATTACCTTCATTCAGGGTGCCAGCGATTTCCGCACGATGCGTCGGAAGATGGTGGATGCCGTGCTTTCGCTGCCGGAATATCATCGCTTCTCCAAGGGCATTTTCTCGTGGGTCGGCTTTGAAACATATTATATGCCGTACGAGGTGCAGGAACGAGCCAACGGCACGACCAAGTGGAACTTTTGGAAACTGTTTAAATATGCAATAGGTGGCATCGTATCCTTTACCACTGCACCGCTTCATATGGCGACCATTCTTGGCGCCATTTCCTCGGCATTGGCAGCACTTTACTTAATTGTCGTTGTCATCCAAAAATTATTCTTCGGTATGGGGCTGCCGGGGTACCCAACCATCGTCGCGCTGATTCTCTTTATGGGCGGCGTGCAACTTATGGTGCTTGGAGTTCTCGGTGAATACATGGCGAAAGTTTACGTCGAAGGAAAAAATCGTCCGATTTACATTGCACGCGATGTGCTGACGTATGAAGAAGAAAAATAATATGTAATGAAAAAGGTACGGTAGCTGGTCTGAAAAGATGGCTACCGTACTTTTCTTGCGTCACATATTATGGCGTGCGATTTACGCCTGCGCTAAATATTCCTTAAATGCGCGTGCGAGCTGGTCCGGACAAGAGGTGCCACGACCATTGCAATCAATGCCCTCAAGGCGGACAATCGCATCGTTAATATTCATGCCCTCGACTAAACGTGCCACACCTTGTGTGTTTCCATTGCAGCCGCCCATGAAATTAACGGTGCAGATGGTGCCGTCTTCGGCAACTTCAAAATTGATTTGACGGGAACAAACGCCCCTTGTTTTATAAACCATAAATCCTCCATGTCACATATAAATTTATTTCTCTTCATGGTATCATATTTCGAGTAAAAAGTCTATACACGGAGGGCAAATTGCAGCCGCTCGGTACTCAACCTAAGGTAGAATTCCGCTGTTTTTAGATTGCTCTACTGCGATAAAATTATTTCCTCTAACATCTCAAACGGCAATGGCCCCATCTCCAGCAATGTTGCATGGAATTCCTTCAGTGAAAAATCATCGCCGTCGATGGCTAATGCTGTTTTGCGTAGCTCTAAAATTTCCAAATAACCAAGATAATATTTTAGATAATTGCCTGGTTCCTCGACCATCGTGTAGTAAATTTCGTCAGCATAATCATCGCTGCTGATTCCGTAGCTTTCGAGGAAACCGACGACATCTGCCTTTTGCCAGCCGTCATAGTTTACCCCCATGTCGATGCGTGCATAGAGGCCGAGAGAAAAAGAAGCATTGCGTCTTAGCAGTTCGGCAAGATTTTTCGGCAGTCCCATGTAATCGTAAGAAATCATTTCCACATACGTGGCCCAACCTTCGACATAGCCGTTACACGAATAAAGCTGCCGCACCGGATGCGGATTTGTTTCATAAAATGTGACAGTTTGGTACAGATGTCCCGGGAAACCCTCGTGCGCCAGCGTTGAAAGCAGCGTTTCGCCGGAGGTCATACGTGACTGATTTAAGTAAATGATGTTGGAAGCATCAGCATCAATCTGCGGTATCATATAGAACGCCGGGCTTAAGAATGGCTCCAGAGCAGAATGAACATATTTGATGGAAAACTTATTGTCAGCGGGTGCCGGAAAATCGGTAAGCATCGCCTCAGACAGCAATGTGAGGCACTCCTCCGGAGAACCGTCTGCGAGTAGCTCATCGACCTTTAGCAGCGCCTCTGGCAGCGTTGAATCGCCTGCCAGCAGCAAATAAACTTCCTGCAAATCATTTTCAATCTGCAGCTCGGTCATTGAGATATATTCCTGCATTGTGCGCGTGGTGCCAAGCTCCGATTGCGCAAATGCTTCGTAATACTCCTTGCCGCCGTCATAATGAGCAAGCCCCAAAACGCTCGCCTTAGCCGACGCGTAGGAAGCAAGATTGTCAGCGAGCAGTCGATAGGCAGGGAGGTAACTGTTCAATATAAGCAGCTCGTGACGTTCCGTATAATTTGCAATCTGTGTTTCCGACAATGTCGCCACGTCATTAGAAAAATCATAAATCTTCTGTTCAAAAATTTCCAATAAAAAGCAATCATTTCCTTGCGAGGAGACCGATTCACATTGTGCGACAACACGTTCCGCCAACGTAATCGGCAACGGAATTCCGAAAGAGATACGTTCCTGCTGTAAGGTAAGAAGTGACATAAAATATTCCGGCAAAAGCTCAATCAATGACAGGTAATTTTCGATATCCGCTGTCGAATCAAAAGCGTATTCAGCGAGCAGAACCGGAATTTGTGCCTGCACGCCGACGGTCGGACTGAAGACGCTGTCATACAAGTAGGAATTCTCTGATTCAGCCATATGGGAAGCCACATTTTCAATTAGCTGATAACAGATTTTTTGTTCATCGGTCAGCTCATTGTAAGCATATGACTCCAGACGTTCAAATAAAATCTTTGCTTCGGTGTCTGCATCTCGCAATTCTAAAAGCATCGCCGGGCCCCAAGTTGCCTCCTTTTCGCGAATACCGTAATAAGTAGGATCTGCAATCATAAAATGTTCGGACAACGTGCTGTCCGCCGCTTGTGTGGCAAAAATTGTGTTCAGATAGGTGTCAAAGTCTTTTTGCGCCGGTGTAAGTGAGGTCTGCTCCTTTGCTGAACCGCTATCGGAGTCGCCCGCCGACGGACCGGAGCTATTATGGGAACCTGCATTTCCCACAACGCCCGGATAGAGAGCAAAAAAGGAAATTACTAAAATCAAAAGCAACAGCGGCAGTGCACCGTACAAAAGAAGCGTAACACGGCGCCCATCTTTC
This sequence comes from Lachnospiraceae bacterium, assembly GCA_015057275.1. Classification (GTDB taxonomy): domain Bacteria; phylum Bacillota; class Clostridia; order Lachnospirales; family Lachnospiraceae; genus SIG308. Next base: position 115,111 of record SVEO01000001.1, on the reverse strand, counting down.
GTTGAAAGGTCAAAATGGGGTAGATGTAATTCATTAAGTTTCATGGCAGAGACCTCCGCAAGTAAAGCCGAAAGCAATATATTACTCCATTCATATTCGTGCCGAAGCCGGATTATGAGATTTTATCCCGCGAAAACCGCCGCGCTCCTTGACAAATATCGGAAAAAATAATAAACTCAAACTTAAATGTAATTAAGGGTAAAATAGATTATTTTAAAAATAAGGAGAAAAAATATGTGTCAGGATTGTAAGAAGAAATTTTATTTGACAACAGCGATTGCCTATACATCGGGCAAGCCGCATATCGGCAATACGTATGAGGCTGTTTTGGCCGACAGTATCTGCCGTTTCAAGCGACTGGAAGGCTACGATGTAAGATTCCAGACCGGCACTGACGAGCACGGCCAAAAGATTGAGCTTAAAGCTGCCGAAAAGGGCGTGACTCCGAAGGAGTTTGTAGATGACGTGGCAGGCCAGATTCAGAGCATTTGGGATATGATGGGCACATCTTACGATAAGTTTATTCGCACGACGGATGATTACCACGAAAAGCAGGTGCAGAAGATTTTTAAGAAACTCTACGAACAGGGCGACATTTATAAGGGATATTATGAAGGGATGTATTGTACCCCGTGCGAATCCTTCTTTACTGCCTCCCAGCTTGTGGATGGCAAGTGCCCGGACTGTGGCAGAGAGTGCCAGCCGGCAAAGGAAGAAGCTTACTTCTTAAAACTGAGCAAGTATGCAGACCGTTTGATTGAGCATATCAATACACATCCGGAATTTATTCAGCCGGAGTCGCGAAAAAACGAGATGATGAATAACTTCCTCTTGGCAGGCTTGCAGGACCTTTGCGTGTCCAGAACTTCTTTTAAGTGGGGTATTCCGGTTGATTTCGACGACAAACATGTCATTTACGTTTGGATCGACGCGCTTTCCAACTACATTACCGGTCTCGGTTATGATTTGGACGGCAACGGCGACCCGATGTTTGATAAATACTGGCCGGCAGATTTGCATTTGATTGGTAAGGACATTTTAAGATTCCACACGATTTATTGGCCAATTATGTTAATGGCGCTCGACTTACCGTTGCCAAAGCAGATTTTCGGACATCCGTGGTTACTGCAGGGTGACGGCAAGATGAGTAAGTCTAAGGGTAACGTAATTTACGCGGACGAGCTTGTGGAAATGTTCGGGGTGGATGCAGTGCGTTACTTCGTATTGCATGAGATGCCGTTTGACAATGACGGCGTGATTACTTGGGAACTGATGGTGGAACGCATGAATTCCGACCTTGCGAACACGCTCGGCAACCTTGTAAACCGTACCATTTCCATGACAAATAAATATTTCGGCGGCGTGGTGGAACGCACCGGTGTGACCGATGAGATGGATGCGGACTTAATTGAAGTGACTTTGCAGGCACCGAAGAAGGCTGTGGAAAAGATGGAAAAATTGCGCGTGGCAGACGCCATCAGCGAGATTTTTGCATTATTCAAGCGCTGCAACAAGTACATCGATGAGACGATGCCTTGGGCTCTGGCAAAAGACGAGACAAAGCAGGACCGTCTGAAAGAGGTATTATACAATTTAACCGAGAGTATCAGCACCGGCGCAGCATTGCTTGAACCATTCATGCCTGAAACAGCAGCAAAAATTCTTGCGCAGCTTAATACAATCGCAAGAAGCTTGGAAGATATGGAAACTTACGGTCATTATGTGTCCGGCACCAAGGTAACTGAGAAACCGGAAATTCTCTTTGCGCGTCTTGACGTGGCAGAAGTGCTGGCGAAGGTTGAGGAGAAGAAGAAAGCGGCCGAAGGTCCAAAGTATCCGGAAGTAGAAAAGAAGGAAGAAATCAGCATTGATGATTTTGATAAAGTACAGATTCAAGTCGGTGAAGTGTTGCAGTGTGAGCCGGTAAAAAAGGCAAAGAAGCTGTTAGTTTCCCAAATTCGTGTTGGCGGCGAAGTGCGCCAGATAGTCAGCGGTATCGCAGCTTACTACAAGCCGGAAGAAATGGTCGGCAAGAAGGTAGCAGTTATTACGAATTTGAAGCCGGTGAAACTGTGTGGCATGCTTTCCGAGGGCATGATTTTGGCAGCTTCCGACGATGAAGGCAATCTGTCTGTGCTGACACTGGACCGCGACTTAATCAGTGGCTCTGAGATTAGATAATATGAGAATTTTTGATACACATGCACATTATGATGATGCAGCGTTTGACGGGGACCGCACAGAGTTGCTTACCGCCTTGCATGAGACGGGAGTAGAGCGAATCGTGAATATGGGTGCGGAGATCAAGGGCTGCGAGGATACGATTGCACTAACGAAGCAATATCCGTTTGTTTATGGCGCGCTCGGCATCCATCCCGAATGTATTTCTACCATGAGCGAAGACATATATCAGTGGCTCGATGCGATGCTTTCGACTGAGAAAATCGTGGCAGTTGGCGAAATTGGTCTCGATTATCACTGGCATCCGGAAGAAAAGGATTTACAGGACTACTGGTTTCGCAGACAACTGGCATTGGCGCGAGGACATGGATTGCCAGTAGCAATTCATTCCCGTGAGGCGGCGGAAGATACATTTCGCATCCTTAAGGAAGAACATGCCGAGGAAATTGGTGGTGTGATTCATGCATATTCTGCGAGTGCCGAAATGGCCAAGGAATATGTAGAAATGAGCTTTTTTATCGGCGTGGGCGGTGTTATTACGTTTAAAAACGGCAAAAAGCTACGCCGCGTGGTCGAAGAAATCCCGATCGAACACATTGTCATCGAAACCGATTGCCCGTATTTGTCGCCGGAGCCTTACCGCGGCAGAAGAAATGACTCGGGACGCCTGCAATATGTGGCGTCAGAAATTGCAACCATCAAAGGGATGACGGTTGAGGAAGTTGGCGAAATTACGTTTAAAAACGGCAAGCGTTTGTACCGTATGGATTAAAAGGGGAAAGACATGGTGACACTTGGTAATCCGCAAAATACTATTGCAATTATAAATAAATATGATTTTGTGTTTCAGAAGCGTTTCGGGCAAAACTTCTTAATTGACACACACGTGCTGGAAAAAATCGTGCGCGAGGCTGGTGTCACAAAAGATGATTTTGTGTTGGAAATCGGCCCGGGTATCGGCACAATGACGCAGTATCTGTGCGAAGCGGCGCGTGAGGTAATCGCGGTGGAAATCGATCATGCACTGATTCCGATTTTACGGGACACGCTCTCCGAATACGACAATGTCACGGTTATTAACGAGGATATTTTAAAGGTTGATATTGCTGCCATTGCTCGCGAAAAGAACGACGGTAAGCCAATCAAAGTTGTGGCAAATCTTCCGTATTATATTACCACACCGATTATTATGGCACTATTTGAGAGTGGGGTTCCGGTTGACAGCATTACGATTATGGTGCAGAAGGAAGTTGCAGATCGCATGCAGACGGGGCCGGGTTCGAAAGATTACGGTGCATTGTCATTGGCGGTGCAGTATTATGCAAAGCCGGAAATCGTGGCGAATGTTCCGCCGAACTGCTTTATGCCGCGTCCGAAAGTGGGCTCCGCAGTTATTCGTCTGACGAGACATGCGCAGCCACCAGTTGATGTGCATGATGAAAAAAAGATGTTTGCACTGATTCGCGCATCTTTTAATCAGCGTCGGAAAACGTTGCAGAACGGCATTAACAACGATCCGTCGTTGCCATATTCCAAGGAGCAGGTTGTAGCTGCATTAAGGGCTATGAATTTGCCGGAAACTGTGCGCGGCGAAACCTTTACACTGGAACAATTTGCGACATTCAGCAATTTGCTCGTACGATAGAAACAAGCAAGGCGTTGGATTGTGAAAGTACTATCTCACGCAAGCCTCTCATATACTTATTATAGCAAACACATTCATATGTGATGTGTGCGGCAAGTATTGGGGGAGGCGGTCATGAAAAAAATAGATAGAGAAAAACAGTTAAAAATAAGGATAGAGTGGATCATGGGAGCATGTTTATTGCTTTTCGGGGCACTGCTATCCTTATTTATTTTGCCGAGACTTGTCGGCAATGAGTCGGTAAGTACGTGGAAAAAAGACGGTGTAGCGAATGACGGTAATGATGCCGGGGAAAATGGAGAAAATGTTGACAAGGATGAAGCAAGATTGCCACTTTCCGGCATTAAAATCGTCATTGATCCGGGACACGGAGGCATAGACCCAGGTAAAGTTGGCGTGCATGATGAGCTGGAAAAGGATATAAATTTGGCAATTTCGCAGAAGTTGGCGGAACTTCTTGAGGAAGAAGGCGCGGAAATTGTTTGTACGCGCACAACGGATGCCGGACTTTACGCGGAGAGTGACAGCAACAAAAAGGCGGCGGATTTGCGGGCGCGGTGTGCGTTGATTGCGGCCGAACAACCGGATATCACCATCAGCGTTCACCAGAACAGCTATACTAGCGAGAGTATCCGCGGTGCGCAGGTATTCTATTACGAAAACTCACAGGAAGGAGCGATTCTCGCAGCCGACTTACAAAAGTCACTTATTGAAATTGCCGATCCGGGAAATAAACGGGTACAAAAGCCCAACAACAGCTATTATATGCTGGTACATAGCACAAGTCCAACTGTTATCGTAGAGTGTGGATTTTTGTCCAATGCAGATGAAGCGACGAAGCTGACGACGGAAGTGTATCAGCAGTCGATTGCGAAGGCCATAGTTGCAGGTGTAAAAAATTATTTTGCACAGGAGTGAATTGCAAATCTAGAATATCAGAACCCGTTGCTGCCGATTTATAGGTTGATGAAAAAATGAAATTCTACTATGATTTTTCTTGGATTCGTGTTATACTGTTATGAGATGAACAGGGGGATACCTTTTTAGTATGAGATACAAAAAAATTATTTTTGTCTGCAGGACGAATACGACGCGAAGTGTTCTGGCGGCAGGGATTTTTCGCAAATATTGGGATATGACGCGGTTTATTTCGGTGCAGTCGCGTGGGTTGGTAGTGCTTTTCCCGGAGCCGGCTAACGCAAAAGTGATTGAAGTAGGAAAGAAGAAACGCATGTTTTTTGAGGCGCACACAGCCACACAACTTGCGCAGGACGATTTTGCGGATTCTACACTCATTCTTGTGATGACGGAGCAGTACAAAAAGAAAGTATATGAGGAATTCCCGACGGCGATTAATGTTTATACATTGAAGGAGTTTATCGGAGAGCTGGGCGACGTGGACGACCCATACGGCAGAGATTTGCAGGGGTATTGGGATTTCGCTGCGGAGATGGAGCGTATGATTTTAAAAGTCATTGAACGATTAGAAAATGATTTTTAACGGGTTAGAGCATGGCTCTGAAATATACATGACACAATATAAGGAGGACAAAACGATGATAGCAGTTGGTTGTGACCACGGTGGATTTGCATTAAAGCAGGAGATTCTTGCACATTTAAAGGAGAGAGGTCTTGAGTACAATGACCTCGGCTGTTATGAGGAGAAGTCCTGCGACTACCCGACTTACGCGAAGGCGGTAGCAGCAGAGATTAACGAGGGAAGAGCAGAAAAGGGCATTTTGATTTGCGGTACCGGCATCGGTATTTCAATTGCAGCAAATAAGATTCCGGGCATTCGCGCAGCACTTTGTACAGACTGCTTCTGCGCAGAAGCAACAAGACAGCACAATGATGCCAACGTGTTGGCGCTTGGCGGACGAGTTGTCGGGGCTGGACTTGCGCTTAAGATAGTTGATACATTTTTAGATACACCATTTTCAAATGACGAGAGACATATCCGCCGCATTAAGGGGATTGAATAGGTTGCGGTAAATGTCTCATATTAGAGCCCGTACTTTAAAATGGAGGATTCTATGAGCACAAAACGAACAGATTACATTTCTTGGGATGAGTATTTTATGGGAGTGGCTTATTTGTCATCCCTGCGTTCCAAAGACCCGAACACGCAGGTTGGTTCCTGCATTGTCAGCAAGGATAACAAGATTTTGTCGATGGGTTACAATGGGTTTCCAATCGGTTGCTCGGACGATGAATTTCCGTGGAACCGAGAGGGTGATGACCCGTTGCAGAACAAATATTTTTATTCCACACACAGTGAGCTGAATGCGATATTGAATTATCGTGGCGGCAGCTTGGAGGGCGCAAAACTTTATGTGACATTATTCCCATGTAACGAATGCGCAAAGGCGGTCATTCAGTGCGGCATTAGGGCGATTGTGTATGCCGATGATAAATACGGTGATTCTCCGTCGGTTAAGGCGTCAAAAAAAATGTTAGCGGCTGCCGGTGTAGAAGTGATTCAATACATGCCTTCCGGCCGTGAAGTTAGCCTCACATTGTAATAATATGTGACGCACAATTTCTGCGATTTTACATATAGTAAATTGAGGAATCAGCGGGAGTGGATATGAGAAATACAGAAAACAGGACTGCTTATCCGCCAAGCCACATGATGGCGGCGCAGCAGGATCAGATGTATTTTAAGGAGATGTTGACTCCAAATATGCAACGTGTGTTGCAGGAAATCGACCGGGTTTTGGACCAGCTCGAATATGAGGGTAGTCCGATGTTCGATGAGTACCCGGACAAAGCACAGCTCATGCGGCTGGGTGATATGATTTATCAGCGGCTTCCTGGTGCGGAAGATGCCTCGGAACCTGCAATAAGAGACTACCTGCAGGCAATTTTGCTTCAGGAGATTTTTCACAGAAGATGTCGCTACAGACGGCACTGCTGGTAAGAAACAGCGCCTGCACTGCAGGTAATCAATGAGGGTGGAGGTAACTCTGCCCTTATAAAAATGAGGGCGTTTGCAAATGGAAGAAATCAGACAGGTCATGCGTGAGTGCTTAACGGAGGCGCTCATCCAAATGACACTCAGCGGAAAAAAGACAGAGGTTTTAAAAATCAAAGTGCGGCCGATTCGAATCAAGAATCAGACCGTTTTTCAGGTAACGCGCTACATCGGACAGAAGGTGTTTCACGAAAATATGACAGCGGTCGAAGGTGAAGAAATCCTCACGCAGGAGCTTTTTTGCAACTTCACACAATGTCAGATTCAGATGGAGAGTGAGGACCGTTCTATCCGCGTGAGCAAAAAAGGAAAGATTTTTGTGACCTGCAAGAAAAAGAAAAATGAAGCGACGATGCCTGCGGACGCACAGCCGACGAAAGAGGACAGGTTTGCGCACAATCGTAAGAAGGCGTATTTGTTACAGGAAGGCACGCCGGTACCGTTTTTGGTAGACCTCGGCGTCATGTCGAAGGATGGGCATCTTGTCAAGGCAAAATATGACAAATTCCGCCAGATTAACCGCTTTTTAGAGTATATCAATGATGTCGTGCCGATTTTGCAACAGATTGATAAGGAAGAGATTACGATTCTTGATTTCGGCTGTGGCAAGTCGTATCTGACGTTTGCTGTATACTATTTCCTACACGAGCTGCAGGGGATTCCGGTGCGGATGATTGGACTTGATTTAAAAGAAGATGTCATCACACATTGTGCACAGCTCGCTGAAAAATACGGTTACGATAAGTTGCAGTTTTTACAGGGAGACGTGGCTGAGTTTGCGCTTGTCAATCAGGTGGACATGGTTATTACCCTGCATGCCTGCGATACCGCCACCGATTATGCGCTTGAAAAGGCGGTCAAATGGGGCGCATCCGTCATTATGTCGGTGCCATGCTGCCAGCATGAAGTAAATAAACAGATTAAAAATAAAGAATGGCAGCCAGTTTTGAAATACGGCCTAATCAAAGAGCGTATTTCTGCCTTGCTTACCGACGCGATTCGTGGTAACTTATTAGAGCAACACGGCTACAAAGTGCAACTTTTAGAATTTATCGATTTGGAGCATACACCGAAAAATATTTTGATTCGCGGAGTGAAGAAGCCGAATGGTGGGGAACTGCCAGCAAATCGACCGGAAGAAGCGAAAATGCGCGGTAAATTCGCGGTGGAAAGCTCGGATGTGTCAGGACTTATTGAGACATTTGCGCTTGATCCAACATTGGTGCGATTGTTGAAGGAAGAAACGGAATAAAACGCAAAACATTTTGAAATGGAGTAACATATGAACAGAGGGAGCGAAAAGAATAGAATGTGGAGCAGTGCGAGAAAAAAAGCGGGGATTGTCTGCGCTTTATTTTTCATATCCGCGATACTCTCTTTCCTCTTATTGCGTCAAAAAGAGACACCTGCGGTAACAACTGTCTTTACGGAGGCTACGCTGCCGATGTTGTGGGTATGGGATGAGCCGACCGGTATGCGCATCAATGAGATGCATGGCTACATAAGTGAGATGGACGTGCTCAGCATGCGCGAAACAGTAACGCCGGTTGGAACCACAAACAAGGTTTCTTTTGAACTGGACCTCTATAAAAATGAGATTACAAGCATTTCTTATGAGATTTATTCGCAGGAGGGTTATAGAGTCGTGGCATCCGGCGAGGCAACGAATGTGGTAAGCGACAACAAAGAGAGTGATGCTGATAGAGCAGGTACAACCTTTGATATTCCGGTTGGAACCGGCCTCGGCGACGGTGAATTTGCGCTTCGTGTGATTGTGCAGACACCCGAGCAGAAATGCATCAGCTACTATACTACACTTGTGCGCGGTGAGTTGCCGGATTACAAGAGCCAGCTTATGTTTGTGGAGACATTCCATAAGAATACATTTTTGACAAGTTCGGTAAGCGAACTTGAGCAGTATCTGCAGAGCGGTACACAGAGCACACATTACGGAAAAATTACAATAAGTGATTCTGTCAGCCGCTTGATGTGGGGGAATTTAGCGCCGGGACAGATTGGAAAGACACGCGTATCCATTGTGGACTTTTCGGAAGGAAAAATCGGCAGCTATCGTCTGGAATACACTGTGGAAACAGAAGATGGCGGGGTAAAGACATTTTATGATGCGCAGGAAGTTTTCTGTGTTTCCGGTAATGGAACGACAGTGCTTTCCTACGAGCGAACCATGGAGGAACAGTTTGTACCGAATGCAAACACGCTCTCAACCACACGCGTGAATCTCGGTGTTCAGCCACAGGCGGAAGCGGAGGCGATGGACAGCGCTAATGGTTACCAGCTTGCATTTGTCAACCACGGTGAACTTTGGAAATTATCAATAAGTGATTATGTGGCGACGCAGATTTTTGCTTTTCCGGAAGCGGAAGGACACAATTACACGCATAACCACGATATTAAGATTATTTCGGTAGAAAACACCGGAAATATCAAATTCCTTGTCTATGGCTACATGAGTGCCGGCACACATGAAGGCGAGGTTGGGATTGCGCTCTATAGCTACGATGCCAAACAAAATGTGACGATGGAAGAAATCTTCGTTCCGTACGATAAGTCATTTGAATATTTGCAGGAAGTGATGGGCAAGATTGCCTATATCAATGCGGAGGGTTCATTCTATCTGATGGTGGAGGACAGCCTCTATTACATGGATTTTATTGGCACCGAGTCGATTCAGATGGTTGAGGGACTGGTGTCCGGCAGCTATGTGATTCAGGATGGCGGCGATGTGATTGCATGGAATGAGGACAGCGCGGTGTACGGCGCGGAGAAAATTCGCATTCTCAAACTTGAATCAGGACAGGACCTGCAATTTGTGGCAGAGAAAGGCAAGCTGATTCGCAGCGTCGGCTTTATCGGCGAGGACTTCGTTTACAGCGTGGCAAATGCGCAGGACATTACGCTCGATGCGTACGGAAACACGGTGTTCCCAGCCGAGACAATTGTGATTGTAGATGCTGAGGGGGCCGAGAAAAAGCGCATCACAAAAGATGGTTATTATTTCACGGAAATTTCTGTGACAGACAATATGATTTCTTATGAGTACAGTGAAAAACAGACGAGCGGTGAGGTAATTTCCTATACTGTAATTGGCGAGGAGCAGACGGTCGGGCAAGCAACAAGTGCGGCGGGCGGTCTCGCGATTCGTTATGTTTCAGACAATAAAAAAGACCGCATTTTGACTGTGTCGTACAACCGTACGATTCCTGCGAAGGCGGAGTTAAAGAGCAATGTGAGTACAATTTGCAATAAGCAGGATAATGAACGTACGATTTCCAGTGTGCTGCATGGAGAAATTTATTACTATGCGTACGGCGGTGGCAAGCTGCTCGGCATGTACGAACGGGCGGCAGACGCAGTAGGAGCGGCAAGCGATGTGTACGGTTATGTGATTGACAGCGAGGGCACAGTGATTTATCGCCGTGGGGAGCGTCAGTACTATATGTATCTGCTCGATGCAACTGTCGAGGACGGAAAGGAAATTTTAGCGGCATATCAAAACGGCGAAGCACTTGATTTGACCGGCGCAAATCTGGAAATTGCTTTGCAATACGTGGGCTTTCGCAAGCCGGTGCTCGCGTATACAGCCGACGGTTGGGCAATGATTGTCGACTACGACAGCAGCGTCATTGGCATCCGTTATCTGGACACGAAACGAAAGGTGACCGTCACCCGTGAAAAAGCGGCCAGTATGTTTGCCGATGGTGGAAATGTGTTTGTGGTAAAAGCTTCGAGTTAAAAAATACGGATGAGAATTTTTTGCTCATTCGGGACACTCGTCAAATAGAAACAGGACCTTGTGCGAGTACAGGTCCTGTTTCTATTTTCTTCGTTGTTTTATTTTAAGTTCTCCGGATTCAAGCATTCCAGCTCCGGCACTACAAATCTGCCGTCCTTACGAATCAGCACATCGTCAAAATAGATTTCGCCGCCGCCGTATTCCGGTGTCTGGATGCAGACAAGATCCCAGTGAATTGCGGAAGCATTGCCGTTCGGCGCTTCATCGTAGCAGTTGCCCGGTGTGAAGTGGAAGGAGCCCATAATCTTTTCGTCAAACAAAATGTCCTTCATCGGGGTGGTTACATATGGGTTCACGCCGATTGCAAACTCGCCGACATAGCGCGCGCCCTCGTCGGTATCAAAAATCGCATTGATACGCTCGGTGTCGTTGGCGGTCGCTTTAATAATCTTACCGTCCTTAAATTCGAGGCAAACCTGCTCGAATGTAAAGCCCTGATTTACGCTTGGCGCGTTATATGTGAGCTTGCCCTGAACGGAATCACGGACCGGTGCGGTGAACACTTCGCCGTCCGGAATATTTAACTGGCCTGCGCAAGGAATCGCCGGGATATCCTTGATGGAGAAGGTCAAATCAGTGCCCGGCCCTACGATATGCACATGGTCGGTACGGTTCATGTAATCGACCAATGCCTCCATCGCTTTACCCATCTTCTCATAATCCATCGTGCAAACATCAAAATAGAAATCTTCAAATGCCTCAAGGCTCGTGTTGGCTGCCTGTGCCATCGATGCGTTCGGGTAGCGCAGAACGACCCATCTTGTCTTAGGCACGCGAATGTCGTGATGCACCGGAGTGTTATACAGACGTTGATAAAGCGCCATGCGGTCTGCCGGCACGTCAGCAAGCTCTGTAATATTGTCCGAGCCGCGTACGCCGACATAGCAATCCATCTGCGACATCTTCTTGCAGTCAACCTCAGCCATCAGCTTCAACTGTTCTTCACTGGCATTCAGCAAAATTTCGCGCTGTAAACGCGTATCTTCATAATCCACAAAAGGCAGGCCGCCTGCCATGTAAATTTCCTTTACCAACTGTCTCGCCAAATCCTTTGTTGCCTCGCCAATGGAATGAATGAGAACCTTCTCGCCCGGCTGCACGCGCATCGAATAATTCACGAGATTGTAAGCTAATTTCTTAATTCTTGAATCCATGTATTTCCTCCTGTATTCAATAAAAGAGTGCATTATAATGTACCACAAAATTCCATTGCACCTATTATAAGCCACCGCTATCAAAAAGTAAAGGGGCGAAAAAGCAAAGTTTGTCATACCTAATATATTAACCAATTTATCCTATTTTACCACAGAAAATGCTGGCTACCGCGTGGGTGTTGCCACAACCGTAAAAATATGATATTCTATAAAAAATAACACTTACAGGGGATGGTGTAAAGTGTTGATTTTCGCACACAACTTTGTGACGCTTCGGAATGGAGGATAAGCAGATGAGAATTATACATACAGCAGATATCCATTTGGGCGCGGCGCCGGACAAGAAGCGCACGTGGTCCAAATTGAGGGAAAAGGAAATATGGCAGACGTTTGAGGCGCTCATCGGACGGGTGAAGGAGGAACAGCCGGATTTGTTCATTATCGCGGGTGATTTGTTCCACCGACCGCCGATGGAGCGGGAGTTGCGTGAGGTGGCAGCGTTGTTTGCGGACATTGCACCGATTCCGGTGGTGCTCATTGCCGGCAATCATGACTACATTCGCAAGAATTCGCTGTACGAGCGATTCGCATGGAGCGACAACGTCATTTTCTTAAAAGACAGCATTATGAGTCGTGTGGAACTGAAGGATTTGGCGACGGACATTTACGGCTTGAGTTACACTGAGCAGGAAATTCTCGCGCCGGTATATGACCATGTGGAGCCGCAGGACGAAAGCAGAATCAACATTCTTGTGGCCCATGGCGGCGACGAGAAGCACGCACCGATTCGATTTCAACGGCTGCCGGTGAGCGGTTTTGATTATGTGGCGCTTGGTCATATTCACAAGACAGCGTGGGCAAGGCACGCAAATTTCGCGTATGCGGGCTCGTTGGAACCGATTGATTGCACGGAGACAGGTGAGCATGGTTATCTTGATGTGGATGTGCGAAAAGAAGGGTGTACGGTGCAATTTGTGCCGTTTGCGAAGCGAAACTACAAAATGTTACGTATCGCGGTTGACCTGAATGCGACGTTGGTGGGATTGCGCAGAAGCGTGAGCACAGCAATAAGTGAAGAAGGTGAGGAGCATCTGTACCACATCGTGTTTGAAGGCGAACGGCATCCGGATTTTCAGATTGATTGTGAGGAAATATATATGCTTGGAAATGTTGCAAAGGTTGAAGATGAAACGAAGATTTCCTATGATTTTGAAAAATTAAAACGCGAGAACGAAGATAATATGCTCGGTGTATTTATTGACAGTTTTGCGGCGGAAGATTTATCGGAAATCGAGAGCAAGGCACTTGCGTACGGCGTGCAGGCCCTGCTGGATGCCGAGCAATAAGAGACTGATTTCATACAATATTTGTGTCGCTCGGATGTGGCGGCAGAATGGAGATAACAATGATTATTAAGGAACTATATTTGGAACATTTCGGACAGTTTCATGAGAAAAAAATCAAGTTGCATAAAGGGTTAAATATTATTTACGGCGAGAACGAGGCAGGAAAAACGACGATTCATACATTTATCCGTGGTATGCTGTTTGGCCTTGAACGTGGCAGAGGCAAGGCGGCCAAGCAGGACACTTATAGCAAGTACGAACCGTGGGACATGCCGGGTGCGTATTCTGGCAGCATGCGCTTTGAAATTGCGGGCGTCAATTACCGCATGGACCGCGAGTTTAAGACGGAGCGCAAATCAGTACGTGTCATTTGTGAGGACAACGGCAAGCTTTTGACGCCGGAGGAGCAGAAGGAGCTGTTCGGTGGATTATTTGAGGAAAGCTATTATAATACGGTAAGCGTATCGCAGCTCGGTGGGCAGACGGACGGTGATTTGAGCCTCGTATTGAAGCAATATGCGGCGAACCTGTCCTCAACAAAACATGCGGATATGAATCTGAAAAAGGCATCGGAGTTTTTGCGGAACAAGAAAAAGCAGATGGTAAAGGAAAATCAGGTCGACAAAAAGGCGGTTTGGAAAAATGCCTGGCTTGATTTAGAGGAAAAAGAAGTTTCGCAAAAAGTGGAGCTGAAGGCCTTGGAGGAACAGATGACAAAGCTGGTAGCCGAGCAGCAGACTGTGCAGACCGAATACGACCGCGAGCTGGCGACCGAGCAAAAGGAGCGTGACACTCTGCGTCAGATGCAGGTAGAGTGCAAAACATTATGTGACCGGCAGCTTGAACTTATCAAAGAACAGAAGGATTTACAAACGAAAATCGGTGAGAAACGGGAGCAGATTGGCCGGATGATGCAGGCATTGGAAACGGTAGGGTTAAGTACACTTGATGATGTGCTGGCTGAGATGAATCGTCAGGAAAAGAAAAACTGTATTTCTTTGTGGAGTTACTTGTTTTTCCTGTTATCAACGATATGTACAGCTTATGTCTTTCTTGTAGTGCAGATTCCAACCGCCGGATTTGCCTGTCTGGCAATTACACTAACATTTCTCGCAGTATTTATTTTCCGTACGCTGAGACGGATTGAAGCTAAAAAAGAAAAACTTATGGAACTCGAAAAATGCAAGGATATATGTATCCGTTGTGCGGCAACGCAAAGCGAATTCGAGCAGCTTCGCAAAACTTGCGAAGAGGAGGAACATAAATCTGCAGCATTGAATCAGAGAATCCAGACAATGGAACGCGAGATTCAGAAGAAAATCAGCAAGATGCCGGAAAAGACGAAGGAAATTGCAAAGTATCAGGTAGAATTAAAGCAGAGAGAACAGAAGCTGCAGTGGGAAATGGAGCAGCAGTTTAAGAAGCAGGAGGAGCTTGCGGAAGAACGTGCCGGCATTAGAGAGCGCCTGCAAATCATCGGTGAGGCCGAGGTAGAAGTGAAAGCAGTTGAGCTTGCCTTAAGCCGTCTCGAAGAAGTGGCTGTAAAAATCAAAGGTAGCTTCGGTATTCGTTTGAATGAAAAAGCCTCATATTATATTGACCGCATTACCGGCGGCAAATATCGCAAACTTGTGATGGATGATGATTTGCAGATTGCGGTGCACACCGACCATCGCGTGCTTGAAGTTTCGCAGCTCAGTAAAGGCACGATGGAGCAGATTTATCTCTCTCTGCGCCTTGCGGCCGCCGACCTTATCTTCGAACAGGAACACAAGCCGATGCTTTTGGATGATGCATTTGTTGCATATGATAACAAGCGCATGGCAATGACCTTGCAAAGCCTCTCTGACATGGTAGAGCAATCAGTCATATTCACTTGTCACACAAGAGAAAAAGCGGTGCTTGATAAGAGTGAGATTCCATATCATGTAATAAAGTTATAAAATGATAGAAGCAATAAAATGGCACTTAATCTTTTGATTAAGTGCCATTATTTTGTCATTCGTTATTCATATGTGCCTTTGCCTGCTCTTCCTTGTATGTATTCACAAGTCTGTGAATACGGTCAACCGGGTCAAGCAATGTACTTACGGATGCATCGTGATTAAGTTTGTCAATGATGATAGAGATGTATTTGCTCATATCAACATTGATGTAGTATGGCTTTGTCAAAAGCTCTGGTGTTTGATAAATCAGGTTGGTCGTCAGGATGCGGTCAATAATTCCCTGCTCGTATGCCTTATCAAACTTTTCGAGACCGTTTGTAAATAAGCCGAATGTTGATGCCAGAAATACGCGGCGAGCCTTGCGATTCTTAAGCTCAGTCGCAACGTCAATCATGCTGTCACCGGAAGAAATCATATCATCGATGATGAATACATCCTTGCCTTCCACGGAGCTGCCGAGAAATTCGTGCGCAACAATCGG
This sequence comes from Lachnospiraceae bacterium, assembly GCA_015057275.1. GTDB lineage: Bacteria > Bacillota > Clostridia > Lachnospirales > Lachnospiraceae > SIG308. Next base: position 99,570 of record SVEO01000001.1, on the reverse strand, counting down.
GTTTTTTCCGTTAACAATGGTCGTGTAGTCTCGGCGCTTATAGAACATACCGAGGTCGAGACCAAGTACATTTGCGAAATAAACCGCTCTGCCCATACCGCCTTCATCCGGGCTGATAATCATCATATGATCCTTATCAATCTGCAAATCCTTTTCCTTGGACAAAAGCGCCTTAATAAACTGGTATGTCGGGCGAATCGTCTCAAATCCCTTTAGTGGAATCGCGTTCTGTACGCGTGGGTCATGCGCATCAAATGTGATGATGTTTTCAACACCCATCTGTGTCAGCTCCTGCAGTGCGAGTGCACAGTCTAAAGATTCTCTGGCTGTGCGCTTATGCTGGCGGCTTTCATAAAGGAAAGGCATGATAACATTGATTCTTCTTGCCTTACCGCCGACTGCAGCGATGATACGTTTTAAATCCTGATAATGGTCGTCCGGACTCATGTGGTTCGTGTGACCGCACAGGGAGTATGTCATGTTGTAATTGCATACGTCAACTAAAATATATAAATCCTTGCCTCTTACCGTCTCGTTGATGATACCTTTTGCTTCACCGGAACCGAAACGCGGCACCTTTGCGCTAATCAAATAGGAATCTTTCTCGTAGCCGGCAAAAGCGATCGTGGAAGCGTGCTCGTGTTCGCGCTCTTTTCTCCAGCGAGAAATGTAAGCATCCACCATATTACCCATTTCCTTACAACTGTCAAGGCAGATGATACCCAAAGGGCCTACCGGTATTGTCTGGTAACTTTCATGATCGTGTGGCATTTTTTCCTCCATTCCGAAGCGTTTACGCTTAGTTAATAATAACTTACTTGTAAAATTTAACATGCGAACGAAATTCCGTCAAGTGGGAACGTTCGTTTTTACGAATCGTTTCGACAAAATTATACATTCTCGTTTCGCGGTTGCATACGACGTTGTCTGCGGATGTCGTTTCCGTTGATTTTCAATAAGGTGTAATTTCCTGTAATTCTTGACGAAATGCGCTCGGAATATACGTTTCGCAAATCTGCCAGCGACAGGTTCGTAGAAATAATCGTTGACTTCTTCGCCAGCATGCGCTCGTTCAGACAATGGAAGAGCGATGAGAGCGTGAAAGTGTTGGAAAATTCCGCGCCTAAATCGTCAATAATCAACAAATCGCAAGCGAAAATACTCTCGCAGGCTGCCATCTGTTCATCGTCCTTGCGGCCGCCGGCAAACGCCTTGTCGGATAAAATCTCAAACAACTGACCGGAGGAAAGATAAATGACGCTTTTGGAGTTTTCCAAAGCTTCCTTAGCGATACAGTGTGTCAAAAATGTTTTGCCGACGCCGACCGGGCCGTAAAGCAGCAGATTCTCGCCGGTTTTTTTAAAGGTTGCGGCAAATTTTTGGCAGTAATCAAATACACGGCGAATCGTCTCTGCCGGTGTCTCGCCGGTCAGAGAATCTCGAGCGCCCTCCTCGCTGGAATAGTATGAGAAAGAAAATTGAGAAAAATTCTCACGCTGTAAAATATCACCTAAATTGGACTGCTGATACAATAAATTGATGGTCCGCTGTGTCAGACAATGACAAGGTCGACCGTCCACATAGCCGGTGTCGCTGCAATCGCGGCAGGCAAAACGCGGCATCAGATAGTCTTCTGCATAGCCGTGTGCTGCAAGTAAATCCGCTTTTTCGCGAGATAGAGAGGAAATCTTGTCAAGACAAGCCTTGTGCTCCTCGTTACGGCGGGCAAGCTTGGCCTTTGTAGCCTGAATTCCGAGCGATGTAATCTCATCGCTAATCTCTAAAATGCGCGGAATGCGCTGTGCAATCTCTGCCTTGCGGTTGTTCAGTTCATGTCTGCTTTTAAATTGTAACTGGTCGTATTCCTGCATCATCTGCTGGTATTGGCTTCGTGTTAATGACATATATGTAATCTCCCGTGTTATTGTGAATGCTGTCCGGTCAGCAGGAAGCGCTCGAAAGCCTCCTCGTCGTCCGTATAGCTTCGTTCTTCAAAATTGTGGAAACGGTTCTTTTGCTTGGCCGGCTTTGCTGACTGCGTGAAATTGCGCTCGGCCTGCTGTCTTTTGGCGGCAAAGCTCTCATCGACTGCCGTCAAATCTGCCCGGGTCTTCACACCCTGCTTGTGCCAACTGCTCAAAATACCGTCCGCATATTCAAAGCTCGGTGTGTGAATGGTATTCATCGTCCGCGCGCACGCCTCCAAAATCAGTTCCATCGACATACCGTACATTTCTTGCCACGTATTTACAAAAGCGAGTTCCTGCGGCACCGGTTTACGGCCTGACAGACCAAAAGCGCGCAGAACCGCATAGCAATCTTCCGAGTGGCCGGCTACCTGCGCCCGTGCCTGCTCAACTGTCGTAATCCGCTCCGCTGCCCAGTTCGTGGCAACCTTTTCTATGTAACGAATACTCTTATGATTTTTGGAGATGCAATATTCAAACAAATATTCAATCAGCTCGGTGGAAAATCCGAGCGTATCGTAGAAGAATAAAATCGCGGAAATCTCGGTCTGAGACAGCGGCTTGCCCAAGTACGAAGAAATGACAAAATACAATTCTTCCAGCCCGGCATTTTCGCTGATTTCGGCAATTTCCTGCGGAGTGTAATTGTGCGGTGTCTTGGTTGCCGACGCTGATTTTGCCGGTGTAGAAACTTCTGTAACGCGCTGTGTGGCCGCGACTTCCTGTACATCACGCGCCGCACTTTCCTGCACAGATTTTTCCTGCGCAGGAATATCTTCAAGCATCAGTGCCTCTATCTCACCGTCCGCGCCGAAACGTACCGAAAGCAGTCCGATGTTCGTCCAATAACTGATTGCGCGCTTAATATCCTTTTCGGTGTCCTCTAAATGTTCCGCAATATCGCTGAGTGACAGCGCCGGACATTCCGCGGCCGCCTGACGCAGCAAATACAAATAGACCTTCACGTATTCACCGTCCGCATGTGGCATGTATTCATCAATGAAGCGGTTTGACAGCACAATAAAACCGCCGGATTTTGACTGTAAAATAAATTGACTCATAGTAAATCTCCGTATGATAATAAAACCGGCTGCTTCATCGCAATAAATTATTTTTTAACTTGCGACGCTCGCATCCATTACCTTCGTCAGATAAAACCAATGTTTTATGCGAGCATAAACATTGGTTTTTCTTTCCTCGTTGTTTCATCATAACATAAGTTTTTCGGTTTGGGTAAAAAAGATATCCACAATATTTGCCGACAATAAATGTTGACAATATTGTGGATAATGTGGATTTCTCAATCAAGTTATGAACTTTGTATACAGTATTTTCCAATCGAATTGTCGAAAAAGCGCTAAATAAGCCGAAATTTACTCGGAAATCAGTATTTCACCGATATTTACAACGTCGCCGGCGCCCATAGTTATCAACAAATCACCCTGTGAACAACTTTTTTTCGCAAATTCTTCAACTTCAGAAAAAGTTGCAAAATATTCGCACGGAACACCATATTTCTCAACTTCTCGCTTCAAATCGAGTGAAGAGATACCGACCGTGTTTTTTTCACGGGCTGCGTAAATGTCTGTCAGGATGACATGATCTGCTAACGCCAACGTCTCACCGAACTCATGCAACAGATTTTTTGTGCGTGTGTAGGTGTGCGGTTGGAAAATGCACCAAATTTTTTTATAATCGCATTTTTTTGCAGTTTTAAGTGTCGTGGCAATTTCGTCCGGATGGTGTGCGTAGTCATCGAGCACGGTCACACCGCGAAAGCTTCCTTTATGCTGGAAACGGCGGTCGGTGCCGGTGTACGCTGCGATACCGCGGGCAATCGTGGAAAAATCAATACCGGCGGCCGCACAGGCAGCCACGGCCGCAAGCGAGTTGGAAACATTGTGCTCACCGGTTACGCCGAGGTCGATGTGACCAAGGCACGTATTGCCGTCCATCAAATCATAATGACCGCGCGCCTGCGCATCAAACGTCACATTTTTTGCATAGTAACGGCTTGTGGTGGCATCCGTACCATATGTAACTACATTACAAGGCAAACCTTCCGTAAAATAAGTGTAATTATCAATTTCCGTATTGACAACGAGCGTGCCGTGTGCCGGCAAAAGCTCGGCAAATTTGCGGAAACTAAGACGAATATCGTCGATGTCCTTAAAGAAGTCTAAGTGGTCTTCCTTAACATTTAAAATCACAGCCAGTGTCGGTGCAAACGATAAAAAGCTGTTCGTGTACTCGCACGATTCGGTAATAAACATGCCCGATGCGCCAATGCGCGTGTTACCGCCGATCGTCGGGAAAATGCCGCCGACCAAAATCGTCGGGTCCGTTTGTGCGGCTAACAGTACCTGCGAAATCATACTGGTAGTCGTCGTCTTGCCGTGCGTACCGGAAACGCCAATCGCTGTCTCGTAATTTTTCATAATCTGGCCTAAAAGCTCCGCTCTGGTCAAAAGTGCAATATGATGCTCGGCCGCATAAGCAAGCTCCGGATTGGAGAAATTTACCGCAGCCGTATAAACTAATAAAGAGGTATTCTTCGGCACATAATCCGCGCTGTGTCCAAAATGAATCGTCGCACCGAGCGCAGTCAGGCGCTCCGTAATCGCAGACGCTTTCGCATCTGAGCCGGACACGGTAAATCCCTTGGAAAGAAGAATCTCCGCCAGACTGCTCATGCTGATGCCGCCGATGCCGGTAAAATGTACATGACATGGTGTGTCAAAATCAAGAACATACATATGCAATGCTTCCTTTCGTTTTGTTTGTAATGTATGTAAAAATCACTCTAACTTATAGTATACTTGCTTTGTACCAAAAAGAAAAGTAAAAAATGTTGGGCAAAATGCACAAAAAGATAGAAAAATGACAAAATTTTACAGAAAAAATAACTATAATTTATGAAAATTCTATTTCATTTTTTTTAATGAAGTGATATAATGGATGCATCTTAACACAACGAGGTGATGTGAAGTGATTAAAAAAGAGATGATTGCCATGTTATTGGCAGGTGGACAGGGAAGCAGACTCGGCGTGCTGACATCTAAGGTTGCTAAGCCGGCAGTCGCATTCGGCGGAAAGTACCGAATCATCGACTTCCCATTAAGTAACTGCATTAATTCAGGTGTGGATACCGTTGGCGTTTTAACACAGTATCAGCCATTAAGATTAAATGCACATATTGGCATTGGTATTCCTTGGGATTTGGACAGAAATATTGGTGGTGTGACAATTTTGTCTCCGTACGAAAAAAGTCAGGGCAGTGACTGGTATACCGGTACTGCAAATGCTATTTTCCAAAACCTTGATTATATGGAATCCTACAATCCTGAGTATGTGCTCATCTTATCCGGTGACCACATTTATAAAATGGACTATGAAGTGATGCTTGACTATCATAAGGCAAACAACGCAGATGTAACAATCGCTGCAATGCCGGTACCTCTTGAGGAAGCAAGCCGCTTCGGTATCGTTATTACTGACGAAGACAACAGAATCACTGACTTCCAGGAGAAACCGGAGGTTCCAAAGAGCAATCTTGCTTCCATGGGTATTTATATCTTTAATTGGAAGGTATTAAGAGAAGCACTGATTACTTTAAAAGATCAGCCTGGATGTGACTTCGGTAAGCATGTCATTCCGTACTGCTTCGGCAAGGACGACAGAATTTTTGCTTACGAGTACAACGGCTACTGGAAGGACGTAGGAACCTTAAGCTCCTACTGGGAAGCGAATATGGAATTGATTGACATCATTCCGGTATTCAACCTGTATGAAGAATTTTGGAGAATTTACACAAAGAGCGATACCTTGCCACCGCAGTACATAGCTCCGGGTGCAGTGATTGAGAAGTGTATTCTCGGCGAAGGTACGGACATTCGTGGTGCGGTGCGTAACTCTGTTCTCGGTTGCGGTGTAACTATCGAAGAGGGCGCTGAAGTTGTAGACTCCATTATTATGCAGAACACTGTAATTAAGAAGGGAACCAAGGTAACGAAGGCGATTATCGCTGAGAATGTTGTCATTGGTGAAAACTGTGAACTCGGTGTCGGCGAATACGCTCCGAGCAAGCTAAGCGAGAAGGTATACGCAGCTGACCTTGTAACAATCGGTGAAAACACCGTAATTCCGGACGGCGTGAAGATCGGTAAGAATACCGCAATCATGGGTGTAACTTCTGCGGAAGATTATACGAACGGCGTTTTAGAGAGCGGAGACTATATTATTAAGGCAGGTGACGTAGAATGAGAGCAATCGGAATTATCTTAGCTGGTGGTAATAATAACAGAATGAGAGAGCTTTCCCAAAAGAGAGCAATCGCCGCGATGCCAATCGCAGGCAGCTACAGAGCGATTGACTTTGCTTTAAGTAATATGACTCATTCACACATCCAGAAGGTAGCAGTACTGACGCAGTACAATGCATGGTCCTTAAATCAGCATTTAAGCTCCTCCAAGTGGTGGGATTTCGGTAGAAAACAAGGCGGTTTATATGTATTCACGCCTTCCATCACAGCGGACAACGGCTTCTGGTACAGAGGAACCGCGGATTCCATTCATCAGAACATCAGCTTCTTAAAGAGCAGCCACGAACCGTATGTAGTTATCGCATCTGGTGACGGCATTTATAAGTTGGATTACAACAAAGTTTTAGAATATCATATTGATAAGAAGGCAGATATTACAGTTGTTACAAAGAAGCTGGACAACGGTGAAGACGTAACAAGATTCGGTCTTGTAAAGACAGATGATGACGGAAGAATTGTAGATTTCGAAGAAAAGCCGATGGCTTCTTCTTCCAACCTGATTTCCACCGGTATCTACATCATCCGCAGACGACTGCTGATTGAATTGGTAGAAAAGTGCGCGGCGGAGGACCGTTACGACTTTGTTAACGATATTCTTGTTCGTTATAAGAATATCAAGAGAATCTACTCTTACGAGATGGATTCCTACTGGAGCAATATCTCCACGGTTGAGTCTTACTTCAAGACCAACATGGACTTCTTAACACCGGAAATCCGTAATTACTTCTTCAAGGAGTATCCGGACGTATACTCCAAGGTGGACGATTTACCGCCGGCGAAGTATAATCCGGGAAGTAAGGTAAGCAACAGCTTAGTTTCCAGCGGCTGTATCATCAACGGCACGGTTGAGAACTCTGTTCTGTTCAAGAAGGCTTACATCGGTAACAACTGCGTGATTAAGAATTCAATTATTTTAAATGATGTCTATATCGGAGATAATACACATATTGAAAACTGTATCGTAGAGTCCAGAGACACCATCCGTGCGAACACCACATACATCGGTTCTCCGGATGACGTAAAGATTGTCTTAGAAAAGAATATCAGATACAACATTTAATATGGTTGTTACAGTTCGCACGTTAGCCGCAAAGCGGTGATAAAATGCGTAGGCGTCTTTGCGATTGGCTCGGGTGTGAACAGTAGCAGGTGTTTTTGTCGGGGTGGCAAAAGCTTGGAGGGTTTTAAATTGAACATCACAGACGTGAGAGTCCGCAAGGTATCTTCGGACGGTAAAATGAAAGCTGTTGTATCGATTACACTAGACGATGAGTTCGTAGTACATGATATCAAGGTCATCGACGGAGACAAGGGGTTGTTTGTGGCGATGCCGAGTAAAAAGACATCGGAGAACGAATATCGCGATATCGCGCATCCGATTAATTCAGATACAAGAAGCAAAATACAAAAGATTATTTTAGACAAATACCGCGAAGTATTAGCGGAAGAGGATTCCGCCGCGGGAGATATCTAAGAAAAATAAGGAAGGCAACCGAAGAAATTCGGTTGTCTTTTTTTGTCCTACATTTCGGAGCACTTTTTGCCATTTGGGAGCAAATTCTTTGCATTCGCCAAATCCGCCTTTTAAACTGATGATAGGGACCTATCTGCTTTCATCAGTGTACACTTTTTGGATGCGCTTGTCAGGTCTCGAAATAGAAAATCAAAAAAGGAGGATTTTGACATGAAAAAGAAATGGAACACGGCAAAGAAAGTCATAGCGCTGATGCTTTGTGTGACTGTATTTGCAACCGTTTTTCCGGATTCCTTTATCCATGCTGTGGCAGAAAAAATTGCAGCCACGGATGAAAGCATGGGAATGGAAGCTGCAACAGCGACGGATGCAAATACGAATACAGACACGAGTACAGACGTAAATGCAGGTGATATGGGCACCGATACGGAAGTCTATATCTTGTATGAACACACCGATTTGCGCGATGAGTACTCGAAGACATACGAGCGCAGCGATGGTGTCAACGTACAGATTACGATGGCAACACCATTGCACCGTTATGACGAGGACAATGATGTTTGGGAAGAATTACCGGGAAATGTTTCCGCAGAAGCAACAACAGAGGGGAATATTTCTTACGAAAATGGTTTCGCTTCCGTCTTGCATGACGAAAGTGAGAATACGATTTCAGCCGAGTTAAATGACGGCGAGCATACGGTAACGGTTACCTTACAGGATGCAGAGGAAACCGCAGGCGTGGAACGTGCAGATACGTCGGAAGCGACACAAATGCTATTTATGAGTGCGACGGCGGAAGCAACAGCAGCAGAAAAATCCGCGGATACCCGAGACTACCGCTTAAGCGGACTGACACAGGAAGAAGTGGTGGTACAACTACAGCAGATAGCAGGGCAAAAAGCGGAGATTGTCTATGGGGATGTTTATGCCGACACGGATATCGTTTATGAGTTCTCCGGCATCGGTGTGAAGGAAAGCATTATATTAAGTGAGATTCCGGAAAGTGTACCGACATACACCTATACGATGGAAACCGAAGGTATGACGGCAGAAAAGCAGCAGGATGGCAGCGTACGCCTTTTTGATGCAGAAGGAAAGGTTACCTACTACCTGCCAGCGCCATTCATGTTTGATGCCGGAGGTGCTTACAGTGAGGCGATTGAGGTTACACTAGAAGCAACCGCAAAGGGAGAATACACACTTACTTATACTCCGGACCTGACGTGGCTTGCTGCCGCAGAGCGTACCTATCCGGTTACCATTGACCCGACCATTGAGAGTGTACAGTCGACGTCCGTCAGCGATGCCTATGTACATAATACGAACACAAGTACAAATCTTGGCAGTGCGACTACCTCTCTGGTCGGCAAATTTTATCATTACTATGATTACGGCGCTTTTGTAAAGACAACGATACCGTCCGTACCGACCGGTTCCGTCATTGTATCTGCAACCTTGAACATGACACAAAAGAGCTGTACGGGCAGCTTTACAAGCGCAGTGTATAAGGTAACGGAGAGTTGGGCGGAAGATGAAATTACCTACGCAAATCAGCCGGCGGTCGGCACGGAGGTATATGATTACTATGAGCATGATCTATCGTCCGCGGACGAAATGGTTACCTACGACATTACCCGCTTGTATAATGAGTGGTACTATGGACTGTCATCAAATTATGGGGTAAAAATTGCCGGGCATAAGGTAGCACAGGGCAATAATTTTGCAACTTTTTACTCAGACAATGCTTCTGATACCACGAAATTCCCATACATGGTAGTGGAATACCAGCCGGCGGACCGTCTGGATGGAAGCCATACCACGATGGAGTTCGGCAGCGCCGGTACATTGTATTTAAATGATTACACCGGCAGTCCGATTTTAGAGCGCACCGACATGGGCTATGACGGCGAGATTATGCCGGTATCCATCGGTTTTTTACATAATCAGAACAACATGACGAAAAACTATATCGGCAGCCATTATGCAGAAGCACCTTACGGCATGGCGTGGGTCTGCAATTATTCCATGCTGTTAAAGTATGTTACAAAAACGGTAAATGGCAAAACAACCGATTTTTATGAATTCTATGCGGACGATGGAAGTATTGTCTACTTCGAGCGTGCCATCGAAGCGGCGGACATTACCGCAGAGACCGACTTAGAAACGGTGTTTGTCGATGCGAGTGATTCCGGCTATACGCTAAAGGTTGATGTATCAGACTATGATAATTACACCTTACAGACGATTATCGCACCGGATGGAACAAAATATTACTTTGATACGCTCGGCAGAATTGTAAAGCTGGTTGGAGATTATCCGATTACAAAGGATGTGACAGCTACCGGCAATCTCTCCCCACTGGTGGACGAACCGGGAGTCATCCGTATTGATTACCTGACCGAAGGGGCGACAAGTGTACAGAACAGCCGTCGCATTAAGATGATTACGGATGGTGCCGGCAGGAAATATCACTTTAACTACGATACAAGCAACCGTCTGACATCCATCACCTACACAGGCACCGGGGATGAGGTATTAAGCACGGTCAGCTATGAGTACGGCTACTATCAGAGCGGCATGTATTCCCTCTCGAAGGTTACTTATCCGGATGGCAGCAGCATCACTTACGATTATTCGAACTTCCGGTTAAGCAGCATCACGGAAAACGACGGCCACGGCGTAAACCTTACCTACAGCGCCGGCACTAGAGTTGCCAGGATACAGGAATTCGGTACGGATGGCGAAATTTTTCAGGATGTCTCGGTAAACTATGAGGTCGGACAGACGACCTATCAGGACAACCTGACCGGAAAATCCTTGGTAATGCAGTTTGATACGGAAGGCAATCAGACTGCGGTGCATGATGATACCGGTTATGCAATTTTCAATGTCTATGACACTTCGGACGACGGAGAAAAGCTGTTAGTGGACACTTCCGATTTGATGAAGTCGTCAACGAACCTGATGATGGGCTTTCACACAAGCGGAGATGCCGTGCTTGACGAGGCAAACTCATATTTTTCCGCAGGCAGAGGGTATTCGCTCGGCACGGGAGCGTCGGTGTATGGCAATGCATATTTATATGAAGCCGCTGAGTATACCATCTCCGCATATGTAAAGACAGAAAATATTACAGGCGGGAATGGGGTATCGCTTACGGTTTCCGGAGAGGATATCGAGGTAATCGATGCGTCGCCGTGCATTCAGGGGACAACGGATTATCAGCGAATCAGCATGCGCATTAGATATACCGGAACCTTAGTGTCAGGCACAACAGAGTGGTATAACGGCAATGCAACCGTAAGCGTAAAAAATGAGGCAGAGAGTGGTACCGCATGGGTAGATGCGATTCAGGTGGAAAAAAGTGATCTCGGGAAAGCAAATCTGTTAAACAATTCCAGCTTTGTCGGCCACTACTTTGGATTGACCGGTTGGGAATATTATGGAGAAGAAAGAACCGGTTCTGACTACAATTATTATGTTTCATCTTCGGACTCTAATCCGGTTGGCAGCAAAGCTGCCGGTATCTTAGGAAAGAAAGAGGAACCAAGGTACATAAAGCAGACGGCAACCGCCACCGGCAGCGCAGGCGAAAGCTTTACCTTCGGCGGCTGGGCAAAGGCAGCTTCTGTTGCCATCAAAGATGACCGGGACTTCTCGATACAGGCAAAAGTCATCCGAGCCGCAGGCGTGGATACCGAGAAATATCCGGAAGACAGCGTCTATACGATTCACTGTAACCCATACGTGACAGACTGGCAGTATGTGATGGACGGCTTTACGACCGAGTATGAATACACAGGCATCGAGATTTCCCTGCACTATGATTACGAACTCGGGAATGCATACTTTAACGGCATCGTGCTGTACAAGGAGGCGTTTGGTGCGTATCAGGATGTAGTGGTGGAAGAAGCTGAGGAGGAAGAAAGCACCGAGGATTCGACGACGGAAGAGGAAGAAGATACCACCGTTACCGACGAATACGGCAGAGTAATCGAGTACACCGACGAAAACGGAGTGGTAACAAAGACCACATATGATGATTATGACCATGCACTTTCGGAGACAGTAACCGATGGCACGATAAGCATCCTGACCGGCAGCAGCTACACGGAAGACGGGAACTTCCTGACAACTACGACGGATGAACTCGGCAATACCATCACTTACGACTATGACGCAGATACCGGTCTCTTAAAGAGCGTGACGGATGCTCTGGGAGCAAAGACAAACTACACCTACGATGCGATGCAACGTATCGTATCCATGACAATGTCAGTAACCGGCCTGAGCGGAGCATCCTCGATGGGCGTCTCCTACACCTACGATGCCGGCGGCAGAACAAAGACGATTACCGCAAACGGTGTGACCTATACGATGAGTTATAATGCGATGGGAGCGTTGACCGGCATTGGCACACCGCTGGGAACCCTAATTACCTACACCTACGGGGCGGCAGAGGACGGCTATCCGTTAACTTCCATCCGCTATGCCTATGGGCAGACGATTTCCTACACCTACGATGACTTCGGACAGCTGGTGGCGGAAAGTCAGAACGGCACCGTGCTGTTTGAATACAAGTATGGAATCGAGAATGAGACGGAAGCCATCTACGATTACGTCAACAACCGTAAGACGGAGTATTCCTATGATGAAGATGGCAACTATGTGGTAACGGAAAGCGGCATCAACGGAAACGCCGATTACCATACCTACACAACCACGGATGAGACAGCAGAGGAAGGTGCGGAAGAAGAGAGTGATATCTACACATCCGTGTTAAGTGAAAATGTAGGCACGACAACCAGTCAGCTGCATGCACAAACAACGTATACGACAGATGCGGACGGAAACGATATCACACAGTATGGTATGGACGGTCTTAGCGGCTATGGCGAGCAGAAGATAACCTATGATAACTTCGGTCGATTGAACGGCGAGACAATTACCCATGGAGCAGCAGCCACCGAGCGAACGGATATCTTAAATACCATCTATGGTTATACAAATGTTTCTGCCACGCAGACAACGAATCAGATAAGCAGTATTACTCTTAGCAACACGAACGGTTTTAGCAAAGCGCTGGCCTACACCTACGATGCGAACGGAAACATCATCTCTTATGCGGACGGTACGAACGGCACGGTAACGTATCATTACGACGAGGCAGGTCAGCTTACCAGAGTGGACTACCCGAATGATAAGACGGTGGTATATACGTACAACGGCGGCGGAAATCTCGTGCAGGTGGCAGAATATGCTTACACGACCGGCGCGCCGGGTACGGCAACCAACATCATTACCTACGGTTACAACACGATGTGGAAGGATCTGTTGAATTCGTATAACGGAAACAGCATCACTTATGATAGCAGTTTCCAACCAAGTGTGTATTATAACGGCATGCGCTTTGCCTGGACGCGCGGCAGAATGCTGTCGCAGATTACAGACGCGGACGGAACAGTCTATCAGTACACGTATGATGTGAACGGTTACCGAGTATCGAAAACAGTCGATGGCGTGACGACAAAGTTTATGTACCGCGACGGCAGTCTGGTGTACCAGTCGGACGGCACAACCAGCCTGTATTTCTACTACGGCGCAGACGGAACCGTCAGTGCGTTCTACTATGAGAACGGAACCACCAAGGGCATGTATTACTACGTGAAAAATCTGCAGGGAGATATCATCGGTATTCTTGACAGTAATGGAATTTTCGTGGTAGCATATGAGTATGATGCATGGGGCAACGTGAGTGTTTCCGGAACGCTGGCAGAGAGTATTGGAACAGTGAATCCGCTGAGGTATCGTGGATACTACTATGATGAGGAGTCAGGATTCTATTATCTCATGAGCCGGTACTATGATGCGGAGATTGGTAGGTTCTTGAATGCGGATGATGTATCTTATCTTGGCGCGAGTGGAACTGTTTTAGGGTATCATCTGTTTGCGTATTGTGAGAATAATGCGGTAAATTCTGTTGATTACAGTGGATATAAAACGCTTAGCATTAGTAAATTAAAAAAAGAATCTTGGGTTGTCCGGGCAGTAACAAAATATATTAATGTTAGTGTTTCGCATAGTCGATTTAGTAAAACAATACTAAAAACACCAAAATACTTGGGAATATATGCTGAGGTGATAGTATCAACAGCGTGGCAAACGAACGCGAGTGGTCTTATTTGTTTCGGGTTTACTGAAAACAGTTTTGATGTTGGAATTTCTAAAGGAAGTGGAAAAATAAGTGTTGCTTATGCGATTGGAATTAATTGGAAGGAGACATACTTTAACGCATGCATAATATTCTCTCCGGAGAATTATGGACCTTATTTTGCTATTAATTTTAAGTTTGCTGTATCACATATAGCAACAGCGGCTGTTGCGGTGGTATGTGTAGCAGTTCCTGCAATGGCACCAGTAGTAGGAAAATTTACTTCGATGCTTACAATGTCTGCAAGAAGAGCAGTTCCTATTCTTATGAATGCAGTGCCTATATTTTTAAAGGTAAAGTAGTATGATATATTTCAAAACTATGACACGAGAAGAATTTGAACAATTAAAAACTGATATATACAATACGACAGATGAATTGGTGGATAATGTTGATGAGGAGCGGATAGCTTTTTATTCTAAAATCAGACGTAATTATTTTCTGGTTTATTATCACAATGGGTGTGGTGTAGTTGGACGTGGGTTGCCATTGTCTACTGAGTGGAGAGGCATATATCTTGAAGATAGCAGGCTGCTCATCTACTGGGTAGGAATTACACTAAGCATTTCGGTGTGGTTTATTGCATTTATGTTATTCTCAAGCTTTTCAGAGCAAGGAATATTTGATTTCGGTGGTTTTATAATTGCAGTTGCAATAGCGGCGTTTATCAGATGGACGTTGCGTGATTCCTACGGACCGATAAGAAAGTATGTATCAGATATTTTTGGGAGAAACGATTGGAGGGATATTCTGTAATGGAAATATCCACGAATGACATGTCACCCGATGTTTCTGAAAGAGCTAAATTAAAATAATACAACACAGGAGAGGGATAGCATATGCAATTAATTTATCAACAAGATGCCGGATTTGTGGATCAGCGATTGGTCATAATGACAATAGGCATTGTACTTTTAATCGTTTGATGGTTTGAATTTTTTATTATTGATCCGCTAAGGGGGAACCTAAATTTTTAAATATACCATACAAAAAATGCCGTTTCTTGGAAAACTGCTTCGGCAATTTATACAAGGCACAATTGTTTTATTGATTATTCTTACATTTGGGGATGCCATTGTATTCATGTGGAAAATCAAGTATAATGTAGTTAATGAACAGTGTAATGTGGTCGAAGGTAAGGTTCAAGTGATTGACTGCGAAGAAATGGGCTGCAGAGGAAACGAGGACGAAGATTACGAGTGTACGCTCATGATTTCTGATATTACATTAGAAACAATAAATATGTTCAACGAAGATGTTTTTCAAGTGTTTCCGGAACGCTGGCAGAGAGTATTGGAAGTATCAATCCGATAAGGTATCGTGGGTACTACTATGATGAGGAGACGGGGCTGTATTATCTGCAGAGCCGGTACTATGACGCGGAGATTGGTAGGTTCTTGAATGCGGATGAGGCGCTGATGCTAGGCGCGAATGGCACGGTATTGAGTTATAATCTGTTTGTTTATTGTGAAAATAATGTAGTCAATAATGTTGATTATTATGGATACTGGTGTGAAGATTACGCTGGATTTAAGAAAAATAGTAAGGGATTTAATGTTAATGTAAACACAAAATTTTTATCGCGTACGTTTTGTATGTTGTATGCCGCAGAGTTTTTAGCAGAATATGGTTCGGGAAAGTGGTGCAATAAAAAATATTCTGGAATGAATACAGTTAGAATTGCACAAGAACTATGGTTTCATGCGTTAGCATATTATGTGGGAAAGCCCATGCAAACTGTGTTAAAGTGGTGCAATATAGAATGGGAAGGGTTGAATTACAAAGTATATCAAGCGGGCTATATTGAGGTAAATAGTGATGACAATAGGGCATGGATTTTTAAATTGGTATGGAATTCAAGTACGAAGATAACTTACACGATTGGTTGTGTGGTGGGAACTACTGTGTATACTAAATTAATTAAATGACACACGGTTATTATGAAAGGATAATTAGCATTTTGAACAATCTGTTAGTTACAGATATTGTAGAAAAATGATGATTAAGTGTTTATTTCTGTTTCGATTGGAGGAAGAATATATGAATAGAAGATGTGTGATTAGATTAGCACTTGCAATTAGCACGATAGTACTAATTGCAGGCTGTTCCTATGTTTCATACAAGGAGTATTATTCAGCAACAGAGCAATATTCAGAGATATGGAAGCTGGCAGGATTCCGTTATAGCACCTTTGAAGATGGTTCCTTTTTCTTCCCGAAAGAAATTGAGAATTTAGAAGTAAAAGATTTTTATTGCAGATATGACGAGCAAATACCGCTTGGCGAGGGGATTCAAGTATTTTTGGGAATTCAGTATACGGATGAAAAGATATTTAATGATGAATTAGAAAGAATTTTGACAGTAGCATTTAATTGTAATGAATATTTTGAAAAAGCTGGATTTTCTGCCTATGCAACCCGGCTTGGTGATGACTATTCTTATGAATATGCTTTGCTAGATAAAGAACAGCAAGTGATATATTATATATATCTACAATCTCTACCAAAAGATGAAGTTGAGTTTGACCACAGTTTTTTACCAATTGGATATACGGAAAATGGTAAAATAACATCGGCAACTTCATAGATAAAGAGTGGCGATTAAAGAATTAGAAATAACAACACATAAAGCGATAAAGAAGGTTTGGAACAAGTGAGGAAAATATTATGGCAGGTACAATTATAAGAATTTTATCAGTTGGTGTAGTTATATTAGCATTTGTATGGTTAGTGCGTTCAATATTTGCATACAAAAAAGGTAAAGCCAAAAAATCAGAAATTGTAGCAGTTGCTATATTTGTTTCAGCTACCATCTTTTGGCTTATTGTAACTTGGCATGTAGATTTTTAATCAGCTTAAACCCAGCCGGGGACACGAGGTCCCCGGCTTTATCTTTGTGCCCAACAAAAAAATTATTTTCCTATTGAATGAATGGCAGGAAATAAAGTATAATATCAGCAGACAATTAGAAGGATGCGGCGATATCACGACCGTTTTAGAATGGAGAAAGTTATGTACATTATAGTAGGATTAGGCAATCCGACGGCGCAGTATGCAGGGACAAGACACAATATCGGATTTGATGCAATTGATGCGCTGGCGGAGAAGATGAGCTGTGGCGTGGATACAAAGAAGCATAAGGCACTCATCGGTTCCGGCAGAATCGGCGCGGAGAAAGTAGTTTTGGCGAAGCCTCAGACATATATGAATTTGAGCGGTGAGTCGGTGCGGGCGCTCGTCGATTTTTACAAGATTGATCCGGAGGAAGAACTGATTATTATTTATGATGATATCAGCTTGGAGCCGGGCAAAATCCGCATCCGCACGAAGGGCAGCGCCGGCGGACATAACGGAATCAAGAGCATTATTGCGCATCTCGGCACGCAGACATTTAAGCGCATCAAGATTGGTGTCGGTGAGAAGCCTCCAAAGATGGATTTGGCGGATTATGTGCTCGGTCATTTTCAGGGCGAGGATAAGGAACTGGCGAGGGAAGGTGCGGACAAAGCATCTTTGGCTGCGGCAGTGATGATTCTTGAGGGGCCGCAAAAAGCGATGAATCAATATAATTAGAGGATAGCTATGGAAACATTATATCAACCATTGCTCGGTTTGGAAGCATTTGCAAATGCGAAGGAGCGATTAAAAAAGCCGGGGGCGTTCCAACTTGTTGGCTGCAAAGAGTCGCAGATGGTACATTTTCTTAGTCAGCTCGGTCGTGAGAAAAAGTATCAGATGGTAATTACCTATAGCGAGCAGCGCGCGAGGGAATTGCTTTCGGAGTACCGCTTTTATGACAAGCACGCCTACTATTATCCGGCGAAGGATTTTATTTTTATGGGCGCAGATGCCAGAGGACAGCTGCTGTTGCAGGAGCGTATGCAGGTGTTCCGTAGCATATTAGAAGGCGAAAAGACGACCGTTATCACGACGATTGACGGTCTGATGGACCGTTTGCTCCCGCTTCACACATTGCAGGAAAATACGCTCACGTTTTGCGTGGGCGAGCAGATGGAGCTTACCGCATACACGAAGAAGCTCGTGCAATTAGGATATGAAAAAACAGCTCAGGTAGAGATGCCTGGGCAATTTGCCGTGCGCGGAAGTATCGTTGACATTTTCCCGACGACCGAGGAAGTGCCGTACCGTATTGATTTATTTGACGATGAGATTGATTTGATTAAGACATTCGACCCGGAGAGCCAGCGGAGCATCGAGAATATCGAGATGTTTACGCTTTATCCGGCATCCGAGTACGTGTTTACGACACAGGAAATTCGCGAAGGTATCGAGCGTATTCAGGCGGAGGAGAAAAAATGTGAGGCCGCGCTGCGAAAAGAAATGAAAAACGAGGAGGCGCACCGCTTAAGCGTGGAAGTAAAGGAATTTGTGACAGCGTTAGAAATTTCAGTGGCAGGGACGAATTTCGACAAATTTCTTCCGTATTTCGGTAATGAATTTGTCAGTCTCTTATCGTATTTTCCGACCGAGGAAACGGTGTATTTCCTAGATGAAACCGCGCGTCTGGCCGAAAAAAGCGAGACGGTGGAAAAGGAATTCCGCGAAAGCGTGGTGCACCGCTTGGAGAAAGGCTACATGCTGCCGAAGCAGGCGGAGGTGCTTGTCAGCGGCCGCGAAGTGTTTGCGGCGCTAGAACATGAGCATACGGTAGCCTGCAATCTGCTCGGTCAGAAGATTAAAGAATTGTCCGTGGCGGAGAGCTTCCCGGTGCAGGTGCAGTCGGTCAATTCGTACAACAGTCAGTTCGATATGATGGCGGAGGATTTAAAGCGCTACCGCAGGAAAGGCTACAGCGTAGTTATTTTGTCAGCGTCGCGCACGAGAGCAGCACGTTTGGCGAAGAATCTGCAGGATTTTGATATTCCGGCTTTTTATTCGGAGTCGCCGGACCGTGTACTGCAGCCACGCGAAGTGATGACGGCCTACGGTTACATTGGCAAGGGTTTTGAATATCCGCAGATTAAATTTGTAGTCATTGCCGAGACCGACATCTTCCCGGTCGAAAAGAAAAAGAAGAAAAAGCGTCAGCACGCCTACAGCGGCACGAACATTCACGATTTTGCCGAGCTGACTGTCGGCGATTACGTGATTCATGAAAACCATGGCCTCGGTATTTATCAGGGCATCGAGAAAATCGAGGTCGACCGTGTGACGCTCGATTACATTAAGATTTCCTACAGCGACGGCGGAAATCTTTACGTGAAGACGACGCAGCTTGACCGTATACAGAAGTATGCCGGCGGCGATGCGGACGGCGCGAAAATAAAACTGAACAAGCTCGGTGGACAGGAGTGGCATAAGACGAAGTCACGCGTGCGCACCGCTGTGAAAAATATAGCAAATGAGCTGATTGAACTGTACGCCATTCGCCAAAAGCAGGAGGGCTACCAGTTTGGCAAAGATACGGTTTGGCAGCGCGAATTTGAGGAAATGTTCCCGTTCGAGGAAACAGAGGACCAGTTAAACGCTATCGAAGCGATGAAGCAGGATATGGAATCCAAGAAGATGATGGACCGTCTGATTTGCGGAGACGTGGGCTACGGCAAGACCGAAATCGCCATCCGCGGCGCGTTCAAGGCAGTGCAGGAGGGCAAGCAGGTGGTAATGCTTGTGCCGACCACGATTCTCGCGCAGCAGCATTACACAAACTTCGTGCAGCGATTCAAGGACTATCCGGTCCGTATCGAGATGCTTTCCCGTTTCCGCACGCCGGCACAGCAGAAAAAGACGATTGCCGGCTTGAAATCCGGGTATGTGGATGTCGTCATCGGCACGCACCGAGTATTGTCCAAAGATGTGGCATACAAAGATTTGGGACTGCTGATTGTCGATGAGGAACAGCGCTTCGGCGTGACGCACAAAGAAAAAATCAAACAGTTGCGTAAAAATATTGATGTACTCACATTGACAGCGACACCGATTCCGCGTACACTCCATATGAGCTTAATCGGCATCCGTGACATGAGTGTGCTTGAGGAGCCGCCGGTCGACCGCCTGCCGATTCAGACGTATGTAATGGAATATAACGAAGAAATGGTGCGTGAGGCAATTAACCGTGAGCTGGCGCGCGGCGGACAGGTATATTATGTGTACAACCGTGTGAACAACATTGACATGGTGGCGGGTGAGATTTCAAAACTTGTGCCGGATGCAAATGTGGTATATGCTCACGGACAGATGTCCGAGCGGCAGTTGGAGCGCATTATGTACGATTTTATTCAGGGCGAGATTGATGTACTTGTTTCAACGACGATTGTGGAGACCGGCCTGGACATTGCCAATGCTAACACGATGATTATTCACGATGCGGACACGTTTGGCTTGTCTCAGCTTTACCAGTTGCGCGGACGTATCGGCCGTTCGAACCGAACCGCTTATGCATTTATGCTTTATCGCAGAGATAAAATGTTAAAAGAGGTAGCGGAGAAGCGCTTGAGTGCGATTCGTGAGTTTACTGAACTTGGCAGCGGATTTAAGATTTCCATGCGCGATTTAGAACTCCGCGGGGCAGGAAATTTGCTCGGTGCGGAGCAACACGGACACATGGAGGCGGTCGGTTACGATTTATACTGTAAAATGTTAAATGAAGCGGTGCTTACAGCCAAGGGCGAGGCAAGGCCGCTGGATTTTGAGACAAATGTGGAAATGAGTATTGATGCTTACATTCCAGCCACATATATTAAGAATGAATCGCTCAAGCTCGACATGTACAAGAAGATTGCCGGCATGGCACACGCTCGGGACCGCGAGGAAATTGAAGATGAACTGTTGGATCGTTTCGGCGAAATGCCACGTCCGGTACGCAACTTATTATCTATTTCTGAACTAAGAACCGCAGCTCATGCGGCCGGTATTACCGAAGTGCGCGGCAACCGCGAGGAGTATCGTTTTTATGTGCACACCGGCATACCGGTAGTGACCGAGCGCATACCGGAGTTAATCAAGAAATACAACGGTGAGATGCGTTTTAAGAACGAAAAAGAGCCGTATTTTCATTATATTCCGCGCAAAGCATTTCAGGATGAACAGGCGCGATTTGAGCAAATGCTGACGATAATTACCGAAATTGCAAATTTGAGTAAAAAAGAGTAAATTTTTCATCAAGAGAAATATACAGGAGGGGAATTTTGATGTATAATGAAGACACGCGGGTCATGAGCGTACGTGAGGCAGAAGCAGAAAAGCTGTTTTATGAAGGGTATAACTGTGCACAGGCAGTCTTTGTGGCACTTGCGGACCGTTACGGTATCGAGCATGAGCTGGCGCTGCGTCTGTCGGCATCTTTTGGCGGAGGCATGGGACGCATGCGAGAGGTGTGCGGTGCGGTATCCGGCATGCTGATGGCGGTGGGGATGGAAACCGGACAGGTGAAGGAGAAGGACCCACAGCAGAAGGCGCGTAATTATCAGGCAGTGCAGAAACTGGCAGGACAGTTCCGCGGGCAAAACGGCTCTATTATCTGTAAAGAATTACTCGGACTGACCGACAAAGAGAAGCAGGCAGAGACGCATGTGCCGGCTGAGCGGACGCAGGAGTATTACAAAAAGCGCCCATGCCCGGAGCTAATCAAGATGGCTGTGCGTATTTTTGAAGAAAATTTTCCGGAGGAAATTCCGGAGCAGGAGGAGTAGGGGAGAAATGAACGAAAGCAAACAACAGACTGTGGCTGAGCGAAAGGCAAAAAAGAGAAGACAAAGACGCATCCAGCGCATGATTCAGTTTTTCATGGGAATTATCATGATTGTGTTGATTGGCGTTGTGATTGCGGCAGTCATTGGTAATTTCAGTAATAATAAGCAGGATAATCAAAATAAGCAAGAAGCAGCCGGTGTTCAAAGTGGCGGTGAAGAAACCACACCGGAGGAAACGACGACTGAGATTCCGACGAAGCCGGACGGCACGGTAATTAAATTTTCTGAGTTGACCTATGCGAATGAGATTGTGCCGGAAGCACCG
This sequence comes from Lachnospiraceae bacterium, assembly GCA_015057275.1. Taxonomy (GTDB): domain Bacteria; phylum Bacillota; class Clostridia; order Lachnospirales; family Lachnospiraceae; genus SIG308. Next base: position 77,621 of record SVEO01000001.1, on the reverse strand, counting down.
GAGCAGAGTGCCGGCGAAGGCGAGATTAAAGAGGAGGAGAGCTCCACAGGCGGCGAGTCGGGCGGCAGCGTAGAAGCCGGGGCGACGGAGCTTGGCGATTTGTATGCAGGTGCAGGTTTTACGGAAGATTTTCTGGCTGATTTATCAACGAAGCATCTGTTTGTAATTGATGCGACAGCCGGCAAGGTGTTGTTGCAGAAAAATGCGTACACGAAAACCGGACCGGCCAGCACGACAAAAATTATGACAGCTTTGACCGCGATGGAATATTTGAATTTTTCGGATATCATCACCGTCGGCGAAGAAATTGAGCTGATTGACGGCGGGTCGAGCGTGGCAGCTTTAAAGCAGGGGCAGCAGCTTACCTTTGAGGACATGCTTTACGCGCTGATGGTACCGTCAGGCAATGACGCGGCCTATACGATTGCGGTGGCAGCCGGCAGAAAAGCGGCCGGTGATGACACGCTTTCCATTGATGAGGCAGTTAGCAAGTTTATTGATTTGATGAATGAAAATGTGGGCTATATGGGCCTTGTAAATACACATTTTATGACACCGGACGGCGTTACGGCCGACGGACAATATACATGCGCGGCAGACATGGCACGTATCGCGCAGTGGGCAATTGAGGACATGCGCCTGAGCGTGATTTGCAGTACATATAAGAAACGCATTGTTTCCGTGACTGGCGAGGACGTTACGTACAGCTCGACAAACGAGCTGATGAATCCGGACGGTGAATATTATCTTTCGTATGTGACCGGCTTAAAGACCGGCAGCACGAGTGCGGCGGGCAAATGCCTCGTTTCAAGTGCTACATATGACGGAAAAACAGTAATATGTGTTGTTTTAAACGATACCGAAGAAGGAAGATGGCAAAATTCCAGAACAATCTACGAGACAGCTTTTGGGATTTCAGAATAAAAATCAACATGGAGGACATGAATTTATGAACAAAGAGTATACAAATCCAATTGTTTTGCAACGTGCAGATCCGTATGTGTATCGCCACACGGACGGTTACTATTATTTTACCGGATCGGTTCCAGCGTATGACGGTATTGAGTTACGTCGCGCGAAGACAATTGCAGAATTACAGGACGCGGAAACATTTATGATTTGGAAGAAGCACGAGAGCGGCGAGATGAGCCAGCACATTTGGGCACCGGAGCTTCATTATCTGGATGGCAAGTGGTTCGTTTACTTTGCCGGCAGCAAGGTAGATGACATTTGGAGATTACGTCCGTATGTTTTAGAGTGCCTTGGACAGAATCCGTTGACCGACGAGTGGGTAGAACGCGGCATGATGCAAGCGGCAGATGGTGACGACAAGACGTTTATCGACTTCTCGCTTGACGCAACTGTATTTGAAAACAAAGGGAAGCGTTACTTTTGTTGGGCAGAAAAAACAGGCGGTCAGTTCGCGGCATCCAATTTGTATTTGGCAGAAATGGAATCGCCGACGAAACTTAAGACACCGCAGTTTATGCTCACAACGCCGGACTATGACTGGGAAAGAGTTGATTTTTGGGTAAATGAAGGCCCGGCTGTCATCAAGAATGCCGGCAAGATTTTCATTACTTTCTCCGCCAGCGCGACCGGTGCATGCTACTGTATGGGTATGATGGAGGCTGATGAGGATGCAGACCTGTTGGACCGCAACTCATGGAAGAAATCGAGATATCCGGTACTTAAGACCGATTATGAAAAGAAGATTTACGGACCGGGACACAACAGCTTTACGGTAGCGGAGGATGGTGTGACACCGCTGTGCATCTATCATGCGCGTCCATACGAAGAAATTGTCGGTGACCCGCTGTATGATCCGAATCGCCATGCACGTGTGATGGAAGTGAAATTTGACGCAGACGGCAGACCGGTATTTGAATACTAGAAATGAAAAAGAGGCTGTGGCACTACATAACCACAGCCTCTTTCATAAACTAATAAAACAGCTTTTTAATCGCGTAGGCAACCCCGTCTTCATCATTTGACAGTGTGATGAAATCGGCAACTTCTTTGACCTGTGGTTGAGCATTGGCCATGGCTACACCCATGCCGGCAAATTGAATCATTGATAAATCGTTGAATCCATCACCACATGCCACCATGTCGTCCTTCGTTAGACCGAATTTTTCGAGAAGAATGGCTAGGGAACGCGCCTTGTCGATGCCCTTCGGTACGATTTCAAGGAAAAACGGCTCAGAGCGGAACACGTTCATCTCTGCGCCAAATTCTGCTTGTGCAATCGGCTCTAAATGTTCTAATATGTGACCTTCATGGAGAATCATGCATTTGTTGGCAGCAAGGTTATCATAGGTATGCCAATCGAGAACTTCCGTCATTGGCAGAGCGCAGATACGCGATTCAAGTGCGGCGAACGGATTGTCCGGATTATCCGTAATAATGCGATCACCGTCATAACTTAACATATTGCAACCATGCTTTGCGGCAAACGCGCCGATACGGGCGATAGTACCGGTCGGAAGCGTGTAGTCGCATAATCTCTCTCCGGTTGTGCAATTGGTAATGACACCGCCGTTAAAGGAAAGAATGTAGCCATTTTTCTTATCAAGTCCCAACTCCTTTGCGGTCGGTACCACGCCGTATGTCGGGCGGCCGGAAGCAATCACAACCTTTACACCGTCGTTCATCAATTTCTGAATGGCGTCATAATTTGTCTTTGTAATGCGTTTGTCGCTCGTACGCAGTGTCCCATCAATATCTAATACTAATACTTTATATTTCATAACTTGCCTCCTTGGGCCTCAAGCGAATACGTCAGCTTGTGCAGTAAATCATAACTATATAAATGATACCATATGTGTGAGGAAAAGAAAAGAGAGGGCCGGTAAATTTACCGGCCCATCACTATGTAACTTATTAAACTTCAAAAATTAAATCGCCGTAGCTTGGCATCGGCCACATTTCCTTGTCAACAATCATCTCTAACTTGTCAACCGGAGCTCGAAGCGCATCCATCGCAGTCACAACGGAATCCTTGTAGAAATAAGCTCGTGTCTTGCCTTCGCCCATTGCAGCACCTTCGGCGCGAACCTTCACTAATGTGTTGAGCGCTGCCTTTGCCTCTGTGAGCAATGCGTTTGCCTCTGTGAGCATTTCCTTCTGTGCGACCGGTTCAAGTCCGGCAGCGACTACGGAATTTACCGTGTCTGCCATTGATTTTGTGAACTTCGCTACCGCAGGGATAATCTGCTTGGAAGCCATATCAATCATCGTCAAAGCTTCGATGTTGATGGTCTTTGAATATGTCTCATATAAAATCTCGGCTCTGGATACAAGCTCAGCCTCTGTGAAAATGCCGAACTTTTCAAACAGGCGGATAGACTTTTCGGTGGTCAGCGTTTCGACCGCATCGACCATCGATGCAATGTTTGGCAGGCCTCTGCGCGCTGCTTCCTCCACCCATTCCTGTGAGTAGCCATTTCCATTGAAAATAATTCTTTGATGTTCGGTCATGTAACGCTTGATTAAGTCATGGCAAGCAAGCTCGAAATCTTCCGCCGCCTCTAATTCATCGCAAGCCTCGCAGAATGCTTCTGCAACAATCGCATTGATTGTGGTATTTGGGCTGCCGACCGAATCGGAGGAGCCAACCATACGGAATTCAAACTTGTTACCTGTAAATGCGAACGGCGAGGTTCTGTTACGGTCAGTCGCATCTTTCTTTAAATCAGGAAGCGTGCCCACACCAGTCTGTAATACACCGCCTTCAATGTGTGAGGTTGCATTACCGGTTGCAACTAACTGATTTACCACGTCCTGTAACTGGTCGCCGAGGAATACGGAAATAATCGCCGGCGGAGCTTCGTGTGCGCCCAGACGCTGGTCATTACCAACGACAGAAGCGGACTGACGGAGCAAATCTGCATGCTTATCAACTGCACGTAAAATACAAGCAAGGACGAATAAGAACTGAATGTTCTCGTTCGGTGTATCGCCCGGATCAAGCAGGTTCACACCGTTGTCAGTCGATAAGGACCAGTTGTTGTGCTTGCCGGAACCGTTTACACCTGCGAATGGCTTTTCGTGTAACAAACAGGTCAAACCGTGACGGACAGCTACTTTTTTCATTATTTCCATTACCAACTGATTGTGGTCAACGGCTACGTTAGCGCTATCAAAAATCGGAGCCAGTTCGTGCTGCGCCGGAGCAACTTCGTTGTGCTGCGTTTTCGCAGTAACGCCGAGCTTCCACAACTCAATATTGAGATCCTTCATATATGCGCCGATACGTTCGCGGATGGTGCCGTAGTAGTGGTCGTCCATCTCCTGACCTTTTGGTGCAGGTGCACCAAAAAGGGTACGGCCGGCATAAATTAAATCTTTTCTCTGTAAATATTTCTGGCGGTCAACAAGGAAATATTCCTGCTCCGGGCCGACTGAAGGAGTTACCTTAGTTGCCTCGGTGTTGCCGAACAGGCGAACAACACGCAACGCCTGCTTATCAAGCGCTTCCATCGAACGAAGAAGCGGTGTTTTTTTGTCTAATGCTTCACCATTATGGGAGCAGAAAGCGGTTGGGATACATAAAACAACACCAGTCGCACCTTCTTTTAAAAATGCAGGGGAAGTGCAGTCCCATGCGGTGTATCCGCGGGCCTCAAAGGTGGAGCGCAAACCGCCCGAAGGAAATGAGGATGCATCGGATTCGCCCTTAATTAATTCTTTGCCGGAGAACTCCATCAACATACGGCCTTCCTCGTCTGCAAGCGTCACAAAGGAGTCATGCTTTTCTGCGGTAATACCGGTCAGAGGTTGGAACCAGTGTGTATAATGTGTTGCGCCGTTCTCCACAGCCCAATCCTTCATGGCCTTTGCCACAATGTCTGCAGTAGCAAGCGATAATTCGCCGCCTGTTTCCATAACTTTTTTAACTTCAGCAAAAACCTTTTTCGGTAGTCTTTCTCGCATTTTACCAAGCGTAAAGACATTGTGCCCAAAGATTTCTTCCACGTTTAATACTTCTGTCATGTTGTAGTCCTTTCTGCGTTTTATCTACGATTCCAATTTTCCAATTGTCATGATAATAACATAGATATAGGAAGAAAGCAAGCGAACAATTTACAATATATTTCCCCAAAAACAGTATTTTACTTGTTAAAAATGTATGGTATACTAACAATGTTAGAGTTAAAAACGGAGAAATCCGTAGGTGTTATGATCAGTTAATGTTTGGCAAAGTATGAGAATGGAGCCCGACAGGGCGGAATGGAGATTCGTATGTTATTAAAAGAGTTATTAAGCGAGATTACATATGAAGTGTTACAAGGGACAACGGATACCGATGTAACAGAATTAGTATATGATTCCAGAAAGGCAAGCGTGGGCTGCGTGTTTCTCTGCATCAGCGGGACAACAGTCGATGCGCACGATTTTATTCCGCAGGTGGCAGAGAAAGGTGCGGCGGCGATTGTAGTCACAAAAGATGTACAGGTACCGGCGAATGTGACCGTGGTAAAGGTTGAGAACGCAAGAAAGGCGTTATCTTACATGGCTGCGGCATATTTCGGCAAACCGGCGGAAAAGATGACGTTAATCGGTATCACCGGTACGAAGGGTAAGACGACAACCAGCTACATGGTGCAGGCAATGCTGGAAATGGCAGGAAAAAAGGTTGGTGTCATCGGCACGATTGGAGCTGTGATTGACAAGGGAATTGTAAAGACATCCAACACAACGCCGGAATCGTATGAGGTGCAGCGCCTGTTTGCGAAAATGGTCGAGGCGGGCTGCGAGTATTGTATTATGGAAGTTTCCTCACAGGGTATGAAGATGGACCGTGTGGCCGGTGTTTTATTTGATTACGGTATTTTTACGAACTTTTCTTCTGACCATATTGGGCCAAACGAGCACGCAGACATGGCGGAATATCTGTATTGCAAGAGCCTGCTGTTCCGTCAGTGTAAAGTCGGCATCATCAATCGCGACAGCGAGTATTGGCAGGGAGTGACCGAGGGACACACTTGTGAGTTGAAAACTTACGGCTTTGATGCGGATGCGGATTTGCGCGGCGCGAATCAGAAGCTTGTGCGCAAGAGCGGTGTGCTCGGTGTAGAATTTGACGTGGAAGGCGTACTGAATTGCCACGTAAAAACATGCATTCCGGGCAGATTCAGTGTGTACAACTGTCTGACTGCACTGGCGATCGGCTGGCATTTAGACATTCCGATCGAGGCAATGACTCACGCATTGAAAAATATCCGCGTGCCGGGGCGCGTCGAGCTGGTGGATATTTCACCGAAATTTACCATTATGGTCGATTACGCGCACAATGCGATGAGCGTAGAAAGCCTGTTAACGACAATCAAGGAATACAATCCGAACCGTATCATTTGCGTGTACGGTCTTGGCGGCAACCGCTCAAAGGTGCGCAGATACGAGGTAGGCGAGCTTTGCGGTAAGATGGCGGATTTGTCGGTACTCACTGCCGATAATCCGAGAAATGAGGAGATTGCCGACATCTTCAACGATATTAAGATTGGACTTGCGAAGACAAATGGAAAATATATTGAAATTCCGGACCGTAAGGAAGCGATTTACTACGCAATAGATCATGCGCAGGAAAACGACATTATCGTTGTTTTTGGGAAAGGGCATGAGGATTATCAGGAAATCAAAGGAGTGCGTTACCCTTATAATGACAAAGAAGCGATTCTTTCTTATTTAAAGCGCGAAATGAATTTTGTAAAGTTGCACGGCTGTGGTAATCCGTACATTTACATGGATGTACGTGGCAAAAATTATGAGAATGCGTTTTTGCAGGCTTTGTCGATTAAAGTAAGCGACAAGAGCAAGGGTATCGGTGCAGATGGCTTGATTGTGCTTGATGATGCGCAAACAGAAGGTACAGATGGCAGAATGCGCATGTTTAATGCAGATGGTTCCGAAGGTGCAATGTGTGGCAACGGAATCCGCTGCCTGGCGAAGTTCATGTACGAGCACGCGGGTATTGAAAAGGAACACATGGTCATTGAAACAAAGAGTGGCTTGCGCGAAGTGGATTTAATCCACGAAGGAGATGAAATTACGAAAGCGACCGTATATATGGGACATCCGGAATTCGAGGCGGCGAACGTGCCGGTCATCAGCGAACATCCGGTATTTATGGACGGTGAGCTGCCGGTTGAACTGGAATCCGGCGTAAAATATTGCGGCACCTGCATGTCGATGGGGAATCCGCATTGTGTGATCTTTACGGAAGACATTGACGCATTGGAACTGGCAAAAATTGGACCGAAATTTGAATGCCACGAAATGTTCCCGGAACGTGTGAACACGGAATTCATCGAGATAGTTGACCGTAACAACGTACGCATGCGTGTGTGGGAACGTGGCTCGGGCGAGACGATGGCGTGCGGCACGGGAGCTTGCGCGGTGGTAGCGGCCGGCGTACGCACCGGACGACTTTCCAACAAAGTGAATGTGATGATGCGTGGCGGCACACTTGAAATCACATATGACGTTGAAAATAACGACATTTACATGACTGGTGAGGCTGTGCAGATCTGTGTCGGCAAGTTACGGGTGTAAGATAGAAAGAGAAAAGATACTGAGAAAAAAAGATGAATACCCTCAAAATAAGGGCGGAATAAAGTTAACAAACCCCTTATTTGAGGGTATTATTGTGTCATTATAAGAAAAGGAGGCGGTAGCGCATTATCCGAAGGAGATGAAGGATAGAGTGTATGAGATGATTGCACAGCAAAGAAGGAAATATCAGTATTTGTTCGCGTAGAAAGTGTACTATTTCGATGGTTTCCCATGATAAAACAATAAAACGAACAAGCGGGCAGTAGGAAAATTGTGCAAAATTTACAAAAATAATACATTAAAATGAGCCATCCTAGCCATAAAATTGTGAAAATAGCTGAATTTTAGATGGGTGGAAAAATTTTGTTTGTATCACAAATTGAAAAGTGATATGATATATATGTTAATTAGGCTGCTTAATTTGTCTAAAAGGAATGCCTTTTGGATAGAGGGGCAAGCGAAAAATAATTAAATAATTAAGGAGGAAAAGAAAGAAATGAAAAAAAGAATTCTTTCAGCTGTTTTAGCAGTAATTATGGTGCTTGCATCTGTGTTATCGGTATTTGCTGAGACAAGTACATCGGTAAACATTACAGGCGCATTTAATGCTAATTCAGGGGACGAGGCACTCGGTTCCGGCGATTTTGATGTGACTTACACATTCACAAACAAGAGCCTGGACACAAGTGCAAACTGGAACAATTTCGCTGTAGAATTGTTTGATACGGCAGGTAACTTTATTACCATGAGAGCTGACTGCTATGGCGTTGGTGCTGGTACAGGTGCGTATAATGATGATTTAGGCACATGGGGTGGCACTGTTACAACAACATGGACAGGAATTCCAGCAGACTGGGCTGCATTCAGAACAACCATGGCAAACGCAAATGTAACAGTTAACGTTGTACGTACAGGCAATGTACTTACCTTTACATATGATATTGTTGGCGCAAGCACATATCACATTGTAGGTACGACACCGGAGATCGCAGATTTGGCAGATGAATTAAGCATCCACCTTTCCGGTGAAAAGGTTACATTGGAAAACATTACGTTTACAAAGAATGAACGTGTTGACGATGAAGAAGAAGGTGAGACAGTAGATATCACAGCAGGCTTTAGTGCACATTCTGAAGATATTGCACTTGGTGCAGGTGATTTCGATGTAACTTACACATTCACAAACAAGAGCAAGGATACAACTTTGAACTACGCAAACTTTGCAGTAGAGTTGTTTGACACGGTTCCTAACTTTGTTACCATGAGAGCTGACTGCTACGGTGTTGGTTCGGGTGCGTATCAAGATGATTTAGGCACATGGGGTGGCACTGTTACAACAACATGGACAGGTGTACCAGCAGACGATGCGGCTTGGGCAACATTTAGAGCAACCATGGCAGATGCAGATGTAACAGTTAATGTTGTACGTACAGGCAATGTACTTACTTTCACATATGATATTGTTGGCGCAAGCACATATCACATTGTAGGTACCACACCGGCGATTGCAGATTTGGCAGATGAATTAAGCATCCACCTTTCCGGTGAGCAGGTTAAGCTGACAAACATTACGTTTGAAAAGAAGGAAATCGTTGAAGACGAAGGTGAGACAGTAGATATCACAGCAGGCTTTAGTGCACATTCTGAAGACGTTGCACTTGGCGCAGGTGATTTCGATGTAACTTACACATTCACAAACAAGAGCAAGGATACAACTTTGAACTACGCAAACTTTGCAGTAGAGTTGTTTGACACGGTTCCTAACTTTGTTACCATGAGAGCTGACTGCTACGGTGTTGGTTCAGGCGCTTATGAAGATGATTTAGGCACATGGGGTGGCACTGTTACAACAACATGGACAGGAATTCCAACAGACTGGGATGCATTCAGAGCAACCATGGCAGATGCAGATGTAACAGTTAATGTTGTACGTACAGGCAATGTACTTACTTTCACATATGATATTGTTGGCGCAAGCACATATCACATTGTAGGTACTACACCGGCGATTGCAGATTTGGCAGATGAATTAAGCATCCACCTTTCCGGTGAGCAGGTTAAGTTAAGTAATATTGTATTAACAATCAACGAAGTTGCTACACCTGTAGCAGATATCGCTACAACATATGCTCAGAAGAGTGAAACAGGTGCGGATGTAAGATTTATCACAGAGTTTTCTGCTGATGTATACGATAATCTTGCAAGTGTTGAAGCTATGGGCGTAAAGATTAGCAAGAACGGCGGCGCAGAAGTTGATTTCGCTACAGAGTATGTAACAGAAAGTGTACAGCTTGGTATTTCCGGCAGCGATTTTGAAGGTGCATTCGCAAGCATTATCACAAACTACGATAAGACAGCTACATACGAATTAACTCCATACTATACCATTGGTGGTGAAACTGTATTTGGCGAAACAGTAACAATTGATTCAACTGTGATTGGTTAAGGAGGAATAGAAATATGAAGAAGACATTTGAAGTTCCTGCAGTTGAAGTAGTTCGTTTCGAGCAGGAAGCAATTATGATTTCCAACATCGTAACCTACAACATGGGTTGGGATGGTACACAGGGTGTATCTAAGTCTGTATGGACAACAAAGGATGACTCTGTATTTGGTGAATAATTCATAAATTTAAATTGAATGAATAAGAAAACCTCCGGGACTTAATTCCCGGAGGTTTTTGCATACAGAAAAACGATCTTTTGATGCAAAAAACACCCCCGTGAGGGAGTGTTTTGAACTCATAAAAGCGTATCATCTACTTTAGTGGAATTAATTCGCCCCAGCCTTCATTATCCACACTTTCCAGTTCGTCAATCGTCGATGTAGTATGTGCTTCTTCGAACTCTTCCATCAAGTCGGAACGAGTAGCCGGAGGGGCTGTAGGCTTATCTTTGGTACCTAAAAACATTAAACCGGCAAAAATAGCAATCAGAGCAACGCAACATACGATAAGGATCATTTTTTTCTGCTTATTTTTCATTTTATCTCTCGCTTTCGTTTGAAATATTAATTTCGATTCTCAATGTTAATGGCGCCGGAGAAGCGCTCTTTTTATTTTCCCGAGCTTGCCTCGCGCACGAAAATACAGACCGCGCAATGGACGAATTGCCACCCAGAAACTGCAGTAGGCAAGATATTTTTTGTTTGTGACCATATAAGTGCGGTTGCCGCGCGTGAATTGTGTGACGACACCAACCAACTGTTTATCACTAATGCCTGGCTCTAAAATCCACTGGTGGTCACCACACATTGTGTATGTGTCATCCGCACATACCTTTACCACACGATGTAGCACAAAGGTACCGTCATCGCGACGGTAGAGCGGCAAATCATATTTTTTTAGCCGTCCGACAGGCTTTGTCAGTACAACAACATCTTGGCGATGGCGAAGCATTGGCAACATGCTTACCCCGGAGGGCGTAAAGGAAACCTTGCCTCCCGCGTCCAACATTTCCTGCATCAACGGCAACATTTCTGCTAATTCCACAAAATTATTCAAATAAATCAGCCTCTTTTAACCTATTTATAAATGCGTCAATGCTTGCTCTTGCGGTCGCATCATCCACATCATAGACTTCCTGTAATGCGGCAATCATATCCTCGACCTCGGCACCCGCCAGCAAGCAGTTCCACAAAATCGCACCACTATCGTTTAAGGTAATCATGCCGTTAAAGTCAAGAGTCGCCTTCCCGACCGGGACAACCACCTGCTTGCCGGCAACCTTGCGGAGCATAAATCCACTTTTAATTTTCATAATATTCTCCATTCTGAAGCACTATGGCAGCCTTTTTTGTTCCTAATCGGCGATTAAAAAAATATCGCCACTAAATATATAGTATACTATATTTTCTGGCATACCGCAATCATAAATATTGTAATTCGGAGACAAAAAATTGCATGAATACGCATTTTACTTGTCATGTTCCTAAAAATATGGTATATTTACGCATATTTCTATATTCTAAAGTGAAAGGGATAAGAATGAAAAACAATAAGGCGTTATCCTGGCTATCCAGTCGGTTGTATGGACGGATGAAGGGGATTTTATTATTAAGCTTGATATATACAATTTCCGCGGTGGCGGGCATTCTTGGCGTACTTGTGTCGCGTGAGGTACTCGACGCGGCAATCGCCCTTGATAAACAGCGGATTTTTCTGTTTGGCGCTGCTATGGCAGGAATGATTACACTGCAGCTCATCTGCTATGTGGTCGGAAATATGTTTTCCGTGCGTATACAGGCGGAACTCGAAATTGGTCTTAAAAACTATATTTTTGGTGGGCTGTTGCGGAAAAAATATGAAGAAGTGACTTCATATCACAGTGGCGAGCTGCTCACCCGGTTGACTGGCGACATTAGTATCGTTTGTTCCGGTATGGTAAATATTTTCCCTAATGTGTTATATTTAGGGTTACGGTTTGTCGGTGCATTTGCAGTGCTCGCGTATTTTGACCTGATGTTTTCACTTGTATTTATTGCCATTGGCGCGATTCTGCTCGTGATTGCTACCTATTTGAAAAAGCGTATGAAGGCATTGCATCATGAGGTGCAGCAAACGGAAGGTAAGGTGCGCAGCTTCCAGCAGGAAATGTTAGAGAATCTGCTGGCAGTAAAGACGTATGGAATGGAAGAACAACTTACACATATGAGTGGCGATTTACAACAGGTAAATTACCGTGCGAAGATTAAACGCCGCAATGTGAGTATTATCGCAAATTGCGGATTCACGATGATTTTCCAGATTGGCTTTATTTGTGCATTGATTTGGAGCTCGTACCGCTTGTATCTTGGCGTGATTTCAGTCGGTACATTGACCGCAGTGCTGCAGTTGGTTACTCAGATGCAGTCGCCGGTTTCAGGGCTGGCAGGCATTTTGCCGCAGTATTACTCGATGCTCGCGTCAGCAGAACGACTGATGGAGGTTGAGGCACTCGAAGCAGAAGAACAGTTGCGCCGTCCGGCAGCGGAAATTACACAATATTATGAGACATTTGAAGCGATTGTATTTGACGATGTTTCATTTTCTTATGGAGAAAAAGAGGTGCTTTCTCACTACAATTTAAGATTGAACAAGGGCGATTTCTTCGTTCTTTACGGGGACTCCGGCATCGGCAAGAGTACGTTAATGAAACTGCTGCTTGGCGTGTATAAGGTAATGAGTGGCGAGATAACGCTTATTCTGCGTGATGGTACGAAGATGCCTCTCGATGAGACCTTCCGAGGTATGTTTGCATACGTGCCGCAGGGAAATTTCCTGCTCAGCGGAACTTTGCGTGAAAATCTGCAATTAGTGGCACCGCAGGCGAGTGAAGAACAGATAGCAGAGGCATTGCAAATTAGCTGCTGCTACGAATTTGTTGCACAGTTGCCGAACGGTATTGACACGCAGGTCGGTGAGAAAGGGCACGGATTAAGCGAAGGTCAGATACAACGTGTGGCGGTGGCACGTGCGATTTTGAGCGAAGCCCCAATTTTGCTGTTAGACGAAGCAACTTCCGCACTTGATGCGCAGACTGAGGAACGTATGCTGGCGAATTTGAAAGCGATGCAAGGCAAAACATGCCTGATGATTTCACATAAGGAAGCAGCATTTGGCGTTAGCAATCGTAGCTTGAAGATGGAAAAGTAACGAATCCGAAAGAAAGTTTAGTCGCACACAGCGACAGGATGGAGAGAAGCATGCTGGGAGAATTTGAAAGATATGAAATTGCCGGCAAAAAAGTGGCAATGCTCTTAAATTATAATCACACATGGCGGCAGGCACGAGGTTATGTGACGAATGCGGAATGGCCGCTTGACGAGGCGGACATCACAGTCGAAGTGCCGCAAAGAGTCATTGATGCCAGACATCATGAACACCCGGAGCTTACGATGGAGCACTGGGAGTATATGCTCAGCGGTTACGAATTTTACCGCCAATTGTTAAAATTTGACGGGTTTATGTTGCATTCGTCATGCGTGGTGCTCGACAACACTGCGTATGTATTTTCGGCCGACAGCGGCACGGGAAAGTCGACGCACACGGAGCTTTGGCTTGAATATTTCGGTGAGCGCGCTTACATTTTAAATGACGACAAACCAGCGATTTTGGTGCAGGACGGCAAGATTTACGCGTGCGGCACCCCGTGGAGCGGAAAGAGTGACCAAAATGTCAATCGCGTTGTACCACTCGGCGGCATTGTTTTACTCGAGCGTGCACAGCAAAATGTGATTGTGCCGGTGCATCCGATGATGGCGGTGCAGAAATTTATGAAGCAAACAATTATGAATCTAAATGAAGAGGAGATGGATAAGCATCTCACGTTATTAGATTACGTACTGACACGTGTGCCGATTTACCGACTTGGCTGCAACATCAGCCATGAGGCGGTGGAGGTTGCACATGGCGCATTGACAGGAGAACGAAAATGAAGATAAGTGAATTACTGGCAAAAAAGGAACCGACACTTTCGTTTGAGGTGTTTCCGCCGAAGACGAGTGATAAATATGATTCTGTGGAATATGCGACGAGGGAAATCGCCAAGCTTAAGCCGGATTTTATGAGTGTGACCTACGGTGCCGGCGGTGGTACGAGCGCATATACAACTGCGATTGCGAAAGATTTGCAGGATAATTACGGGGTAACAACGCTCGCGCATATCACATGTGTATCCTCGAGCCGTGCTACCGTGTTTTCCCAGCTTGACCGTTTGAAGGCGGCGGGCATTGAGAATGTACTTTCGCTGCGAGGCGACATTCCAAAGGACGGAGTAGTTTCCGAAGATTATCGATATGCCAGCGAACTAACGCGTGACATCAAAGATTACGGTGGCTTCTGTATCGGCGGTGCATGCTATCCGGAAGGACACGTGGAGTCGGCAAATCAGCGGGAAGATATTCTTCATGTAAAGGAAAAGGTCGAGGCCGGTTGCGAATTTTTGACGACGCAGATGTTTTTTGATAATAGCATTTTATACAATTATTTATATAAAATCCGCGAGGCGGGTATTAACGTGCCAATTATCGCAGGTATCATGCCGATTACGAATGCAAAGCAGCTCGGCCGTTCCGTGGCGCTGTCCGGCACGAATGTACCACAGAGATTCCGTGCGATTGTTGACCGTTTCGGCGACAAACCTGAGGCGATGAAGCAGGCGGGGATTGCGTATGCGACCGATCAGATTATCGACCTTTTGGCAAATGGCGTGAATGCGATTCACGTGTACTCGATGAACAAGCCGGATGTGGCAGCGAAGATTCAGGAAAATCTTTCGGAGATTATTCCGTCGGCAAAAAAGGCAGTTTTCTAAAATGATTGATGATGCGGTTGCGCGCAAAAACAGCAATAAATTTAGTATGAATTATCCGATTTATGTTGATGTGACAAATAGTGTACATATTGATATATCCAAAAGAGAAGTGAAGCGCTACCTTGGCTACGGTAGAGCAGAAATGACCGATGAAGTGGAGCAGGCGGTGGATGAGCTGATTTTGCAGATGAAGCAGACGATAAAGCCGAAGGCGTGCTATACGAGACTTTCGGTCGAGTTTGGGCAATATCCAAAAATGAATTTGGGATTTGCCGAGGTTTGCAGTGAAAAGCTGTGGAAAAATCTTGAAGGCTGCGAGGAAATCTTTGTTTTTGCAGCAACGGTTGGTCCGGAGATTGATCGACAGATACGCAGATACGCGCGCGTTGCTCCGAGCAAAAGTGTGATTTTGCAGGCGATTGGAACGGCGGCGATTGAAGCTTACTGCGATCTTTTGGAGGAACGCATTCGCGACATGGTAAAGATGGAAGGGTGGAGCTTCCGACCGCGCTTCAGCCCGGGATACGGTGATTTTGAACTCGCATACCAAAGAGACATTTTCCGAATATTGGAACCGCCGAGAAAGGCAGGCATCACATTAACGGAACAACTGCTTATGGTCCCGGAGAAATCAGTGACGGCGGTTATCGGGATTAACCGAAAAAAGAGGTGACAAAGTTTTTATGAATATTTTAGACAAGGTAAAAAACGGATTTGTATATTTTGACGGTGGCTGTGGAAGTATTTTGCAGGAACAGGGACTCATGCCCGGCGAATTTCCGGAACGTTGGAACATCTTACATCCCGAGAGATTGATTGATTTGCATTTTCGCTATTTGATGGCGGGTGCAAATATTTTAAAGACGAATACATTCGGTGCAAATGCCCTCAAATTTGCTTTGCAGTCGGATGAGCCTTGCGATTCTTTAGAGGAAGTCATCAAGGCCGGCGTGGCAAATGCACGCACGGCGATTGCTAGAGCAAAAAAGGCTAAAATTGCGGAAGGGACGCTGCAAGCGGGCGACCCATATGAGGCATATGTGGCGCTTGATATCGGACCGACCGGCAAATTATTGGAGCCGTACGGCGATTTGCCATTTGAGAAGGCAGTGGAGATTTTTGCGCAAGTAGTGAAAATTGGTACAGCCTGTGAAGTCGATTTAATTTTAATTGAAACAATGAACGACAGCTACGAGGCAAAAGCAGCAGTATTAGCGGCAAAGGAAAATTCTCATTTGCCGGTGTTTGTAACGACAGTTTATGACGAGAGCGGCAAGCTTCTTACCGGAGCAAACCCACAAGCTATGGTAGCGATGCTCGAAGGTCTGCGTGTCGATGCCATTGGTATGAACTGCAGTCTTGGCCCGGAGCAAATGAAACATATTGTACCTAAGTTGGCAAATGTGGCATCCATACCGGTGATTGTCAACCCGAATGCCGGATTGCCGCGTACAGAAAACGGCAAGACGGTGTATGACGTGACACCGGAGCAGTTTGCGCAGACGATGGTAGAAATTGCGGGTAGCGGTGCACGTATTCTCGGCGGTTGCTGCGGCACCACGCCGGAGCATATCGCAGCAGTAGTAGCGGCAACGAAAGATTTGCAGCCGGTGCCGCTGATGAAAAAAGATATCATGATGGTGTCTTCGTACACACACGCGGTCGAGTTCGGTGAAAAGCCGGTGTTGATTGGCGAGCGCATTAACCCGACCGGAAAGAAAAAGTTTAAACAGGCTCTTCGCGACCATGACATTGATTATGTGCTGCAGGAAGGCCTTTCTCAGCAGGAAAAACAGGTGGATGTACTTGACGTTAACGTAGGTCTGCCGGAAATCGACGAAGTGGCGATGATGGAGGAAGTCGTGCAGGAATTACAGGCAGTGCTTGATTTGCCACTGCAGATTGATACGACGAACCTGCGAGCGATGGAGCGTGCACTGCGCCTCTATAACGGCAAGGCGATGATTAATTCTGTCAATGGAAAGGAAGAAAGCATGCACAGCATCTTCCCGCTCGTGCAGAAGTATGGTGGTGTGGTTGTGGCACTCACGCTTGATGAAAGTGGCATTCCGGAGACAGCGGAGGGAAGAATTGCGATTGCAAAGCGCATATACGCGGTGGCAGACACGTACGGTATTGAAAAAAAAGATATTATTGTGGACCCTCTCTGCATGACCATCAGCACTGATGACCAGTCGGCGCGCGTGACACTTGATGCGTTAAAGGGTATCAAAGAACAGCTCGGCGGAAAGACGAGTCTTGGTGTGTCAAATATTTCCTTCGGCTTGCCAAATCGCGACGATATTAACGGCGTATTTTTTACGATGGCGATGGAAAACGGCTTGAGTGCAGCGATTATGAATCCTAATTCCTATGAGATGCGGAAAGCATATTATGCGTTTTGTGCACTGCATGGTATAGACGCACAGTGCGGAAATTATATTCAGTTTGCTTCGGAAATTGCACCGAAGATGTTAGCGGAGAAGGCCGGCATGAGCGCTTTAGCAGTGAATACAGCAGAAGTGAAGGGAAATGCCGGTATAAGTGATGCGGCAACCGGTAGCACAGATAGTAATGTGCAGCCACCTTTGGTACGAGCGATTGTCAAAGGTTTGAAGGAGCAGGCGGCGGCCATTACCGAGGAGCTTCTCGCGACCGAGCAGTCCATCACAATTATTGATGGATATCTGATTCCGGCACTTGATATTGTCGGCAAGGGCTTTGAAGAGAAAAAGGTATTTCTGCCACAGCTTTTAATGAGCGCGGAGGCGGCAAAAGTGGCCTTTGATGTGATGAAAGAAAAGCTTACAAGTTCCGGTATGCAGGAAGAGAAAAAAGGGAAAATTGTGCTCGCAACCGTCAAGGGCGATATTCACGATATAGGGAAAAATATCGTCAAAGTGTTATTGGAAAATTACAGTTTTGATGTGATTGACCTCGGCAAGGATGTGACGCCGGAAGCGGTGGTACAGGTCGTAACCGCACAGCATGTGCCGCTTGTGGGGTTGAGTGCGCTGATGACGACAACAGTTCCGGCCATGGAAGATACGATTAAGCAGTTGCGCGAGGCGGCACCATGGTGCAAGGTTGTGGTCGGCGGCGCGGTGCTTACACAAGAGTACGCCGATATGATTGGGGCGGATAAGTACGCGAAAGATGCGATGGAATCGGTCCGTTATGCGGAAATGATTTGTCGGTAAATATAAGAAGGAGCCAGCAGTTTTGCTGGCTCTCTTTGTATTTTTACTTCTTTACCGAATATCCAAACTTACCTAGCTTTTCTCCTAACAGGAAGTATTCGCCGTGCGAGTAGGCGACGAGCCCTAAGTCGTTTAAGTGGAATTTTCCGGATTTGTCCATGTATTTCTCATCGACCGTTACCTGCACAACTTCCGCGAGGAATAAATCGTGACTGCCGAGCGGTACAATCTGTGTTACCTTACATTCGATGTTGACCGGACTTTCGGCGATGCCCGGACAGGAAACTGCCACGGATGGGTTCGGGGTCAAATTCATTTCTTTGAATTTATCGATATTACGACCCGATTTTACACCACAGTAGTCGGTTGCGTAAACCAAATCCTTTGTCGTCAGGTTGATGACGAACTCTCCGGTCTCTTTGATAATATCATATGAGTAGCGCTCCGGACGAATCGAAATTGATACCATTGGCTTGTCACTGTTTGTGGTGCCAGCCCATGCAATTGTGATAATATTTGGCTTTTCGCCCGGTCGCTGGCAACTTACCATCACTGCCGGCACCGGATAAAGCATATTGCCTGGTTTCCAAGTCTGTCTTGCCATAATTATTTCATCTCCTTCATTCCATCAAATTCTTTTGCGACAATATCCCGTTTGCAAACGACTGCGTAAATCAGGCGGTGGGCCCAGCAGAATGGGGTAAGAATCTTCCATTTTTTCAAAACTGGATAATTGAGATACAGAACCTGCATGCCCGGGAACACTCGATGATAAAAATAGCTGAGCTTCGCAGCCAAAGGCGAACGCGCACCGCTCTCGTATTTTTTCAGGCGGTTCTCGATATAATGGTCTTTTGTACCAAAGACACCACTGCTCAAAATATACAATGTGAGACCTGCAAATTCTTCCGAAAACTGCTCATCTGCAAACCAATCTTTCGCCAGCGCCTCCATCGAGGTGACAAAATCGGTAATTCCAAGTTTATCAAATTCCTGTGCCAAATAGTCACGGTGCAAGTCGTTTTCGTGCGCCTCTAAGAACACATAAATGTCCATAATCGAGCGGATACCGCTGCCGCCTTCGGTGTGGTGTTTGTACAGATGCACGAGCATAAAAATGTAGAAATCATCCCAAGAAAGCGTGTAGTGATGTGGATTTTCCGGCAATGGATGCGCGCGGTCAAAGATGTTCTCGTAATACGGAAAATACTCGGAGTCCGCCGGAACCATCGAACGGTGCATTTCCACATGCATGTACGGTGGCTTGCTGTACGAATCGTCATGCTGAATGCCAACGTGCTCCGCCATATATCCGTTCTCTTCCAAAATCGCCTGCACCTGCGCATCTTTTGTGACATCAAAAAGAATGTCTAAATCGCCCATGTAGCGATATTCAACGGCCGGGTACATTTCTTTCATCAGACAACCTTTGAGCGGTAAAATGGAGACACCGGCCGACGTCAGTGCCTCACAAAGAACATCGCGTTCAAAAAGTTGCAAGAGCCCCATCTGCATCTGGCGCTGTGCATCTTTTTGAAACTGCGCCAGCACATTCGGCTCCGGCGGTGTGACCATGCCTTGCGCACCGGCAGAGAGCATGCCGGTCACACAATGTTGCTTCGCCAAAGCATAAAACTTACCCCAGGATAATTCCTGAGGTAAGTCGGATGGGACATTGCCCTTTAATGTACTTGCAAGAAAGCGAATCAGATATTCGCCGTGTTTTTGTAAAATAATCTGTTTGTCCATATTGATGTAATCCTACAAAATGTGATTATACGTAAATGCGGTAACTCGTTGTGAACACTTCGCCTGCGGCTAACGAATTGCCCCATTCGCGCTCAGCAAGCGTGCCGTCAAAATCTGCGCGGTCAGCTCTGCCGTACCAAGGCTCGATGCAGACAAAAGGTGCATTCTTGCCCGCCGGCGACCAAAGACCAAATAGCGGTGCGTCAAATTCGACGGTAATATACGGGGTGTAGTCCATGCGCAAAATCGAAACACGGTGTGCCTGATGATGTTCGAAAATCAGTGCGTCCCCATCAAACATACCCTCGGTAATCGGCAACAGACTGCCGTTTAAAGGTAATACATTGTCGTCCGATGCTACGAGACCGCTCGCATCTAACTTATCGTAAATCAAATCTTTTGCGGTATCAAAGGAAAAATAGTAATCGGTCTGACGTTTTTTCGGCTCCGGACAGAAGAATCCCGGATGGCCGCCGATGGAGAAGTGCATCGTCTCGTCGCCGAGGTTTTTTACTTCCCACATCGTCTCCACACAGCGTGCAGTCAGACGGTAACCGATTTTTAATGAGAACGCAAACGGGTAAACCGCACGCGTTTCTGCAGTATCTCGCAACTCAAACCAAATCTCATTTTCGGTCTGCGAAACGAGTGTAAATTCCATGTCGCGCGCGAAACCGTGCTGCGGCAGAGTGTATGTTTTGTCTTTATAGGTATATTGTTTGTTTTTTACATTTCCCACAATCGGAAAAAGTACAGGGGCGAAGCGTTTCCAATAACGTGCGTCCCCATTCCAAAGATATTCGGCAGCGCAGAAGTTATCGCGGATGCAACAGAGTTCAGCGCCAAAGGAATTTACCTGAATGGTAAGAAGATTATTTTTTAAACTGTAAATTGCCATAAAGTATGTAATCTCCTTTGTTGGTTTTACCTCTCAAACATACCACGAAATTAGTCCAATGTCAAATCGCCTTCCTTAATTAATCCGACCTTACGGAATAATTTACCGATGAGCCATGTCAGGATGCCCGGAAGGATAAAACAAATGAGCACAAGCCCAATCCAGTCCATAGATGTGATAGCATCTTTTGTACCGGCAGCTACGTCGGCAACCCAACCGGTGTAGACGCCAATCTGGCCGACAAGACCGCAGGTGCCCATACCGGAGGAAACGGCAGGGCCGTTCATTTCCAGCTTGAATAAGCAGGTAGCAAGCGGACCGGTAATCATCGAAGTGATAATTGGCGGCAGGAAAAGAATCGGCTTTTTCACAATGTTGCCCATCTGCAGCATACTGGTGCCAAGTCCCTGAGAAACGAGTCCACCCCAGCGATTTTCCTTAAAGCTCATAATCGCGAAACCGACCATGTGTGCGCAACATCCGGCAACCGCTGCACCACCGGCCAGACCGGTCAGTCCCAGCGCTGCACAAATCGCTGCGCTACTGATTGGTAGGGTCAGCGCGATACCAACAACTGCGGAAACTAAAATACCCATCAGGAATGGCTGCAAATCGGTCGCCCACATAATAAAATCGCCAACCTTCTGTGCTGCAGCGCCGATGGTCGGAGCGCACAGCACGGAAACTGCCACGCCGACAAGAATCGTTACCGCCGGTGTTACTAAAATATCCACTTTGGTTTCTTTGGAAACCACTTTACCGCACTCTGCCGCGATAATTGCTACAAAAAGCACAGCGAGCGGGCCGCCTGCACCACCGAGCGTGTTGGCTGCATTTCCGACTGCCAGCAAAGAGAAAAGCACAAGCGGCGGAGCCTGCAGCGCGTAACCAATGGCCAGTGCCATGGCCGGACCAGCAACGGCCTTTGCATAGCCGCCGGCCTCTACAAAGAACGGCAGATGAAACTGCTCGCCCGCGGTGGCGATAATCGTACCGATGAGCAATGATGCGAAAAGACCTTGTGCCATCGCGCCCAGTGCGTCAATGCCGTAACGTTTTGCGGAAATCACGATGTTCTTTCGCTTCAAAAATTGAAGAAACTTGTTTTCTTTTTTCATTTTAATTTACCTCCGAAGTTCATTTTGGCATATCTGTCATACAGGTGTCTTGTCACATGTATGTTGACACATAACATAGCACAAGGTATTTCTTTTTGCAAGCGCTTTTTATAGCCCGCCGCATAGTTTCACAACCTGTTGCAGCAATAGAGCAAAATTTTATATGGTAAAAACTACCAAGAAGGAAATGAAAATAGTTTGTCAAATTACGTTTTCAAAAGTCGGAAAATAGTGTATGATAGTGAGACAAAGAGGAAAGTTAACATAACCGGAGGTTTATGATGCATAGAGAGCTTGCGAAATTGATTTTGTATCGGGATATGAGTGGGGAGAGTATCTTGACAAAGCTGGGCGATGTGTTCCGCCGATTTCACGCGGGCACAGCTTCAAAGGAGGAACTGACAACCGACATTTATATAGAAATGAAACGATTGTTAGAAGTGGCAACACAATATGGTTTTAACACAAATTTGTGGCACAATTATTTGACGTTTTTGTTGATTACGGACGAGAATCCATTCAGCTTGACCTGTGAGAAGACAGGCGCGAATGACGGCAGTGTAAACTTTTTTGCAAAGAGTGACTTTGAGGTATTCCGTAAGTTATTCCATTACGATTTTTTTGAGATTGAGCAGGCGCTGGACATCCATTGTTTCTCAGCTATTTCGGATTACACTGCGATTGCAAAAAAGGAGCGTATGTACAATAAAAATGTCAGCGAAAAGGTGCAGGTGCTGAGCTTGCAATTGGCAGAGGTTGCCAATGCGGACGAGATGTTTGAGGCGATAACCGGCTTTTATAAGGCATACGGCGTGGGCATGTTTGGCTTGAATAAGGCGTTCCGCATCGGCCGTTCGAAGGATGACGAGCTGGAATTTTACCCGATTAACAATATGGATAAGGTAATGCTGACCGACTTAATCGGTTACGAGATTCAGAAGCAGAAACTGATTGATAATACGGAGGCGTTTGTGGAGGGCAGGCGTGCCAACAATGTGTTGCTTTACGGCGATTCCGGCACCGGAAAATCGACGAGTATCAAGGCGATTGTTAACCAGTATTACGACAAGGGACTGCGCATGATTGAGATTTACAAGCACCAGTTTCAGGATTTGTCGGCTGTGATTGCGCATGTTAAGAACCGCAATTACCGTTACATTATTTATATGGACGATTTATCGTTCGAGGAGTTCGAGATTGAGTATAAATATCTGAAGGCAGTCATAGAGGGCGGAGTGGAGACGAAGCCGGATAATGTACTGATTTACGCGACATCGAACCGCAGACATTTAATTAAAGAAACATGGAATGACCGCGATGACATGCAGCGCAGTAATGGTTTGCACCATTCTGACACGATGGAAGAAAAGCTCTCGCTGGTAAACCGTTTTGGCGTAAAAATCGGTTTTTCAAAGCCGGGCAAAAAGGATTTTAACGAAATCGTTCTCGGATTAACGAAGCGTTATCCGGAAATTACGATGTCAGAAGAAGAAATTTTGAAGGAAGCAAACAAATGGGAAATCAGCCACGGAGGTATGTCGGGAAGAACCGCGCAGCAATTTGCGGACTATCTCGCGGGGCAGAGAAAAGATAATTAGGGGAAATTTTGATGTTACATAAATTAAAAAAGCGTAAAAAAGAATGGATTTTTATCGCGGCATCGGTATGCGTTCTCGTTGCCTGCATATTATATTGTGACAACGGAAAAATGAAGGGTGAAGAAATGCATTCAGAAAATGAGACAACAGAAAGTGTGACAACCGGCGAAAAAGACACTGCCGGCGAGAATGCAACGACCGACAGGGAAAATTCGACAACTGGTACGCAGGAGGAAGCAACGACCGGGCAGCCGACAACAATACCGCAGGTAAATGTTATATTTGATGTGGAAACGAAGACGGCGCAGGAAATATCCGACGCCGTGCAGAAGATTACATTTGTCAATGAGGATTACATGCCGCCGGCGGATGTGAAATATCCGTATTATATTAAAGTTAATGTAGCGTTAAATTGCGTGACTGTGTACGGAATGGATGAATATGGTCAATATTCGATTCCGGTACGTGCGATGGTTTGCTCGACCGCAAGAGAAGGAAAAGTAACACCGGTCGGACAGTTTACGACCAGCGATATGTATGAATGGCGTCTGATGGTGGACAGTACTTATTCACAGTATGCGATTCGTATTAACGGTAAAATCATGTTCCACGCGGTGCCGTGTTACTCGCAGAGCAAAGACGATATTGAAACGGTAGAGTTTAACAAGCTTGGCGATCCGGCCTCGCTCGGTTGTATTCGCTTGTGCGTAGCGGATGCAAAGTGGATTTATGACAACTGTCCGCAGGGAACCGGAGTAGAGGTCTATGAGAATAGCACAAATTCGGGGCCACTCGGCAAACCGGTAATGGTAAAGATTCCGGAAGACAGCCCGTATGCAAACTGGGACCCGACCGACCCGGATCCGGAAAATCCGTGGCATACACAGCGCCCGCAGATTAAGGGGACAAATGTGATGAATGTAAAAGATGGGGATGTAATTACCGAAGCTGACTTGCTTGCCGGTGTGACCGCGACCGACACGATGGGCAATGATATCACGGAATATGTGGGCATCACAGACATTCACCAGCTTGGCACGCGACCGATGTGGCAGATCACATACTATGTTACTGACTCGCTCGGAAAAAGTTTCTTTACTTATCGCATGGTGCGGTGCGAATAAAATGACAAAAATTTTCGTTGACATTTTTAGACGGGTGTGATAATATACCCCTGTTGCAAAACATAGGGGTATAGTTCAGCTGGTAGAATATCGGTCTCCAAAACCGCAGGTCGTGGGTTCGAATCCTACTGCCCCTGGGAAACAAAGATGCCATTGAAATCGAACCTTCATCGTTTAGATTTCAATGGCATCTTTGTTATAAAACCGAGTAGATAAGTGACTTTTCAAGGTCAAATTTTTTGAATCCTTCCGTCTGTTTGCGCAGATTTTAAAAATTTCTTTGTTTATGGAAAAATCATATTGATTTTTTCCTTCGCAATTCTTTCGTTGCAATAAACAAAATTGAACTCGCCACTGATCTGCAGATCAGAAACAGCAAAGGTGGCAAGGCCATCACGGCATCGGGAGATAGGCTCATATGCAAAGGTGATAGCTCTATTATTGGCAACCAAGTCGCAAATCACGGAAAAGTTATTGACCGATGTGCAGCGATTGAAGTTATCAAGGGAAAAGCCCCGGTCAGTAATAGCATTATGTAATAATGTTCTTGTTCCTGAATATGTCTCTCTTACTACAATGTCTTCGCTAAAGATCTCTTCAAGTGTTACGGTTTTGTTTGCAAAGGGGTGGCTTTTTGCACAGACTCCAACAAACGCTTCTTTTTTGCAAAGGTGATATCCGTATTTGGATTTGTCAAACACACCCTCAATAATCGCAAAATCAATCTCTGCTTTTTCAAGCATATGTAATAGGCTTTCCGTATTATCTATAATAAGATCAAGATTATGGTTGGGAGTCTGCAGAAAAGAACAAATCTCCGGCACGATAACAAATTCACCGATTGTCTTTGTGGCACCAACGGTCATATGAACGGTATCGGTGGGAATAAACTTTTCACGTATATTTGCCTCCTCTGCCTTAATGCTGTCAAAATACCGTTTGAGTCGTTCGGCGTTCTTAGTTTTTGACAGGGTTCGTCCGTCATACTCAAACAACTTCACGCCATAATAGTTTTCTAAATAATGAATGTGTTGGGTTACACCCGGCTGTGTCATATTCAGTTTTTGAGCAGTTCTGCGATAATTCATCTCATCATAGAGGGCAAGAAAGGTAAATACTCGATAATCTAACATAACAAACTCCAATTAAATTATATTATCAGATGATAATAAATAATAATTTGATTTTATCATGTGATTACAGTATAATCAAGCGGTATAAGTAAAATTAGGAGATTTTTGATATGAAAGTTTTCAAAGTGTTTCCTGGTATAATATTATCTGCAGGCGTGGCGCTCCTTGCCTGTTGGCTTGAACGTTTGTTGCCGATTCACCTTATTGGTTCTGCTGTTATTGCAATGTTTATCGGTATGGTAATGAATTCCATTTTGAGGAATACCAAAATTTTTGAGTCAGGACTCAAATTTACATCCAAGAAGATATTGAAGTTTGCCATCATTCTGCTTGGTTTATCTCTCAATATTACAACCATCTTGAATGTGGGCAAAATGTCCCTTACTGTTATGATATTCACGCTGCTGACCTGCTTTGGCGGCGGATATTTCATCGGCAAGGCGTTGGGACTTAATTGGAAGCTCTCCAACCTTATCTCTGCCGGTACGGGAATCTGCGGTGGCTCTGCCATTGCCGCCATTGCACCGACCATTGATGCAGACGATAACGACGTAGCTTATGCTATGTCCGCAACCTTCTTGTTTGATATGGCGATGATTGTTTTGTTTCCGATTATGGGCAGAGCACTTGGTATGACTGACCAAGCCTTTGGTATTTGGGCAGGAACAGCGGTAAACGATACATCCTCCGTTGTAGCGACCGGCTATGCTTTTTCCGAGGGTGCAGGTGATTTTGCTACAATGGTAAAGCTCACAAGAACTCTTGCCATTATACCTACCGTTATTAGCTTTGCTTTCGTGCAGCTTCGCTTAAAGCGTAAAGAAGCAATTGCCAACAGCAAAAACGGAAGCGAACTAAAAGCTAATTTCAGTATCCCTAAAATATTCCCTTGGTTTATTATCGGATTTCTTGCCATGTCTATTGTGGCAAGTGTTTTCCCAATCCCTGCAATGGTTGTGTCCGGCACAAAGACGGCAAGTAAGTTCCTTATGGTCTGTGCATTGGCTGCTATCGGTCTGAACACATCTTTTTCCAACATGAAGAAAGCCGGTATCCGCCCGATGATTCACGGCTTTATTATATCTGCACTGGTGGTTATTGTGGCGCTGGTGGTTGAGATTGCAATGGGAATCGTATAAGGAATGGAGGTATCATTACGATGCCTGCCCCGATTTTCCTAAACATCAATATGTATGAATGATTGTTTATATAATATGGATGGGGTTGTGAGAGCTCAAAGTAATGGGCGAAACAGCTGAAAAATCTTCTTTGTAGTCTATAAAAACCGCAAGTTTGATACACAAGCGTATCGGACTTGCGGTTTTTTGTACATCTCATTTGGTGGTTTTTGTTGACTTTAAGGAGTTAAAGTGATAGAATAATGCAAAAGTATAACTTTGAACGTGTACAACATAAAAGAAAGGAAGTTTATCGAATATGAGCAAAGGAATTCACACCGAAGCAGTTGATTATTTTTTCGATGCAATTCTGACATTAGAAACAAGAGAGGAGTGCTACAAATTCTTTGAGGATGTATGCACAATTAACGAGATTTTATCCATCGCTCAGCGTTTGGAAGTTGCAAAAATGTTGAAGGAAAAGAGAACCTATCTTGAAATTGCTGAGAAGACCGGAGCTTCCACAGCAACCATTAGCCGCGTAAATCGCTCGCTGATTTATGGTCAGGACGGCTATGAAGTAGTATTTTCAAGAATTGATACGGAATAAACGTAATATCACTTGATTTTTTACCGTGTTTCATGTATAATTCACATATGTTGCGAGGAACATGGGGGAGTTTTTGTTGAATTTGACAAAAAACGCGTGTTTTCGCTAAGGAACTCACGCGAGTTCATATGTTCCGAGCATTTTCGGAGGACGGGGAATGTAATATTCCCCTATTTTATACTTGCCGAAAGGCAAAGAAGGAGGCAAACATGAAGAAAGTTATGAAGCGGGCGCTTGCGCTCGTGGCAGTGTTTGTGATGTTCTGCTGTATGTCTGCTACGGCGATGGCAGCAAGTACAACCGTGACACTGGAGACAGATGAAGCTATCTCCCTGGTGTTGTCCAGCGATAAGGATAGCTATAAGGGTGATGAGGTAATGGAATTGTCACTCACAGTAACAAACAACAGTAATGCTTACATTATTAGAGATATCGATATCCGTGAGATTCTTCCGGATGGTATGACGGAAGCAGAACCGGGGTCCGGATTCTCTGGTGTTCCGCAGGTGCCAAGAGGCGGAAGCAAGTTGGTTACCGGTACATATGTAGGCAGTTCTGAAGTTTTTGGTAAAGGCGGCCCGGGTGTGGGCTTGTATATCGGAATTGCAGTAATAGCTGTGGTTGTAATTGCAGTTGTGGCAGCGGTTGTAGTATTGATGAAGAAAAAGAAAGCAAAAGTTCCGGTAGCTATGTTGCTGATTGCTGTTATGTTAGCTATGACGTTTGCTACGATTCCGGTATCCGCAGCAGATAGCGTTGAGCAGGCTGCAATCGTATTAACTGTGCCTTATGGTGATGCCGAAATCGAACTTCGTTTTGTTGCATCCATAACTCTTGCAGATGCTCCGATGTCAATTAGTTTCGAAGATAAGGTTTCCACCACAACAGCCAGCGTACATGACCCATCTATCGTTGTTGATACGGATGCAGACGGTAAGACAACATATTATGTATTCGGTTCTCACCGTGCAATTGCTAAGTCGACAGATTTGATGAACTGGAGTAACACAGCTGAAGGTGTATTCGGTAAGATTGACGAAACAGGCGCAACAGTAAGTGCAGGATATGGCGAGACATTTGATAAGAATTTTTATACCGGTAAGGTAGAGGCATTAGATGCTAACGGCAACGTTGTAGAAAAGGATTTTGCTAGTACCGCAACAACGATTATCGGCACCGATGGTACTGAAATGACGATTGATTTGGGCAATTTTGACGGAGAAGCTTGGGCAAGTGCTTGGGGAACTTATGACGCTGCCGGTAACTGGATTTCCCCTGGTTACTCCTTAGATGGTAATATGTGGGCACCGGATGTTATCTACAATGAAACAACCGGCAAATGGATGATGTACTACAGCTTGAACGGTCCAAAGTGGAACTCCTGTATTGTATTATTAACAGCTGATGAAGTAACAGGCCCTTATGTATATCAGGGTCCGGTTATTTACAGTGGTTTCTCAAAGGATGAAACATCTCCGGTATCTTATAAATTAACAGACATTGAACTGGCACTGGGCGAATTAACGGAATTGCCAACGAAATATAGTGGATTTATCACAACCGCTACTAAGACATATGGCGGCAAAACTTATAAGGTTTGTAGCGGTGGAAGCTGGGGAGATAACTGGCCACATGCGATTGACCCGTGTGTTGAGTATGATGAAAATGGCGATTTGTGGATGTCTTATGGTTCCTGGTCCGGCGGTATCTATATGATTAAGCTTGATAATGAGACAGGTTTAAGAGATTATACTTACACTTATGAAAGCAATGAGTTGTTTGCAGAACGGACAACAGATAACTACTTCGGCGTAAAGCTTGCCGGCGGATCTTATATCACAGGTGAAGCTTCCTATATTGAAAAAGTAGGGGATTACTACTATCTTTGGATTTCCTACGGCGGTCTTGAAACAGCAAGCGGCTACAATATGAGAGTTTATCGTTCAGAAAATATTTATGGTCCATACAAAGACTACAAGGATAAGAGCGGTGAAGCGACAAGCTGGGCTGACTGGTACAACAGATCAAATGGTGTTCGCCTTTTTGGTGCGTACAAGTGGGCGATGATGTCTTCTGCCGAAGTTGCACAGGGACATAACTCTGCCTTTGTGGACGCTGATGGTAAGGCATATGTAGTTTACCATACCAGATTTGTAAATCCGAGTGCAACAACGCAGGGTGAAGGCCATCAGGTAAGAGTTCATCAGCTTTTGACAACGAAGGGTGGATGGATTGTAGCAGCACCGTTTAAGTACAGCGGTGAAACTGTAGATTATGATAATCCGGCAGTATCCAAGGAAGAGCTTATCGGCAACTTCCAGATTATGATTCATGAATTAGGTGTTGATTATAAAAACTATGATTATGTCGAAGCAGTCGCTTGCAAGCTGAACGAAGACGGAACAATTTCCGGTGCATTAACAGGTACTTGGGAACTTGATGCCGACGGCAAGGCTTACATGACGATTGAAGTCGACGATGATACTTACGATTGCGTATACTTCAAGCAGTGCTTGGAAGGTACGAGCATCGAAGTCCCTGTATTTACAGGCCTCGGTGATAATCAGTTGACCATTTGGGGCTTCCAAATGCCGGAAAATTATTAGAAACACATCAGTGTAGAGTGTGAATAAAAGAGTGGTTGTATAGCCGCGTGTTTGAAAGAACACCTGGCTGTGCAACCGCTCTTTTTGCATGGTGTAAAGAAAATGCTTGACATTCAGTAGCAACTGTACTAATATGGGTGGTACAGAAGAGAAAGGAGGGAGTACATGTTTCAAATTGATCATATGTCTCGCATTCCGGTGTATGAGCAGTTCATTATGCAGGTGGAGACATATCTCTTGAAAGGCATTTTGTGTGCCGGGGATAAATTGCCTTCCGTGCGAAATTTGGCACTGGAAATGTCCATTAATCCAAATACAGTACAGAAAGCACTGGTTGAGATTGAGCGGAGAGGCTATATCAGCTCGATTCCGGCAAAGGGGTCGTATATTGCAGAGGACGCGTTGGAGCGTTTGAAAATGAATAAGCGAAAGGGGCTTAATGAAGTGAAGGAGACAGTACGCGAGCTTGTATTAGCGGGAGTAACAAAGAGCGAGTTACTGGAATGTATCGAAGAGGTCTATGCAGAGTCGACAGCCAAGAACAATGTCGGCACGGTAAGCGATGAGGAGGTGAGCGCAAATGATTGAAGTGAAAGCGGTTGTAAAGACATTTGATGGTTACCGTGCGCTTGACGGGGTAACATGTCAAATCCCAGAAGGTTGTATTTACGGTATGGTCGGCAGTAACGGAGCCGGAAAATCGACACTGCTTCGCATGTTGGCCGGTATTTATCAGGCAGATGAGGGGGAGGTGCTCATCGACGGAAAGCCGGTGTTCGAAAATAGTGCGGCAAAAAGTGACATATTCTTCGTTCCGGATGAGCTGTATTTCCTACACGGTGCATCTTTGCAACGCATGGCGCAGATGTATCATGCGATGTACAAAACATTTGATTATACGAGGTTTGAGTTTCTGGTTAATTCCTTTCATCTTGATCCGAAAAAACCGATTCAGACGTTTTCAAAGGGGATGAAGCGTCAGGCGGCCATCATTTTAGCATTGGCAACAAAGCCGAAATATATTTTTTTTGACGAGACATTTGATGGGCTTGACCCGGTTATGCGAAATCTTGTCAAGAACCTGATTTGTCAGGATGTGGCGGAACGTAAGGCGACCGCGATTATTACGTCGCATTCCTTAAGAGAACTTGAGGACACCTGTGACCAGTTGGCACTGCTCCATAAGGGTGGATTAGTGTTTGAGAGCGATATCATGAACTTAAAGACATCACTGTTCAAAGTTCAGATTGCATTCACAGAGGAGTATGATAAAGATAGATTTGCATTTTTGGATGTTTTGCACTTTATGAAGCGCGGCTCGGTATCAAACCTGATTGTGCGTGGCGACCGTCTGGAGACAACGAGCCGATTACAGGAGTTAGAACCGATCTTGCTGGAGCTGCTGCCGTTGACGCTGGAAGAAGTATTCACGTACGAGATGGAAGCGCTCGGTTATGCTTTTCATGATGTGTTTATGGAAGATGCGGGAAGGCAGGAGGTGAAGTAGCATGAAGACGAAATTATTTGATTTAGGCCTATACAAAGAAGCACTCCGCCAGCTGAAGGTTATCGGTATTATCAGTGGAATTATCATGGTGTTAAACGGATTGTTGGCGATGGTGTTCTGTTGGATTGAATATTTGGAAACGCTGGAGCGGTTAAATTCATCGTCGCACTATGAAGAACTTACATTTGGCATATATGAGGCATCTTATGTAGAATATCAGTTTATGGTGTATCCGTTTATGCTTATCTTTGTGCCGTTGATGGTTTTCAGTCTCTTTGCATTCATGAATAAGCGCAATAAGAGTGACTTTTATCACAGTCTGCCGCACACGCGCGAATGCCTCGCCATTAGTTACCTGGCGGCGGTTGGCACATGGATTACGATTATCATCGTACTTTCGGGACTTATTTCAAGCATCAGTATGGCAACGGTGCCGGATGTGGAAGTTCTTTGGTCGCACGCACTTATTCAGATGTTTAATTTTATTTGCGGTTGCATTTTGGCGGCAGCGATTGCCTGGTTAGCAATGACACTGACGGGAACGCTGTTTAACAATGTGATTGTGTCCGCTATGCTGGTAGTAATTCCATGTGTAATCAGCATCATTACTTGCTTGTGGATTGAATCTGAAGTGCCGTATGTACCGTTCGAAGGTGTTTCACCGTTTGTGACCGGCGCATACAACATGGTTTTCGGTTTTGTATCTTCTTATTTTTTGGATTACAATATGGACTACTATCTGGAGACAATCGCCACAGTAGTGCCGGGCTTGTTTACGCTTGTGCTTGCAGTGGTGCTATTGATTGCCGCTCTTGTCTTATTCAAAAAACGTAAAAGCGAGATGGCAGGCAATTCCGCATTCAACCGCTATGTACAGGCGGGATTACGTATCAGCGCAACGATGATGGTGTGCTTGATTCCAACCACAGTTTTATTATTCATGTTTGCCGACGGTTTCTATGAGTATTATTCGATGGAAGAAATCTTCTTGCTCGCCGTACTATATATCATTGCGATTTTCTTCTATTACATGTATGAACTGATTACGACTCGAAAAGTCTCCAATTTAAAGAAGATTACCAAAGGACTGTTTCTTGTCGTTGCCTTAAATGTGTTGTGGATTGGCGGTCAGTTGGGTGTGAAAATGTACTACACAAACTATTGTCCGCCGGAGAGCAGCATTCGCTATGTGCAGGTGTACGAAGAAGGAAATGCTTACAACCAGATGTTGTTGGAGAATATAAAGTTCAATTCTGATGAAATGATTAAAATTGCGCATGACAGTTTGGAAAACACGATTGAACTTTGGAAAAATCGTCATAATGATGACGAGTATCCGGTTCCTGAGTATCTTAGCGACGCTTATAGTTACTATGAGAAAGACTATGTGGCAGACACGAATTACTACAGTATGTCATATACCGTAGATATCTGCATGCAGACATGGTTTGGTCCGGTGTACCGCACCGTAAAAATGTCGAACGATGATTATCAGGTCTTTATTGCTGAACTTGAAAAAACAGCTACATTTCAAGAGGCATATTCCGAGCTCCCGGAGATAAAATACATCAGCGATCTTTATGTAGACAGCTGGAGCAGTTACGTAGAACTTACTAAGAGCCAATTAACAGAGCTGTATGAAATCTATTGTGAGGAATTTGCCGAACTTGATTTTGAAGAAGCATACCGCATATTAAATGACAGTCACAGTTATGAACTTGGTGTCCTTCGGGTAGGCATCGAAATGAAAGATGATTATTATAGCCTGCCATTGACGATAAATTTGCAGTTTACCAAAACTTTAAATGCTTTGGCAGAGATGACAAATCAAAAGGTAGAAACAGCCTGCGCCAAAGAAGGGGCCGATAATATCTTTGATTTGATTGATGAAAAGCTGAATGATTGTAATTTAAGCATTACTGTTCTCGAACCGGATAAGGAAGAACATATCCTGTACCGCTATTACTATGACTCATACAAGGAACAGGAAATGTCCTTTATCGAAATGCTTAGCGAGCAGATGAAGGTAGTGCCGGATGAAACCATTCGGAAGGATTCGAATATATTAATTGTCAGCTTCTATAGTCATGAAGATGGTACAGAGTATGCCGCCTACTATGCCGTGGACAATGCTTTTCTGGAAACGTTCAAGCAAGATTGCCCGAGCATACTGGATATTTATAATGTGGCATTATAAGAATGAAAACACTTGAATAATAGGCCCTTATGCATTAAAATATATATTAAATAAGTGCTATACCGGAACGCTGTTGGGTAGTACGAATTTAATTTCATATAGGAGGTAGCAACTATGAATGTTTACACAACGGATAAGATTCGTAATGTGGTGCTTTTAGGGCATGGGGGTGCAGGAAAGACCAGTTTAGTAGAATCCATTGCATATCTTGCAGGGATTATACCGCGAATGGGTAAGGTTGAGGATGGTAACACAATCAGCGACTTTGGGAAAGAAGAACGCAAGCGAAATATTTCTATTTCGGCTTCCGTTATTCCGATTGAATGGGAAGGAATCAAAATCAACCTGCTTGACACACCGGGTTATCCGGACTTTACCGGTGAGGTAGAGGAAGCGGTAAGCGCAGCAGACGCAGCCATTATCGTCGTTTCCGGTAAGGCGGGCGTGGAAGCCGGCACGGAGCGCGCTTGGGAATTGTGTGAGAAGCACAGACTCCCGCGTATGATTTATGTGACTGGTATGGATGCTGATAACGCGTCCTTTAAGACCGTTGTAGAAAAGCTGACGGAGATGTACGGCAAGAAGATTGCACCGTTCCATTTCCCGATTCGTGAAAATGAAAAGTTTGTCGGCTATGTAAACGTAGTCAGCGAGACAGCACATCGCTGGAAAGATAAGATGGTAGCGGATTGTCCGGTGCCGGATTACAGTGAGGAAAATCTTTCCCTTTACAAGGATATTTTGATGGAAGCTGTTGCAGAGACAAGTGAAGAGTTCATGGAAAGATATTTCATGGGCGAGACGTTTTCTGAAAACGAAATTCGTTCCGCACTGCGTGCGAATGTCAATGACTGCGCGATTGTACCGATTACGATGGGTTCGAACACCTTGTGTCAGGGTACATACGCATTGGTGGATGACATCGTGAAGTATCTGCCGAGTCCGGAGCAGAAGAAGCTGGCCGGTATGGACATGAAGACAAACGAGGTGTTCAAGGCAAACTACGATTTCGCAAAGACCAAGTCTGCATACGTATTTAAGACGATTGTGGATCCGTTCATCGGCAAGTATTCCTTGATTAAGATTTGTTCCGGCGTATTTAAGCAGGATGATTTGATTTACAACTATGATAAGGACATCGAGGAAAGAGTCAGCAAGCTGTATGTGTTGCGCGGCGGTAAGGCAATCGAAGTGCCTGAGCTGCATGCCGGCGATATCGGCGCGATTGCAAAGCTGACCGCAGCCAGAACCGGCAACACACTTTCCACAAAGGCGCACACGATTCTTTACGGTAAGTTCGAGATTTCCAAGCCTTACACCGCGATGCGCTATAAAGTGCCGAACAAGAACGATATCGACAAGGTGGCGCAGGCATTGCAGAAGCTGACACACGAAGATGTGACACTTAAGGTTGTCAACGATGTGGAAAATCGACAGACATTGCTTTACGGTATCGGAGAACTGCAGTTAGAAGTCGTTCAGAGCCGTTTGGAAAGCGAATATAAGTGCAAGATTGAACTGAGCAAGCCGAAGGTAGCGTTCCGCGAAACGATTCGCAAGACATCCGATGTGGAATACAAGTATAAAAAGCAGTCCGGCGGACACGGTCAGTACGGTCACGTTAAGATGAAGTTTGAACCATCCGGCGATACAGAGAGCGCATACGTATTCGAACAGCAGATTGTTGGTGGCGCTGTACCGAAGAATTTCTTCCCGGCGGTAGAAAAGGGATTACAGGAATCGGTTGTGAAGGGACCTTTGGCAGCTTATCCGGTTGTCGGTGTAAAGGGCATCCTTTACGATGGCTCTTATCACTCGGTAGACTCCTCAGAAATGGCTTTCAAGATGGCGACGATTCAAGCATTCAAGAAAGGCTTTATGGAAGCAGGTCCGGTATTGCTTGAGCCGATTATGAGCTTAAAGGTTACGATTCCGGATGAATACACCGGCGATATCATGGGTGATTTAAATAAGCGACGTGGACGTGTGCTTGGTATGAATCCGATAGCAGGCGGCAAGCAGGTAGTAGAGGCAGATATTCCGATGATGGAACTGTACGGTTACTGCACGATTCTGCGTTCGATGACCGGTGGACGCGGCCAGTATGAATACGAATTTGCAAGGTATGAGCAGACTCCGAGAGAAATTCAGGACGCGGAAGTTGCAGCAAGAGCAGCGAAAGCGGCTGCCGGCTACGCAGAATAGTGTTCGGTGCGGTTTGCGAAAAGCAAAAGCTAATGGTTGTCATAAACTAAGAAATATGTTAAAATGTAGTGGCTGCATGTAGTTGCAGCCACTTATTCATTGAGGTTAGAGGCGCGGGGAACCGCATTTTAGATGGGAGTATAGCGAATGACGCAGAAAACAGAGCAAATCGAAGCCGATGTTTTGGGTGTATTGAACGAAGTAGAAGAAGAAAAAAGGAAAGAACGCAGAAAACAGGTCGCTGTATACAATCACGTACGCCGCTTTCTGCTGTTTGTAATGGTGTGCATTTTTTGCTACTGCGTGTATTCTTTGGCGGAAGTATACCTGGACTATCAGCGCTCGAACAATACATACAAAGAAATCAGCAACATGTTCTATGTTGATGTCCCGAAGGCAGAACAGCAGACCGATGAGAGCGGGGCGACAATTCAGGCAGGGTCGATTTCCGGATCTCAGGAGTGGGTGTGGAATTTCGAGGCCATGAAGAAGATGAATGAGGATGCCATCGGATGGATATCCCTACCCGGAACACAGCTCAACTACCCGATTTTACAGGGGGTGGATAATGATGAGTATCTGCACACAACCGTGACCGGCGAATATGCGCTGGCGGGAGCAATTTTTGCAGACTACCGTAATTCTTTAGCTTTGGAAGGAAATTATTCCATTTTGTACGGACATAATATGAATAACGGCTCGATGTTCGGTGTGCTTCGCAAGATGAAAGAGCAGGCATTCCAGGAAGAACATCCGGTTTTCGATGTGTACATCGGTGAGCAGCATTATCGTTACTATGTTTACTCGCTTTATATCGTAGAACCGTATGAAACGGCGGACAGTCCGTATCAGTTCCAGTATGAGGTGCTTGATAGCGAGGAAAAAGAAAAAGAATATGAAGCCTTCCTTCAGAGTACAATTGACCGTTCGATGTACAAAGTTCAGACTTACACAAAGGAGATTACAGTGGATGATAAGATTTTAACTCTCAGCACCTGTTCAGGCTCCGGTGAAAATAAGAAAAGAATGATTGTGCACTTAGTACGAGGTGAAGAAGTAATTGACTAAATAAAAAACAAAAAAGATGCGGTATGCATCTTTTTTGTTTTGTGTCGGGTATCTATTATAAAAAAGGGAGGAAAGTTGACACTGCCTGCCAACTTCAAAAAAATGAAAAGTCGTTCTTTATATTTTATAGTATAAAGGTGAATCTTTAATAAATCATGTGCGCGATGTAAACGTATCTTGAACAATTTGTGAACAAATTATGAACAAACACCGGCAAACAGCAAATTTATATTCATTTTATAAAAAATTCATGGACGGAAGCGTTCATATTTGTTAAACTATCGTAAAAAGAAAAAGGAGTGGAAACACATGGAAACAAAACAGAATCCAATTGTTACAATTGAAATGGAAGATGGTAAGGTGATGAAGGCTGAATTATATCCGGCACTTGCACCGAATACGGTAAATAATTTTATTAGCTTAATCAATAAGGGTTATTATGATGGACTGATTTTTCACCGCGTGATTGCCGGCTTTATGATTCAGGGCGGTTGCCCGGAGGGAAGCGGTATGGGCGGCCCGGGATATCGCATCGCAGGCGAATTTTCCTCGAACGGTTTCGGCAACTCACTCAGACACACCGCCGGTGTGCTTTCGATGGCGAGAGCAATGAACCCGAACAGCGCTGGTTCCCAGTTTTTCATTATGCACAAGAATGCACCGCATTTGGATGGCTCCTACGCAGCATTCGGTAAGATTATCGAAGGTATGGATGTGGTAGACGAAATCGCAATGTGCCGTACCGATTACAGTGACCGTCCGCTTGCCGAACAGAAGATGAAGAAAGTGACGGTTGAGACTTTTGGTGTCACATATGATGAGCCGGAGAAGATGTAATGTTAGAAGCGGTAATTTTTGATATGGACGGGGTGTTGGTAGATACCGAACCTCTCCATTATGAGGTCGACCGTGAGTATATTGCGGAACAGGGTTTCGAGCTTGATTTGGAATTTTACAGCCAGTTTATCGGCTCGACCAACACGCACTTGTGGACGTGCGTGAAGGAACGCTATGGCCTTACTCAATCCATCGAGGAGATGAACCTCGCCACCGAGGAGAAAATCAGAAAACGCGTGCAGGAATCCGGTTATCCGGAGATGCCGGGCGCGAAAGAACTCGTACGGCGCTTGAAAACAGCAGGATTAAAGCTTGCGGTTGCTTCCTCATCGCGAATGTCACAGATTGAAAGAGTGATTGCGCAGATGGACTTAAATGATTGTTTTGATAAACTTGTGAGCGGCGAATCGGTGTCACACCCGAAGCCGGCACCGGACGTGTTTTTAAAGGCGGCGAAGCTGCTGGGCACAGCACCGGAAAAGTGTCTTGTGATTGAAGATTCCACAAACGGTTCGCGAGCGGCGAAAGCAGCCGGCATGGCTTGCCTCGGTTTTATTAATCCATCATTTTTGCCGAGTGATTTATCGGCCGCTGACTATCTTTGTGAGGGGCACGAGGGCGTGGATGCCCATTTCTTAGAGATGGTACATGCCAGAAGCTTCGGAGAACCATGAAAGATACTGGAGACAGAGCGGTGTATCGTGCGCGAATTTGCAGAATCGGATATGGATGATTTGTATGCCCTGCATGCAAGTATGAGCGATGCACAGTCGGTAATGCCGCTGGCAGATGACCCGGCAGAGGAACGCGAGATTTTGCGTGAATATATCCGCACGATTTACGGCTTTTACGGCTTTGGTATGTGGGCGGTGCTCGAAAAATCGACCGGCAAGCTGATTGGTAAAATCGGCCTGCAGCCGGAGTGTGAAGGCGTAGCGCTTGGCTACATGGTGCATGGAGACTACCGCCGGCGTGGAATCGCACAGGAAGTTTGTATGGCGGTTTGTACATTTGCAAAAGAAGAACTTGAGATAAATAGCATTCTTGCGTGGATTCGCGATGATAACCTGCCATCGATTGCATTGGCAAAAAAACTGGGCTTTCATCCGACGGAAGTAATGCGACAGAAGGAGAGAAGGTATGAACTTTAAGTTTTTTGACCTGAATCATCCATTGTACCAGTTTATGTTGAAACTGGTGTGGGTGTTTGTGTTTAATGCGATATTTTTATTTACCTGTATACCGATTATCACGATTGGCCCATCAGCAGTCGGCTGCGCTTCTGTTTTCTTAAAGGTTACGGAAAACCGAAGCGGAAACTGGTTTAAGGAGTACGGTATGACTGTCATGAAAAGATTAGGCGTCAGCCTTGTTTACGGCATTCTGGCCCTGCTTGTGGTGATGGTGGTAATGGCGGATTTCTCTTATTTTTCAAGGGAAACGGGTATTATAAAAATCATCGGTATTGCAGTCGCAGTTGTGATTGCGGCGATTGCGGCGGTGTTCTTTTTGGGTGTTTTCTATATCACGGCCAAATTTAAATACGGTATCATCGACACCGGTAGGGCGACGGTTTATTTCCTTTCGAAAAATATGAAGATGGCGATTGCGGCAGCCTTGATGTTCTACGGTTCGACCATTGGCATGGGGCTTTTGATGATTTTGATTCCATACTTAACTTGGACGGTTGTAATCTTCATGGGCTTCGGATTTTTCTGTGCGGCGTATGCATATAATGCGATTTTTAGACGCTATTTCGACGAAGACGAAGAAGAACTTGACTTCACGGAGGAGGAGATTAACAGCTTCTATGTGCTCTGCGAACGACTTGAAAAATATGGAAATGCAAACTAAGTCTTGAAAACAGACTATGTTTATATTATAATCAGGGCAGAGAAATACTACTTCGGTAGAAGATATAGGAGGTTATAGACATGGCAAAGATAACAAAGGATATGCTTATTTCCGAAATTATTGAACTCGACCCGAGATTAATTCCGGTACTGATGATGGCAGGCATGCACTGCATCGGTTGTCCGGCATCTCAGGGTGAATCTTTAGAAGAGGCTGCATTCGTACATGGCATTGATGCTGACGAATTAGAAACCGCTTTGAACGAGCAGTACGAAAAGATTCAGTCAGAACAGCAGTAATACTTAAAATAGGAAAACCTGTGAAGATTTGATTCTTCACAGGTTTTTTTACACCTCAGAAAGTTTTTGCAGGGCATCCTCGGCGATTAACACCGGGCAATGCTCTTTAAAATACGCTTCGTAAGCGTAAGAAGAATTTTCTGTACGGCCGAATTCTGATAATA
Source organism: Lachnospiraceae bacterium (assembly GCA_015057275.1). GTDB lineage: Bacteria > Bacillota > Clostridia > Lachnospirales > Lachnospiraceae > SIG308. Next base: position 37,490 of record SVEO01000001.1, on the reverse strand, counting down.
CATTGCATACCTTGCTGAAATTCTCCGGCGCATCTGCCTCCGGGTGAATGAGCAGATAATATGAGGCATCATGTTCGCCGACACCTTTATATAAAGTATTTACACCGTGATACAAGTCACCGACAATCTTTGCTGCATCGCAAAGCGGTTTCAAACTGGAAAATGAGAAAATTTTCACAAGCTTGGTAAAGTTCGGCGGCAATGCATCTGCCTTTTTTTCTTCGGTTGGAGCGTTTTTTTCAGGTTCGGCAACCTTGGCCGGAGCGCTCTTTGCTTCAATCTCAATCACTTTACGACCCGTGTGTTCTTCAATTTTGGAAACAAGTTCATCTTTAAAATTGCGGAACATGTTGGAGATCTCATCAATACCCGGCAAGAAATCATCCGGTGTACTGTCAAAACCATCAATCTCCTCCATATCATCCGTCGGTGAAAACTTGGAGAAGCGGCTGTCAAGCTCCTCAGGATCTTCCACCTTCGTAATAATGAGTACAATGCAATCCGGCGAGAGCGGAATCGCTTCCACCATCAGCGGAATATTATCTGCCTCAAACCCAAACTGGTGCGATGCCTGCTGCATCATCTCGCGGAACAAATCTTTTGCTTTTTCCGTTCCGTAAGCCAGTTCGCTCAATTTTATTTCCCTATCCTCCAAATCCGCGCGGTTTAACGTGCAACGAATCTGATTCTCATTAATTTTTTCTATCTTCATAAAAGTTCCCCTTCTAATTAGGACATTACGGAGTTATGACTTTAATTTAGTATATGACCATCACAAGAAATTACTCGAAAATTCTTTGCAAGATATTATAACGAATCCGCGTTTGTGTGTAAAGATGGGAAAATAAGAATTTTCAAAAAATTTATAGATACAACACAATAATAACAATATGTGATATTGCATAAATAAAAAGAGGTTGAATAATAGAACAAATTGTGATAGTATTGGCAAGCAAAGGAAATTCCCGACAAATAATATTTGGATGGAGTCAGAACGCTGCGGGGATTTCCTGAAAGTTTTGCGCCGGCCTTCCACCGGCCGGCCGCAAAGAAAGTTTTCATCACTTCGTATTGCAAACGTACGATAGTTTTGCTATACTTTGTTTGCATAAACATGTTGAAACTAAGGGGGAAAATCATGGGAAACAGAAGAAAAAGAAAAAAACAACCAAATCCGATTTTTGCAGGCGTATTGTTTGTGACAGTCGTTTTGATAATTGCCGGTGTCAGCATTGTTGTGGAGAAGTTTAAGCCGTCCGAGGAAGCTGCTGACTTATATAAATACTACGGCGTTGCTGCAAACAGCGATGAGGTAGCAGTTTATTTGAATCAAGAGCAGTCCGGAGTGCAAGCGAAGTATTTTGAAGATGAACTTTATGTAAAACTTGCATTTTTGCAGGAGATTGACCAGAAGTTTTACTGGGATGTAAATGAGGAGATTTTGATTTATACCACACCGACCGAGGTAATTAAGGCGAACGAGGGCGAAGGCGCTTTTATGTCCACGAGTAAGACAGAACCTGGGTATGTGATTGTGCGAAATGAAGAAGATTGCGTTTATGTGAATATCAAGTTTGCCGAGCTTTATACAAACATGAGCCATACCGAGTATACCGGGGGTGATGGCCCGGCACGCGTGCAGATTTGGACCGAGAAGCATGACTTGACGGTTGCTGACGGCAAGAATAATCCGGTTGTACGAACTGGCGAGTCGATCAAAGCGGATGTTGTTGAGGAACTTGCAAATGGCGCGAAGTTTACCATTTTATCTGAGAACGGAGAGTGGTCGTATGTGCTGACTGAGAATGGTCATCGCGGCTATATCCGAACAAAGGAAATCGGCGCAAAAGAAATCATAGCAGATGCCGGGACATACAAAACGCCGAATTATACAAATATTACGAGTGATGAGAAGATTTGCATGGTTTGGCATCAAGTAACAAACCAGACCGCTAACGAGCGGCTTTTGAGCATGATGTCCGGCACGAAAGGTATCAATGTCATTTCGCCGACATGGTTCTCGCTGTCTGATGCAAAGGGGAATTTTACATCGCTTGCCAGCGAAACCTATGTAAATGATGCGCACAACGTACTGGGATGCCAGGTTTGGGCATTGATTGACGATTTCGCTCGTGACAGCGATGGGAAGAGCTATGTTTCACAGGTGCTTCCATACACTTCGAAACGTGAGAATTTGATTAATCAGTTGATGATTTCTGCCAGAACTTACGGATTTGACGGTATTAATGTCGATTTTGAATTGATTACACAGGCTATCAGCCAGGATTACATGCAGTTTTTACGAGAGCTTTCGGCGGAATGCCGCAAGGCCGGTATCGTGCTCTCAATTGATAATTACGTGCCGATGCCTTACAACAAATATTACGGTCGTGCCGAGCAGGGTGTGTTAGCTGACTACGTTATCGTCATGGGCTATGACGAGCACATGGCAGGCAGTGAGACAGCTGGTTCTGTAGCATCTCTTTCCTTTGTGGAAAATGGTATTACCGGTACGCTGGAAGAAGTGCCGGCGGAAAAAGTTATTAATGCCGTACCGTTTTACACGAGAATCTGGACAGAAACGTCGGAGCAGTATGCGCAGGATGGCGATACGATTGTAGAAGATGCTATTAATGGCAATTATGCAATCGGTAGTGAGGCTGTTCCTATGGGCACCGCACTTGATAAGGTGAGCGAGAACGGCGCGGAAAAGATTTGGCTTGAAGATGTGGGACAGTATTATGCCGAGTACACAAGTGGTAACAGCACTGTAAGAATTTGGCTGGAAGAAGAAAAATCGATGGAAGAAAAGATGAAGCTTGTTTCTGAGTATGAGCTTGCCGGTGTGGCCGGTTGGAAGTTAGGACTCGAGGATTCCTCTATCTGGGATGTCATCGGAAAATATTTAAAATAAATTGAATAATTCATGTCGACCCGACATATATTTAATTGAGCGTGGAGAAATTCACGCTCGATTAAGTTTTAAGGATTTGGAGGAAGGTATGAATTATCAGCGATTTGTATCATATTTATATGAATACGAAAAGGGGGTTCGCGGAAAAAATGTCGGCTTTGTGAAGGTAGACTGTCGAGGCGAACAATATAAGGTAAGCATCCGCATGAAACTGCCTGCGCGAGTGGCAGCGGAAAAATTGCAGGCGCATTTCTTTTATCGGGAAGGAAGTATTTTGCGCGGAATTCCATTTGCGGAGCGTGAGGCGATGCAGTATCAATGTGAGATACGCGCGATTTTGCCGATGGATTTTTTTGCCCCATACGGAAAAACATTGCCGGAGTTGCATGGGGTGTACATAAGTCTTGCGGATGAGCAACCGGCAGTGTTTGCCTCGGCCTGGGATGATGAACCGGTGCTTGTTGAAGGCTTTCGCAGAGCGAAAAAGGTAAATGTGCCGATTGCTGTGGCAGCGGAAAATATGCTGAACGATGGCGAAATCGAGGAACAGGAATCCATTGTGAATGTTGCCAGCTTGGAGACAGAAGAACCGGAGCAGGAAGTTATCTCGCCGGAACAGGAAGCTGCTGCGACAGAGGCGGCGGTTGAAGAAATTGCAGATGTGGAACTGCAGGAAGCGTGGGAGGAACTGGCACGCAGTGAGTTAGAAGGAAGCTTGCATGAAATGGAACTGACGGCAGAGGTGGCTGCTGAAGGGGAAACGGCACAGGAGATGCAGGAAAATTCACGGGAAGTACAAGAACAGGCGGAGGAGCAACCGCAGCGCTCGCCGTGGGGTGAATTGGAAAAAAATTTTACCAAATTTCTGATTCGTGAAGAAAATGGCACGGTCGAATGCTTGAAGGTAAAACCGCACAATCTGGCATTGTTGCCGAAAAAGTATTGGAATTACGGTAATAACAGTTTTCTCCTACATGGCTATTACGGGTATCAATATATTATTTTTGGCAAAAGAAGTGTTGACGAAAGTGAGCAAAAAGAAGTATATTTACTTGGAGTGCCGGGACGCAACCGTGACCGGGAGCGGATGATGGCTCAGATGTACGGTTTTTCTGAGTTTGTCTCTGCAGGTGCCCAGAAGCAAAACCTGGGATTTTGGTGCCGGGAAATCGAATTAACATGAGGATAATACATTGGATAACGAAACAAGACGAAAAGAAAAATATATGCGTGAGGCGATTCGTCAGGCGAAAAAGGCGTATAAAATCGGCGAGGTGCCGATTGGTTGTGTAATTGTATATGAGGACAAAATTATTGGACGTGGATACAACCGAAGAATTACCGACAAGAACTCTTTATCGCACGCAGAGCTTAACGCTATAAAAAAAGCCAGCAAAGCGCTGGGCGATTGGCGGCTTGATGACTGTGAGATGTACATCACGCTGGAACCATGTCAAATGTGTGCCGGAGCGATTGTACAGGCGCGCATCAAAAAAGTATACATGGCGTGCATGAATCCCAAGGCGGGTTGCGCCGGGTCGATTTTGAACCTGTTGCAGGTCGATAAATTCAACCATCAGGTAGAAATAGAACAGGGGATTTTGCAGGAAGAATGCAATGCCATGCTGAAAAACTTTTTTGCTGAATTGCGAAAAGGCAATATTCAGCAATTGACAAAGTAAAAAAGTTTCGGTATACTTTAGTCTCCGGCCAGTTGCCGGATAAAAACGTCATAACATTTTCGCGCAGCCGGGGAGATAGCGGTGCCCTGTACCTGCAAACCGCTCTAGCAGGGGTGATGTTTCGCAGAGGGTAGTCTTTTGTAGGGCCGCCCTGCATAAGTGGCGTTGAAGTTTGGGTCTTACGCAACAGGAATCTGTGAACCGTGTCAGGTCAGGAATGGAGCAGCACTAAGCAGAACCTCCTGTGTGCCGTGAGGGTGCCTGGGCCGAGTTAACTGTGCAGGTAACGCTTATGAGAGCTATTCGAAGCGAAACGCGCGAAATTTAAAAAACGGAGGAAATTTCCTCCGTTTTTTAAATTGATGCTCTTATATGTGCAGGAACGCGATAATAAGCGAAATTTTTGCTTGTTTTCAACGTTATGATGTTATATAATAATTTTATATATGTGCATTTTTAGAAAAGTAAAGGCGGAGCAACAGATGTCATCCTATACAGTGCTTTATCGAAAGTATCGCCCGGCAGATTTTAGTGAAGTCAAAGGTCAGGAAGCGATTGTCAAGACATTGAAAAATCAAATAAAAGCCAATCGAATCGGGCACGCATACTTACTCTGCGGCACGCGAGGCACAGGTAAGACGACGATTGCGAAAATCTTAGCGAAGGCGGTCAATTGCGAGCATCCGGTGGATGGTAATCCATGTGGTGTTTGTAAGAGCTGTCAGTCGATTTCTGACGGTACCTCGATGAATGTTATCGAAATCGATGCGGCATCAAACAATGGTGTGGATAATATTCGCCAAATTCGTGATGAGGTGCAGTATTCACCGACCGACGCAAAATATCGCGTTTATATTATTGATGAAGTGCATATGTTGTCGGTAGGGGCGTTCAATGCTTTGCTGAAAACATTAGAAGAACCGCCGTCATATGTGATTTTTATTTTAGCAACGACCGAGGCACATAAACTGCCGATTACGATTTTGTCTCGCTGTCAGCGGTATGATTTAAAACGTATTACGACGGATGTGCTGGCGACGCGCCTGACCGAACTGATGGAGGAAGAGCAAATCGAATATGAGGAAAAGGCAATTCGCTACATTGCGAAGGCAGCGGATGGTTCGGTACGTGATGCACTCAGTTTGTTGGAACGATGCATAGCGTTTTATCTCGGCGAAAAGCTTACCTATGAACATGTTTGGGAAGTGCTCGGCGCAGTGGATACAAAGGTGTATTCCGAAATGTTATGCAACATATTGGCGCAGGACACGGGCAAGTGCATGGAATTAATTGAAGATTTGATGATGTCGGGGCGTGAGCTCGGACAATTTGTAACGGATTTTACATGGTATCTGCGTAATTTACTGATTATTAAGAGCGCAGACAATCCGGAGGAGATGATTGAGGTATCGTTTGAAAAGCAGAGCGCACTCAGGGAAGAAGCCGCGCTGATTGAGGTGCCGGAGTTGATGCGTTTCATCCGTATTTTCTCGGAACTGTCGAATCAGATGAAGTTCTCCACATCCAAACGAGTATTGCTTGAAATCGCAGTGATCAAGCTGATGCAGCCAGAGATGGAGCAAAACATAGAGGCAGTGTTTGGACGCTTGGCGAAGTTAGAACGCAAGTTAGCAAACGGACGTTTCGTAACTACGGCGAAAGATGATGACGAGCCGGTAAAGACAAGCGAGAACTTATCGCTTGCGGAAGCTGCGAAGGAAAAGGTGCTGGAAAAGGCCAGCCCGGAAGATTTAAAGCGGCTGATGGACACGTGGAAGAAAATTATTGCGAAAGCGGCCGGTATTATGAAGGTGCACTTAAAGGATTGTCAAATTACCACTGCAGGAGATAATCGATTAGTGCTTAATTTTACGAAGGACATGGCATTCCGTTACATGCAAAAGGACAGTAACCGGCAGATGTTAGAAGAACTGATTACAAAGCAGACAGGAAAAATAATCGCAGTCGAGTGCAATTTGATTCAAGCAGGAACACAGTCTGAAGATCAATTCATGGAAAATTGCAAGAATATAAATATGATGATTTTTGAGGAAGAAGAGTAAGGAGGACCATAACGATGGCAAAAAGAGGTGGATATCCGGGCGGCATGGGCATACCGGGAAATATGAATAACTTAATGAAGCAGGCCCAGAAGATGCAGCAGCAGATGCTGGAAGCGCAGGCAGAGCTTGAACAACAGGAAGTAACGGCAGCAGCCGGCGGTGGTGCGGTAGAGGTGACCGTATCCGGCAAGAAGGAAGTTGTGAAGGTAAAGTTGGCAGAAGAAGTTGTTGATCCGGACGATATCGAAATGTTAGAAGATTTGATTATGGCAGCTACGAACGAAGCGTTCCGCAAGATCGAGGAAATTTCCTCCAGCAAGATGGGAAAAATTACCGGCAACCTCGGTGGCATGGGCGGTTTCCCAGGTTTCTAAAAAAGGAAACAATGCTTGAAATGGAGAATACATGGAATACTTTAGCGGACATTTAGGAAAATTAGCGGAGGAGTTAGCATCTCTTCCGGGAATCGGCGCAAAATCGGCCGGAAGGCTTGCTTATCATATCATCGGCCTGCCGGAAGAAAAGGTGCAGCGTCTGGCAAACAGTATTATGGCGGCGAAAAGCAACGTCAAATACTGCAAGGAGTGCTTTATGTTGACCGATGCGGAGACCTGCCCGATTTGCAAAGATGCGGCACGCGACCACTGCACGATTATGGTCGTGGAAAACACAAGAGATTTGGGAGCCTACGAGAAAACCGGTAAATATCACGGTGTGTATCATGTGCTTCACGGCGCGATTTCACCGATGCTCGGCATTGGACCGGCAGACATCAAACTTAAGGAATTGATGGAACGTCTGCGTGGTGATGTGGACGAAGTCATTATTGCCACAAATTCAAGCCTTGAGGGTGAGACAACGGCCATGTACATCAGTAAATTAATAAAGCCTGCGGGCATCAAAGTGAGCAGAATTGCGAGCGGTGTGCCGGTTGGCGGCGATTTGGAATATATTGATGAAGTAACTTTGCTTCGAGCTTTGGAAGGCAGAGTGCAGATTTAAAGAGGAAAGAGGTAAAAACGGTGGACAAATATGAATTCAATCTCAAATCTCAGCAGATGCGCAAATTGGCAGCGGATGAAAAATATGACGAAGCTGCCCTGATTGCTGATGAAATCGACTGGAAAAGAGTAAAAAATAATCGACTGCTGGTGCTTGCGGCTGATATCTACGAAGCAACAAAGCAGTTGGAAAAAGAATATGACATTTTGGCACTTGCCTATGAGCGCACACCGTTAGGCAAGCAGTTGGCATACCGCCTGGCACTGGTTGCAACTGCACTTCGTGAATTTGACGATGCCGAAGGATATTATGAGGATTTTGTGGAGATGGCACCGGGCGACCCGATGCGTTACCTGTTGCGCTTCCGTATTTCCAAGGCACACGGCGAGGATGTAGATGTATTAATCGGGCTTTTGGAGCGTTTCCTTGACGGAGACATGGAAGAAAAGTGGACCTACGAGCTGTGCCTGCTGTACGACCGCGCCGGCTATCACGAAAAATGTGTCGACATGTGTGACGAACTCATTACCTGGTTTGGTGATGGCGATTATGTGCGCAGAGCGATGGAATTAAAGAAAAAATATGTGCCGCTTACCGTGCTTCAGCAGGAAAAATATGATGCACTTGTTGGTGCAGAATCCGAAGAGGATGTGAGCGAATTTGGCGTGGAACTGCGCCGTGCAAAATACGAAGTAGAAAAAAATAAAACCGTTTCTGAAAAGATGGAAGAGGCGGCAGAAAAGAAGATGGAACAGGAAGCTGCAGATATCAGCGCTATCGGCGGGGACACGAAGGTGTTACCATCTTTGAAAGAATTAGATAAAAGTACACCAACAGAGGAAGAAAGTGCTGACTTTGATGTGAACAAGATTGAAATCAAATCTTTCTCCGACCGCGCGTATGATACGATGAACATCCAGGCGGAACTTGCAAAGAGCATGGAGGAACTTCTGCAGACTGATAAAGGAAATACATCAGATGCCGGTCCGATTGTCAAGACATTTGTGCCGCCAACGGATGATGAGGAAGAGGAATTCCCGGAAGAAAAAAAGGTTATTGAGAAGCAGATTACCGGACAGATGAGCATTGAAGAAATTTTGCGCGACTTGCAGACCCGCGGTATTTTGAAAGAAGACACTGTGGAAGGAGCCTTGAAGGTAACCGGAACCTTGCCGCTCGATGAGATTGAAGAGGAAATCGAAGTGGCGGAAGAGGTTGCGGCGGAGCAGGTTGTCGCAGAGCTGGAAGAGGCTACAGAACCTGAAGAAGCAGAAATCGAAGTGGCGACGGAAGAAAAGGTGGTACAACAGTTAGAGGAAGTTTCCATGCGCGAATTTGTGACAGAGGAAATTGACTTGGAGGTTGTGCAGCAGGAAATTCAGGAAGCACAGACAGAATCGGTAGAAATAAATTTTTCAGAAATTGAAGTTGCTGCAACAGAAGAAGATTCGGCGATGGAGACTGTGCAGACAGAATCTGAAATAGAAGAACTTGTCGCCGAAGAAAAAGTCGATGAAGATATCGGTGTTTTGGAATTGGATATTGATCAGATCGACGAAGAAGAGATTTCCGATAAATCCGGAGATGCAGAATCTGAAAACGAAGAGGTAATTACTCCAATCGGTAGTAACCTTGAATTGAGTGATTTAGGTAATGCGATTACCGAGTTTATGGATGAGGAGCATGCAGAGGAAGAAGAACTTGACGAGGAAACGGAGAGTGACGAAGAAGCTGAGAGTGACGACGACCTTGATGCACTTGAAGAAGATCTTTCTGAACTCGGACAGACAGAAAATCCGTACACTCAAATGAAAAAAGAGGACATCAAGCGCGAAACCGAGCGCCTGGACGATGTGTTCGGCGTAATTAACGAGATGGAATCCGAATTAAGTGAAGAAGACCTCATTTACAATGCATACACGGAGGAAGAACCGGAAGAACGTTTCTACCTTGAGGAAGAAGATAAAGAAGAATTTGCTCAGTATCTGCGTATTACCGGAATGGAAAGTCAGATTGCCAAGGCGATTCAGGACCACGTAAGAGATTACACGAATGATGGCTCCTCCAAGAGCAACAATATCCTGATTACCGGCGAAGCAAAATCCGGCAAATCTCAGCTTGCGCTGTCCGTGATTCGCGCACTCAACCGCCATCTTGGCAGAAAAGGCCGCAAGACCGCAAGAATTACCGGCTTCAATTTAAATCGAAAAACATTATCCGCATCTATGCCTCGTTTAGTGGGAAATGATTTGTTAATCGAGCATGCGGGCGAAATCAACAAAAACATTGTATTTGAATTGATGGATATTTTGCCGAAGTACACCGGCGGTATGATTGTCGTGATGGAAGATGAAAAAGCAAGAATTGACCATCTGTTTGAAGAATATCCATTGCTTGCGGAATTTTTCCCGCACCGTCTGGACATCAAAGAGTACGATATCAATGAATGGGTAGCCGTGGCAAAGTCCTATGCGAAGTCACAGGGTTACGTTATCGACGAGCTCGGCACGCTGGCATTGTACGCGGAAATCGATGCATTGTACGGTATTCTGCAAGGCCTCGAAGTGGACGATATTAAGGATATCATTGATGATGCTATCGAGCATGCGGAACGAAAAGTTATCAGTCGCACATTAAAGCGTATCTTCGGCAAGAAGGAAGAACGCGGAGTGAAAGTGTTACATGAGAGCGATTTTGCTGAATAAAAATAAATTTGTTTAATGAATTGGCCGCGGGGTGTTAGAAGAGCTTCTTTCTGACACGCTGCGGCTTTCGGATTTCTCCTGAGCACATATTTGACACCCTTGCGTTAGAATCACATATATATTTACAAATAAAAAGAAGGTTGTAACTGAGAGTTGCAACCTTCTTTGCGCTCAAAGAGCGAATATCTAATTTTCGGGAAGAAACATTTTTTGACTATTCTTCGTCATTTTCTGTGTCCTCGTCATCCTCTTCATCTTCCTCACTCTCTGCTGGAAGTGTGCCGCCGTAGGATGTCTTATACACAACTCTCGTACCGCCGATGAAGTCGTGAACGGCATAATGCTTTGGAGTAACAATCATCGTGATAATGGAAACAACAAAAAGCCCGAGAGAATTTAAAACCACCTTGCCGAGCAGCTCGCGCAGAAGAATGCCAACCGTAGGCTTTCCGCCGCGGACATAAATCGTCTGAATGCCCATGCAGTATTTGCCGGCGGTAATCCCGTCAAATAAAAGTGTGGCTACCGTTCCATAACCAATATAAAACAGGACGGAAAATACAGAAAGAATACGCAGGAATGTGGACATTGTCGAAACATTTCTGATTTCAGTCGCACCATAGTCTACCACATCCGGTAGCGAATCGTTTAGCATCTGGTTTACCTCGAGTGGCAAATCAATCAATGTAATCGTCCCCTCAATCGGCGCGACGTACAGTACCGGCGCTAACAGATGAGGCGAAATCGGGGTCTGCAAAACAATAAGTGTAATCGCAAATGCCGGGAAAAATGCAGCCACAGCATCAATTACAAAAGCAATCAAACGGCGAATGAGCGGCGCCGTAAATAATCTTACATCTTCGTTCATAAAAATCCTTTCTGCCGTGACGGAGCGGCACAGTGAAATCAAGGAAACATCCCCAAAGACATGCATTTTCATGTAGGTATGAACTATATGTCCGTTTGTCCCTTAGTAATTTATGATACCATATTTTCCGGCGCCGCACAACTAAAAAAACAGTGAAAAACACATCCCTGCATGAGCTATTCTGCTTGACGAAAATCTACCCAAGTATTATACTAAAGGATAAGAAATGTGAGTATGGGGTTATTATGCCCTGCGCTGCGGTTTCTGGTGAATTTTTGTAAATGATATATTTTATAAGGAGGATTTTTAAATGTTAGAAAACAAGAATTACAAGTTTTGGTTCTGCACAGGCTCCCAGGATTTGTACGGTGACGAATGTTTGAGAAAAGTAGCAGAACATTCCGCTAAGATGGTGGATGGATTAAACGCTTCCGGTAAGCTTCCTTTCGAAGTTGTGTTAAAGCCGACGTTAATCAGCCAGGCTTCCATCAGAAAGACATTTAATGATGCAAATGCAGACGAAGAGTGCGCAGGTGTTATCACTTGGATGCATACATTCTCCCCTGCAAAGATGTGGATCCTTGGTTTGAAAGAAAACAGAAAGCCATTGCTTCACCTTCACACACAGTTTAATGAAGAGATTCCTTACGATACCATCGATATGGACTTCATGAACGAGAACCAGTCCGCTCACGGTGACAGAGAATACGGTCACATCGTTAGCCGTATGGGCATTGAAAGAAAGATTGTTGTCGGACACTGGGCAAATCCTGAGGTTCAGGAAAAGATTGGCAGCTGGATGAGAACTGCTATCGGTGTTATTGAGTCCAGCCACATCCGCGTTTGCCGTCTCGGTGATAACATGAACAACGTAGCAGTTACCGAAGGTGACAAGGTTGAAGCTCAGATTAAGTTTGGTTGGGAAATCGATCACTACAACATCAATGACGCTGTAGAATATGTTGACGCAGTTTCTAAGGGCGATGTTGACGCATTAGTTGAAGAATATTACAGCAAGTACAAGATCATTCTTGACGGCAGAGATGAAGCTGAATTTAGAAGACACGTTGCAGTTCAGGCTCAGCAGGAAATCGGTCTTGAAAAGTTCTTAAAGGATGGCGACTACCACGCAGTTGTTACGCACTTCGGCATGCTCGGCGGTATGAAGCAGCTTCCGGGTCTTGCAATCCAGAGATTAATGGAAAAGGGCTACGGCTTTGGCGGCGAAGGTGACTGGAAGACAGCTGCTATGGTTCGTTTGATGAAGATTATGGCAGCAGGTGTTCCAAATGCAAAGGGTACCTCTTTCATGGAAGACTATACATACAACTTAGTTGCTGGCGATACAGGTATCTTACAGGCTCATATGTTGGAAGTTTGCCCAACGGTTGCTGACGGAGATATCAGCATCCGCGTTAACCCATTATCCATGGGTAACAGAGAAGACCCGGCTCGTTTGATTTTCACATCAAAGACAGGCCCTGCGGTTGCTACCTCCCTGATTGACTTAGGTAACAGATTCCGTCTTATCGTTAATGCTGTTGATTGTAAGAAGAATGCTAAGCCGATGCCGAACCTTCCGGTTGGTACATGCTACTGGGAGCCACAGCCAAACTTAGCAGTGGGTGCTGAAGCTTGGATTCTTGCAGGCGGCGCTCACCACACTGCATTCTCCTATGACTTGACCGTTGACCAGATGGTTGACTGGGCTGCAGCTATGGGTATTGAAGCTGTTGTTATCGATAAGGATACAAAGATTCGTGACTTCAAGAATGAGTTAAGATGGAACGCTATCGCTTATAGATAAGCAAATCAATGTAAAGTCGGCTCCGGCGGGGGCCGACTGGAATGGAGAATAAGATGTTAGAAGAATTAAAAAAAGCCGTATACGAGGCAAATATGGATTTGCCAAAGTATGGTCTTGTAACCTTTACTTGGGGTAATGTCAGCGGCATCGACCGCGAATCCGGCTTATTCGTAATTAAGCCAAGCGGCGTAGAATACGACAAGCTGACTCCGGACGACATGGTTGTTATGGACTTAGAAGGTAATAAGGTAGAAGGAAAGTATAAGCCATCTTCTGATACTGCAACTCATCTGGAAATTTACAAGGCATTCCCGGAAGTGGGCGGTGTAGTTCACACCCATTCTTCCTACGCTACCAGCTGGGCGCAGGCAGGAAGAAGCATTCCTTGCTACGGCACAACACACGCTGACTATATGTACGGTGAAATTCCTTGCGTAAGATGTTTAACCAAGGAAGAAATCGACGGTGCGTACGAGGAAAATACCGGACATCTGATTGTAAACGAATTTAATCGCATGGGCAAAGATCCGATGGCAGTTCCTGCAGTTCTTTGCAAGAACCACGGCCCGTTTGCCTGGGGCAAGGACGCTCACGAAGCAGTTCACAATGCCGTTGTATTAGAAGAAGTTGCTAAGATGGCATACCGTGCTGAGACAATCAATGCAAGAATTCAGCCTGCTCCACAGGAGTTGCAGGACAAGCATTACTACAGAAAGCATGGTGCAAATGCTTACTACGGCCAGAACTAATACATATTAAATTATTAACTAAGCAGCTGCCTTTAAGCCGGCAGCCAGCTCAAATTAAATTGCCACAGAAGTGGCCAAAGGAGGAAAACAATGAGATTTTTTATCGACACAGCAAATGTAGATGATATCAGAAAGGCAAATGACATGGGTGTTATTTGCGGCGTTACCACAAACCCATCTTTGATTGCTAAGGAAGGCAGAGATTTCAATCAGGTTATCGCTGAAATCGCTTCCATCGTTGACGGACCAATCAGCGGCGAAGTTAAGGCTACAACCGTTGACGCTGAAACAATGATTGAAGAAGGTAAGGCAATCGCAGCAATCCATCCAAACATGGTAGTTAAGATTCCTATGACAACAGAAGGTTTAAAGGCTTGTAAGGCTTTAACAGCTCTTGGTATCAAGACAAACGTTACATTAATCTTCACAGCTGCTCAGGCTTTATTAGCTGCAAGAGCTGGTGCTACTTATGTATCCCCATTCCTTGGTCGTTTGGATGACATCTCCATGCCGGGTATTGACTTAATCCGTTCTATCTCCGACATGTTTGCAGTAGCAGACGGTATCGACACTCAGATTATCGCTGCTTCCGTTCGTAACCCAATCCACGTTATCGACTGCGCATTAGCAGGTGCTGATATCGCTACCGTTCCTTACAACGTAATTGCTCAGATGACAAAGCACCCATTAACAGATCAGGGTATTGCTAAGTTCCAGGCAGACTACAAGGCAGTTTTTGGCGAATAAGCGAGGAAAGCAGCACCGCACCGTGTTTACACAGGTGCGGTGATATTTGACGAGCAACGACATGAGTGCAGGGCCGCAGGCGCGGAGCGAATGGCGTGTGCGCGAAGCGCATTTGCCATCGGAAGCGAATAAGCGAGGAGTGGCCCGTAGCGAATAGCGAGTTTGTGCTATGCACAAATTTATCACTGAAAATATATGATATTTTAGGAGAATTAAAATGGATAAGTTAGCACTTCAGAAGCAGGCGAACGAAATCCGTAAGGGCATCGTTTCCGCTGTACATGCAGCAAAGGCAGGCCATCCGGGCGGTTCCTTATCGGCTGCAGATATTTATACCTATTTATATTTTGAAGAAATGAACATTGATCCGGCAGACCCGAAGAAGGCTGACAGAGATCGTTTCGTTTTATCCAAGGGTCACACAGCACCTGGTTTATATTCCACATTGGCTCACAGAGGATATTTCCCGGTGGAAGACTTATTAACCCTTCGTAAGTTAGGTTCCTATTTACAGGGACATCCTGACATGAAGCACATCCCGGGCGTAGATATGTCTTCCGGTTCTTTAGGACAGGGTATCTCCGCTGCTGTTGGTATGGCTTTATCCGCAAAGCTTAGCAACGACGATTATAGAGTTTATACTCTGCTCGGTGACGGCGAAATTCAGGAAGGTCAGGTTTGGGAAGCTGCTATGTTCGCAGGACACAGAAAGCTTGACAACTTAGTAGTAATCGTAGATAACAACGGTTTACAGATCGATGGTAACATCGCTGATGTTTGTTCCCCATATCCAATCGATGAAAAGTTTGCAGCATTCAATTTCCATGTAATCAACGTGGATGCACATGATTTTGATGCATTAAAGGCAGCTTTTGACGAAGCTAGAGCTACAAAGGGCCAGCCGACTGCTATTATCGCGAAGAGCGTTAAGGGTAAGGGGGTTTCCTTCATGGAAAATCAGGCAGCATGGCACGGTACCGCTCCAAACGATGAGCAGTATGCAGTTGCTATGGCAGACTTAGAAAAGGTAGGTGAAGCATTATGTCAGAAGTAAAGAAGATTGCAACAAGAGAAAGCTACGGCAACGCGCTTGCAGAAATGGGTAAGATTTATGATAATCTTGTAGTTCTTGATGCTGACTTAGCTGCAGCTACAAAGACCGGTATTTTTAAGAAGGCTTTCCCGGAACGTCACATTGACTGCGGTATCGCAGAATGTAACATGGTAGGTATTGCGGCAGGTCTCGCATCCACCGGAAAGATTCCTTTCGTAAGTTCCTTCGCTATGTTCGCAGCAGGACGTGCTTTTGAACAGGTACGTAACTCTGTATGCTATCCGAAGTTAAACGTTAAGATTGGTGCAACACATGCAGGTATCTCTGTAGGTGAAGACGGTGCATCCCATCAGTGTAACGAAGACCTTGCTCTTATGAGAGCGATTCCGGGTATGGTTGTTATGAACCCATCCGATGACGTGGAAGCAAAGGCAGCTGTAAAGGCAGCCATCGAACACGAAGGTCCTGTTTATATCCGTTTTGGACGTCTTGCCACACCGGTAATCAACGACACACCGGATTACAAGTTCGAACTCGGTAAGGGTGTTCTCTTAAGAGAAGGTAAGGATGTTACGATTGTAGCAACCGGCTTATGCGTAGCAGAATCTTTAGCAGCAGCAGAAAAGCTTGCAGCAGAAGGTATCGATGCAGAAGTAATCAACATTCACACAATCAAGCCATTAGATGAAGAACTTATCTTAGCTTCTGCAAAGAAGACCGGCAAGGTTGTAACCGTAGAAGAACATTCCGTAATCGGCGGCTTAGGAAGCGCAGTATGTGACTGCCTCAGCGAAAAGATGCCGACACCAGTTTGCAAGGTTGGTGTTTACGATGTATTCGGTGAGTCCGGTGCAGCAACCGCTTTGATTAAGAAGTACGGCTTAGACTGCGACGGAATCTATGCAAAAGTAAAAGGATTTATCGCATAAACAACGAGGAAAGAAAATCCAGGTTTCATGCTTGCATGAAAACCTGGATTTTTTTGACGAGTGTCCCGGATGAGCAAAAAGCAAGAAATGCGGGTTAGCAATGCATTGGATGTGAAGTTAGTAGATAATTTCGATGTATGTGCGAGAATTTTCCAGTCATCCCCTTGTGGCATGGGAACATGCGATTCTCCATGGAATTCAGCGGAAATATCATAGCAACTTTCAGCCCGTCATGGGGTTACGCGGGAGCTGCCAGAGTAAAATAGCAAGATGAGCTTGGAGTACAGATATTAAAGGAGCTGGGGTTGAACGTAGTGGCGATGCTAAATTCCTTGAAAGTGGAGTAATATAATTTTACGCAAAAGAAGAGTTCATGCGAACTCTTCTTTTCTTATTCCGATTCAATTTGTTTACAAAGGAAAGAACCTCCATAAGGGGGAGCCAAATGGAGATTCTTTGAGGGGAGTATAAATAATTAATAAGGGGTTATATGCGAAAAGGATTTTAGAAGGGTAATCCTCTTCACTAGTGAGATTATAATATAAGTTTTCATAAAAAGCAATAAAAATATTTCAATTTCTTAGAAAACTTGTAAAAATTAGGCAATAAATTTATAACAGATACGCAAAAAAACGCCATTAAGTGGGACAAATTTCAAAATTTAATAGAAGAACACATTTTTTGGTTGATGATGAGCTGACTGCAAATCGCATAAATTTTTTTGATTGCCACATACTATGACTGTAATGCACCGAAAACGGTTGGATTATGCAAAAAAAGAAACAAAGAGGTTGAAAGGAGTTCATCATGGCAAAGAATAATGCACAGAACAACTGCAAGAATAATGCAAACAACAATGCGCAGAACAATGCACGTAACAATGCGAGCAACAACGCACAGAACAATGCGAGCAACAACGCGCGCAATAACGCAATGAACAATGCAAACAACAACGCGCAGAACAATGCAAACAACAACGCAAAGAATAACGCAAGCGACACTTACTATTCCAAGTATTAATTGCAGTTCATTCATTTTTCCTAGTCTCTAGGAATCGTCATCCGGAAACTTTTTACACAAAGGTTTCCGGATGGCTTTTTTTATTGACATTCCTCGCAAATAAAATTATTATAGTGTAAAAGTATGACGAAATTTTCGGAGGAAGAACTTGAGGACATTTGAACTGATTGCCCCGTGCCATTTTGGCCTAGAGGCGGTACTGAAAAGAGAAATTATAGATGTTGGATATGATATTACCGAAACGGAGGATGGCCGTGTGACATTCCTTGGCGATGCAGAGGCAATTTGCCGCAGTAATGTATTTTTGCGCACCGCCGAACGGATTTTGTTAAAGGTTGGTAGTTTTCATGCGGTTACCTATGATGAATTATTTGAGAAGACAAAGGCGCTTGATTGGGCAGAGTATCTGCCGGAAGATGCGAAATTCTGGGTGGCGAAAGCTAGCTCGGTAAAGAGTGCTCTTTTTAGCCCATCCGACATTCAGCGAATCATCAAAAAAGCGATTGTTGAGAAGATGAAGCTGACTTATCCGGTGAAATATTTCTCGGAAACCGGCAGTGAATTCCCATTACGTGTCTTTCTAAATAAGGATAAAGTAACGATTGCGATTGATACGACCGGGGCATCTCTGCACAAGCGCGGTTATCGAAAGATGGTGGCAAAAGCGCCGATTTCCGAGACACTAGCATCTGCGCTGATTATGCTTACTCCATGGAGAGCAGACCGCATTTTGGTCGATCCATTCTGTGGCAGCGGTACCTTCCCAATCGAGGCGGCGATGATAGCTGCGAACATTGCTCCGGGCATGAACCGTAGTTTTACCGCTGAGCAGTGGACAAATTTCATTCCTAAAAAATTATGGTATGAGACGGTCGAGGAGGCGCATGATTTGGCGGACACATCCGTGAAAGTGGATATCCAAGGCTATGATATTGATGCCGAAGTATTAAAGGCAGCGCGCAAAAATGCCGCAGATGCCGGCGTGGCGCACATGATTCATTTTCAGCAAAGACCGGTATCACAGCTCAGCCATCCGAAAAAATACGGATTTATTATCACAAACCCGCCATATGGCGAACGTTTAGAGGAGCGCGCGCAGTTGCCGCCGCTCTACCATGAAATCGGCGAGCGCATCCGTGCTCTCGATAGTTGGTCTGCTTATCTCATTACTTCCTATGACAAAGCGGAGCAAGATATGAAGATGAAGGCGGCGAAGAACCGAAAAATCTACAATGGTATGATTAAAACATATTTTTATCAGTTCCCGGGACCAAAGCCGCCCAAAAATGAGAATCGATAGTTTATTTGTCTGAGAGAAAGGGACAAAATGTCAAAAAAGTTTTTTTACTTTCTAATGCTCGTGTTGCTTTGCGGCGGCGCGATTGCGGCGAGATATATGTTAAAAACTGAAAATATTGTGGCCGGTGACAAGCAGGTGCAGGGCAAGGAACAGTGGAATCACCGTATTGCCGGCTATGTAAACAACCAGCAGTTGAATGTGATGATTGGCGGCAAACAGGTATTGTTTGAGGATGATGGGGCGTACATGAACGATACTCTTGAATTTATGCTACCGCTCGATGTCTTTCAGGAGAATTTTGATTGCGCGGTCAATGTGTATGATAACACGGACGTACTTATTGAAAAGGGCAACACTCGCATTGAGTTGAGGGTAGGCAGCATGGAATATAAGCTTAACGGCTCTATCTTGCAGTTGCAGACACCAGTGGAGCAATTCCACAATACTATTTATATGCCGCTTGCGGTTGTAAAAACATCTTTTGGCTACCAGTCTGGGTGGAATATGCAGACACTTACCGTTAGCCTTGAGCGCACACAGACGGATGAAACAGAAAAAATCCTGCCGTCATATTACAATTATTCCGAGATGGGCAAGACACAGGTGGCAAAAGACCAGGGACCAAACGGGGTATGTTGGGCATTCGCGGCGTTGACGGCGTTAGAAACGACGCTGATGCCGGAGGCAGAAGTTGACTTTTCCGAAGAACATTTGGCGTTGCGTCCGGCGTATATGAAGGCACAGGATGTCGGCGGTGACTACAATATGGCGTTAGCGTATTTGCTGTCTTGGGAAGGACCGATATACGAGGCAGATGACCTGTACGGCGACGACACCCGCAATGAGGAAGCAAAAGCAGCCGTACATCTACAGGAAGCGCAGATAATCGAATCGAAGGATTTTGAGACGATTAAGAAGATGGTTTATCAATATGGCGGCGTGCAGAGCTCACTATATATGACGATGACGAGCGCAAATTCAAGATCTTACTATTATAATAAGGAAAACCATGCGTACGCCTACATTGGTACGGAGAAGCCGAATCACGACATTGTGATTGTCGGATGGGATGACCATTACCCGAAAGAAAGCTTTAATATTGAGGTTGGCGGCGATGGTGCATTCATCTGCCGCAATAGCTGGGGCGGCGAGTTCGGTGACGAGGGAAATTTCTACGTCTCATATTATGATACGAACATCGGTGTGCACAACATTGTGTACACGGAAGTTGAGCCGAACAACAATTATGATAACATTTACCAGTCCGATTTGTGCGGTTGGACCGGTATGATGGGATACAATTCTGAGACTGCGTACATGGCGAATGTATACACGGCGGATAGTGACCAAACACTGCAGGCAGTCGGGTTTTACGCAACCGGTATGTACACGGAATACACGATTTATGTGGTAAAAGAGTATCATAACACCGGTGATTTGAACAATCGTCTGCGTGTGGCGAGCGGTAGCTTCAAAAATTCCGGCTATTACACTGTGGACTTGGATTATACGGTATCGATTGCCAAAGATGACTCGTTCGCGGTAATTGTTCAAATCAAAACACCGGGCTCAGATATGCCGATTGCGATTGAATATCAGGCAGAAGGAAGTAATCTTTTGATTGACGTTTCGGACGGGCTGGGTTATATTAGTTCGAACGGGGAACGTTGGGAAAACACGGAAAGTGAACGGCAAGTCAATGTGTGTCTGAAAGCTTACACGTCAAATCAGTACTAGAAGGATACGGAGTCCGCGTGGCGGACAGATGGAGGATAAAATGAAACGAATTGTTTTTGCAACATCGAATCAGGGGAAAATGGATGAAATTCGCATGATACTGGCGGATTTAGATGCGGAACTGCTTTCCTTAAAGGAAGCAGGCATCCATGCGGATATTGTTGAGGACGGCGAGACTTTTGAAGAAAATGCGCTCATTAAAGCGAGAGCGATTTGTAAGATGACCGGAGAGATGGTGCTGGCGGATGACAGCGGTCTGGAAGTTGATTACCTTGGCGGTGCACCGGGCGTATATTCGGCACGATATTTGGGCGAGGACACACCGTATTCGGTAAAAAATAAGTACATCATCGAGCAGTTAAAAGATGCAGTGGGTAAGGAACGCAGCGCAAGATTCGTTTGTGCCATTGCCGCGGTATTCCCGGATGGCCGCGAAATCGTTACCAGAGGAACCGTGGAAGGCTTGATTGGCTATGAAGAAAAAGGTATTCACGGCTTCGGCTATGACCCGATTGTTTATGTGCCGGAGTTCGGCATGACGACCGGTGAGATGGAACCGGAAAAGAAAAATGATATCAGCCACAGAGGTAAGGCATTGAGACAGATGAGAGAGTTAATCAAGGAGTGCTTGGAATAATGCGTATTTTAGTAATAAGTGACACGCATCGCAAAAACCTGCTAATGAAAGAAGCGGTAGAGCGTGCGGGGAAAGTGGATCTTGTGCTGCATTTGGGTGATATTGAAGGTGCAGACGAGTATTTGACCTCTCTCTGCGATTGCCCGGCGATTATCGTGCGCGGCAACAACGATTTCTTCTCGTATCAGGAACGAGACCGCGTGCTGGAGCTGGAAGGATATCGAATCCTGATGACGCATGGACACAACTACGGTGTCAGCTTAACACCGACCCGTCTGGCAGAGGAAGCGCTATCACGAAATTGCACGATTGCTCTGCACGGTCACACGCATGTGCCGGGGCTGGCGAACGTTCTGGGTGTAAAAATTTTTAACCCGGGCAGCCTCGGATACCCACGCCAGAGTTCACATACAAACACGTACGGACTGATTGAAATCGATCGATACGGCGAGATTCACTTCACAATATGTGAATTATAAGCTCTGTTTATATAAAAAATTTCTTGAAAAATTTCTGAAAAAAGATGTTGACAGATATTAGGTTATCATTTATAATCCTATTTGTCGTGAGCGGTCAAGCGGAAAAACTGCTTCACGGGGTGTGGCTCAGCTTGGCTAGAGCGCTTGATTTGGGATCAAGAGGTCGCAGGTTCGAATCCTGTCACCCCGACGTCATGCGGGTGTAGTTCAATGGTAGAACACTAGCCTTCCAAGCTAGATACGTGGGTTCGATTCCCATCACCCGCTTTTGTTTTGCCTTAGGGGTAAAGCAAAAAGCATGTGTCAAACATATGTGTCCGTAGCTCAGCTGGATAGAGCAACGGCCTTCTAAGCCGTGGGTCGGGGGTTCGAATCCCTTCGGGCACATTACCGGTAGGTGAATCTCCGGGTCTGTGGTGGGTATAGCGCAGTTGGTTAGCGCGCCAGATTGTGGCTCTGGAGGCCCAGGGTTCGAATCCCTGTACCCACCCTTTTCATTTAAGGAAATAGCCTTAATGAATCATGGGCTATCGCCAAGCGGTAAGGCACAGGACTTTGACTCCTGCAGTCGTTGGTTCGAATCCAACTAGCCCAGTTTTGGAGTAATAAGTTCTGATTACTGCATAATATGAATATGGGATATTAGCTCAGTCGGTAGAGCACTTGACTTTTAATCAAGGTGTCGGGGGTTCGAATCCCCCATGTCTCATTTGTAGGGAAAACTCAGTATTTATGCGGGTTTTGCCTATTTTTTTAATTGCGGATGTGGCGGAACTGGCAGACGCGCTAGACTTAGGATCTAGTCTCTCGGGGTGCAGGTTCGATTCCTGTCATCCGCACGAATTATAAGAGTCCGAACCTTACGCCGGTGGTGAGGGTTCGGATTTTTGAATATCTAGGAAAGGAAGTTCTCATGGGATTTCATTACATTGACATACACAGTCACATATTGCCCGATTTGGACGACGGTGCAGAGACGATGGCGGAGACAATGGAGATGTTGAAGCTGGCATGTGAGCATGGAACACGCGAAATCGTGGCGACGCCGCATTTCGGACAGAGTCGATATATGCATGCACAGGACAGAAGGAATGAAATTTATCGTGAGGTGTGTGCGCAGATTGAAAGGGCCGGGCTGCCAATTAAGCTGTATCTTGGCAATGAGATTTATTATGAACGTAGCGGTATGAAGTGCATCGAGGAGAAACTTGCAGAGACGATGGCGGGAACGCGTTATGTGCTGGTAGAATACAGCACGGAGGCCGATTATCAGACGATTCTTGGCAGTGTACGCAGCATTCGCCAGTCTGGGCACTCGGCTATTATTGCTCATATCGAGCGTTATAAATGTCTGATTAACCGAAAAGATTTGGTTGAGATGTTAATTGAACAGGGAGCATACATTCAGGTGAATGCGGCGTCTGTTTACAAGGGTGGGGTATTTAGGAAGTATCAAATTAAGAATCTGCTTGATGCCGAGTTGGTGCATTTTATTGCCAGCGATGCGCACGATACCCGTGACCGCAGGCCGGTGCTGGATAAATGTGCGCATTACTTATTGAAACATTATGACGAGGCATATGTAAAGAAGCTCTTGTGGGGCAATCCGAAGAAGATGCTACGTGACGAATATATCGACGAGTAAGCGTTTTTTGGTTGACAAGGATTGAGAATAATTTATAATCAATACAGAACATTTTTACTTGAAGAACGGAGGAAAATATGACGAAGATTAGAACGCGTTACGCACCGAGCCCGACCGGCAGAATGCATGTTGGCAACCTGCGTACCGCATTATATGAGTTTTTAATTGCAAAGCATGAGGACGGAGATTTTATCATTCGTATTGAAGATACGGACCAGGAGCGTTTTGTGGAAGGTGCAACCGAGATTATTTACCGCACACTCGAGGCGACCGGCCTGACTTATGATGAAGGACCGGATAAGGATAAGGGATATGGACCGTACGTGCAGAGTGAGCGTATGGCAACCGGCATTTATCTCGAGTACGCAAAACAGCTTGTGGAAAAGGGCGAGGCTTATTACTGCTTTTGCGACCAGGAGCGCTTGGATTCTCTGCGTCAGGAAATTGCCGGCAAAGAAATTATGATGTATGACAAGCATTGTCTGCACTTGCCGAAGGAAGAAATCGAAGCGAAGCTGGCAAGCGGCATACCGTATGTTATCCGCCAGAACAATCCGAAGGAAGGTACAACTACATTTCACGATGAGATTTATGGTGATATCACAGTAAATAACGAGGAACTTGATGACATGGTATTGATTAAGTCCGACGGTTATCCAACGTACAACTTTGCCAATGTAATCGACGACCATACCATGAACATCACGCATGTTGTGCGCGGTTGTGAGTATCTGTCTTCTTCACCGAAGTATCAGCGTTTGTATGATGCATTCGGCTGGCAGTCGCCGGCGTATGTGCATGTGCCACTTATTACAGATGAGAATCATCGTAAGCTTTCTAAGAGAAGTGGACACTCATCTTTTGAGGATTTGATTGAACAGGGATTTGTGCCGGAAGCGGTTGTAAATTTCATCGCACTGCTCGGCTGGAGCCCGGAGAGCGATCAGGAAATCTTCTCCTTAGATGAGTTGATTGAGCAGTTTGATTACCGCAGAATCAGCAAATCAAGTGCGGTTTTTGATATCGTGAAGCTACGTTGGATGAACGGCGAATATTTGAAGGCGATGGATAGCGAGAGATTCTACGAGATGGCGTATCCGTATGTGAAAGATATTTTGCCGGAGTCGATGGACTATAAGAAGGTGCTTGATTTGGTAAAGACACGTATCGAGGTGTTCCCGGACATTGCCGGCCACATCGATTTCTTTGCAGAACTGCCGGATTACGACATCGCCATGTACACGCATAAGAAGATGAAAACAAATACCGAGAATTCCCTACAGGCACTTAAGGAAATGATGCCGATGTTAGAGGCGCATGAGGATTATTCTGCCGAGGGAATCAAGACGTTAACGATGTCTTATATTGAAAGCAAGGGCATCAAGAACGGACTGGCATTATGGCCGCTGCGTACCGCAGTTTCGGGCAAGCAGATGACCCCGGGAGGCGCTTACGAAATTATGGAGATTCTCGGCAAGGAGGAATCCTTACGTCGTATCCGCATCG
This sequence comes from Lachnospiraceae bacterium, assembly GCA_015057275.1. Taxonomy (GTDB): domain Bacteria; phylum Bacillota; class Clostridia; order Lachnospirales; family Lachnospiraceae; genus SIG308. The sequence goes on along the minus strand of SVEO01000001.1, from coordinate 12,646 downwards.
GTATTGAAAAACTGGAGGCAGCATTATAGTGCAGGCTTCTTATAATCAGCCGCAGAAGGCGGCAATCAAACATTTTAACGGACCAATGCTCGTGCTGGCGGGACCGGGCTCGGGGAAAACCCGGGTCATTACCGCCAGAACAGGGTATTTGATTGAAAAATACGGGGTGGCGCCGGAGAATATTCTCGTAATCACATTTACGAGGGCGGCCGCCGAGGAGATGAAGAAACGTTTCTTTGATGCGTTCGGGGAGTACCACGGTGTGTCATTTGGGACGTTTCATTCTATTTTCTTTCGTATTTTGCGCTATGCGTATCGTTTTCAGGCGAGCGACATCATCACGGAAGAAGAGCGGATGATGTGGATGCGAGAGATGATTGGACGCATGAATTTGGATATTGAGGATGAGGGAGAATTCATATCCGGCATATTTTCGGAAATCAGCGCAGTGAAAAATGAACGCATCGACCTTACGAATTATCATGCGAAAAATTGCGGCGAGGATGTGTTCCGACAGATTTATGAAACATACGACGAGGTGCTGCGCCGCAAAAATAAGATTGATTTTGACGATATTTTAGTACTTTGCCATGAGTTGCTCTCACAGCGAGCGGACATCCTCAAATTATGGCAGGAAAAGTATCGATACATTTTGGTGGATGAATTTCAGGATATCAACTGCATACAATATGAGATTGTGAAGATGCTCGCCAAACCGCACAACAATCTCTTTGTGGTAGGCGATGATGACCAGTCGATTTATCAATTCCGCGGTGCAAAACCGGAACTGATGTTTCGATTTCGTCAGGATTATGTGAATGCTAAACAGGTGCTTTTACCGATTAATTACCGTTGTCAGGGGCATATCGTAGAGACTGCCGGACGATTGATTTCACATAACAAGACCCGTTTTGCCAAGGAAATTACCGCTAATCGTAAGGCAACAGTACCGGTAGATGTGGCGGAATTTGACAATGTAGCGGAGGAAAATGCGACAATTATCCGCAAAATTCAAGAATATCATGCGGCAGGCATTCCGTACGGGGAGATGGCAGTGCTGTTCCGCACGAATATGGGGCCACGGATGTTGCTCGAAAAGCTGATGGAGTACAACATTCCGTTTCGGATGCGCGACAGTATACCGAATCTTTATGACCATTTTATTGCCAAGGACATTTTGGCATATATCAACATTGCGTGCGGCAGTCGCAGCCGTACCGATTATTTGCGCATTATCAACCGACCGAAGCGTTACATCAGTCGTGATGCACTGCCGGACCGGGAAGTGGCATTTAAGCAGCTTATCACATATTATCAGGACAAAGATTGGATGATGGAGCGGCTGATGCAAATGAATTATGACTTTAAAATGTTGAAAAATATGAGTCCATACGGTGCAGTTCACTATATCCGCAACGGCATCGGCTATGAGAAATTTTTGCAAGAGTACGCTGAGTACCGTCGAATGAAGTCAGAAGAGCTTTATGAGGTGCTCGACGAGTTGGCGGAAAGTGCAAAGAATTACAAGACGTATGACGAATGGTTTGAGGGCATTCGCGCCTATGGAGAGAAGTTAAAGGAGCAGAACGCATTTCAAAAGAATGACGGTAAGCATGTGGCACTTTCTACGATGCACAGCGCCAAGGGGTTGGAGTATCAGATTGTATTTATTATCGACTGCAATGAGGGTGTGGTGCCGCACCGAAAGGCGTTGTTACCGGAGGAGATTGAAGAAGAAAGGCGCATGTTTTACGTGGCGATGACGCGCGCCAAAGATTATCTGCATATTTACTCGGCGAAAGAGCGTTTTGAAAAACAGGTTTCCACATCACGTTTTGTCGGTGAAGTGTTATTTGACGCAGAGGCATTTCGCCCGGGAGTCGAAGTCGTACACAAAAAATACGGTGAGGGTAAGATACGCTCGGTAGCAGACGGTAAAATGTCTATTTACTTCTACAAATTGAAAAAAGATCTTCTTTTCGATATTCGTTTTGCGGTGGCGAACCGTATCATTGAACCGAAGTGATATTTGGGCGTAATTTTGGTAAAAATTCTCTTTACAGAATGTACGACGCGCTGTATAATGTAGTAATGAAAACTACATAACGCGACTTGAAAAATGCAACATATTATAAATCAGTCGCAGGAGGAATTATGAGAGATTATGTGATTAGTTGCTGCTCAACAGCGGATTTGACAAAAGAACATTTTGAAAAACGAGATATTAACTACATTTGCTTCCATTATGAGTTGGATGGCAAGGAGTATCCGGATGATTTGGGACAAACGATGCCGTTTGCAGATTTTTATCAGGCGATGAGCGACGGTGCGGATACCAAAACATCACAAATTAATGAAGCGGAATTTGAAGCATATTTTGAACCTTTTTTACAACAGGGCAAGGATATTTTGCATGTGTGTCTTTCCTCCGGTATTACCGGCGTAGTGAACTCGGCGAATATTGCAAAGCAGATATTGGAGGAAAAGTATCCGGAACGCAAGATTTACATTGTCGATTCTTTGATTGCATCTTCCGGTTACGGCCTACTGATGGACGATTTGGCAGACATGCGTGACGAAGGCAAGAGCATTGATGAGTTGTACGCATGGGTGGAAGAAAATAAATTAAATCTGCATGCTTGGTTTTTTACCAGTGATTTGACTTTTTTTGTCAAGGGCGGTCGTGTGACGAAGACAGCCGGATTTTTGGGTGGTATTTTAAACATCTGCCCATTGTTAAATATGGATTTCAAGGGGAAACTGATTCCTCGCTTCAAAATCAGAACAAAGAAAAAAGTAATTGCGGCAATTGTTGAACAGATGATGCAGCATGCACAGGAAGGCGAAGATTATAATAAAAAGTGTTACATGTCGCACTCCGCATGTTATGAGGATGCGAAGGCGGTGGCAGATTTGGTTGAGGAACGATTCCCAAACATGAAGGGTAAGATTGAAATCAACGACATCGGCACGACGATTGGCAGTCATACCGGCCCGGGAACCGTAGCACTGTTCTTCTGGGGTGACAAGAGAGTGGACTAGACTTTTTGAGATTTCTTTGATTGTAACTTTATAGGGCGGCACCCTCATCTCATGAACAATCGAAATGAGATGAGGATGCCGCCCTAAATGCTTACAAAAAAAGCTCAAAATAGCCTATTTCAGCTGTTTTGAGCTTTTTTCTATAAGAGAAAAATTATTCTTCTTCCTCGTCCAGAGTTACGATTTCATCGTATTCCATGGAATCCAACACTTCATCGAATGCTTCGGAAACAATCTCAAATTCTTCGTCAGTTTCAATTTGACCGAGTACCGGCTCGCCGTTTTCTTCCTTGAAACGATAAAGAAAAACTTCGCCCTCGTCATATTGCTCGCCTTCGCATGGGAGCAATGCAACATATTCATAATTACCAGCCGGGAATGTTGCAATCACGTAACATTCTAACGTTTCCTCATTGTCAAGGGTTAATGTAATAATCGGTGTCATATCAAATTCTTCATTTTCAATAGGATTCTTCTTTGCCATCATATACCTCTTTCCGGCAACTGAACATGCGATGCACATATTGCAGTTGCATTTTATTTTCATTTTGTGATGGCTTTAATGTAACAGATAATTGCAGCAATTGCAACATGAAATATGCAATTAAAACAATTGTATAACTTTCTCAAATGCTGGTAATAATATCATCAGCCGGTGGAAAGTCGGCAAATGGATAGCTGCATGGCAGCAGATTGGAGAGAAGTATGGATAGAAAAAAACATAAACAGGCGATTTTGGCATTTATGTTACTTTGCCTGATTGCGGCGGCGGCAATTGCCGGAACGAGTGCGTTGATTTCTCGAAATGAGGGTAAGAATCAGGCGCAGAAAGGAGAAGCCGGCAAACAGTTGGCGCAGGCAGGAACAGAAGATGATATGGGCAACACTCCGGCAAATACGGACCAGGTTTATGAGGCGAATGCGGACAGCCAGCCGGAGGAAGATGTACACAACAATGATAGTGCACAGTCGGTAGCAGGGCAGGTAATGGATTCGATTCTTGCAGATAAGATAGATGCGCTCAGCTTTGGAGTAGACAGCACACTTGTCTGGCCGGTACAAGGGGAAATCTGCCTTGAATATAATATGGAACATACGATTTATCATCCGACCTTAGACGTATATCGCTGCAACTCGGGTGTCTGCATTACGCAGGAAGCAGGCGCACAGGTGCTCGCAGGTGTCTCTGGTGTTGTTGTAGCGAAAACTACAGACAATATTTACGGAAATACAGTGACGGTTGCGCTCGGCGATGGGTATGAGGCAACTTACGGCCAGCTTGGGGAAGTACTCGTAAATGTGGGAGACACAGTAAGTGCGAACACGCAGCTCGGTACTGTTGGAGAACCAACTATCTACTATTCCACCGAGGGTACGCATTTGTTCTTCAAAATCGAGAAAGATGATGTGCCGGTTGATCCGCTTGATTTTCTGAATTACACACAGGAATAAATTTGGCGGACAAAAAAGTAAAATGTGCATATGATAAAGAAAACAGGCAAATCGACAGTTCTACGACCTTGGGTCCTGGCGAAATTTAAAATGTCGTTTGCATGAGATACAAAAAAGGGAGCGGCTGCGACGGCAGTGCGGCTCCCTTTTTACTATAAGAGACATAAGCGTATGTTATAAATATGTAATATCAATGTAAAAATTATTTTATTGACATGCAAACCAACAATGATAAAATGATGACAAGCAAAAAGTGCCGATTACTTAGGAAAGGGGAGAAACACACATGAGCAAGGAAAGAAACGAAAGAGTAAAAGAGCGGTTGCTTTGGGGAGTTTGCATTGCGTTGGTCATTGCGTTTGGTGTCGCAGCAGCGTTTAGTATTCACGAATGCTTGTTACTGAAGAAAAAAACATCGGCGGTGCTAACGATATCGGCAGAAGTAACAAATGATTTGCAGCATTTTACTGCTTCGGTGACAGATGCGGAGGCGGAAAATGAGCAGTTAAGCGCACAACTCGCGGAAGCAGAAAGTATGGCGGAAAGTGTTCGGATGGAGTTTATGTCCGCACAGACGGAATGGGAGAGTGCTTCGCAGGCGGAGAGCGAGGCGCAGAGTCAATTGCTAAGCGGACAGGAGGAGTATGAGAGCAGAAAAAAGGAGCAGGAAAGCTTAGAACAGGAAATTGCCACGTTAGAATCAGAATACTCATATTATGAAGAACAAGAAGAATCAATGTCTGCCTATATTGCTGAGCTACAAAAGGAAAAGGAGGCGAATCATGAATAAAAAAGTAATAATTTTGACCTCTCTTACTATAACCTTGGTGGCGATTGCGGTGGTATTAATCGGTGTGACACAATATATGAGGTATACATATAAACAAGAAGTATTTGCAATTGAGTCTGCATCGGAAAAGAAGCGCACGGAAATTCAGCTTTTAGATGAAAGCCATAATGAACTTAACGCCAAAATAGCGGAACAGGAATCGACCCTCGCACAGCTTTGGACTACGATAGAAGAGGAAGAACAACAGATTGTGGAGATGCAAGCAGATTCCGAGTATTTGGCGACGGTTGTCACGGAACATGAAGCTAAGTTTGCAACTTATAAAACAACGAACGAAGCGCTTGCGCTTTCTGTTAGTGAGCTGACGGCAACAAAGCAGGAAAAGAGAAGTGCAGTAGCGGAAATCGGTGAACAATGCAACGCCTTGCAAACGGAGATTGATACGCTTGAGGTAACGCTTGAAAAACCAAGGTTTCCGCAAAATCCGGTATTTGTGAATCCGGATGGCAAAATTGCTTATTTGACCTTTGACGATGGCCCGTCGAAATATACACCGATGGTGCTCGATATTTTAAAACAATATAATATTAAGGCAACCTTTTTTGTGACATACAAAACATCAGCGAGCCTCATCCCTTATTATGCAAGAATAGTTGAGGAGGGGCACACAATTGCCATACATACCGCGAGCCATGACTATAAAAAAATCTACGCAAGCTTCGATGCGTGGAAGGAAGATTACGAGAAAATATGGAATTATGTATATGAGCTTACCGGCGTAAAAAGTCAGCTTTATCGTTTCCCGGGTGGAAGTGTGAGCGGCTATAATGAAAAAGTACGTGATAAGATACGTGAATATTTGAATTATCAGAATGTTATTTTCTATGATTGGAATGTGGTCAACGGCGATGGGGGAAATGTGAGTGCTGATGAGGCATATCACAATGTCGTGGATAATATTGGTTCGAGACAAAAAGCAATCATTTTAATGCATGATGCAACCGGCAAACAGACAACGGTCGATTCACTACCGGAGATAATTGAGACATTACTGGAAAAAGGGTATCAATTTGACAAGTTAGATGCAACGGTTAAGCCGATTCAGATGAGTTGGTAAGGAAGAAAAAGTTCGGACCAGTTGAATTTATTACACATGCAATGGTGGCTTTTGTTGAGAAAATGTGGTAAGATATTAGTACTTCAAGTTGACCGAAAATGAAGAAAAGGAGAAGGACTATGAAGCAATTGAAAAAAGTATTGGCATGCTTGACGCTTGCGGCGATGGTATTACCGGTTGTTGCTTGCGGCAAGAAAAACACAGGGGAATTACAGACGACCGGCAAGGTCGAGCAGGAAACTACGACAAAGAAAGAGGAAGTAAAGATTAATCGTCCGGCAGAAAATACATTGACCGCGTATGATTTGGTAAACACCGATTATACGCTGAGTATCGATGCAAGCAATGAGATTCACGACATCAGTGATTTGCTGATGGGTATTTTCTTCGAGGATATCAACTTTGCGGCAGACGGTGGTCTGTATGCGGAAAAGATTGTCAACCGTTCCTTTGAGTTTACGGAAATTGCAAAGAACGATGAGATGTACGGCTGGGATACGGTCGGCACGATTACCGCGGAAGTAACCGTGGATGATAAGGAAGGCTCGCTGAATGAAAATAACACGAACTATCTCGTGTTGACGAATACATCGGGCGCGCAGGCGGGCGTGGAGAACGTCGGCTTTCTTGACGGCATTTCCGTGAAGGCGGAGGCACTTTACGATTTCAGCGTATATGCGAAGAGTATGGATGGTTACACCGGCCCGGTTGTAGTAAATATTGTGCAGGGGAATACTGTCATCGGCACGGGCGCGATTGATGCGATTACTTCCGAATGGGTAAAGTATGAGCTGGAAATTACAGTGTCAGCGACCGCATATGATGATGTGACATTACAGGTATTGATTGAGAATGGTAGCGTGGCAGTAGACATGGTTTCTCTGTTTCCGCGCGATACATACAAAGGACGCGAAAATGGCTTGCGTGCTGACCTCGCAACGATGCTTGAGGAGCTTAAACCGGCATTTGTTAGATTCCCGGGTGGCTGCGTGATTGAAGGTTATGATTACGAGACGATGTATAATTGGAAAGATTCCATTGGTGTCGGTCAGGACGGACAGCCGCTTTTATTTAACGGAACTTATGGTGATGTGGCTGCCAGAGAGCAGGGCATTAACATCTGGACAGATATTAGCCAAATATCTGACCCATGGCCATCGTACATGACCTATGGCCTTGGGTTCTTTGAATTTTTTCAGTTAGCAGAAGATATCGGCGCAATCGGCGTGCCGGTTGTCAATTGTGGCTTATACTGCCAGGCGAGAGGTGGTGAAGCGGTGCCGACCGATAGTGCAGAGTTCCAACAGTTTATTCAGGATGCACTTGATTTGGTAGAGTTCTGCCGTGGTGACGAGACAACGACCTGGGGGAAGGTGCGTGTGGCACTAGGTCATGAGGAACCGTTTGCGCTGAAGTATATCGGCATTGGTAATGAAAATTTTGGTAATGATTATTATGAAAGATATACACTTTTTGTAGAAGCGTTTGCAAATGCAAAGGAAGAAAATCCGGAATTGTTTGAGGAAATTGAAATTATGTACTCCTCGGGCGTGGATGATGCGACAAGCAGCACTGCGAATTACGAATCTTACGAGTTTGCACAGGAATGGCTGGATTCCAACCCAGGCAAAACAATTCTTGATTTTGCCGGTGCGACCGACCATCATTATTATAATGATCCGGAATGGTTCTTAGCAAATGCAAATTATTATGATGAAGAAAATTACAGCCGCGACAGCCTGACCGACACGGTAAATGGCGGTGCAATTAACGTATTCCTCGGCGAATACGCGGCAAAATCCAATACACTTAAGGCGGCACTTGCAGAAGCGGTATACATGACCGGCATCGAGCGCAACGGTGATATTATCCGCATGGCAGCGTACGCGCCACTGTTCGGCAACCTGACAGCTACTCATTGGGCACCGGACTTAATCTGGTTTAACAATCATCTTTGCACCGGGTCAATCAGCTATTATATGCAAAAGATTTTCTCCACGAATGTCGGCACGCAGGTGTTGCAGTCGGAGCTTTCCGGTGCGGAAGTAGAAAATAATTCCACCTTTTCCGGCAAAATAGGTGTCGGTACATGGAACACAAGCGCAAAGTTTGATAATGTGAAAATTGTATCCAACGATACCGGCGCAGTTTTGGACGAGCAGGATTTTGAAACCGATACGTTTGATGATCAATGGGTAAAGACTTCCGATGCACAGTTTAGTGTCCGTAATGGCGCGTTAACTCAGTCTAGTTTGATTACCACGAAGGAAACGACCGGTACAAGCGCATATTTTGGCTCGACCGAATGGGAGAATTACACATACACCGTCGAGGCAACGAAGATTGCCGGAGCAGAAGGCTTCCTGATTCCATTCGCGGTACAGGGCACCAACAATCACTATTTCTGGAATATCGGCGGATGGAACAACACCGTATCCTGCCTGCAGCAGGTGTCAAACGGCAGTAAGAGCGACCAGCTTTCCGGAACCGTGAAGGATTGTTACATCGAATCTGGAAGAACATATGAATTGAAAGTTGTTGTTACGGATATGAATGTAAAATGCTACATCGATGGTGAACTGTACGTGGACTACGACATCAGAGAAAATGCTACTGCAGAAGCTTATCAGGTAGTTAGCAAGGATGCGGAAACCGGTGACATCATTATCAAGCTGGTAAATGTGACCGTAATGGACCGTGTATTTGCAATCGACATTGCCGGCGCAGAAAATCTGGCGGAGGAAGCAACGGTATATCAGGTAAAGGGCAACAGTAACAGTGATGACAATATTTTAGGTGCGATAGAAGACTGCATCATGGAAGAGTTTACAATCAGCGGTGTCGGCGAACAGTTTAATTTTACAGTTCCGCAGCTTTCGACGACCGTTATTAGAATTCATACAAATTAATAATACTACTCATCAATCCCCTTGCAGAAAATGCGAGGGGATTTTTACATGTAAAGTTCTTGAAAAAATTATTACATTTTTAGGCGTTGCAACTTTGTGCTTAGGCCTGTGTGAATGCACATCGAGCGAAGAGAAACTGCACGCTCGATTTGGCGACAGGAACCTATAAGTTAGAAAATATGATATAATTAATACGTTGCCGCTCCACAACTGGTAACAGTGAGGCGGTGAGTACTGTGTTCGAAGTGATGGTGTCGCTAGTGATTTCTATTATGGCAGGTGTGGTGTCGCACTACATATGCAAATGGCTCGATAGAGATGAACGACGGTGATGAGCCTGATGGCTTGGTCCGCCATCTGAAAAAATAAGACAAGAACCCCCACGAGCAAGCACCTCGTGGGGGTTCGTTGCGCATAACCATGTTCGAATGGAATGCCGGTATCGCTTTCGATGGTATTGTAGCATATGAATGTTCGGATTGCAATATGCTTTTTGTCATGACGCTCGAATTCGCTGAGATGCTTCGGAGCAGAATACCGGCATCAGACATAGCAGAAGTATTTCCCGAAAACGATTTTATTGTGCCATAAATTTTACCGCGTATGTATTATGCAAGGAGGGGTTATTTACTCATAATTTCTGAAATTGCATCAAGAATTTTTGTGTGACAACCGCCGCAACCTGTCGAACAGTGTGTAATTTTCTGGACCTCAGCAAAGTTCTGTTCAACATCTGTAAAATTGTCAAATTTTGTAAGTGCATCTTCAACATCAAAATATGTTACCTGCTTGCAGTTGCAAATGGTGTAGTTTAACATAAGAATCCTCCATTCTATCCTTTTTTGAAAACAGGAGGGTGGTGTTATGCCATCCTCCTTGATTTATTAACCAAAATATCTCTCGAGAAGTCCCTGGAATGCTTTGCCGTGTCTTGCTTCGTCGCGTGCCATTTCATGTACGGTGTCATGAATCGCATCGAGGTTAGCTACTTTCGCACGCTTTGCGAGGTCAGCCTTACCAGCGGTAGCGCCGTTTTCAGCAGCAACTCTTAATTCGAGGTTCTTCTTGGTAGAAGGTGTTACCACCTCGCCGAGCAATTCTGCAAACTTTGCAGCGTGTTCTGCTTCTTCCCAAGCGGCCTTTTCATAGTAGAGACCAATTTCCGGGTAGCCTTCTCTGTGTGCTACACGTGCCATAGCAAGGTACATACCAACCTCGGTACATTCGCCTGTAAAATTGTCTCTTAAATCCTTTATAATATCTTCACTCACGCCCTGGGCAACCCCTACGACGTGTTCTGCAGCCCAAGTCATCTCGCCTTCCTGCTTATCAAACTTTGAAGCAGGAGCCTTACAAATCGGACATACTTCCGGAGCTGCATCGCCTTCGTGAACGTAACCGCAAATTGCACATACATATTTAGCCATAATAAAATCTCCTTTTCTAATAGTAAAAATGGGTCAACGTTGTTACGTCTATAATTTATCATTTGCAAAGGAATAAGTCAATAGAAAGCATAGAAATAGGCCTATGAAAGTTGTGGCAAAAATGGAAATGCAGATTTCTTATTAATGCTATTCAAATTTTGGGAAATGTTTGCTATAATATGTCAATCAATGAATTTAAGTTGTGTACGACATGAAATAGAAGACATTTGGAGGTAGTCATGAGAAAGACAAAGATTATTTGTACGCTTGGACCGGCGACGGATGACGAGAATGTTTTAAGAGAGATGATTGCGCAGGGCATGAACGTGGCACGATTCAACTTTTCCCACGGATCTCACAGAGAGCATCTGAAAAGGTTGAAAGTGTTAAGAAGATTACGCGAAGAGGCTGACAAGCCGATTGCGGCGCTGCTGGATACGAAGGGACCGGAAATCCGTTTGAAGACATTCGCGGAGAAGAAGGTAAAGCTTGAAGAAGGTCAGATTTTTACGCTTACCTCACGCGAAGTAGAAGGTAACGAGGAAATCGTTTCTATTTCCTATAAGGGGCTTCCGGGGGATGTGTCGGTTGGCACACGTATTTTAATTGACGATGGCTTGATTGAAATGCACGTCGAGGAAATCGTGGACGGCACGGATATCCGCTGTAAAGTAATTAACGGTGGCTTTGTTTCCGATAAAAAAGGTGTAAATGTGCCGGGAGTTGAGCTTTCCATGCCTTATATCAGCGAGCAGGACCGCGATGATATTCTTTTTGGTATTGAAGAAGAATTTGACTTTATTGCCGCTTCCTTTGTCAGAACGGCTGGCGATGTATTAAAAATTCGCCGTATTTTGGAAGCAGAAAATTGTTATCGCATTAAGATTATTGCAAAGATTGAAAATATGCAGGGTGTTGAAAATATTGACGACATCATTCAGGTGTCTGACGGTATCATGGTCGCCCGCGGTGACATGGGTGTGGAGATTCCAAGTGAGGAAGTTCCGGTCATCCAGAAGATGATTATTAAGAAGGTTTACGAAGCGGGTAAGCAGGTTATTACCGCAACCCAGATGCTGGATTCGATGATGAAAAATCCACGCCCGACCCGTGCGGAGACGGCTGACGTAGCAAATGCGATTTATGACGGCACGAGCGCGATTATGCTCTCCGGTGAGACGGCTGCCGGTCTGTATCCGATTGAGTCTTTGAAGATGATGGCGCGTATCGCCGAGCGAACAGAGCGAGATATTGATTACAGCCGCAGATTCTTTCTGCGTGAACGCAAAGCAAACCCGAATGTTACCGATGCGATTTGCCATGCAACCTGTACGACCGCGCACGACTTGAAAGCGAAGGCAATTTTGACCGTAACAAAGTCCGGTGGTTCTGCGTACATGATCAGTAAGTATCGCCCTGCGTGCGACGTCATCGGCGGTTCTACTTATCCACATGTCTGTCGCCAAATGAATTTAAGCTGGGGTGTAACTCCGATTCTTCTGGATGAGGAGCAGGATGTATTCGAACTGTTTGAACATTCCATCAATCAATGCGTAGAAGCAGGCTACTTAAAACTTGACGACAGAGTGGTTATGACCGCCGGCGTGCCTCTCGGCATGAGCGGAACGACGAATATGTTAAAAGTGCATGTAGTTGGTAGAAAATACTAAAGTCAAAAATTTAGAAAAATTTTATGTGTGAAAGATGTGTGAAATCCGAAGAAATACTTTCATTTTTTCGGATTTTATGCTATCATCTTTTTGTTTGTATAAAACAGAAACGAAAGTCCAGCGGTAAGATGTCAAGTGAAATAAAATAAAAATTCTTTTTATTTTTGATATATTTCACGAAAACAAAAAACATCCACCTAAGCCCTGTCGACCAAATTTTCAAAAAATGAGCAGGGCGT
>SVEO01000010.1 GCA_015057275.1 Lachnospiraceae bacterium | reverse complement strand
TTTAGGCATAAAGGCCTCCTTCCTAATCAGGCAGATGACTAACTAATTATATACCTTTGCAAAAGTAACTGCTAGTTTGCAAGGGCAAATGTAGAGAAAAACTTGCAATTAAAAATGCAATTAACGAGAATTCAAATTATTATTTTGTTATTGTTTAGCTGGTATTCTATAGGTACGATTGACTATCGATTCTTGCTTTGCATTTTAGCTATAACTATAGTTACCTTTGTATTAGGAATATTCATGGATAATAGCCAAAAGCAGAAAATACGAAAAAGCGTGTGCGCAATCGGATGCTTGATTGCAATTCTTATGCTGTGTTATTTTAAATACAGCAACTTTTTCTTAAGCAGCTTATCCAGTATATTTCAAAAGAGTTATACAACACTCAACATAATTTTACCGGTAGGAATTTCGTTCTACACGTTTACGGTAATTGCATATTTGTGCGATGTATACCGGAATAAGTATGCTGCAGAAAAAAACTTCATAGATTTCGCACTATATATCACATTTTTTACGAAATTGACGGCAGGACCGATTGTTCGAGGAAAAGAATTTCTTCCGCAGATTAAGGAATATCGTGGCATCCGTTGGAATGAAGTTCTTGTAGGAATACAAATTTTTGTATTTGGTTTATTTAAAAAGATTGTGCTTGCGGATCGATTGGGTGTTTTTGTGAACGATGTCTTTTATGCGCCAGCTGCATATCATAGCCTGTCTGTCATTTTAGCGGTTATCAGCTATTCCCTGCAGATTTATTTTGATTTTGCAGGATATTCTGATATGGCAATCGGCTTGTCAAAGATTCTTGGATTTGAATTCTCAAGAAACTTTAATTTACCGTATCTTGCAAAAAATGTTTCCGAATTTTGGAAGAGATGGCATATTAGTCTATCTTCGTGGTTTCAAGAATATTTATATTATCCTCTTGGTGGAAATCGCAAGGGCACAGCCAGAACATACGTTAATTTAATCCTTGTTATGTTGGTAAGCGGGCTATGGCACGGAGCAGGAATTACATTCATACTTTGGGGATTCTGTTATGGTCTCGCAAGCTGCATACATAAAATATGGCGTACCTACATTTCCGGTAAGGGCGAAACAAAAGAGAAAAGCAGAAGCTGGGCAATGTTTTCTGATGTAGTGAAAGTGATTTTAAATTTCAGTCTTGTTTCCTTGCTTTGGATTATATTTCGGGCAAACAGCTTTCAGACAGCATGGAAAGTTATCAAAGGTATGTTCAGCTGGCAGGATGGAATATTGCAAATGTATACGTGGAGTTTTTTTGCAATTGTGTGTCTGATAGTTGCTTCAGTTGTGGCAATCGTTAGGGCAAAGAAGCACGGTGAAAATTATGTTGATGGGTTTTATCCGGTTTTAAATCTGAAAAAATTTATTCCGTTGGTAATTTTCTTTACATTTACGGGCTTAACAATTATTTTGGGTTATTTTGGCAACAATGCCTTTATTTACGGTAAATTTTAAAACTTCAGTAGAAAGAAATACTATGGACAATCAAATTTACAATTTTCTTACATTACTTGCAAAAACGATACATAAAGATTATTCTTCGGAAGTGAAAAATCCGGTTGATTGGAACCGGATTTTTACTTATGCACAAATGCATAAAGTGATGGCACTTATTTTTGAATCAGCAGCGAAAGATGAGGCGTTTGTTGCAGAACCGCTGTATGCTTATTGCAAGCAGGTCACGAAAGCAACCGTAATCAGTCAAAGTAGAAGAACAGATGAGTTTCTAACACTTTATCGTGCTTTTGCGGAGCAGGGAATAGAGCCGGTTGTAGTAAAAGGCATTGTTTGCAGACAGTTGTATGGGGATTACTGTGATCATCGACCTTCCGGGGATGAAGATATTCTGATTCAAAAGAAAGATTTTAAGACAGTATGTAGAGTTTTTAAGGAGCGCGGATACATTGCCAGAAAGAATACAAACCTCAACGAGAAGCAGTTGGATGAGATGAAAGATATTTCTTTTGACAATCCGACCAACGGCGGTCATGTGGAAGTGCATCTTAATTTGATTGGACATGCAAATGAAACCCGCAGTAAGATGAATGCGTTTTTCGATTCGGCATTTGAAAATATGATAGAGATTGAAGTTCTCGGCACAAAGATTAAAACATTGAGTCATACGGAACATTTTCTTTATTTGGTTCTGCACGCGTTCGGTCATTTTATTGGCGGTGGGGTAGGTATTCGTCAGCTTTTAGATATTTTGCTATATGCCAAGGCATATTTCGAACTGCTGGATTGGCGATACATATGGCAGTGTATCGAATCTGTTCGAGCAGATTTGTTTTTGGAAGATTTAATATTTATCGGCAATCAGTACATGGGATTTTCTTTGCCTCAGCAAGGTAATCCGCATTGCCCGGAGGAGTTGCTGGAAGATTTAATTTCCAGTGGCGCTTTCGGCAAAGGTACGCAGGAAAACTGGATTGCCGGGATGGTCACTGATGTAGCGGGAAGAAAGGCAGAAGGAAAAATGAGAGCATTCAAAGAAGTGATGCGCATGATTTTCCTAAGCAGAGACAATATGCAAATCCGCTATCCGGAACTTCGAGAAAAGCCGTGGTTATTGCCCATTGCCTGGGTAAAACGGTGGATTGCGTTTATTAAAAAATCATTCCGCAAAGACAAAAACTCGGCCGCAGAAGGAATACAAATTGGGAAAAAGCGTGTTGAGTTATTAAAGAAATATAAGGTTCTTTGATTACACACATATGCAAAGTCAAATGAGAGATATAGGCTCAAATATGATAGACAAAGTGTGGCATAAATGCTAAAATTTAATGAAGTATGTGGATGTGCAAGTATGCGGCAAACAAACATTGAACGCCACATTTGATAACATCTGAACGTATCTTATACTGCATAGAAGAAAAATATCCTCTAAGTTGTAAAGGCATATTTGTTGGAGGAAGAAATGGAGTTACATTACATATGAAAGGAATTATTTTAGCCGGAGGTACCGGTACAAGATTGTATCCACTAACAAAAGTTACATCAAAACAACTGTTACCAGTCTATGATAAACCGATGATTTATTATCCAATGTCGGTGCTAATGAATGCTGGCATCCGTGATATTCTTATTATTTCAACACCTCAGGATACACCAAGATTTCAGGACTTATTGGGAGACGGTCATCAGTTTGGGGTGAATCTTTCTTATGCGGTACAACCTTCGCCGGATGGATTGGCGCAGGCATTTATTATCGGCGCGGAGTTTATCGGTACGGATTCGGTAGCGATGGTATTGGGAGATAATATTTTTGCCGGACACGGCTTGAAAAAGCGCTTAAAAGCAGCTGTTGAGAATGCTGAAACGGGCAAGGGGGCTACTGTGTTTGGATATTATGTAGATGATCCGGAGCGTTTTGGTATTGTTGAGTTTGACAAAGAAGGTCGTGCTATTTCTATTGAAGAAAAACCGGCTTGTCCAAAGAGTAATTACTGTGTAACCGGACTGTATTTTTATGATAGCTGTGTTGTTGAGTATGCAAAAGGTTTGCAGCCGAGTGCACGTGGTGAATTAGAAATTACAGATTTAAACCGTATCTATTTAGAAAACGGCAAACTTAATGTGGAACTGCTCGGGCAGGGATTCACCTGGCTGGATACAGGCACGCATGAAAGCCTTGTAGAAGCAACCAATTTTGTTAAGACAGTTGAAACGCACCAGCATCGAAAAATTGCTTGCCTGGAAGAAATTGCATATCTGAACGGGTGGATCAGCAAAGAAGATGTGCTTGCCGTGTATGAAGTATTAAAGAAAAATCAGTACGGACAATATTTAAAAGATGTTTTGGATGGCAAATACATGGATGCATTGTGTTAGGTAAAAGAGAGGTACATAAAAATGACGATTATTGTAACCGGCGGTGCCGGATTTATTGGAAGTAATTTTGTTTTTCATATGCTAAATAAATATCTGGAATATCGGATTGTCTGTCTGGACAAGCTGACATATGCGGGAAATTTATCTACATTAGCACCGGTGATGGAAAATCCGCAATTCCGCTTTGTAAAAGCAGATATCTGCGACAGGAATGCGGTGTATCAGTTATTCGAGGAAGAAAAGCCGGATATGGTAGTAAACTTTGCGGCAGAATCGCATGTGGATCGTTCGATTGAGAACCCGGGTATTTTCTTAAAAACGAATATTGAAGGTACGGCAGTTTTGATGGATGCCTGCCGTAAGTATGGAATCAAGCGTTATCATCAGGTGTCAACCGATGAAGTATATGGAGATCTTCCGATTGACCGACCGGACTTGTTCTTTACCGAAGAGACTCCAATTCATACAAGCAGTCCTTATAGTAGTTCAAAGGCGGCAGCGGACTTGTTGGTGTTGGCTTACCACAGAACCTATGGCCTGCCGGTAACTATTTCCAGATGTTCCAATAACTACGGTCCATATCATTTTCCGGAAAAGCTGATACCGCTTATGATTGCGAATGCGCTGAATGATAAGCCGTTACCTGTATACGGAGAGGGATTAAATGTACGTGACTGGCTGTATGTAGAAGATCATTGTAAGGCCATTGATTTGATTATTCATAAAGGAAAAGTTGGCGAAGTTTATAATATCGGTGGCCATAATGAGATGAAGAACATCGATATTGTAAAGATTATCTGCAAAGAGTTGAATAAACCGGAATCATTGATTACTTATGTAACGGATCGAAAAGGACATGATATGCGTTATGCAATTGATCCGACGAAAATCCACAGGGAACTCGGTTGGTTGCCAGAGACAATGTTTAAGGATGGAATCAAAAAAACGATTCAATGGTATCTGGATAATCGTGAATGGTGGGAGACAATTGTGTCCGGCGAGTATCAGAATTACTATGAAAAGATGTATGGAAACCGATAGGGAGCGGAGGATTACATAATGAAAATTTTAGTGACAGGTGTTGCGGGACAGCTGGGGCATGATGTAATGAATGAGATTGCCAAGCGTGGATATGACGGTATTGGAAGCGATATAGCTCCTGTTTATAGCGGTGTGGCGGATGGTTCGGCAATTACCACCATGCCATATGTGGCTATGGATATTACTGATAAGGCTTCGGTTGAAAAGGTGTTAAAAGAAGTAGCTCCGGATGCGGTAGTTCACTGTGCAGCTTGGACAGCAGTGGATTTGGCAGAAGAGGAAGATAATATAGAAAAGGTTCGGGCTATCAATGCCGGCGGAACGGAAAACATTGCACAAGTTTGTAAAGAACTCGACTGCAAAATGATGTATATCAGCACAGACTATGTGTTTGATGGACAGGGAAAAGAAGCCTGGCAACCGGATTGTAAAGAGTATAAGCCGTTGAATATATACGGACAGACAAAGTTAGAGGGCGAGCTGGCAGTTGCCAATATCCTTGAAAAACATTTTATTGTCCGTATTGCCTGGGTGTTTGGTGTAAATGGTAAGAATTTTATCAAAACAATGCTGAATGTGGGTAAGAAGTATGACACAGTACGTGTGGTAAATGACCAGATCGGAACACCAACGTACACTTATGATTTAGCCAGATTATTGACAGAAATGATTGAAACTGAAAAATACGGTTATTATCATGCAACCAATGAAGGCGGTTATATTTCCTGGTACGAGTTTGCCTGCGAAATTTTTAGACAGGCCGGATATCAGACGAAGGTTGTGCCTGTTACAACGGAAGAATATGGACTTACAAAAGCAGCCCGTCCGTTTAACAGCCGTTTGGAAAAAGGAAAGTTGGTTCAAAAGGGATTTAAACTACTTCCGACGTGGCAGGATGCACTGCGTAGATATTTAAAAGAAATTGATTATTAAACGAGAGGTAAGAAGATGGGACAAATCAAAGTGACAAAATGTCCAATAGAAGGACTTTATATTATTGAACCGGCAGTTCATGGGGACGATCGCGGATATTTCATGGAAACCTACAATCAAAATGATATGCATGAAGCCGGACTGGATATGGAATTTGTGCAGGATAACCAGAGTATGTCCAAAAAGGGTGTGCTCAGAGGTTTGCATTTTCAGAAGCAGTACCCGCAGGGAAAACTGGTTCGGGTAGTTAAAGGAGCTGTATTTGATGTGGCGGTTGATCTTCGTGCCGGAAGCGAGACCTATGGAAAATGGTATGGTGTGGAACTGACCGAGGAGAATAAAAAGCAGTTTTATGTATCCGAAGGATTTGCACACGGTTTTCTGGTTCTAAGTGATGTTGCGGAATTTTGCTATAAGGTAACTGACTTTTATCATCCGGGAGACGAGAGCGGTTTGGCTTGGAACGACCCGGAAATCGGCATTGAATGGCCGCAAGTGGTTGGTGAGTATCAAGGAAGTGCCAGCGCGGAAGGATATGTCATGGAAGATGGTACGAAGCTGAATCTAAGTGAAAAAGACCAAAAATGGTTAAGATTGAAGGATACATTTAAGTTTTGATAAAAAGATGTATTGTTAATATTTTGGGAAAATAGTTTTATAATAATTTCAAAAACACGGACACCGTGATAAATATAATTAAAAAATACAATTGAGAGAGAGCTACTCTATGCAAAATCAAAAACAATCGAAAGGCCTCAACATTCAGGCGAAATTTTTTGTCACATCATGCTTAATTATCTTTGCATTGATGTGTCTTGTTTATATATTGACATTTATCGTTCCGGGCGGTGAGTATGCGCGTACCATGGATGCGGACGGCAACATGCTCATCGATGCGTCCGGTGCATTTACCTACGTGGATGGCGGGCTGCCGTTCTGGAAATGGTTGCTGTCGCCGATTCTTGTTTTGATAGCAGAAGGTAGTGGTACGATTATCGCGATTATTGTCTTTTTGCTCGTGATTGGAGGTGTTTTTAACAGCCTCGATAAGTGCGGATTGATGAGCTATATGCTCGATAAAATTGTGCATCATTTTCGAGCGAGAAGATATAAGATGTTAGCGATTATGATTCTGTTTTTTATGGCGCTGGGTGCATTTATCGGCTCGTTTGAGGAGTGTGTGCCGCTTGTTCCGATTGTAGTGGCATTAGCGATTAGCATGGGCTGGGATGATTTAACCGGGCTTGGTATGAGCCTGTTGGCGGCCGGCTGCGGTTTTGCTGCAGGTGTCTGTAATCCGTTTACAATCGGTGTGGCGCAGGAACTGGCAGGACTTCCGATGTTTTCCGGCATCTGGTTCCGTCTGGTATGTTTTGTCGTAATTTATTTGATTTTATTTGCATTCATCTATCTGCATGCGAAAAAGGTGGAACGACCGGTCACAGCGGAAAGTATGGCGACCAACTTCTGTACAGATCAAAAGATGGACAAAAGTCTTTGTTTATTCGCAGGAATTCTCGGCACTGGCATCGTGCTTGTGATGTGCTCGGCAATCCTTCCGGCGTTGCAGGATTATACGATGATTATCGTGGCAGTCATGTTTCTTGTGGCAGGAGTTACATCGGTGCTTACGACCGGTATGAAGGGAAAGGAATTTGGTATTCATTTTTGGAATGGGTTGGTAAGCATCTTTCCGGCAGTGTTAATGATTTTGATGGCTAGCTCTATCAAATACACGCTTGTCGAGGCAAATATTCTCGATACTGTGCTCTTTAAAGCAGTAGAAGTGGCCGAGCACCTGCCGAAAGAAGCAGTGATTTTGTTCATCTACCTGATTGTATTGTTGATGAACTTCTTCATCAGTTCCGGCTCTGCGAAAGCATTCCTACTTGTACCCCTAGTTGTGCCGCTTGCACAGATTTTCAATATTTCAGCGCAACTCTCCATCACAGCTTTTGCTTTTGGCGACGGATTTTCGAATGTATTTTATCCGACCAATCCGGTATTGCTCATCAGTCTCGGCCTGGCAAATGTCAGCTACGTAAAATGGGTAAAGTGGACGTGGAAATTCCAGACGATAAATTTGGTGGCGACCGCATTGTTGTTGCTTGTGGGGCTTGCGATTGGATATTAATTACATAAGAGTGGAGAAAAATACCATGGACATATCTTTATATAACAACTACCTAAATATTCTAAAGCGTGAGCTTGTTCCGGCGCTTGGCTGCACGGAACCGATTGCGATTGCTTATGCGGCTGCCAAGGCAAGACAAATTCTCGGTTGCTTTCCGGAGAAAATTTTGCTCAGCTGCAGTGGAAATATCATTAAAAATGTTAAGGGTGTTACCGTACCAAATTCCGGTGGATTAAAGGGCATTGATGTGGCGCTGTTTTAGGTGTTATCGGTGGCAATGCCGACAAGGCCCTGGAAGTGTTGGAAGGTATCACGCAGGAACACATTGAAAAGACGAAAATGTGTGTAGCGAGCAATCTTTGCGAATGCCTGCTCGTGGAAAATAAGCCGAATCTATATATTGTGGCAAAGGTAACCGCGGGTGTGCATTGCGTCGAAGTGACGATTGTCGATAAGCATACGAACATCACAAAAATCGTCAAAGACGGTGAAATTATTTTTGAATATACGGCAGAAACCGAGAAGCTCGAGGAAGGAATCGATTGCTCGAAACTTACGGTGAAAGACATCTTAACGTTTGCGAATGAAGTGAAAATAGAAGATATTGAGGAAATCATCGGACGTCAGGTAAAGATGAATTCAGCCATTGCCCAGGAAGGTCTTGATAACAATTACGGTGCACAGATTGGAAAAACGATGATGCAGACGAGAGGAAAAATTGCGTCTTCCGTGGATGCGGCATTAATGGCATTTAATTTGAGTGTCCGCAATAAAAGCTTCCTTCCGGGAGAGGGTATTATTAAAGGGGATGTCGAAGAGACAATTAAGAGCATGGGTTACATCGGAAGAGTTGGCATGAAGATGACAGATACGGAAATTTTAAATATTATGATTGATCGTGTCGATGTAAATCGTGATTGCTAATTAAACAAAGGAATCTTGAATTGGAGAATCGAGATGAGTAAGAAAACAGAAAATAATATTGCGGGGATGCAATCAATTACAGAATTATATAAAATCGGCAGAGGACCCTCGAGTTCACACACGATTGGACCGGAAAGAGCGAGCATTATTTGTAAAAAAAGGTTCCCGAATGCTGATAAATTTAAGATCATTTTGTATGGCTCGCTTGCCAAAACAGGAAAAGGACACGGCACGGACGTTGTCATCGTCAAGACATTTGCCCCGGTTCTTTGTGAAGTGGAATTTAATTTAACGGAAAAAAATCTTCCGCATCCGAATACGATGGATGTGATTGCATTTGCCGGAGAAAGTGAGTGCGGAAGTGTGCGCGTGATTAGTGTTGGAGGTGGAACCATTCTCGTAGATAATGAAGTGGCCATCGCTTCGAAAAAAATCTATAAAGAAAACAAATTCTCTGACATTGCAGCCTATTGCAATGAACATGCGCTCAGACTTTGGCAGTATGCGGAGGAGAACGAAGGACCGGATTTTTGGAATTATATGAGTGATATATGGAAAGTTATGAAAAATTCCATTCGCAAAGGTCTGGTCGATGAAGGCGTTTTGCCTGGCGGTTTAGGTGTTCAAAAAAAAGCTAAATCACTTTTTAATTATCAACATATTGATGAAAGCGTACAGACGAAGGAAAACCGACTGATTTGTTCTTATGCATTTGCGGTTAGCGAGCAAAATGCAGCGGGAGAAACGATTGTCACCGCGCCTACCTGCGGAGCTGCCGGCGTGCTGCCGGCTGTGCTTTATTACCAGCAAATGAAAAACGGTTATAAAGACGAACAGTTGATTCGAGCACTTGCTACCGCCGGTGTTATTGGTAATCTCATTAAAACAAATGCATCGATTTCCGGTGCGGAGTGTGGATGCCAGGCGGAAATCGGCAGTGCATGTGCTATGGCGGCCGCAGCCCTCGGAGAATTATTTGATCTTAACATTGATAAAATTGAATATGCGGCTGAGATTGCCATTGAGCATCATTTGGGACTTACTTGCGACCCAATTGGCGGTCTTGTGCAAATTCCTTGCATTGAAAGAAATGCTGTGGCAGCGATGCGAGCACTCAATGCTGTGAATCTGGCAAGCTTTTTATGGGACACACGAAAAATTTCTTTTGACAGAGTTGTGCAGACGATGAAGGAAACAGGATATGATTTGTCGGCAGCTTATAAGGAAACTTCAGAAGCGGGACTTGCAAAAATCCAATTGTGATTTTAATTCGCTTGTCGTATCTTGTCACTAAGATAACTCTGCCGTAAAAATAAGTCATTTTGAGGAAATTTTAGCAAAATTAAAACGAACGCTTTTTCTTGCACAGAAAAATCTATCCGCTTATACTT
Organism: Lachnospiraceae bacterium; assembly: GCA_015057275.1. Lineage (GTDB taxonomy): Bacteria > Bacillota > Clostridia > Lachnospirales > Lachnospiraceae > SIG308. Next base: position 72,276 of record SVEO01000010.1, on the reverse strand, counting down.
ATTTCAGCAGCGGCCGGTTAGACCGCGAAAAATGCTAAGGGAGTATGATGGAGGTAAGTAGAAAATGGAGAAGATTAAAGTTGCAATCGCCGATGATAACGAAAGAGTTTTAAAACATATGGATGAAATTTTGGGAAAGGATTCCGAGATTCTGGTGGTCGGCAAAGCGAAAAACGGGGAAGAAGCGTATCAGATGATCAAAGAGAAGCAGCCGGATGTGGTGCTCCTTGACATTATTATGCCCAAAATGGACGGGCTGTCGGTAATGGAAAAAGTCGCGAATGACCGGGAAATCCGCAAAACACCGGACTTTTTTGTCATGTCCGCCATTGGCCAGGAACATGTGACGGAAGATGCATTTTTGCTCGGAGCAAGCTATTATTTGATGAAGCCGGTCGAGGATGAAATCATTTTGAATCGTATCAAATTTATTCGCCAGCGCGAAAAGCAAAAGAATTTGGAGAAAAAGATGCCGGCCATGCCGCAGAAAACTGCCGCTCCGCGCAATATGGAGCGTGAAGTGACGGATTTAATCCATGAGGTGGGCGTTCCGGCACATATTAAAGGATACCAATATTTAAGAGATGCGATTTTGATGTCAGTCGAGGATATGGAGATGTTAAATTCTATTACAAAAATTTTGTACCCGACCATCGCGAAGAAATATCAAACGACTGCCAGCAGAGTAGAGCGCGCCATTCGCCATGCCATCGAAGTGGCATGGAGCCGCGGCAAGATGGATACCATCGAGGCGTTATTCGGTTATACAGTTAATGCAGTCAAAGGCAAACCGACGAATTCAGAGTTTATTGCCATGATTGCTGACAAAATTCGTCTGGACTATCAAAAGTAGAATGAAAATAATTTTTTTGGAAAAACTTAGCGAAAAAAGCAAAAAGTATTTTCAAAATAGTATACTTTGTGATACAATACTCCTATCATGAACGCATGAAAATGTATTGGGAGGTAATTACAATGAAGAAGATTTTGTTTGCTTCATCTGAATGTGTTCCATTTATCAAGACGGGTGGTCTGGCAGACGTTGCCGGTTCTCTTCCGAAGTGTTTTAACAAAGATGAATATGATGTGAGAGTGATTCTGCCGAAGTACGAATGTATGGCAGAAAAGTGGAAAGAACAGATGCAGTATGTGACCCACTTTTATATGGATATCAGTTGGAGAAGCCAATATGTCGGCATTCTTCAGATGCAGTACGAAGGCATTCAGTTCTATTTTATTGATAATGAATATTATTTTAACGGTCCGAAGCCTTATGCAGGCGGTAAGTGGGATTTAGAGAAGTTTGCATTCTTCTCCAGAGCCGTGCTTTCTGCGCTTCCGGTCATTGGCTTTCAGCCGGACGTTATTCATTGCCATGACTGGCAGACCGGCCTCATTCCGGTATACTTAAAGGACAGCTTCCACGGCAGCGAATTCTTCCGTGATATGAAGTCCGTGATGACGATTCACAACTTAAAGTTTCAGGGGGTTTGGGACGTGAAGACAATTCAGGATTTCTCCGGCTTGTCCGATTATTATTTCACATCTGACAAGTTAAGAGATTACGACAGCGGTAATTACTTAAAGGGCGGCATTGTTTACGCTGATGCGGTAACGACTGTTTCCAGCACATATGCAGAAGAAATCAAGACTCCGTTTTACGGCGAAGGCCTTGATGGTTTGATGCGCGCGCGTTCAAACGCGTTGTCCGGCATTGTCAACGGTATTGATTATGACGACTACAATCCGTCCACGGACAAAAATTTGGAACACAACTATGATGTAGAAAATTTCCGCAAGGAAAAGAAAAAAAATAAAGTAGCATTGCAGAAGGAATTAGGTCTGGAAGTTGACGATAAGAAGATGATGATCGGTATTGTTTCCAGATTGACCGACCAGAAGGGCTTTGACTTGATTGAATGCGTGATGGATCAGATTTGTTCTGACAATATTCAGCTCGTTATCCTCGGTACCGGCGATGCGAAGTATGAGAATATGTTCCGTCACTATGATTGGAAGTATGAGAAGAGCGTTTCGGCCAATATTTTCTATTCCGATGCCTTATCTCACAAGATTTACGGCGCATGTGATGCCTTCCTAATGCCTTCGCTGTTCGAGCCATGCGGATTGAGCCAGTTAATGAGCTTACGTTACGGTACACTGCCAATTGTACGTGAAACCGGCGGTTTGAAGGATACGGTTGAGCCATACAACGAGTATGAAAAGACAGGTACCGGCTTCTCATTTGCAAATTATAATGCACACGAAATGTTAAACACCATCCGTTACGCAGAAAAGACTTACTATGAGCACAAGCGTGACTGGAATAAGATGGTGGAGCGCGCGATGACCGCAGATTTCTCCTGGGGTACATCCGCAAGAAAATACGAAGAATTATATGACGGACTTTTAAACTGCTAGAAACGTCATGATAGCGGAGGACTAGTTTTGGAAAACGAAGAAATTGTTGTATCAAAAAATTTTATTGAACAGATTATCGAGAAGGATTTGGCAGAAGGTTACTATGATCACGTGCAAACACGTTTCCCGCCGGAGCCGAACGGATATCTGCATATCGGACATGCAAAGTCAATCTTATTAAACTATGGTTTGGCGCAAAAATATGGCGGAAAGTTCAACATGAGATTTGACGACACGAATCCGACCAAGGAAAAGATTGAGTTCGTGGAATCAATTAAGAAGGATATTCAGTGGCTCGGCGCAGACTGGGAAGACAGACTGTTTTTTGCATCCGACTATTTCCCACAAATGTATGAAGCGGCGATTAAGCTGATTAAAAAAGGCAAAGCTTATGTCTGCGACTTATCACCAGAAGAAATTCGCGAATACCGCGGCACTTTGACGGAGCCGGGCAAAGAAAGTCCATACCGTAACCGTTCGGTTGAAGAGAATCTCGAATTGTTTGAAAACATGAAAAACGGTGTTTATAAGGACGGGGAAAAGGTTCTTCGTGCCAAGATTGATATGTCGTCCCCAAATATCAACATGCGTGACCCGATTATCTACCGTGTTGCTCATATGACACATCATAATACCGGTGATACCTGGTGCATTTACCCGATGTACGACTTCGCACATCCGATTGAAGATGCGATTGAAGGCATTACCCATTCTATCTGTACACTGGAATTTGAGGACCACCGCCCGCTGTATGACTGGGTTGTGACAGAACTTGAGTATCCGCATCCGCCAAAGCAGATTGAGTTCGCAAAGCTTTATCTGACGAATGTGATTACCGGTAAGCGTTATATTAAAAAGTTAGTGGAAGATGGTATTGTAGACGGTTGGGATGATCCGCGTCTTGTATCCATCAGCGCCCTGCGCAGGCGCGGTTTCACACCGGAATCGATTAAGATGTTCGTTGACCTTGTGGGTGTTGCCAAGGCAAACAGTTCGGTTGACTATGCGATGTTAGAATACTGCATCCGTGAAGATTTGAAGTTAAAAAAGCCTCGTGTGATGGCGGTACTTGATCCGGTAAAATTGATTATCGACAATTATCCGGAAGATATTGTCGAAGAACTCGAAGTTGCGAACAATTTAGAAAATCCGGAGCTAGGTAGCCGTAAGGTGCCGTTCTGTAAGGAACTGTATATCGAGCGTGAAGACTTTATGGAAGAACCGCCGAAGAAGTATTTCCGGTTGTTCCCTGGCAACGAAGTTCGACTGATGAATGCATATTTTGTGACCTGTACCGGTTGCGTAAAAGATGAAGACGGTAATGTGGTAGAAGTTCATTGTACCTATGACCCGGAAACAAGAAGCGGCAGCGGTTTTGAAGGACGTAAGGTAAAGGGTACGATTCATTGGGTAAGCGCAAGACATGCAGCACAAGCAGAAGTTCGTCTCTACGAAAATATTGTTGACGAAGAAAAGGGCAAGTTAAACGAGGACGGTTCTCTAAATTTGAATCCGAATTCCTTAGTAGTGCTTGATAAATGTTATGTTGAGCCAAGTCTTGCAATTGCTGAGCCGGAAGAAAAATTCCAGTTTGTAAGAAAAGGTTTCTTCTGTGTGGATTCTAAAGATTCAACGAAGGAGCATCTGGTATTCAACCGGATTGTGTCGATGAAGAGTTCGTTTAAGCTGCCTGCAGCAAACTAATAAAATGTAAAAAAGAACCGCCACATTTGCGAGAAATCGAAATGTGACGGTTTTTTTGTCAGTAAAAGTTTGAAAAGATAATTATTCTGCGATATCTTCCACAACAGCGTTATTAATGGCATCATCAACGGTTTCTTCGACAACAGGCTCTTCGGAAGCAACCTCATCCACAACAGCCTCACAAGCTTCAGGGACAACTTCGCAGTCAGCGCAAGTTTCTTCCGCAGAGGCATCTTCGCAGCTTTCGCATGCATCCGAACAGTCATACGCATCTGTACAGTCACATTCCTCGGCAGCGTCTATGTCTTCTTTTGGAATGTCTACAAAATCATCTTCAAATACGTTATCCTTTTTAAATTTCTTAAAAACAACGAGAGCACCGGCAACAGCACCGGTAATGGCAGTTACAGTTACTAAAAATTTTCCGAATTTTTTCATGATAAAAATCCTCCAATCATTCTTGTATTTATGATAACCATTTTAATATGAAATATAAAAAAAGAAAAGGAAAATTGCAAAAAAATTGACAAAAGATGGCTGTGAATTTATAATTATCCACATGTTTTAGGAATAGAGGTAATTATGGAAGGAAAAATTTGTAACTGCAAGATTCCGGCAAATTTACAGAAGGATATGATGTACGAAAAAATCAGAGAATATATCGCGGCGATTGACCCGGAGCTTTGCGCGGATGATACAGAGTATGAGAACAGATTAAAGATTTGCAGCAGATGCAACCATCTGATAGGCGGGCTGACATGCGCCTATTGCGGCTGCTTTGTGCTTGCCAGAGCGAAAAAAAAGGCACAGAAATGCCCGGACCCAAAAGGTGCGCAATGGTAATTCGGTATTCAGAAAAAGTTTAGAGAAATTAAGTATGAGTTTATAGAATATTAAGAAAAGATTTCTTGAAATTTCCCAATATTGGTATATAATATTAAATCAGGCGGGCAAAATGCCTGTAACAAGAGAATGTGCGTTCTAAGAAAAAGAACAGGAACATATAATTGTTTATACACAATTTGGAAATGCACAAATACGAAGTAAGTAGGAGGATATGACTATGAAGTTAGTTCCACTTGGCGACAGAGTCGTAATCAAGCAGGTAGTTGCTGAAGAAACAACAAAGTCCGGTATCGTTTTACCGGGACAGGCAAAGGAAAAGCCGCAGATGGCAGAGGTTGTTGCAGTCGGCCCTGGTGGTGTGGTTGACGGTAAGGAAGTAACGATGCTTGTAAAGGTTGGCGACAAGGTAATCTATTCCAAGTACGCAGGCAACGAAGTGAAGTTTGAAGATGAAGAATATATCATCTTAAAGCAGAACGAAATTTTAGCGATTGTGGAAGAATAATTTTGGAGGTTATTTGACATGGCAAAGGAAATTAAGTATGGCGCAGACGCGCGTGTGGCTCTGGAAAAGGGTGTAAACGCTCTCGCGGATACCGTTAAGGTAACATTAGGACCAAAGGGCAGAAACGTAGTATTGGACAAGTCCTACGGCGTTCCTCTCATCACAAACGACGGTGTGACGATTGCGAAGGAAATCGAGCTGGAAGATGCTTTTGAAAATATGGGCGCTCAACTTGTAAAAGAAGTAGCAACGAAGACAAACGATGCAGCTGGTGATGGCACTACCACGGCTACCGTACTTGCCCAGGCGATGATTAACGAAGGTATGAAAAATCTGGCGGCAGGTGCTAACCCAATCATTTTAAGAAAGGGTATGAAGAAGGCTTGTGATTGTGCAGTTGAGGCAATCAAGGAAATGAGCAGTGTGGTTACAGGCAAGGATCAGATTGCTAAGGTTGCAGCGATTTCTGCTGGCGACGCAGAAGTAGGAAACATGGTTGCTGATGCGATGGAAAAGGTTTCCAACGACGGCGTTATTACAATTGAAGAATCCAAGACGATGCTTACCGAGCTTGATTTAGTCGAAGGTATGCAGTTTGACCGCGGTTATATTTCCGCTTACATGGCTACCGATATGGAAAAGATGGAGGCAAATCTTGACAATCCGTTCATCTTGATTACGGACAAGAAAATCAGCAACATTCAGGAAATTTTACCGGTATTAGAGCAGATTGTACAGAGTGGTGCAAAGCTTCTCATCATCGCAGAAGATGTAGAAGGCGAAGCTCTTACGACATTAATTGTGAATAAGTTAAGAGGTACGTTCAATGTTGTCGCAGTGAAAGCTCCGGGTTATGGTGACCGCAGAAAAGAGATGTTAAAGGATATCGCTATTTTGACCGGAGGTCAGGTAATCAGCGAAGAATTAGGCTTATCTTTACAGGAAACAACACTTGATATGTTAGGTCGTGCAAAGAGCGTTAAGGTGCAGAAGGAAGCTACCGTAATTGTTGACGGTTACGGCGACAAGTATGCTATCGAAGGCCGTGTAAACACAATCAAGGCTCAGCTTGCGGAGACAACTTCCGAATTTGATAAGGAGAAGCTTCAGGAAAGACTTGCGAAGTTAGCAGGCGGCGTGGCAGTGATTCGTGTCGGTGCGGCTACCGAAGTTGAGATGAAAGAAAACAAGCTGCGTATGGAAGATGCGTTAAACGCTACCAGAGCGGCAGTAGAAGAAGGTATCATTGCCGGCGGCGGCAGCGCATACATTCATGCGTCTAAAAAGGTGGCAGCGATGGCAGCGGCTTTAGAAGGAGACGAAAAGACTGGTGCAAACATCATCTTAAAGGCACTGGAAGCTCCACTGTTTTCCATTGCGCAGAATGCAGGTTTAGAAGGTTCTGTCATTGTTAATAAGGTTAAGGAGTCTGAAGTTGGTATCGGCTTTGATGCTTACAATGAAGAATATGTTTGCATGGTGGAAGCAGGAATTCTAGATCCGGCAAAGGTAACAAGAAGCGCACTGCAGAATGCAACAAGTGTAGCGAGCACCCTGCTTACCACAGAATCCGTGGTTGCTACAATTAAGGAACCTGCTCCGGCAATGCCGGCTCAGAATCCTGGCATGGGATTCTAAACGAATCAGAATATATTAAATTTTATTTGTAAATTTATCAGGTTAAAAATCTTAAAGGACTGCATAAATCTATTCTATATGTATAGAAAAGATTATGCAGTCCTTTTTGTCAAATAAGCTTGACTTTAGTCGCTAAATTTAGTACAATTTACAAAATATCTTATGATGGCAGACCATTGTTGGAAAGGAAACATGACATGGGAGATACATTTTGTGAAGAACTTATTCCGTGTAAAATACGTTTATCAGAGATTCTTATCCGTGCGGTTTGTGTGATGGGATGCCTTTTGCTGCTCGGGCTGGTCGGGATTCTCGGTCAATACGGAATCTACGTACTTGTGCTGGAGTTTTTTGCTATTTATGGGACAATCATTGTGTGGAAAAACACAAACATTGAGTATGAATACGCTTATCTCAATGGTAGATTTACCATTGATAAGATATATGGAAAAAACCGTCGTAAGTTTGCGTGCCAATTTGATTTAAAGGACGCAGAGCTTGTTGCACACGAGGATTCGCACCGGCTGGACTATCATTTAAATAATCCGAATTTCAGGATTACCGATTACAGCTCCGGTTATGAAGCGGACAACCGATATGTCGTAGTCGTGGGCGGAAAGAACGGTGCGGATGCATACGGAGTATTTGTCGAGCTTTCAAGCGAGATGCTCGAAGCAATATATCACGATGCGCCATCTAAAGTACACAAAGAAAATTAATTATTTGAAAGTGAGGAAAATGAACATGGGTAAGATTGTTGGCGAAGGAATAACCTTTGATGACGTATTATTAGTTCCTGCGTACTCGGAAGTGACACCGAATCTGGTAGATTTGAGTACACATCTTACAAAGAAAATTAAGCTTAACATCCCGATGATGAGTGCCGGTATGGACACGGTTACGGAACATCGTATGGCGATTGCCATGGCAAGACAGGGCGGCATCGGTATTATCCACAAGAACATGTCGATTGAAGAGCAGGCAGCAGAAGTTGATATGGTTAAGCGCTCTGAAAATGGCGTCATTACAGATCCATTTTATTTATCTCCGGAACATACATTAGCAGATGCCAATGAATTGATGGGCAAGTTCAGAATTTCCGGTGTGCCGATTACAGAAGGTAAGAAGTTAGTTGGTATTATTACAAATCGTGACCTTAAGTTTGAAACAGACTTCTCGAAAAAGATTAAAGAGTCTATGACAAGTGAAGGTTTGATTACAGCCAAGGAAGGCATTACCTTAGAAGGTGCAAAGGAAATTCTTGCTAAGGCTCGTAAGGAAAAGCTGCCGATTGTGGATGATGATTTCAATCTTGTCGGCTTAATTACCATTAAAGATATTGAAAAACAGATTAAGTATCCGTTATCCGCGAAAGATGAACGCGGCAGATTACTTTGCGGTGCAGCCGTTGGTATCACCAAGAATGTGATGGAGCGTATCGATGCCTTAGTTGCAGCACAGGTTGATGTAATCGTTGTTGACTCTGCACACGGTCATTCCGCAAATATTTTAAATACTGTTCGCGAGATTAAGGAAAAATATCCGGATTTGCAGGTAATCGCAGGTAACGTAGCCACAGCAGAAGGTACCAGAGCATTAATTGAAGCCGGTGCAGATGCGGTAAAGGTTGGTATCGGACCTGGTTCTATTTGTACCACACGTATTGTTGCTGGTATTGGTGTTCCGCAGATTTCCGCGGTTATGGATGCCTATGCAGTAGCAAATGAATATGGTGTACCGATTATTGCCGATGGCGGTATTAAGTTCTCAGGCGATATGACAAAGGCAATTGCAGCAGGTGCTAACGTATGTATGATGGGAAGTATCTTTGCAGGCTGTGATGAAAGCCCTGGAGATTTTGAATTATATCAGGGTAGAAAGTACAAAGTTTACCGTGGTATGGGTTCTATTGCAGCGATGGAAAATGGTTCCAAGGACCGTTACTTCCAGACGGATGCAAAGAAGCTTGTTCCGGAAGGCGTAGAGGGTCGTGTGGCATACAAGGGTTCCATTGAGGACGTTGTATTCCAGTTAATCGGCGGTCTCCGTTCCGGTATGGGTTATTGTGGTGCGAAGGATATCGAAACATTAAAGACAACAGGAAGCTTTGTGAAGATTTCGGCAGCATCCTTGAAAGAAAGTCATCCACATGATATTCATATCACAAAGGAAGCTCCAAACTATAGTGTGGAGAATAACTAATTAAATAATGAGGTATAGTTTATGGGAAAAGTTTGTAAGCCGGACTTAAAGTGGCTTTCCGATCCAACGGTATATCGGGTAAATCAGACAATTCCGCATTCTGACCATCGTTTTTATCAGCGGAAAGAAGATGCTCTTCTTTCCGCTGTTATGAAATTACGACAGTGTTTGAGCGGTACATGGAAATTTGCCTATACAGAGAACCCGGCGGAACGTTTGGTGGAGTTTTACAAGAAAGATTTTGATATTTCAAATTTATCGGATATTCAAGTGCCAGGACATATTCAGTTACAGGGCTACGGCAAGCCGCAATATGTAAATACTCAATATCCATGGGACGGATATGTAGAGGGGGATGCGCCGCACATTAGTGAGGATTTCAACCCGGTCGGCAGTTACGTGCGCGAGTTTGAGATAGATAAGGAATTGCAAGGCAAACGCACGTTTTTGCGATTCGAAGGTGTAGAAAACGCATTTTATGTATGGATAAACGGTCAGTTTGTCGGTTACGGTGAGGATAGTTTCACACCAACCGAATTTGAGATTACGCAGTATGTGACAGACGGAATCAATCGTGTGGCAGTCGAAGTATATAAGCATAGCACGGGCGCGTGGTTAGAGGATCAGGACTTTTGGAGATTTTCCGGCATTTTCCGCGATGTATATGTTTATGCAGTACCGCAGGTGCATTTTGAGGATGTGTATGTACATGCAGACTTGGACGAAACTTATACGGATGGTTTGTTCAGTCTTGGCGGTGTGATTGCATTTGAAAACGGATGCCGCGTGACGTCAGACGATAGTAAGGTAGAAACACCAGAAGAGGTATCAATTTCCATTTTGATTCATGATGCACAAGGCAAGTGTGTGCTTTCAAAGGCTGGATTGACCATTGAGCAGGCCTTTAACGTGAGTTACTGTGTACCGAATGTCAATAAGTGGAGCGCAGAGACACCGTATTTATATCAACTATACTTAATTATCCGTGACGCAGATCACAACATTATTGAGACTGTTGCGACAAAGATTGGCTTCCGTCGTTTTGAAATGAAGGATGGAATTATGCGGATTAATGGTAAGCGTATCGTATTTCGAGGTGTGAATCGCCATGAATTTGACTGTGAGCGTGGTCGTGCAATTACCGAGGAAGATATGCTTTGGGATATCCGCTTCCTAAAGCAGAACAACATCAACGCAGTTCGTACGAGCCACTATCCGAATCAGACGAAATGGTACGAATTGTGTGATGAATACGGCATTTATCTGATTGATGAGACAAATATAGAAACGCACGGCACATGGACGCGTGGCGGCTATGAAGGACAAATTCCGCCGGAAGTGATTCCGGGCGATAAGGAGGAGTGGCATGATACCGTGCTTTACCGCGGATTTTCGATGCTGCAAAGGGATAAAAACCACCCTTCTATATTGATTTGGTCCTGCGGTAACGAATCGTTCGGGGGCAAGAATCTGTTTGACTTAGCAAATATGTTCCGAAAACTGGATTCCTCGCGCCTTGTACACTATGAAGGTGTGGCAGTCGACCGCAGATATCCGGACACAACGGACATGGTAAGCTACATGTACGCACGACCGTGGGATGTTGAGAATTATGTAAAAACAAATCCGGCGAAGCCGTTGATTTTGTGTGAATACATGCATGCGATGAATAATTCACTTGGCGGTATGAAGCATTACACGGATTTAGAAAAGTATCCGAGTTATCAGGGCGGATTTATTTGGGATTATATCGACCAGAGCATTCGTATGAAGGATGCATACGGCAAGGAAATGTTTGCATACGGCGGCGACTTTGGTGACCGGCCGAACGACTTTAATTTCTGTACGAATGGTATTATCTATGCTGACCGTAGTGGTGTGACACCCAAAACGCAGGAAATGAAATATTTATATCAGGGCTACAAGCTGATACCGAAAGCGGACGGTGTTGTGATTCGTAACGATTATCTCTTCCTTGACGGCAGCGAAGTGAGTCTGAAAATACTCACATTGTTAGACGGCAGACGGATTGAAGAAGATACATACGAAATTCGTGTTGCACCGCAGACAGAGCAGAAAATTGCCTATGAGAAAAAAAGGCTCGGCCCAGCGGCCGGCGAGTATGTGATTCGTGCTTCGCTTGTATTGAAAAAGGATTGTCTTTGGGCAAAAGCTGGCCATGAGGTTGCTTGGGGCGAGACAATCCTTGGCGTTGTAAGAGCAGAAGTTAACGCGGAACTTGTGAGCTGCAATCCGCTGAATATCGTTCATGGCAAGAATAATATCGGTGTACATGGCAAGGACTTTTCGATGATTTTCTCCAGAGGCGGAAGTATTATTTCTCTTTGCTATGACGGCAAAGAATGGTTGACAAGAAACCCGATGCCTTGTTTTACGCGAGCATTTACCGATAATGACCGCGGATGTGGTTTCCACATGAGGTCCGGTATGTGGAATTGGGGAGAGTTGGCGCTTCGTTGTACAGATTGCAAATTAGAAGAAGCAGAAGATTCATCCTGGGTAAAAGTAACATATGAGTATAAATTACCATTTTCGGAAACTCTTTGCATTATCGTTTCCTATGAAGTGCATGCTGATGGCACGATGAATGTGGAGGCAGATTATCCGGGCGCAGCGCCGGAAGAGAAGCTGCCGGAGCTTCCGTTATTCGGTCTGACGCTGTATTTCGACCGCGAAATCGAGAAATTTTCCTTCTACGGTCGCGGACCGCTGGAGAATTATATCGACCGCAACAACGGCGCGAAGATAGGATATTACACACAGAGTGTCGAAGAAAATGTAGCACCGTATTCAATTCCACAGGCTTGCGGTAATCGTACCGATGTGCGTACGCTCAAACTTCATGGTACTGATGAACGGGGAATACTGATTCAAAAGTCTGAGAATGGACAGCCATTTGAGTGTACAGTATTGCCATACACAGCGGCGCAGTTGCAGCACACTTGGCACAAAAACGAGTTGCCTGCTCGTCATGAAACAGTTGTTAATATCATGGCAAAGCAGATGGGGGTCGGCGGTGACGACAGTTGGGGCTCGCGTGTACACGAAGAATATCGAATTCCGGCGGAGATGGCATTGAATGTACATTTTACAATAGGCAGATTGAAGTAGAAGCGAAATGCGAAAGACGGAGAAAGAAGATGTTATATAACGTTGTATATTTAATTATTTCAGTTGTGGCAGGAGTGGTCTTTGGACTCATGGACAAATTTTTCCCGCCACAAGAAGGGAAATCAAATAATCTTAAATTTATTTATGCTTTAATTGTCATTTTCCTGTTGAATTTTTTTGCAGATCATTGGGCATTAAGCACGTTAGTTGATTGGGGTGGATTGGCATTGATGATAGCTACGATGTTCATCGGTGCATTGCTTAGAAGAAAAACGAAGTAATATTTGGGGTGGATGCATTTGGACAGCCACCCCAAATAAATTAATTCATCTATTGTTTTTTTTATTTTATATGATATAATACATCCAACAGCGATGACGAGAAAGAGTAAGCAATGGAAACTTTTACAGAGAATCCCATCATCTTTAGATGTGCTGAGAATGGGAAAAGTGGATTTTGCTGAACATGGTCTCTGAGCTGCATACCGAGCCAATTGCGGTTAGGCTATGCCGGGATCGCCCGTAACAGCGATAGAGTTTCGATAGATCATTTCCTGTCCGAACTCGATAAGGCTTGTTGTCGTGAGAGACAAGCGAATTAGGGTGGTAACACGTGAGTTTTGCTCTCGTCCCTTGTACTATGCAAGGAGGTGAGGGTTTTTTTATTTGCAACTTTTAGTTTAAGTGTTATCAACGAAAGGAAATGAGGTAATTTTATGAAAAACATTGTTATTGGTGGAGCATGGCCTTATGCAAACGGGTCACTCCATATTGGGCACATTGCAGCCCTACTGCCGGGAGATGTTTTAGCCCGCTATTTTAGAGCCAAAGGAGACTGTGTGTTTTATGTTTCGGGAAGTGATTGCCACGGTACACCCATCACAATTCGAGCGAAGCAGGAAAATTCTACACCGGAACAAATTAGTGAATATTACCATAAGGAGTTTTGTAATGTGTTCGAGAAATTGGGATTTTCGTATGATCTCTATACAAAAACTTCAGATTTAAAGCACAAAACATTTGTTACGGAATTTCATAAGCGATTGTATCGCAGCAAATATATTGAGGAAAAAACGGTAAAACAAGCGTACTGTCCTGTGTGCAAAAAAAATCTTACAGACAGATTAATTATCGGAATATGTCCTGCTTGTGGCGTTGCAACACGTGGAGAACAGTGTGATGCTTGCGGTGAAGTATTGGAAACAGATTCAATCCTAGATGCAAAATGTGCAGATTGTGGAGCTATATTGACATTTGGAGAGACAACACAATTATTCTTACTAATATCTAAATTGAAGGAAGAATTGCGCGATTTTCTTCAATCGCATCCATATTGGCGTAAAAATGCTATTGCCTTCACAAAGCGCTATATTAATGAAGGGCTTCGTGATCGTGCGATTACGCGTGATCTTGACTGGGGAATCGATGTTCCGAAGGAAGGGTACGAGGAAAAGAAGATTTATATTTGGGCAGAAAATGTCTTGGGATATTTATCGGCGATTGCCGTACTTTGTACAGAAAACGATATTGATTTCAAAGAGGTTTTTGGAGAAAATGCACGACATTATTATGTTCATGGCAAAGATAATATACCATTTCATACGATTATTCTCCCTTCCTTACTTTTGGCTCATGGGCAAGGATTACGGTTGCCGGACGATATCATTTCGAGCGAATATGTAACGCTGGAAGGAAGAAAAATTTCTACCAGTCAAAACTGGGCAGTATGGGCAAAGGATCTAGTAGAAGAATATCATCCGGACACAATTCGGTATTTCTTCCTTGCGAATGGCCCGGAAAAGCGGGATACGGATTTTTCATGGCGGGAATTTAAAGAACAGAATAATTCGGAACTTGTAGGCGCCTGGGGGAATTTTGTCAACCGTACGCTTGCCTTTATCGTAAAATATTTGGACAATAAAATACCGGTTGCAGCAGTAAGCAAGGAAGTGGAAGAAAAAGTGGTATCAGCGTACCCTTCAATTGGAGAAAAAATTGAACGAGGTGTTTTTAAGGAAGCATTAGAAGATATTTTTGAAATTATTCGCTTCGGTAATAAATATTATGATGTAAATCAGCCGTGGAAAACAAGAGCAGAAGATAAAAATAAGTGCAATGAGACGCTTTACAGCTGCATATGGCTCATCGCAAATCTTGCCATTTTACTTCATCCGTTTTTACCATTTTCATCTGCAAAAGTTATTGAATGGCTTGAAGTGACACCGGAATGGAGAGCGCAAAATGTTGACGCCAAGAAAATACCGGATGATTTTTCGATTTTATTTTCTAAAGTATGAATGGCTCGATAGAGAAGGAGCTAGGTAATGGGCCTGATGGTTTGGTCAATCATCCAAAATAATTAGACAAGATACCCCCATGAGCTGCAACTCATGGGGGTGTCGCTTGGTAAGTATATTGTGCGAATATACTCTGATTTCGTTTTCAACTATTGTATAGCATATGTGTTTCTGATTTGCAAGATAACAAAACTAGTTTTGTTGTCTATTCCGCTTTCAAACCTGTAAGTTTTTCGAACACTGGAAGTTCGTAGCAAGGGAAGTAGATACCCCAAAGTTTGCCGTCATGTTCTAGCTCAAGGATATGATATGGTTTAAAGGAAACTGCATCATCTTCACAGACGGTAAGTTTATATGGTTTATAAATTTTATCCTTCGGTTCGTTATCCTTATTCCAATCAGGAATCATAATTCGCTTGTTGATGGTGCGAATCGCGCGCATTTCAGAAAGAAGGAATGCATTCTTTTCTTCCGCATTTACCAGGTACAAACAGGAAGCATCTGCATATGCATGAAAAATGAGGGTGTCATATGGGGTGGATGAAAAGTCCATTTCCTTGGCAACCGGCACATCATTTTTCATTTTATATCTAAATGTGAGTATATCAACTTCCGGGGCATCGGAAGGTATCCCAAATTCTGTCAAAATGGTATCCATAATGGAATCCACGGTTGTCATTGTGTGTTTATGTTCGTCGCTGTTAAGTATTTTTTTTGTTTTTCTGTGCTCTATAATGGTCAACACAAGGAAAACAAGGATTAAGGTACCGCACAGCCAAAAGGCCCAAGCGGCAGAGCTGTAGGCTTGTGATAAACTAATACTTTCTTCTTCATCGTTAATTACACCTAGAATGGCTGCAAAGAGTAAAAAACCGACAATACAACTTATCCAACGGACGATAGATAATGGACTTGGAAGAAAAGACTTATCCAGTGAATCATATACATGGTCCGTCGCTTTCGTGAGGGCGTCTGCTAAATCCGGCGCGGTTGTTGCAACCACAAATTCCCTGCCATTAAATTCTTCGTTCTTTTTATCTTCTGTAATGTCAATGCCTAAAAATGGTTTCATGAGATTCCTCCAGTATCTTCTGTATATACGCAATATTTATCTTATCGTACTCTCATCTGTAAATTCACATCGGTTGCGAATTTGCCGCGGAACGTAGTGGTCACGGTCTTGCTGCCCGGTTTACGAATCCCGCGTGCAGTCATACAACTATGCGAGCCTTCAATCAGCACGGCAATATCTTCAGAACCGGTAATCATCTGCATGATGGAAGCGATGTCCGAACCGATGCGCTCCTGCAACTGGAGACGCTTCGAAACCATGTCGGCGATGCGGGCAATTTTGCTTAAGCCGATAACTTTATCTTTTGGCAGATAAGCAATCGTTACCTTCATATCATACATCAGCGCCAAATGATGCTCACAGTAGCTGAAAATATCGATGTCCTTCACAAGCACCATATCATGTGATTGATTTGTAAACTCCAGTTCATCGTCAAATGTCTTATAAAACATTTCAGCGATTTGCTCGTTCGTGTAATTCATGCCTTCAAAAACTTCCTCATACATGCGGGCCACACGCTCCGGTGTTTCCTTTAGGCCTTCACGCTCCGGGTCATCACCGAGTGCAATGAGGAGTCCGCGAATATGCTCTCTGATTGCTTCTTTATCAATTGCCATAATGATTCCTCCATTCAAATCATACACCGCGTTTATCCGGATCCCAGATAAACTTGTGCATTTGCAACTGCATCGTAATGTAGTTTAAATTATGTTCCTTCATATATTCGACAATGTCCGCCGGGGCAATGCGACCGAATACAGGACTAAAGTATAAATGACATTTGTCTGACAGTTTATATTGTGTGATAATCTCTACTGCGCGATCCATATCTTCAAGCGATCCGACCACGAATTTAACGGTATCAGCCTTTCGCAGATAGGAGAAGTTGTCCGTGCACATTTGTGCTTCCATGCCGCTGCCCGGAAGCTTGTAGTCCATTGTGATGGTCGGTCGTACAGCCAAATTTTCTAAAAATGCTAGCGAAATACTGCCGTTCGTTTCGATTTCTACCTCAATCGTAGCATCTTGCGCCAAAAATGCAAGTAGTTTCTCAATCTTCGGTTGCAGAAGCGGCTCGCCGCCGGTCAATGTTACAAGCGAAATGCCGGTAGATTTTATTCGTGTATAAATATCTTCACAAGTCATATAAGTGACTGGGCAATCTTTTGCATTTGCCCAAAGTGTATCACAAAAGGTACAATTTAAATTACAGCCGGAGAAGCGCACGAACACCGCCAGACGGCCAGCTTTTGTCCCTTCACCGTTGATACTCTCAAAAATCTCGGCGACCGGATATACATGTGCCATGAAAATCCCTCGCTTTCTAATTTTCGCAATAAGTTGCGATGTTATTCGGTGTTTCAAAAACGCATGCGCACTTTACCGAATAACCGCGCTCCTTCATGCGGTAGAAGAAGTACTTGGCAAATTCCTCAGCCGTCGGACGAAATGGGACTTCAATCATACGAAAACCTTCATCTGTCAGCGCGGCTAGTGTTGTCGCTTTTAACGAGCCGGTCTCGTAAATCAGTGCGTGGTCCATTGCGTCAGCTTCTTCGGTCAAATCACGCTTTAAATCGGAAAAATCAACAACCATCGCCCGCGTTTGGGTGTCGGTGGAAAGTGTCTTAGAGTAAATCTCGACCTCAACCTTCCAGCGGTGTCCGTGGATGTTGCTGCATTTCCCTTCATAACCGGATAAAAAATGTGCAGAGTCAAAATATTGCTCTGTTTTAATTGTAAACATAGTTCCTCCTAAAATAAAGCGGGTCCATGTTGGACCCGCAAAAAATCACATATTGCAGTCCTGGTTTTGTTTAACGACTGGATGGTACAAACAAACAGTCGGTCACTATTAGAATAACATTGCAGGCGAACTCTGTCAACCGCTAAATGGACGACGTAAGCCTTTTGGATAGTGATTTTTGATTGTCCCACCATCAAATTTTCCCCAACCGATACTATATCCATCTATGCAGACGAGGCACCAGCCTTTATCAATCTTAGAATCTGAGCAGATGAGGCTTTCACCGCTAAAATATTTTAAAATGTCAGTGTCGTTACTGGCATAGGAAACAGAGTTTTTCACATCACCTGAGTGCAAAAACAGCGCTAGTGCATGCGATGGCTCGATACGATTTTTCTTTAATGTGCCAAGATGCAACCCCGGACGAAGAACCTTTAACTTATCAAAAATCGGACAGTCCTCCGGCAAAAGGTAGAGCTGCTCACCGAATAGATAGAGCTGACGCGCAGAGAAAGAGGATATCGTATTTGAGGTGAGCAGAGAATCAGCAAATGACTGCCATATCGTTTGTAGCGAACGGTCTTTTAAAGGCTTTTGTTTTTTTACGTGTGAGCAGCTATAGGAATCTGTTGACTCGGTATTTTGCAGCACTGCCACAAAATGCCCCTCACCGTGCAAAGAATGCGGCCAAAGACGGAAGGTATGCTGTAAATCCTCCTCGCCGTTTGCCCACTCCGGTTTACCAGTGGAGAACAGCGAAAAATCAACCGGGCAATCAGCCGCGGCAAATTCAGCACGCAATGCATCCAGTGTGACAAGTGCAAATTGCGGATGCTCTGCCAAAAATGTGGCAATCGTTTGTTCATTTTCTTCCGGTGCGAATGTGCAAGTTGAGTAAACTATGCGGCCACCCGGAAGAAGCATTTCGGCTGCACGCGCAAGTAAGTCGATAGAGCGTTCCTTGCAGGCAGCAACCTCTGCTAAGCTCCATTCCGCACATGCGTCCGGATTTTTGCGGAACATGCCCTCGCCGGAGCAAGGTGCATCTACTAAAATACGGTGGAAGTATGCCGGGAAACGCTCGGCCAGCCGATCTGCTGATTCATTCGTAACAATCGCATTGGAGATACCAAGACGCTCGATATTTTGCGATAAAGCCTTTGCGCGGGCAGGATGAATTTCATTGGCAATAAGCAGCCCCTGTTGATTCATTTTGCAGGCAAGTTGTGTCGATTTTCCGCCTGGCGCGGCACACATGTCAAGCACACGTTCACCCGGTTGCGGGTTTAAAAGCGCAGCAGCAGACATCGCGCTCGGTTCTTGAATATAGTACATACCGGCTTCATGGTACGGATGTTTACCCGGACGAAGTGCATCATTGTAATAGAAACCACAAGGTTCCCATGGAACCGGGGAAAGATTTTTTGCACCAAATGTATCAGAAAGCAATGTAAGTAACACTTTTCGTCCGGCTTTTAACGGATTAATACGCAAACCTACATAGTGGCTGGTCGTATACGCCCGTAAAAAATTTTCATATTCTATGCCAAGAAGCGTTTGCATCTTCGTTGTAAAATCAGTTGGTAATAAAGATAATAAATCATTTGTATCAGTCATAGAAATTATTCCTTTTGAGAAATTATTTTTTATTCATTATATAGAGTGCAAGATAAAAAATCAATAGTTAGAAACTGTTTCGTAAGCAGAGAGCACCATAGCCGACGTAAGGATTTGGATAAGTATTGAAGGCCGGCAGACGGCGTGCGCCGTGCTGTAAAAAGGCCTTGATTTTTTCCCCGTAAAGATACGAATCATTTCCATTCACAACCCCCCATTCCATGAACAGTGCACATGCACCGGACACAAACGGAGCAGCCATAGAGGTGCCGCTTTGTGCCACATAACCGCCACCAACTGCGGCTGAAATGATATTCACACCCGGTGCTGCAAGATCAGGCTTGTTTGTGCGCGGCAGAAAATCATTAAATCCGCGCCCGGAAAAATCTGCATAGGTATCATTTGCGGTGTTGTAGGCACCGACTGTGAGAATGCGAGAAGCAGTAGAAGGAATCGTAAATGTGCCGAACGGTGTTGGTTCCAAAAAACGTGTCTGTACATTACGCGCCGCCTCACCCGGCAGCCAGAGATGTACCCTGCCAGCTACAATCCGCTCCGGTGTGAAGCGGATGCGCCAAAACCCGGGTGTAATATAACTGACAGTCGGCTCAAAGGAAAGATACAGTTCCTGTGCCAGTTGATAAAAACTCGGCAGGGAATAGATATAGCGCAGAAGTGTTGTCGCCTCACCGGTCAAGGTGCTGCCAACCGAATATTCACCGGACGTGTCCGGTAAAAAAGAAAATGTCTCACCGGTCGGAGCGGTCATCTCAATTGACATAATGTCCACAAAGTTTTTCCAAATCTGTAAATTTAAAGCTGGCTGCAATTCAGCGACAGAAAGAACAACCTCGATAGGAGCAGTGGAAGTATCCGGTGTTAAAGTGATTTCTTTGTGACCGCCGCCCGCACCCTCGTTGCCGGAGCCGGTCACAAGAGTGGACTTGCCGACACCATTTAAAGAATCAATATATGTTTCGAGGAGTGAAGTACCAAGATGAGAACCGTATGAGTTCCCGAAACTTAAATTAATTGCAATCGGCATATCGAGACGCACGCTTTCCCGCACACAAAAATCAATGCCTTGCATCAATTCGCTTGTGCGCGGAAAGCCACCAGGAATCGGGCTTGCTAATTTGACAATCAATAACGAAGCATTCGGTGCAACCCCAATCCGTGAGCCACCGCAAATGCCGGCAACGTGCGTGCCATGACCGCTTGTATCTTGTGATGGTACTGAATTCTGCGCAGTTGGCTGTGAAAGTGCCGCGTTTATTTGTTCCTCGGTAAACAAACTGCCGAGAAAATAACCGTCGGGTGGTGTGCCGTTTGAAATCGACTGGTCCCACAGCGCTACAATACGTGTCTGCCCATTTTCTGTCAAAAATTCCGGATGGCGGTAATCAATGCCGCTGTCAATGATTCCTAGTAATACTCCGCTTCCGGTCAGCACGTTAAAATCGTTTTGTAAACCGATTTCGGCATTGCGCCCACCGGTTGGCAAACAACTGATTGTTTTATTCAGGTAACTTTCTGTTAGTTCCGTGAAATAAAGTGATCTTGATGCTTCCACATAGATAATGCCCGGCAGTGTGGAGAAAAGAGTAGCATCGGAGGCGTTCAGGCGAATAATGCCATATTGATTGAGCAAAAAAGTGACTTGCGCATTGGGAATGTTTTCCAAAATTCGCGCCAACAGCGTCGCTTCATCATCAGCAAAACGAAAAATCAATTCTGTCATTTTCAATTCCAAGGTTGTATCTCAATTCATCCTATGATATAATTTGTGCATGATGTATGAAAATTTTCAAAAAAAAGAAAAACTAATTACCGTAGCGGTTGCCATTTCCGATGCCGAAAAAGTTATGGAATCGCTTGATGAACTGGACGAGCTAATTGCTACTGCAGGCGGCGAGGTAATCGGACGTATCATTCAGAATCGTGAGCAAATCCATAGCGGAACTTATGTTGGAAAGGGTAAGTTGGACGAAATTAGGGAAATGCTAGCAGAGCTTGGTGCGGACGGTATTGTATGTGATGATGAACTTTCGCCGGTACAAATGAAGAATTTAGAAGATGCACTCGACACGAAGGTTATGGATCGCACTCTTATCATATTAGATATTTTCGCAAAGCGGGCAGTTACCCGTGAGGGTAAGGTGCAAGTGGAACTTGCGCAGCTCCGGTATCATGCAACACGCCTGATTGGTATGCGTAACCTGTCCCGTTTGGGTGGGGGTATCGGTACGCGAGGCCCCGGTGAAAAGAAACTGGAAGTGGACCGACGTTTGATTAAAGAGCGAATTTCCAAACTGCGTCAGGAGGTGCGGGATATGGAGAATCACCGCGAAGTCACGCGCAGCGCCAGAGAACGCCAGGCGGTGCCTGTGGTGGCGATTGTCGGCTACACGAATGCCGGGAAATCCACGCTTTTAAACACCTTGACGGATGCCGATGTATTGGAAGAAGATAAATTATTTGCGACGTTGGACCCAACTTCGAGAAATTTAAAATTGTCGGACGGGCAAGAAATCATCCTTACGGATACGGTTGGATTTATTCGTAAACTGCCGCATCATCTGATTGATGCGTTCCGCTCTACCTTAGAAGAATCTAAGTACGCGGATATTTTAATTCATGTAGTCGATTGCTCGAATCCCCAGATGGAAGAACAGATGCACCTTGTTTATGAGACATTAAATAAGCTTGGTGTTGGTAATAAGCCGATAATTACGGTTTTCAACAAAATTGATTTGCTCGATGAAGAACGTTCCTTTAAAGATTTTTCTGCAGACGTTTCTGTACAGGCATCGATTAAAAATCGCATCGGACTTGATGCATTAGAGCACGAGTTGCAGGAAATTCTTCGCCGCCAGAGTATTTATATTGAGAAAACATTCGGTTATGATGAGGCCGGCAAGATTTCCTTTATTCGCAAATATGGCCAACTCTTAAAAGAAGAATATCGCGACGCCGGCATTTATGTGGAAGCATATATTTCGGCAGAGCATTACGGAAAGTTGATACAATAACGGAGGAAACATATGAGTTACGCAGACGAGTTATTTAAAGATATGTGTAGAGACATCTTAGAAAATGGTGTCAGTACAGAAGGCGAAAAGGTTCGTCCAAAGTGGGAGGACGGCTCCTATGCTTACACGATTAAAAAATTCTGTGTAGTAAATCGTTACGATTTATCGAAGGAATTTCCGGCGCTGACGTTAAGAAAAACTGCTTATAAAAAGGCAATTGATGAGATCCTTTGGATTTGGCAAAAAAAATCAAACAATATCAATGATTTAGGCAGTCATATCTGGGATTCTTGGGCGGACGAAGACGGTTCTATCGGTAAGGCCTACGGTTATCAGATGGGCGTGAAGCATATTTACAAAGAAGGCGAAATGGACCAGGTAGACCGCGTGCTTTATGACTTAAAGCACAATCCGTACAGCCGCCGTATTATGACGAACATTTATGTGCATCAGGATTTGCATGAGATGAATCTTTATCCGTGCGCCTACAGCATGACATTTAATGTAACAAAAAAAGAAGGACACGACAAGCTGACGTTGAACGGCATCTTGAACCAGCGTTCACAGGATATTTTAGCGGCAAATAACTGGAATGTGGTACAGTATGCAGCATTGCTGCACATGTTCGCGCAGGTTTCTGATATGGAGGTCGGAGAGTTCGTGCATGTAATTGCGGATGCGCACATTTACGACCGTCACATTCCGCACATTAAAGAACTCATTGAGCGTCCATCGCTTCCGGCACCAACCTTTAAGATGAACCCGGATGTAAAAAAATTCTATGATTTCACGGTGGATGATTTCACATTGGAAAACTACGAAGCCGGTCCACAGATTAAAAATATTCCGGTGGCGGTATAGATTATGGGGCGCGATTCCAGCGTCGGATGGGAGAGACAAATGAAAGCAATTGCAGCAGTTGATAAAAATTGGGGCATTGGATGCGATAATAAGTTACTTGTTCGCATTCCTGCTGATATGCAGTTTTTTAAAGAAACCACGATGAACAACGTAGTGATTATGGGCAGAAGCACGTTAGAGAGCTTTCCGGGCAAACGCCCACTGCCAAACCGCGTAAATATTGTGCTGACAAGAAATGCGGACTACGAGGCGAAGGATGTCATCGTTGTGCACAGCGTTAAGGAAGCTATCGCGGAAGCTGCAAAATATGAGGATAAAGAAACCTTTATCATCGGTGGGGGCATGATTTACGAGCAGTTCCTGCCGTACTGCGACACCGCATATATTACTTATGTTGACCACGCATACCGCTCGGACACCATGTTCCCAAATTTGGAGCAGATGCCGGAGTGGCGGATGACTGAGGAATCGGAAGAGCAAACGTATTTCGATTTGGAATATTATTTCAGAACGTATAAAAGAGAAAAATAAATACGTTATTCAAAGGAGGTAGTTTGCCTGCAAGAGGATGATGATTTGCCAGTCAGAAAATTTATATAAGTAGTTTACCGGCGGAATTTCGCAAAATAGCGGGATTCCGCCTGTTTATATTTTACAATATTCTAAAATTTTCGTGAACATCTAGCATTTTTTAATATTTGTGGTAAAATGTACGCGAACAATCATTTGTGAATCTATGCATTAGAGCACATTAAACGGACGTTTGGTGAAAATAATAAGGGGTTTTTATGAGAAAAGAATTAATTACTTTAAGAAATTATATGAGCGAGCATCATATTGATGCATGCTATCTTCCGACTGCAGATTTTCATGCATCGGAGTATGTAGGCGATTACTTTAAAGCAAGAGAATATATTTCCGGATTTACCGGTTCGGCGGGCGAGCTGATTGTAACAGCAAACAAAGCAGGACTTTGGACCGATGGTAGATATTTTATTCAAGCGGAGCGCGAACTTAGAGGCAGTGGGATTGAGCTTTATCGCAGCGGCGTGGAAGGTGTGCCGACACCGGAGGAGTTTTTACGCATAGAACTCCCACAGCAGTCAGTGCTTGCGTTTGACGGACGCTTGGTGGACGGTAAAACCGGCACGGCATTTGTGGCATTAGTAGAAGAAAAGCAGGGTAGTGTGCAGGCAGACATTGACTTTGTTGAGGAAATTTGGCACGAGCGCCCACAGCTTTCTCGCAAGCCGGCATTTGAGCTTGAATTAGAATATTGCGGGGAAACTCGTGAAAGCAAGTGCGCATGGCTTGCTGAGGAGATAAAGAAAGCGGGCTGCGATTATCATGTGTTATCCACGCTCGATGACATCAATTGGCTGCTCAACATTCGCGGGGATGATGTGACCCATGTGCCGGTCATGCTTTCATACCTGATTATGAAGAAAGAACATGTTGTATTGTATGCGATGGATGAGGCAGTAGCGCCGGTAAGAGCATCCTTAGAAGAGAGCGGTATTGAGATTCGACCGTATGACAGCTTTTATACAGATTTGGCGACGATTCCGGTGGATGCGACGGTATTGCTTGATAAAAAGCGTTGCAATTACCGCATTATCTCTGAAATTGCCGGTGAGATTATTGACTGCGATAACCCGTGCATTTTACGTAAAGCAATTAAAAATCCAACCGAGTTGAAAAATATCAAGCAGGCACATGTCAAAGACGGTGTGGCAGTGACGAAATTCATTTGCTGGCTGAAACAGGAAATTGGCAAGTCCGGCGTGGTTATTACGGAAGCAACTGCGGCGGACAAGTTAGAAGAATTTCGCAGAGAGCAGGGAATTTTAGATATTAGTTTTGATACTATCAGTGCTTATAACGAAAATGCAGCGATGATGCATTATCATGCAAGCCATGAGACAGCAGCAATTTTGAAGCCGCAGGGATTTTTGCTTGTTGATTCCGGCGGACATTATAGGGAAGGTACGACAGATGTAACGCGTACAATTGTGCTCGGCGACATTCCGCAAGAGTGGAAGTTGCATTACACAACGGTTTGTAAATCGATGTTTGGACTTGCTAATGCAAAATTTTTATACGGCTGCAGTGGCCTGTCACTCGATATTTTAAGTCGCGGTCCGCTCTGGAAGTTGGGTATAGACTATCGCTGCGGTACCGGACATGGCGTTGGTTATCTTTTGAACATTCACGAATCGCCAAATGGTTTTCGTTATAAAGTGGTGCCGGAGCGCAAAGACGGTTGTCTGCTGGAAGAAGGCATGGTAACGACCGATGAGCCGGGCGTTTATATTGAAGGAAGTCATGGCATCCGCATTGAGAACGAACTTGTCTGCAAAAAAGGCTTGAAGAATGAGTACGGACAGTTCATGGAATTTGAAGCAATTACGTATGTACCGATTGATTTAGATGCAATCGACTGCGCATATTTAACTGACGAAGAAATTGAATATATCAATTCTTATCATCAACTTGTATATGATAAGGTTGCCCCGTATTTAAGTGAGGAGGAGAAAGAATGGCTGAAAACAGCAACAAGAAATTTGACAAGATGAAAATTTTGAATGCTATTTCCGGAATCAAAGAATGGATTACCGGCAGCACCAGTAAAGCCTACATCGGCCTGTATCTGATTTGGCCGTTCATCTTAAATATTATTCTGGAATCGCTCGGCAGAAAGAGCTTTTTCGGCGGAATTGTGCATTTGTTTCAATCGCCGTATGTATTCCTGATTAACATGTATATTATCATACTGACTTTATCTGTGACATTTTTGTTTAAGCGCAGATTGTTCTGGGTGTGTCTGATTTCGGTACTCTGGCTGATTCTCGGTATCTCGAACT
This sequence comes from Lachnospiraceae bacterium, assembly GCA_015057275.1. GTDB lineage: Bacteria > Bacillota > Clostridia > Lachnospirales > Lachnospiraceae > SIG308. The sequence goes on along the minus strand of SVEO01000010.1, from coordinate 46,339 downwards.
ATGTGCTGTTATGTAATCGCGTTACCCCATTTACGGCGGTCGATTTAAAACTGATTGACTCCGCGCTCGCGGTTATGAACAAATATTTGAACAATGCACAGCTTGTGTTGGCGATTTTTGCGATTATTGCGGCAGTAGCACTGTTGATTTTTCTGTATATCAAGGCACCGCAGTATCCGAAGAAAATTTCTTTTTTGCGTTCCTGCGGTATGATTTTTGTCGTATGTGTCATCACGTTTGGCTCTATTCAGATTGGTCTTTTGACCGGTCAGGTGGAATCAAAATTCGGTGAATTGTCTAAATCTTATTTGAAGAATGGTTTCGTTTACTGTTTTTCAAACAGTCTGGTAAACACCGGTGTAAAGAAGCCGTCAAACTATTCGCAGGCGACAATCGACACGATTACCGGCACCAAAGACGATGAACAGGATGGTAATGATGTGCCGTCCGGCCTGACGCAAGATAATACGAATCCGGACGAGATTTCCACACCGAATATTGTAATTGTGCAGTTGGAATCTTTTTTTGATGTCAATGAAGTGACGAACATGACATTAAGTGAGAATCCAATTCCAAACTTTACAAAATATATGCGGGAGTGTGATTCTGGTTATTTCGGTGTGCCGGTCATTGGTGCGGGCACATCGAATGTGGAATTTGAGCTTTTAACCGGGATGAATCTTGACCATTTCGGCCCGGGCGAATATCCGTTTAATACGATTTTAAAAACATCCACATGTGAAAGCTTAGCTTGGAATCTATTGGAAAACGGTTGGGCGACCCACGGTATCCACAATAATACCGGTGGTTTTTATAGTCGAAACGATATTTACGCGCGTCTTGGTATCCAAACCTATACCTCAGTAGAATATATGCAGGTGGAGCAATACACCCCGATGGGCTGGGCGAAAGATTTCTACATCACAGACGAAATTTTTAAATGCTTAAACGATACGGAAGAACAGGACTTTGTCTATGCAATTTCTGTACAGGGGCACGGAAGTTATCCGTCCGATGCTGAGTACGAGAAAGTAGTCGAGGTTGAGGAAATCTGGAACGAAGATATACGTGAGCAGATGAATTATTATATTAATCAGATTCACGAGATGGATGCCTTTGTCGGTGAATTGGTGCAGGCAATCAACGAATTTGACGAGGATACAATTTTGGTTGTATACGGCGACCACTTGCCGAGCCTTGGATTTACCGATGACCAAATGAAGAACGGTACGGTTTATGAGACATCATATTTTATTTGGAATAACATGGGACTTGACTTTGGTGACGAGGATATAGAGGCGTACCAGATGAGCGCAAAGCTCCTTAAGGTGCTGGGAATTGAGACTGGCATCATCAATAAGTACCATCAAACATACAGAGGAACCGAAGAATACGAAAACGGTCTTCAGAATCTGGAATATGATATTTTATATGGCGATTTACTTTGCTACGGTGGTGTAAATCCATACGAAAAGCTGGAAATTCAGATGGGTATTGACCCGATTGGAATTACCAATATAAAAAAGGCGATTGTAGTTCCGGATATAACTATAGATGACAATCAGAATCTGGATGAAGAAGAAACTTTGCCGGAAGGCGTTGATCATGAAGAACCAATTGAAGATGATGATGCCACCTTTGATGAAGAGGCCAACCCGATTGAGGAAGGCGAAGGAGAGAACGCTGAGAAAGAAGGCTATGTCATCATTAAAGGAAAGAACTTTACAAAATACAGTAAAGTTTATGTGAATGGTGAAAAGTATCATACGACCTTTATTGACAGTGAGACACTCAAAATCTACTATCCGGAATTAAAAGGACTTGATTCCTTTGTCGTATGGCAATCGAAGCTTAGTTGCACAAAAGAATGCCTGTATTACGGCGAATAAAAATGAACGGTAAAGGCTTTCTGCGGAAAGCCTTTACTTTTTGGAAAAAAATTGGTATGATATACTAGATTGACTGTGAAATTTTGGAGGAATCCGTGGGTAAGAACAAAGGACATTTGATTTCGTGTGTGGAACCGGAATCAATCGCAGAAGAAATGGAAATTAAAGCGGGAGACATGCTGATTTCCGTGAACGGCGTGGAGCCGGAGGATGTAATTGATTACCGCTATTTAATTCATGACGAATATGTTGAAGTGTGCATCAAAAAGCCAGATGGAGAAGAATGGGTGCTGGAGATTGAAAAGGAATTCGAGGATGACTTGGGGATTCAGTTTGCGAATGGTCTTATGGACGAGTATCGCTCCTGCCGCAATCAGTGTATTTTCTGTTTTATCGACCAGATGCCAAAAGGCATGCGTGACACATTGTACTTTAAAGATGACGACTCGCGACTTTCTTTCTTACAGGGCAATTATGTGACGCTAACGAACATGAAGGAAAAAGATATCGAGCGCATCATTCGTTATCGATTGGAACCGATTAATATTTCGGTGCAGACAACGATTCCTAAGCTTCGCTGTAAAATGTTGCATAACCGTTTTGCCGGCGATGCGCTAAAGCACATGGACCGCTTATACGAGGGAGAAATCCGTATGAACGGGCAGATTGTGCTGTGTAAGGGAGTAAATGACGGCGAAAACTTAAAGCGCGCGATTCACGATTTACGAAAATATCTGCCATATTTGGAGAGTGTATCAGTAGTGCCGGCCGGCTTGACAAAGTACCGAGATGGACTATACCCGCTGGAAAGCTTTACGAAAGAAGAAGCCTGCGAGGTCATCGATTTGATTGAGAGCGTGCAATTAGAAACGATGCGCGAGCATGATTTACATTTTATCCATGCCAGCGATGAGTGGTACATTCTTGCAGAACGCGATTTCCCGGAAGAGGAGACATATGATGGCTATCTGCAGTTAGAAAACGGTGTTGGTATGATGCGATTGTTGTTAAACGAATACCGAAATGCGCTGGAAGCATGGAAAGCTTCATCACAGAATGATGTAAATCCTCGAAAAGTGACCGTAGCAACCGGATACCTGGCAGCGAGTACAATCAAACAGTTGGCTGGCGAGTTGCAGGTGATTTGTCCGCAGATAGAGGTCAATGTTTGCACAATCCGTAATGATTTTTTCGGAGAGTCGATTACAGTTTCCGGACTTTTGACCGGTCAGGATATCCTTGCGCAGCTAAAAAATCAGGAACTTGGCGATGTGTTGCTCTTGCCGAAAAATGTACTTCGCAGCGGTGAGAATGTATTTTTGGATGACGTTACCGTAGAAGAATTGCAGAACAAATTAAACATTAAAGTGGAGATTGTTGGCACCGCCGGCGCAGATTTGCTCCACGCATTTTTAGGGCTCGCAGACGAATCCTGCGAGGATAAAAACAAAACAGAAGAAGAAACATTTGTATACAGTAAGATGTACACAGATTAATAATATATCCGAATGGAGGACAATATGAGTAAACCTATTGTAGCGATTGTGGGACGCCCGAATGTCGGCAAGTCCACATTATTTAATGCGCTGGCAGGCGAGATGATTTCCATCGTAAAAGATACGCCGGGCGTAACGAGAGACCGTATTTATGCGGATGTATCGTGGTTAAATTATAATTTTACAATTGTTGATACCGGCGGTATTGAGCCAGAGTCGAAAGATATTATTTTGTCACAGATGCGCGAGCAGGCAGAAATTGCCATTGCCACTGCCGATGTTATTGTGTTTATCACAGATGTAAAGCAGGGATTAATCGACGCAGATGCGAAAGTGGCAGACATGTTGCGTCGTAGCCGCAAGCCAGTTGTTTTGGTGGTAAATAAGGTTGACAGCTTTGAAAAATATTCCGCGGATGTGTATGAGTTTTATAATCTTGGTATCGGTGATCCGTGGCCGATTTCCGCGGCAAACCGTCAGGGCCTCGGCGATATGCTTGACGAAGTTGTTAAACATTTTCCTGCAGAAAGTCTGCTGGAAGAAGAGGACGAAAGACCGCGTATTGCTATTGTCGGAAAGCCAAACGTTGGTAAATCTTCGATTATCAATAAGCTGCTGGGCGAAAATCGCGTGATTGTTTCCAATATTGCCGGCACAACCAGAGATGCTGTGGATACGGTAATTAAGCGTAATGGTAATGAGTATGTGTTTATTGATACGGCTGGATTGCGCCGCAAAAACAAGATTAAAGAAGAATTGGAACGTTACAGTATTATCCGTACCGTTTCCGCAGTTGAGCGTGCTGACGTGGTCGTAGTCGTGATTGACGCGACCGAGGGCGTGACCGAGCAGGATGCGAAGATTGCCGGTATTGCACATGAACGCGGCAAGGGCATCATTATCGCAGTCAATAAGTGGGATGCGATTGTCAAGAATGATAAGACTATTTATGAGCATACGAATAAGATTAAGGAGATTTTGTCCTTTATTCCGTATGCAGAAATGTTGTTTATTTCTGCGGAGACAGGCCAGCGTTTGCCAAAGCTGTTTGATATGATTGATATGGTCATCGAAAATCAGAACTTGCGTATTCAGACTGGCGTCCTCAATGAGATTATGTCAGAAGCGGTGGCGATGCAGCAGCCGCCTTCGGACAAAGGTAAGCGCTTAAAGCTTTACTATATTACACAGGTTGCAGTTAAGCCGCCGACCTTCGTTATTTTTGTGAATGATAAGGAATTGATGCATTTCTCGTATACAAGATACATTGAAAATCAGATTCGTACCGCTTTCGGTTTCCGCGGCACGGCGCTGAGGTTTATCATCCGTGAACGAAAAGAAAAAGAACAATAAGATACCCGGATAGTGGAGGATTAAGATGGAAAGATTACTTTGCCTTGTGATTGGTTATATATTCGGCTTATTTCAAACAGGTTTTATTTTAGGAAAGTTGTATCACGTTGATATCAGAGAATACGGCAGCGGCAACTCCGGCACGACAAATGCGATGCGTGTACTTGGGAAAAAAGCAGGTGTAATTACGTATCTCGGAGATGCATTCAAAGCGTTATTTGCAGGATTATTTGTGCGTCTGATTTTCGGTGACAGTGATATTTTATTTGTGCTCTTATTGTATACAGGATTGGGTGCGATTCTCGGCCACAATTACCCATTTTACATGAATTTTAAAGGTGGCAAAGGAATTGCAGCTTCGTCCGGCGCGATTGCAGCGCTTGGTGACTGGAAACTGTTGCTTTTAGCTCTTGTGACATTTGTGGGGGTAGCATTGATTTCAAAATATGTATCGCTTGCATCCTTGTGTGTATTGACCGGTTTTTTCCTTGAACTGATATTATTTTTAGTGTGGGGTATTATGCCTAACATCGGCGGAAGCAGTCCAATCGAAGCGTGCATCATTGCCTTTGTCTGGATGATATTTGCATACATTCGACACAAAGACAATATTAAGCGACTGATAGCAGGGAACGAGCGTAAAATCGGGCAAAAAATAGAAGTTTAAACGGAGGAAAATGATATGGCAAAAACATGTGTACTCGGCGGTGGCGGATGGGCAATCGCGTTGGCTGTTTTACTATATGATAACGGAAATGAAGTTACCATTTGGTCAAAGTTAGAAAACGAAGTAAAACTTTTAAAAGAAGAGCGTGAAAATGCAAGATGTTTGCCGGGGGTAAAAATTCCGCAGGGAATTCATATTACAAACGACTTACGGGAAGCTGTTATCGATACAGAGATTATTGTGATGGCGGTTACTTCTCAGTGGGTGCGTGCAACGGCAGCATTGCTTCGTGATTTAGTAACGGAAAAGCAGATTATCGTTGATATGGCAAAAGGAATTGAAGAATCGACATTGCTGACGATGACCGGTGTGATTAAGGACGAAGTACCGCAGGCGAAGGTAGCGATTATATCCGGTCCAAGCCATGCAGAGGAAGTAGGCAAGCATTTGCCTACGACCTGTGTAGCCGGTGCAGAAAACGAAGAAGTAGCAGAACGTCTGGCGCAGGTATTTTCCAGCGATGTGTTCCGCGTGTATACAAGCACAGACACTTTGGGCATTGAGCTTGGTGGTTCCTTGAAAAATGTCATTGCTCTGGCAGCCGGCATTGCTGACGGACTTGGTTACGGCGATAATACAAAAGCCGCCCTAATTACGCGAGGTATCGCGGAAATTACCCGCCTCGGCGTGGCAATGGGTGGTAATATTAATACATTTCACGGTCTTTCCGGTATCGGCGATTTAATTGTTACTTGTGCGAGTGTACACAGCCGCAACCGCAGAGCAGGCGTTTTAATTGGTCAGGGAATGACAGCAGACGATGCTATGAAAGAAGTAAACATGGTAGTTGAGGGTGTGTATTCTGCGAAGGCTGCGTGGCTTTTAGCGCAGAAATATCAGGTAGAGATGCCGATTGTTGAGCAGGTAAATAAAGTATTGTTTGAGCAGAAAGATCCGCGCGAAGCAGTACACGAGCTGATGATGCGCGATCGTAAAGGGGAAATGATATAGGATGAGAGAGGACTTCTCGAGCGGATATCAACAGCAAGAAGAAATCGGTGTTGTAAAACAGACACTGAAAAAGGGTATTAAGAAAAGTAAAAAAGGCATTTTCAAGCTGTTATTCAGCCGAATTACGGTGGTGGCAGTGCTTGTTTTGCTACAGATTTTTGTTATTATAGCGTCACTTGTCTGGATTCAAAATTATACAACATATATTTATTTTGGTTCACTGTTTCTAGGTATTATTTTGATTATCTATATCATGAATCGCGATGAAAATCCGAGCTTTAAACTAGTGTGGATTATCCCCATCATAGCCTTGCCGGTATTTGGTGTGTTTTTGTACTTTTTTGTGCAGTTGCAGCCGACATCGAAGATTTTTCAGCATTTGCTGAAAAAGAATATTGATGAAACGAAAGTTTATTTGCAGCAAGATAAGTACACAAAGAAGAAGGTAAAGGCGGCAGACCCGCTTGTGGCAGGTTTGGCGCATTATATCGAACATTTTGGAAGTTTTCCGATTTATGATAATACCTGCGTAAAATACTTTCCCCTCGGCGAGGACAAATTTGAAGAGTTAAAAATTCAGCTGAAAAGAGCAAAGAAATTTATCTTTTTGGAATATTTTATTGTTGAGCGCGGCGACATGTGGGGCGAGGTGCTGACGATTTTGCTGGAAAAGGTCAGGGAAGGTGTCGAAGTGTATTTTATGTATGACGGTATGTGTTCGCTGTCTGCACTTCCATGGAATTACGCTAAGAAGATGAATGCACTCGGTATCCATTGCAAAATGTTTGCGCCGATTAAGGTGGCACTGTCAACTTATCAGAATAACCGTGACCACCGCAAGATTTGTGTTATTGACGGACATACCGCTTTTACCGGCGGCATCAATCTTGCCGATGAATATATTAATCAGGTAGACCGTTTTGGGCATTGGAAAGATACGGCGGTAATGCTTCAAGGAAAAGCAGTGCGTAGCTTTACAATGATGTTTTTACAGATGTGGAATATCAAGGAGAAGAAACCGTTATCTTATGAGAAATATTTAAATCTCACGGTAGAAGAAGCAATTAAGGCACCAGGCTTTGTGATGCCGTACAGCGACAGCCCGCTCGATGATGAGCTGGTTGGTGAATCGGTTTACATGGAGATGCTTTACCAGGCAGTTGATTATATCCATTTTATGACCCCTTATCTGATTTTAGATAATGAGATGATTACCGCATTAAAAAGTGCTGCTAAAAGAGGGGTTGATGTGGTGCTGATTCTGCCGCACATTCCAGATAAGAAATATGCATTTTATCTGGCAAAGACACATTATCCGGCGCTGATAAAGGCGGGCGTGAAGATTTACGAATACACGCCGGGCTTTGTGCATGCAAAAGTATGTGTCTGTGATGATAAAAGCGCGGTGGTCGGTACGATTAATCTTGATTATCGCAGCCTGTATCTGCATTTTGAATGTGCCGCGTATCTATACGGGATGCCGGAAATACTAAAGATTGAACAGGATGTGCAAAACACAATGCTCTTAAGCAGAAGAGTGACAATGGAAGATTGGAATCATCTGCCGTGGCATGTCAAATTCTTCGGCAGCGTGCTGAAATTTTTCGCACCTTTGATGTAAACTTATGTCAGAAGTTTAAAAAAAGTTTAGAAAAAAGTATGGACTATTTTATCAATTTATGAGAAAATAGAATTTAGAGGCGTGAGCCTGAAATTTTTACAATTGAAAGGAGTTCTAATCATGATTTATTCACATGAAGTAGAAAAGATGTGCCCGGTGGCACAAGGCGTTCATCATGGCGCTGCTCCAGTTCCTACAGAGGGAAGATGGGTAAAAAATAAAGAAGTAAAAGACATTTCCGGTTTAACACACGGTATCGGCTGGTGTGCTCCTCAGCAGGGTGCATGTAAGCTGACACTGAATGTTAAGGAAGGTATCATTCAGGAAGCTCTTGTTGAGACAATCGGATGTTCCGGTATGACACACTCCGCAGCTATGGCTTCTGAAATTTTACCGGGCTTGACCGTTATGGAAGCATTAAACACTGACTTAGTATGTGATGCGATTAACACAGCTATGAGAGAACTGTTCTTACAGATTGTCTACGGTAGAACACAGTCCGCTTTCTCTGAGGATGGTTTGCCGGTAGGTGCTGGTCTGGAAGACTTAGGTAAGGGCTTAAGATCTCAGGTTGGTACTATGTATGGTACATTAAAGAAAGGTCCTCGTTACCTTGAAATGGCAGAAGGTTATGTTACAGGTATCGCTCTTGATGCAGACGACCAGATTATCGGTTATCAGTTCGTAAGCTTAGGCAAGATGACTGACTTCATCAAGAAGGGTGACGATCCTACAACTGCTTGGGAAAAGGCTAAGGGTCAGTACGGCAGAGTTGCAGACGCAGTGAAGATTATCGATCCTAGAGAAGAATAATTCTGTCGGAACATTACATATATTAGGAGGACATTTCAATGGCTTTATTTGAATCATATGAAAGAAGAATTGACAAGATCAATTCCGTTTTAAATAGCTATGGCATCGCTTCCATCGAAGAAGCAGAAAAGATTACAAAGGATGCCGGATTAGATGTTTACAATCAGATTAAGGGCATTCAGCCAATCTGTTTTGAAAATGCATGTTGGGCATACATCGTAGGTGCAGCAATCGCAATCAAGAAGGACTGCCGCAGAGCAGCAGACGCAGCAGCAGCAATCGGTGAAGGTCTTCAGGCATTCTGTATCCCGGGCTCCGTTGCTGATACACGTAAGGTAGGTCTTGGCCACGGTAACCTTGGTAAGATGTTATTAGAAGAAGAAACCGAATGTTTCGCATTCTTAGCAGGTCACGAATCTTTCGCAGCAGCAGAAGGTGCGATTGGTATCGCGGAGAAGGCAAACAAGGTTCGTAAGAAACCGTTAAGAGTTATCTTAAATGGTTTAGGTAAGGACGCTGCTCAGATCATTTCCCGTATCAACGGTTTCACATTCGTTGAGACAGAGTATGATCCATACACAAACACAGTGAAGGAAGTTTCCAGAAAGTCTTACTCCGAAGGTCTTCGTGCAAAGGTTAACTGCTACGGCGCAAACGACGTTTGTGAAGGTGTAGCAATCATGCACAAAGAGGGCGTTGACGTTTCCATTACCGGTAACTCCACAAACCCAACAAGATTCCAGCATCCGGTTGCAGGTACATACAAGAAAGAATGTATCGAACAGGGTAAGAAGTACTTCTCCGTAGCATCCGGCGGTGGTACCGGTAGAACACTTCATCCTGACAACATGGCAGCAGGTCCTGCTTCCTACGGTATGACAGATACTATGGGACGTATGCACTCTGACGCTCAGTTTGCAGGTTCTTCTTCCGTACCGGCTCACGTTGAGATGATGGGCTTAATCGGTGCAGGTAACAACCCAATGGTTGGTATGACAGTTGCAGTTGCAGTTTCTATTCAGATGGCAGCTGAAGAAGGTAAGTTCTAATAAGTTAAATAAAAAGACCTCGTATTGTTACGAGGTCTTTTTGAATGAATGAAACACAATCTTACAGAATATACGTACTGATAATCTGTCCGATGCGCACAATATCACTTGCACCGGTAAATTCAAATTTCACAAGGCCGAGGGCGCTGAAGTACAATTCAAGCTCGCTGTCCATATCAAACACGCCGGATGTCTCAACGGAAAATGCCTGCACTTTAGCATATGGCAGAGAGGTGTAATCCTTTTTCTTGCCGGTCATTCCCTGAACATTTACCGCAATCACGCGTTTATTGGTAAAAACAACATAGTCGCGAATGCCTTTGTAAGCGCTGACAATCACTTCACCCTGAATCAATAATGGGTTAATATCCGCAGGGGCACTGTCTGTTTTCTTAAGCTTGATAATGCTACCATTTGTAAAGTCTATCATAAATAAATTCCTCCTTAAAACGTATTACAATTTTGATTTTACATGAAATACAGCACAAGTCAATAAGAAGTCAGTAGGAAATCGTTGGTACACTCCGGTCAAATTTTATTTGCCCTATCTTGATACGTGTGCTATAATTACTTCAGACTATTAATGTATTAAAAGAATAGAAAATCGTAGGGAGGAATCATAATGATACTCGAGCTCAAAAACATTGAAAAGTCCTTCGGCGCGAAACGGGTGCTGCAAGATGTGTCTTTTAAGGCGGAGGGTGGCAAAGCGTTCGGTTTGCTTGGAAGAAATGGTGCAGGCAAGACGACTTCGATTCGTATTTTGATGGACGTTTTCCCAGCGAATGGCGGCGAAGTGCTGATTGACGGCAAGCCAATCGACTACCAAAAGGTGCAAATCGGCTATCTGCCGGAGGAGCGGGGGCTCTATCCGAAAAAGGTAATTCTTGACCAGCTTGTCTATTTCGCGCAGTTGAAAGGTATGAACCGTAAGGATGCGGTATCCTCAGTTGATTATTGGCTTAAGCGTCTCGGTATGACGGAATACCGCAATAAGAGACTCGATACACTCTCGAAAGGGAATCAGCAGAAGATTCAGCTTATCACCGCGCTGGCGCATGATCCGCACATTGTAATTTTGGACGAGCCGTTTTCGGGGCTTGACCCGGTTAATGCGATGCTCTTAAAAGATGTGGTTAAGGAGCAAATCAGTAAGGGCAAAATCGTGCTGTTTTCCAGCCATCAGATGAATTATATCGAGGAGTTTTGTGACAGTATCGCGATTCTTAATGCCGGCAAAGTGGCCTTGCACGGCGACCTTCACGATATTAAGAGAAATTATGTACGCGACCGTCTGGTGGTACGCACCGAACATCCGGAGCTGATTATCCGGGATTTCGGCGATTGCTGCGTGAAAACAGATAGCGGCGAGTTGATGATTCAGCTTGCATCCGCAGATGAGAAGCAGAGCATCATGAAGCAGCTTGTGGAGCATTACGATATTGATGAAGTAAAGGTGTTTGAGCCTTCGCTGAATGATATTTTCGTCGAGTACGCGGGTAAGCAGGGATAGGAGGTAGCGACATGAAACAATTTGGAACGATTTTAAAATTTGAATTAATGAACTACTTCAGAAACAAAGTGTTTGTCGGTATCACGATTTTTTTGGTGGTTGCATTGGCAGCAGTCATGTTTTTCCCGCGCATTCTTGATTCCTTTGCATCGGAAGATGACCCGGCAACGACCGAAAAAACGGCCGTCATGCTTGTGAAAGCGGAATCGCCGGAACAAGCGGAATTGGTGGTACAGTCGTTTGACGCAGCATTTGCTGACTATGATGTGCAGAATACGGAGGAAAGCCTTGCAAAAATCGAGGAAAAGATTACATCCGGCGCGGTGGAGTGCGCGTTTGTCATGACTGGCCTGACCTCCTACACCTATTATGTTAACAACCTCTCGATGTACGATATGAACACCGAGATTGCGAATGAAGTGCTGCAGAATGTTTATCAGATGAGTGCGATGATGGAGACCGGCATGACCGCTGAAGAAGCTGGAGAGATTCTGGCGGTACCGATTACGAGTGAAATTACGATGCTCGGCAAGGACCAGATGGAGAATTATTTCTACACTTACATTATGATTTTTGCGCTCTATATGGTTATCCTGCTTTACGGTCAGATGGTAGCGACAAACGTAGCGACCGAAAAGAGCTCCCGTGCGATGGAAGTGCTGATTACGAGCGCACGTCCGACCGCCATGATGTTCGGCAAAGTAATTGCTTCCTGTTTGGCAGGCTTGATTCAGTTGGTGGCAGTGTTCGGTTCGGCGGTATTTTTTTACAATTTGAATAAATCCGCATGGGGTGAAAATGCGATTATTGCCTCTATTTTTGATATGCCGCTGGAACTGCTTGTGTTTATGTTGATTTTCTTTATCCTCGGTTTCTTCATCTATGCATTCTTGTTCGGTGCTATCGGGTCGACCGCGTCGAAATTAGAAGATATCAACACCTCGGTAATGCCGCTGACATTCCTGTTCATCATTGCATTTATGGTCGTTGTATTCTCCATGTCCAGCGGCGACGTGGACAATATTGCAATGATTATTTGCTCGTATGTGCCGTTCACCTCCCCGATGGCAATGTTTACTCGCATTGCGATGAGTACCGTTCCATGGTATGAAATTGTGATTTCGATTGCAATTCTTGTAGCTTCGGTAATTGGTGTTGGTGTAATTTCGGCAAAGATTTATCGCGTGGGCGTGCTGCTTTACGGTACAACTCCGAAGCTTGGCGCGATTATTAAGGCAGTGCGAAAGGCATAATGTCAGGTAGGACGACAGCACGGAGCGAATGTTATGGAAATTATTAATGTGAAATAGATGCAGAATTCAAAAACTACATCCAATTTACGAAAAAAGGCTACAAAATGTAATTATCTTGTGTTATAATAAAAAGGTAGTCAAAAGATTATGTATATCGACTTGCAAAAAAAATATTCGAAAGAGAGCAGGCCGATAAGAAAGGCAGGGTTTTATGAGTTTTTTGAAAGGCAAGACAGCGATTATTACCGGTGCAGGCAGAGCAGTTTTAAGTGATGGCAGAAGCGGTTCCATCGGTTACGGTATTGCACACGCATACGCGAAAGAAGGGGCAAATCTGGTAATCACAGGTAGAAATGTGCAGAAGCTTGAGGATGCAAAAGAGGAGCTTGAGCGTCTCTATGGCATCAAGGTTTTGGCGATTCAGGCTGATATCAATGCAGGTGTAGATAATGACGCAGTTGCACAGAGTGTTGTAAAGCAGACGATGGACGAGTTCGGCAGAATCGACGTATTGATTAATAATGCACAGGCATCCGCATCCGGCGTTACATTAGAGGCGCACACAACCGCACAGTTCGACTTAGCTATGTATTCCGGTTTATATGCAACCTTCCACTATATGAAGGCTTGCTACCCATATTTGAAGGAAACTAAGGGCTCCGTAATCAACTTCGCATCCGGCGCAGGTCTGTTCGGTAATTACGGACAGTGTGCTTATGCAGCAGCGAAGGAAGGTATCCGCGGACTTTCCAGAGTAGCGGCTACGGAATGGGGCAAGGATGGCATTAATGTCAATGTAGTTTGTCCACTCGCATGGACCGCGCAGCTTGAGAACTTTGAAAAGGCATATCCAGAAGCATTTAAGGCGAATGTACATATGCCACCGATGGGCCATTTCGGCGATTCTGAATTGGAAATCGGACGAGTTTGCGTACAGTTGGCATCTCCGGATTTCAAATACATGACCGGTGAAACTCTTACGTTAGAGGGTGGCCTTGGTCAGAGACCATAAGATAAAGTAGAGCGGGGACATATTTACTATGTCTCCGTTTTTTTTGAGAGTAAAGTAGTTTGCTTGAAAGGAGCATAAAATTTATGGAGTTAAATATATGAGCATAAAGCATAAAATTCAAATCATATGTATCATCGCTCTGGTTGGCATTCTGGGCGTGTTATACTGGTTAAACATCATACCGCATTTTAAATATCAGGATGAGGATTTCGGTATTACTACCTACAAAAGTCAGGTAGATTATGACAATGACGGAATCGATGATCAGACGGATATTTTGCAAGGTGTCAAAGCGTACATTTCGACCAATCCAAAGTACAAGAGCAAATATTATGGTACCGGCTATCCGGATGATGAATACGGTGTGTGCACCGATGTTGTGGCGCAGGGATTATTAAACGCCGGTTACGATTTGATGACACTTGTCAACGAGCATGTGCTCGCGCATGGCGAGCTGTATGAGATTGAAAAGCCGGACATCAACATCGACTTTCGCAGAGTTCGAAATCTACTTGTGTATTTTGAGGACACTGCCATTCGCTTGACGACAGATGTGTCACAAATTGAAGAATGGCAGGCTGGCGACATCGTAGTGTTTGAAGGGCATGTCGGGATTGTATCGAGCAATCGTAACCGGAAGGGCATTCCGTACATCATCCACCATGCCAGTCCGCAGCAATTAAGGTACGAGGAAGATATTTTGGAGAATCGCAAAGATGAAATTCTCGGACATTATCGGGTAAGTTAATCGTCGAAGGGAGATAGCAACAAGCTACCTCCCTTTTTGTCAATGATAAAAGTTTTAATATTTCTTAATTAATAAGTTTATAAAGGCATTTGCACAACATAATTATACATAAAAATAAAGTGACAAAAACTGCCGCCCATGACAAACAGATGAAAAATCTCATGGCTGCCGAAGTTTTTGTGGCGAGCGTTGAAAAGTGGCAGCTTCAAAGCATAAATCACACCGCCGATGGTGTAGATGATTCCGCCGGCAAGCAGCCAGTTAAAAGCAGCGGTCGGCAGGCTATTAAGAATTTGCGTAAAGGTCAGCACGCACATCCAGCCCATGCCGATATAGATGGCAGAAGAAAACCATTTCGGACAGGTAATCCAGCATGCCTTGACAATGATGCCGATGATTGCCACCGTCCAGACAAGTGTACAAAGCAGATAGCCGGTCGGACCATTCAAAACAATCAGGCAAACCGGTGTATAAGTTCCAGCAATCAGGACAAAAATCATCATATGATCGATTTTTTTGAAAATGCAATTCACATGCTCGGACAAGTTCAATGTGTGGTATAACGTGCTCGCCGCATATAAAAGAATCATGCTGACGATGAAGATACCGAGTGAGAATGTGTAAATCTTGCTGGGCATGGTGGTGGCTCGAATCATCAACGGTGTTGCAGCGAAAACAGCCATCAGCATACCGATAAAATGTGTAATTGCACTTCCTGGGTCTTTTGCTTTTTTCATCATGAGTCCTCCATTCAAAAAAATTTATTAATAGTATATGCAAAAAATATCAAAACAACAATGTGTAGTAATTAAAACCATATCAAATACAATGCAATACTACATCGAAAAGTAAAAGAAGTCAATACTTTTATTCATTTAACATGCGAAAAAATTATGCCTGAATTACCTGAAGTCGAAACTGTAAAATTGTAGGTATTGATGTTTTACATAGAGAAGAATGCAATTTCTTCGGAAGATTATTTGTTTGGCGGCAGAAGCAGTGTGTTCTGTCTAAAGTGTCAAGGGAAGGAATAATAATTTACATTTTTTGGTAAATTATTCGTAAAAACTATTGACATTCTAAGAGTTTATGATATTCTAAATTTAGAGTTATTCTAATTCTAAAAACAAAGGAGGAAAGTCAATGACAAAGCAGCGACAGGCCATTTATGACATTATTCAGAATTCGCCAGAGCATATGACAGCAGAGCAGATTTATACGCTGACGAAGCAGGCTTTGCCATCGGTTGTCGTGGCGACGGTTTATAACAACTTAAACTCCATGGTCGACAAGGGACTGATTATGAGAATTAAGGTCCCCGGACACGCAGACCATTTTGACCGCGGAGTGATTCCACACGAACACCTGATATGCAAGCATTGCGGTAAGCTTTACGATGCAAAGCTCGGTGACCTGAAGGCTGAATTTGAGCGCAGATGCGGTGTTCTGATTGAATCATATGACTTGAGTTTATATTTTATTTGCGATGAATGCAGAAGCGATATGCTTCAGAAAGGTGGGTACAATGAACAATCAGGCAATGTATAAAATCGGATACGGACTTTATGTTCTTACTGCACGTCAGGATGAAAAGGACAATGGATGTATTATCAATACGGCGATGCAGGTCACAGCGACACCGAATCGCATTTCGGTCACGGTAAATAAACAGAACCATACGCATGATATGATATTAGCAACCCGGAAATTCAATCTTTCCGTTCTTACCACACAGACACCGTTTGATGTTTTTAAGCATTTTGGGTTTCAAAGCGGAAGAAATGTCGACAAATTTGCAAATGTTACCGGAGCAAAGCGCGCGGAAAACGACATTCTTTATGTAACGCAAAATACAAACGCTTATTTTTCAGCAGAAGTGATGAACGAGATTGATTTAGGAACGCACACAATGTTTATTGCAGATGTTACCGATGCGGATGTGTTGAGTGAAGTACCTACGGTTACTTATGATTATTACCAGAGGAACATCAAACCGAAGCCGGCACCGGTGGAAAAAGAAGTAAGCGGTTATCGCTGCACCATCTGCGGCTATGTTTACACAGGCGAAGAATTGCCGGAAGATTATATATGTCCAATCTGCAAGCACGGAGCAGCAGATTTTGAAAAAATACAAAATGAAAAGAAAACAGGAGGAACAACTATGAATTTGAAGGGAACAAAAACAGAACAGAATCTTTGGACAGCATTTGCCGGTGAGAGCCAGGCAAGAAACAAGTACACATACTTTGCAAGTGTTGCAAAGAAGGAAGGTTATGAGCAGATTGCTCACATTTTCCAGAAGACAGCAGACAATGAAAAAGAACATGCAAAGATGTGGTTTAAGGCACTTGGCGAGTTAGGCGATACCGCCGCAAATCTTTTACATGCAGCTGAAGGTGAAAATTATGAATGGACGGACATGTACGATACATTCGCAAAGGAAGCGGAAGAAGAAGGCTTTGCAGAACTTGCCGAAAAGTTCCGCATGGTTGCGGAAATTGAAAAGGCGCATGAAGAAAGATACCGTGCATTGCTTAGCAACGTGGAAATGCAGGCAGTATTTGAAAAGACCGAAGAGACGATGTGGGAGTGCAGAAACTGCGGCCACTTAGTGATTGGAAAGAAGGCTCCGGAAGTATGTCCGGTATGCGCTCATCCGCAGTCTTACTTTGAAGTGAGAAAAGAGAATTATTAATTCCTATGGGCTGAGAAAATTATCTCAGCCCCATTTTAATATTGTGGATATATCTGTAATATGATAAAATAAAAGCACTTTTTACAGGGAGGAGATTGTATGAGATACGAAATTTTAGGAGAACCGCTTCCGATTGTTGTGTGCTATCCGGAGCAGAATGAAACACTAATTACTGAGAAAGGCTCCATGAGTTGGATGTCTCCGAATATGAAGATGGAAACGTCTGCCGGTGGTTTTGGTAAGGCAATCGGACGTATGTTTTCCGGCGAATCGATGTTTTTGAATCGTTACACTGCAATGGGCGGAGCTGGCATGATTGCTTTTGCATCTAGCTTTCCGGGTTCCATTATGGAATTTGACATTGAACCGGGCAAAGAAATTATTGCACAAAAATCTTCCTTCCTTGCTTCCGAAGCAGGAGTTGAACTTTCTGTGCATTTCCAGAAAAAGGTTGGCGCAGGTTTGTTTGGTGGGGAAGGTTTCATTATGCAACGGCTTTCCGGATATGGTAAAGCATTTATCGAAATCGATGGTTACTGCAAACGCTATGATTTACAGCCGGGTCAGCAGTTGATTGTCGATACCGGATATCTGGCAGCGATGACAGCAGATGTACATATGGAAATTCAGACTGTGCCGGGTCTAAAGAATAAATTGCTTGGCGGCGAAGGTTTCTTTAATACTGTACTGACCGGACCGGGTACGGTTTATCTGCAGTCGATGCCAATCAGCGCAGTTGCAGGTTCTTTGAGTCCATACTTCCCGACCGGGAATTAAACCAAATACTAGAGCACGTATTCGATGTTATTTCAAAAATTGATTTCTAAGATATTATGAAATGATAAACGGTTTATGAAAGTTTTCTTAAATGAGCTGTCGTTCGATTGACAGCTCATTTTATTTATGTAAAATGAAAAGCAGGATGTTTGATATACATAGGAAAGAAGGGTTTTTATGAGAGAAAAGTTTCGGAGATTTATGTATGGACGCTACGGCAATGATAATTTGAATCAATTTTTAATGATTTTGTGTCTTATTTGTATGGTTATTTCCATGTTTTTTGGCGGAGGTTTTCTTTATCTGGTAGCGATAGTGTTGTTAGTGCTATCCTATTACCGTATGTTTTCGCGCAAGATTTATAAGCGTGCGCAGGAAAATCAGTTGTATTTAGCGAAAACCGAGAAAATCCGCAAAAAATGGCGCGGATTTATCAATCGCATGAAACAGCGCAGGACACATCACATCTACAAGTGTCCGAACTGCAGTCAGAAAATTCGGATTCCGCGAGGAAAGGGAAGAATTCGTATTACCTGCCCGAAATGTCGTTGCAGTTTTGAAAAAAACAGCTAAGTTGGAGCATTATTATGTTTGGATATGTTTGTATTAATGAAAGTGAATTAAAAGTCAAGGATTGGCGCAGATACAAAAGTTATTATTGTGGCATGTGTAACTGCTTGCATAAGCGCAACGGACGCACGAGCCAGCTACTGCTGAATTATGATTTGACATTTTTGGCGATTTTACTTTCCGGCCTTTATGAGCCAAAAGAGGACTGCAGAGACTTCCGTTGTCTGCTGCATCCGACAGCTAAGCGGCAGATGGTACGCAACGATGCGACCGATTATTGTGCAGATATGACTGTACTTTTGGCGTATCATCAATTGTTAGACGGTTATCTGGACGATAAAAATATCGCCAAAGGCGGTGCAGCTCTTGTTTTCAAAAGCAGATATAAAAAAATCAAGACAAAATATGAGCGACAGGTTGTAGCGATTGAAACTTACGTACGGAAATTGCATGCTGCTGAACAGCGCGCAGATACAGACCTTGATATGGTAGCAAACTTAACCGGGGAGATGTTAGGGGAGATTTTTGCTTGGAAATACGAGGAATGGAAGCAGGAATTGCGGGATTTAGGATTCTATTTCGGTAAATTTATTTACTTGATGGATGCCTATGAGGATATGGAAAAGGACCGTAAAAACGGGCATTACAATATTTTGCTGAAGCAGAATATGTCAGAAGAAGATTTAGAAGTTTATTGCCAGAATCTGTTTCCTATGATAATATCGGAGGGAGCGAAAATTTTTGAGCGACTGCCGATTATTCAAGATGCGGAAATTCTGCGCAACATTATGTATGCGGGGATTTGGTGTAAATACGTACAAATTCGGCAGAAGCGCCGTAACAGAAAGGAAAAGGAACTATGAACCGGCCTTACGATGTGTTAGGCGTATCCCCTAATGCAACCGATGATGAAATAAAAAAATCGTATCGCAAGCTAAGCCGCAAGTACCATCCGGATGCCAATATTAACAATCCGAACAAGGAGTTAGCAGAGGAAAAGTTTAAGGAAGTTCAGCAGGCGTACGATCAAATTATGAAAGAACGTGAACTGGGAGCGCGTGGATATAGTGATAATCCGTACGGAAGCGGCGGCAGTACTTATGGTGGGTATGGATATGGTGGCGCAGCCTATGGACGGTATGGTGGTTTTGAACAAAATCAAAGCTCTGGCAGCACTGAAGACTCGCGGATGCAGGCGGCATTCCGCTATATCAATGCAGGCTATTATCAGGAAGCATTAAATACGCTGGAATCCGTTTCCCAGCGTAATGGTAGCTGGTATTTCTTAAGTGCGATGGCTAATGCCGGCGCAAGAAATCAATCAAAAGCATTAGAACATGCACGCAGAGCGGTCGAGTTGGAGCCGGATAATATGCAGTTCCGCAGCCTCTATCAGCAGTTGCAGACGCAGGGAGAATGGTATCAGCAGCGCGGCCAGCAGTACGGTAGTCCGATGTATCAGGCAGATGACGTATGCATGAAGCTTTGTATGGCTAATTTGATGTGTCAGTGTTGCTGCCCTTGCTACTAATCCGGTAACTGATATAGGAAAGTCCGCTCAAAAGCAGCACAATTGCAATGATAAAGATACCGCAGTGCATGAAAAACGCTTTCGGCAAAGCAAGGATAACCGGATCAGTCAGCGGGTCAAACAGCCAGTAGTCGTTTTGAAAAACTATTTTGTGAAAGAATTCGAATGCTTTTTTAAAATTAATGGCAATCAAGGTGCCTGCAACAAGCGGTAAAAAGATAGAAAGTGTAGCCGTGTACTTTAAGTAAGTACGCGGTTTTTCTTTACGTAAAAGAAAAATTCCGGCAGCTGATAATATACCGGTAATCGGTGTGCCAAGCAAAAAAACATGAAAAAGGTCTTTTGTCTCCTTAAAATGAATTTGTCCGGATTCTGACTGTGTAAAATCCGGGAATACTAAAAGTTCATCGGATAAAGAAAAGCAGTAGTCAATTAGGGTATCATAATTTTCTATCAGCAATTCGCGCGAAACACCAAGTGAATCCGCAATATTTAAATAATCGATATCAAAGTAATAAATAAATCGACAGCCAAATGTTGCCACTACAGCAATACAGAAAATAAATAAAGTCATCGAAAGCGCGGTAAATACTGTAAGCACATGTTTCATCTTGTCATCTCCCATACAATCATATTATTCATAATTTAACATGATTGCATGAGTGATGCAAGGGTGTGATTAGTTTTTGCCACGATTACTTTTGCGTGCAATAATATTTGCAAGATTGCGCATAGAAGCAATTTTTCTTTTATCCTCGGCTGTCATGTTTGGCATCATCGTCTCAAGAATCAAATTTGTTTCATCATCATTAAAATCCATACCGGACGAAGATGCTTTCTGTGCAGCCATCATAAAAAACGGTAAATAATCCTGCGGAGATTTGTTTTTCGATTTGCCGACAAATTCCATTAACATTGCAAGTTTTTCAGGCGAAATGCCCTTATTTTGCAATTGGTTTATCATATCATCCATAATATATCCAGCCTTTCTTATCTAAGATTCCTGCATCATCTGAATTGCCATGAGCATCTGAAAAATAAAGTCAATTTGTTCCTGTTCCTGCTTTGAACAATATACCTTAATTGCATTTAACATTTCCGGGATGCGATTTTCCGGAAAATCTTCTGAGCAGGACTTAACATTTGCCTGCTCATTCTCGCGGAAATACTGAATCGTATTCTTTAACTCGGTTATTTTTACAATCATTGACAATGTGCGCTGTCGCGAATACGGCAGATAGGGGATAACGGTTTTGAGCATCTCAATTTGCCGGTTCGAAATCATGTGGTCAAAATCTTCTTCCATGCGAATTAATCTCCTTTACAAAATTGGATCTCGCGTTTTTTAAAATTTGCGAAGGATTTCTCACTAATCATATGCGTATAATTTGCCGGATAGAAGTTACGTAAAAAGAGCAGAAGCAGAAAAAGATAGTTCTGCATCCGGCAGGTAATGCATTCGAGATCAAACTCATAAAACGATGTATCTTCGCCGAAATAACGACCATCGCTTGTCTTATAATAAGTTGTCATAATTTCATTCGACCTCTCAGAAAAAGTTCCCGGAGAATAATGGCTGTGCCGGCATGGAAAACCAATGCCGGCACAGCGTTTGAGGGTTGCTTGCAGAGTTTTTGGAATTAGCAGCCGCAGTTACCACCGAAGAATCCATTGTTACCGCCGCAGAAGCAGGATAAGAGAAGGATCCAGATGATGCTTTCACAGCCACATCCACAGCCATTGTTACCACCAAAAACAGAACCGTTGTTATTACCGCAGAACAGTAATAAGATAATTAATAAGAAGATTGTGTTGCAGCCATTGCCATCATTGCAACCGCAACCACAGTTTGTAGCAGCTAAATCACTCATTTTGTTGCCTCCTGATTTGCTTTATTTTGTTTACACTGTATCTTATGTGACACAGCATGTCTTGTTTCCACAAAAAATGCGGACTTAAAATATCAATTGAATCTAAAGGCATATTAAGGTATAATGTTTGTATGAATTTTACGTGAAAAATAAGAAGGAGAAAAGTATGATGAAGAAGAAAAAGTATGTAACTCTTGCTCTTTTGGCAGTGCTTCTTACCGTGATTTTTTGTGCATGCAGTAAATCAGAAAACGAAGAAAGAGCGACGACAAATGGAGTAAAAGAAACAACAAAACAAAATGTCAATGTGAATGATGCACCAGTACATACGGAGCAAATTGGCTTGATGGTTCATTATGACATGACAGTATCAGCGGATGACGCGAGTATAATTCTTGACAAATCCGGTCAGGAAAATCATGGCACGATTTACGGTGAAGGCAGTGTGGAGGACAATGTACTGTTTCTGGAAAATGGTGCCTATGTAAAGATTCCGACCGGCACATTTGACGGGGTTAATACAATGACGATTTCCCTGTGGCTGAACAATTACACCGGTGCCGGTAACTACAGTGCAATGTTTATCGGCACGACCGAATCCATGCCGAAAAATTATTGGTTGTTGAATCCGTGTAACCCGTCCGGCAAGATGAAGTCGGTTATGACAAACAGTGTGAATTCCTCTGCACCATATAATACAGAGGTTGGTATTTCCGCCAGCAGCGGTTCGACGATTACCGGACCTTCCACCGGCATCGGCTGGGCGCTTTATACGACGGTCATTACTGAGGATTCGATTACTGCATATTATAACGGCGAGCTGGTTGGCACACAGGCAGTAAACCGCACCATCAGCCAATATGGTAAGGATTTGGTGTCTTATCTGGGCAAATCTTCTTATGCGGATCCGACTTACACCGGTTTCATTAAGGAAGTAAAGGTGTATGACAAAGTATTGACTGCGGACGAGATTATGACAGAATACGAAGCGGGCAAGCCGGACGAATACAATTATGCAGAATCCGAATACACAAATCCGCTGATTGAGGAGCGTGCAGATCCATATATTATTAAGAGCGATGACGGATATTATTACTTTACCGCATCTTATCCGCAACGCGGTTCTGCAGATGGGGAAGGTTATGACCGTATCGTTTTGCGTCGTTCTGCTACATTGGAGGGTCTTTCTACGGCAGAAGAAATTACAATTTGGGATGAAAGCTCATCCACAGAGGTTTATCGTTATATTTGGGCACCGGAGATGCATTACATCGGGGGACAGTGGTATGTTTATTTTGCAGGCAGTATGAGCAACGGCAATGTTTGGGATATCCGTTGTTATGTACTGGCGTGTGATTCTCAAGACCCGTACACCGGCAATTGGACAGTCAAGAGCCGCTTCCTACCGATGGAGGGCGATACCTTCTCCTTTAGTCAGTTCTCGCTGGATATGACGTATTTTGAAAATAACGGTACACATTATGTGATTTGGGCGCAGAAGCCTGGTGATTCGAATTTGTATATGGCAACGATTGACCCGGAAAAGCCATGGCAATTGACAAGTAAGCCGATAACGTTAGCAACACCGGAATATTATTGGGAAAAGGCCAGATATTATGTTTGCGAAGGCCCGGCAGTATTAAAGCATAATGGTAAGGTCTTTGTCGCCTACTCAGCAGCCGGCACCGGTCCGGAATATTGTGTTGGTCTGTTGACGGCAGATGCAGAATCTGATTTGATGAATATTAATTCCTGGATGAAGAGTGAGGAACCGGTTTTAGACTCGGCTGATTTAGACGGCGAGTACGGCCCGGGCCACAATTCTTTCACGGTTGATGAAGATGGCAATTATGTATTTGTTTACCATGCACGTTCCGAAGAATGTTTCCTTGGCGAATGTGGGTTTGCCGGTCAGGATCCACTTGTTGACCCTTGTCGCCATGCAAGACTGCGTAAGGTTCTTTGGAGCGCGGACGGTATGCCAATTCTAAACGGAGTAGCGGACAAGGAAGCGGAATCATAATGTCAAAAATAAAAGCAGCTCATAAAATAGTATAGTAATTACAATCGCACTCTGTACATATTAACCAGCTCGGCAAGGAGGTAGTTATGAACAGAGTGCGAAATTTATTACATGTCGATCCTTTTTTTCGAAAAGGATACACAGGAAATGGTGTTGGAGTTGCCGTATTGGATACCGGCATATTTTTGCACGGCGATTTAAAAGGGCGGGTCAGTGCGGTTCACAGTACGATTTCCGGCAGGGAAAGCGCAGTTGATGACAATGGCCACGGCACACATATTTCGGGAATTATCGCCGGCAGCGGCCTGCATAGCCAGGGAAAGTACCGTGGTATGGCACCGGAAGTTAATCTTGTGGCGGTAAAAGTGTTAAATTCTGCCGGTATTGGCAAATCAAAGGATGTGGAGCGAGGAATTGATTGGGTAATTAAGAACAAAGAGGTATACAACATTCGGATTGCTAATATCTCTATCGGTACATTTGCAGATGCATCCGAAGAAGATGATGAACTGATTGCGGCAGTTAACTATCTGTGGGACAATGGAATTGTCGTAGTCGCCGCGTCCGGCAATAATGGGCCGGGGCGTGGCAGTATCACGGTACCGGGGAGCAGTCGCAAAGTCATTACAGTCGGCGCGTCTGATGATGAAGAATCCATTTATATTGGTGGGCGGATGAAGTCTAAATATTCCGGTTGCGGACCAACGAAAGATTCCTGTATTGTGAAGCCGGAAATCGTAGCACCGGGCAGTAAAATCATGAGTTTGAGTCATCGTTATTACGGGTATACCGTAAAGAGCGGTACATCGATGGCTACGCCGGTAGCGGCGGGAGCAATTGCGCTTTTACTGCAAAAGTACCCGGATATGAGTCCGAAAGATGTAAAGAAAATATTGTATCAGAGTTCCAAAGACATTGGTCTGCCCAAGGAAAAGCAAGGCTGGGGAATGATAGAACTGCAGAAAATGCTGGGCTGACTGAAATATTACAGAAATAAAAAAATTCTAACATTTCAATAAAATTCTTTTTCTCTGCTTTTCAAATTAGAAATTTCATGTATAATAGGATAAGCAGAAAATACATATTTTAGAATTTAGGGGAGTTTTAGCACGATAAGGAGGCGTTTTTATTGAATATTTTGTTTTTCTTAACACCGAAGAGTGAGACTGCGTTTTTGTCTGCGGATTCTACCGTGCGTCAGGGTTTAGAAAAAATGAAACATTACGGTTATTCTGCGATTCCACTGATTGACGAACAGGGACATTATGTCGGCACGATTACCGAAGGAGACTTTCTGTGGGGTGTTGTAAACAATATCCAGACCGGCATTCGTGATGTTGACCATATTAGTCTAAAGGAAATTAATCGTAAGTGCGATTTGCAGCCGGTACATATTAATGAAACCATCGAAGCATTGTTTGAACGTGCACTCAACCAGAATTTTGTACCGGTGGTCGATGATAAGGAAATCTTCATCGGCATTGTGCGTCGAAAAGAAATTATGCAGTATTGTTTTGAACGTGTGATAGGCTCAAAAGAAAAATAGTTCATTTGTCTGCAATGGCAGTGATATATAACTTATTAACGGTCGCCGATAGGCACCAAGAATGGAGGAACCAATGGAAAAGATTAAAATGACGACCCCTTTAGTCGAGATGGACGGAGACGAGATGACAAGAGTTCTTTGGAAGATGATTAAGGACGAGCTCCTGCTCCCGTTCATTGACTTAAAGACTGAATATTATGATTTGGGCTTAGAGTATCGCAATCAGACAAACGACCAGGTTACGTTTGATTCCGCAGAAGCTACGAAGAAATACGGTGTAGCAGTTAAATGTGCGACTATTACGCCGAATGCGGCACGTATGCCGGAGTATAATTTAAAGGAAATGTGGAAATCTCCGAACGGTACGATTCGTGCGATTTTAGACGGAACCGTATTCCGCGCACCAATTATTGTAAAGGGTGTTGAACCGTACGTTAAGACATGGAAGAAGCCGATTACGATTGCCAGACATGCTTATGGCGACGTTTACAAGGGAACAGAAATGAAGATTCCGGGTGCAGGTAAGGCTGAGCTTGTATATACAGCAGAGGATGGTACTGAGACTAGAGAAGTGATTCACGACTTCAAGGGCGCAGGTATCATTCAGGGTATGCACAACTTATCCGATTCCATTGAGAGTTTTGCAAGAAGCTGCTTTAACTATGCACTGGATACAAAGCAGGATTTATGGTTTGCAACGAAGGATACGATTTCCAAGAAATATGACCATACATTCAAGGATATTTTTCAGGAAATTTTCGATGCAGAGTACAAAGAGAAGTTTGAATCTGCGGGTATCGAGTATTTCTACACCTTGATTGACGATGCCGTTGCCCGTGTGATGCGTTCGGAAGGTGGTTACATTTGGGCTTGTAAGAACTACGATGGCGATGTAATGAGTGACATGGTAGCCACTGCATTTGGTTCTTTATCCATGATGACATCTGTATTAGTATCTCCGCAGGGCTATTATGAATACGAAGCAGCTCACGGTACGGTACAGAGACATTACTACAGATATTTGAAGGGAGAAAAAACATCTACCAACCCGATTGCAACAATCTTTGCATGGTCCGGTGCATTGAGAAAGCGCGGTGAGATGGACGGATTGAATGACCTGATTGCTTTTGCAGACAAGCTGGAGGCAGCTTCCATCCGTACGATTGAAGAAGGAAAGATGACCGGAGATCTCGCATTAATTTCCACTTTGGAACATAAAGTGACATTAAATAGTGAAGAGTTTATCAAGGCAATACGAGAGACGTTAGAAGAAATGTTATAAAATTTAGAAAATATAGTAACGTAGAAGTAATATTTTACTTCTACGTTATTATTTTATAGTAAAAGAATATGTTATACTCTGTGAGGCATCCGGGAAAGAGGTGAGCTTGGCATATTACATCCAAGAAAACAGAGTGATAATTAAAAATCGCGGCGAAATTCGCATTATTTGGCGAACAGAAATTATTTATATTTACAGTCTCGAGCGCAAATTGTACATAAAAACAGCCTCCGGTAGTTATTCGTTCTACCAGAGGCTGGATGTATTTGAAGCTGAATTATGCGATATGGATTTTTTGCGAATTCATAAATCATTCCTTGTCAATGCGGAGCAGGTAACAGGAATTCAAAAACATCATATTCTTTTGAAGAATGGAGAATTACTTGAAATTAGTCGCAAATATTTGCAAAATGTACGAGGCTATTACTGCATTTCTTCGTTAAGAGATTCCCAAAGTTCGTAAAGACTTTGCAACTCTGCATCATTATACTCTTTCTCGTTCTGGAGAGGGAGCAACTTGGAAACATCGGCATAGACCGTCTCATCAGCAAAAAGGGCATTAAGTTCTTCATTTCTTGCCTCTAATTCCATGATGGCGGTTTCGGT
Source organism: Lachnospiraceae bacterium (assembly GCA_015057275.1). Taxonomy (GTDB): domain Bacteria; phylum Bacillota; class Clostridia; order Lachnospirales; family Lachnospiraceae; genus SIG308. Next base: position 19,013 of record SVEO01000010.1, on the reverse strand, counting down.
TTTTTCCAAATCACTTTTTAGCTTCCGAAGTCTGGCCTGTTCCTCCTTTTGCTGTTGCCAGTCATTTTTACTAGATGCAACAGTCTGCCTGCCCACAGGTCCTTCGGTAGCTGATAAAATGTTATTGCCGAGAATATTATTTTTCTGTTGACCGGTAAGGCGATTGCTGAATGGTACGCTTTGGGTCAGCGTCTCGCGTTTTTCCAGATAGTAATCATAATTTCCGATATAGGAAGTCAATACTCCGTTGGCTAAATCAAGAATACGTGTGGCAGTTTGGTTGATGAAATAACGGTCGTGTGAAACGTAGAGCAGAGTGCCGGTGTATTGATTGAGAGCAGATTCCAAAATCTCTTTCGACTGCATATCAAGATGATTCGTTGGCTCGTCAAGAATCAGAAAGTTCGCTTCCGAAAGCATCAGCTTTGCTAAACTAATGCGTCCACGCTCACCGCCGCTCAAATCGCCGATGCGCTTAAATACATCTTCGCCGGTAAAAAGGAAGGCTGCCAGCACATTGCGGATCTTTGTCTGATTCAAGGTTGGATAGGTGTCGGAAATTTCGTCAAAGATCGTTTTTTCCATGTTGAGGGTATGGTGTTCCTGATCGAAGTAACCGATTTGAACTTTTGTGCCGATACGGATTTCGCCGGCATCCATATCCAGCGTGCCATGAATCATTTTTAAAATGGTTGTTTTGCCGGTGCCATTGTTGCCGATAAGTGCAATGCGTTCACCGCGCTTAATCTCAAAAGATAGTCCTGAGAAGAGATGTTTATCGCCGAAAGATTTCGCTAAATCCTTTGCAGAGAGTACATCGTTTCCGCTGACAGTGTTCGGCTCAAGCGTCAGTTGCATCGGAGCAGCTTCCGCTAACGGTTTGGCCACAAGCGAAGACATTTTCTTTTCTAATTGTTTTTCGCGGCTTTCCGCACGTTTAATGGATTTCTCGCGGTTAAAGGATTTCAGCTTCGCAATCACTTCCTGTTGATGTTTGATGTCCTGTTGCTGATTGAGATAAGCCTTCAATTGTGCATTGCGAATGATTTCTTTTTTCTCTCGGAATGCAGTATAGTTGCCGGAAAAAGCCATGGTTTCTCCGTTTTCAATCTCAATAACTTTGTTGACAATCTTATCTAAAAAATAGCGGTCATGTGCAACGATAATCATTGCGCCCTTATAGTTTGCTAAAAACGTCTCTAACCATCGAATCGATTCCATATCGAGATGATTTGTTGGTTCGTCAAGCAAAATCAAATCAGGGTTCGTAAGCAACAGTCGGCCAAGTGATACGCGTGTTTTCTGGCCGCCGGAAAGGGTAGCAATGTTCTGATGAAATTCAGACTCTGAAAATCCGAGACCTTTCAACACGCCGATAACCTCGCTCTTGTAAGCATAGCCGCCTAGTTGCTCAAAGCGGTGGTTAAAGTTGGTGTAGCTTTTCATCAACTGTTCTAGCTTACCATCGTCAGCAAACTTCATTAAATTTTCTGTTTCGCGAATCTTCTGCTCAAGTGCAATCACTTCCTGCTTGGTTTCCAACAAATAATCATAAATCGTGCCGGAGACGGTCAAATCCTGATGTTGCGCAAGATAGCCGAATGTGGTTTCTTTTGCAAAAACAATCTCGCCCGCATCTGCCTCCTGCTCACCGATAATTATCTTAAGCAGAGTGGATTTCCCGGCACCATTCAGACCGACAATCGCCGCTTTGTCGCGTTCCTCTATATGAAAAGAGCAATCGGTTAAAATCTCATCTGTACCGAACGCCTTTTTGATGGACTTACATGCTAAAATCATAAAATTTCAAGCCTTTCTCCTGTGAATAAAAAAGATTTTAGCATATTTTGTATGGAAATGCAACGGCGATGCGAGAATACAAGAGTTACGAAAATAATGAAAAAGCACGGAACATCGCGTTACGTTTCATTTCATTACGGCGACTTGCAGAGATATCAAGAGAGATGAATTTTGCTGATTGCAAAAAAATAAATAGTGTAATAGAATTTAATCAGAAAAGAGATGAAATGAAAGGAAAAACTATGATTTACGGAATCGGAAATGATTTGGTTGAAATAGAACGAATCAGAACAGCTTGCAAGCAGGAGGCTTTCTTTTTAAAAGTTTTTACGGATGCTGAGCGCAAAAGCTTCGGCGATAACATAAGTAAATATGCCGGCAATTTTGCAGTCAAGGAAGCGGTAGCCAAAAGCTTCGGTAGCGGATTTACGGGGTTCCGTCCGGGTGATGTCGAAGTGTTGCGTGATGAAAACGGCAAACCATATGTGAACCTATACCGTGGTGCTGCGGAAAAAAAAGAAGCATTAGGTATCGATAGGATTCATGTGACAATCAGTAATACGAAGGAGTATGCATTTGCGACGGCGCTGGCGGAAATTAGGGAGAGATAAGGAAAATGAAATATATAGTTGATGTAACACAAATGCGGTTGTTAGAGAAAAATGCTATGGAAGAGATAGGGATTCCGGCACTTGTTCTGATGGAACGGGCAGCCGAAGCTGTGTGGAAACAAATTACAGCAGAAGTTGACAAAAATGAGCGAATTTTATTTTTATGCGGCACCGGAAATAATGGTGCGGACGGTCTGGCAGCGGCACGAATGGCGATTCTTTCCGGCTATTCTGCGGATATTTGTATTTTAACAAACGAAAAGATTGTTTGTTTCGGAGTGCAATTAAAAGCAGCATCGGACGATGATGTGAGTGTGGGTATCCTCAACGAGATGCGTTGTACAGATGAATTTAAAACACAGCTTTCTATTTTATGCAGAATGTGCAAAATAATTATCAAAGATTTCGCGTCACATGAATATAATGTATTTGTAGATGCCATTTTTGGCATTGGCCTCAGTCGGGAAATTTCCGGTACATATTATGATTGTATTCAGAAGATAAATGAAGAACGTGCGCAGAGAAAAATCGTAGTTTTCGCGGTTGATATACCGAGTGGAGTAAATGGCAGCAGCGGTGAGGTACTTGGCATTGCGGTTCGGGCAGATTTCACGGTCACATTCGGCTGGAATAAAATTGGGTTGTTGCAATATCCGGGGGCAGCGTATGCAGGTAAAGTCTTGGTTGCAGATATCGGTATACCGATGGATGAAATGATTCGAAACAATGATGCATGGAAAATACATGAAATATGCGACCTTAGGCCAATTATGACGCGAAATCCGGATTCACACAAGGGGACATACGGGAAAGTTGCGGTTATTGCCGGAAGTACCGGCATGTGCGGAGCGGCAATTTTGGCAACGAAAGCAGCATTGCGTATGGGAAGCGGTATCGTTATGACAGTGTCAACCGAAGATAATCGTATTCCGCTGCAAATCACTGTTCCGGAAGCCTTATACTACGACAGAAGCCGCATAGATATAGCGATTTCACAGGCCGGATTTTTGATTGTCGGCCCGGGCATTGGTAGGGATGAAGAGGCGGCGGCACTTGTAAAGACGGTACTTTTAACAAGAAAACCGACAGTCTTGGATGCCGATGCCATCAATTGTCTGAGTATATATGAAGAATTAAAGCAGTATCTGCACGAAAATGTGATTCTTACACCGCATATGGGCGAGATGGCGCGTCTTACAAACATGGATATGCACGAGCTGAAAAAGAATCGCGTAGCCACAGCGGAAACATTTGCGGTAAGATACGGTGTCATTTGCGTTTTGAAAGATGCACGCACCATCATTACAGATGGAAAGCATTACCGTTATCTTAATTTAAGCGGCAATGCCGGTATGGCGACCGGGGGATCCGGAGATGTGTTAACCGGTGTGATTGCCGGATTATTAGCGACTGGCTGTGAGCCGAAAGCAGCGGCCTCGCTCGGCGTCTATATTCATGGTCTGGCCGGTGACTATGCGAAAGCAGAACTCGGTGAACGTTATATGATTGCCGGAGATATCATAGCGTACTTAAAAGAGGTTTTGAGGAACTTCGAAGATTAATGAAAAAATACAGCATAAACAATTTCTTTTTGGGAATACTAAAGCTAACAATTTTTAAAATTATTGGAGAAAAAAATGGTTATTCGTAGAGGAGATATCTATTATGCTGATTTAAGACCGGTGGTCGGCTCCGAACAGGGTGGCATCCGTCCGGTGTTAATTATACAAAATGATACAGGAAATAAACATAGCCCAACCGTTATCTGTGCGGCAATCACAAGCAAGATGAATAAAGCAAAGCTACCGACACATGTTGAGCTTGATTGTACAAAATATCAGATGGTTAAAGATTCCGTTATTTTGCTGGAGCAGTTACGCACAATTGACAAACGGCGTCTGAAGGATAAAGTGTGTCATTTGGACCGCGAAATCATTCGTAAAGTCGATGAAGCACTCATGGTTAGTCTGGAGTTAAATACATAAAATATTGACTAATCTATGTTTCAATGGTATATTTTAATTTGCTTTATTTTTACAAAACACATGGAGGTTACTTATGGATAATCCTTATATAGGGATACTAATGATTTTTATATTCATTTTAATTGTAGGCATTTTAAATAGTTTTCGCGGAGCTCTCTCGGAATTAAATGAAAGTCTCGTAGAAAAACTTGGCGAAAAAAAGCAGCAAAAAGCAAAGTGTATCTTACATATTCTGGACAATCCGGAGCGCTTGGAGGCGACAGTTTTTTTGCTCGTTTTTGTGATGAGCTTGTTTTTTGCATGCTTTATGTACGGCGATTATGTTACGGTGGTTCACGAATTTTTCGCGGTTCGCGTTGGCAGAATTCTTACCGGTTGGTTCATGGATTTTTTCAGTCACGCACTAGTGATTGCTTATATGCTGTTGCTCCTTTGTGTTTTGGCGATTTTCGTACCGTTTCATATTGGGAAAAAACGTTCGGAAAGCGTATCGTTCGGTACGATTCCGATCGTGCGATTCTTTATCGCTATCTGTTCGCCGTTTACCGGTATTTTATGCGGACTGGCAAAGCTGATTGTGTGGCTGCTTGGTATCCACGAGGCGGAAAAGGAAGAAGACACAACCGAAGAAGAAATCAAATCGATGGTTAATGAAGGCCACGAAAAAGGTGTCATCGAAGCCAGTGAAGCCGAGATGATTAGCAATATTTTTGAGTTTGGCGACAAGATGGCGAAAGATATTATGACGCACCGCAAAAACATTGTCGCTGTAGATGGTGAAATGACGCTTGCGGAGGCGGTTGAATATATTTTGGAAGAGAACAATTCGCGCTATCCGGTGTACGTGGATGATATTGACAATATTATTGGTATTTTGCACTTGAAAACAGCTGTTATTTTTAGTAAGCAGCAGGGAATGAGTGAGCGTAAACTAAAAGACATTCCGGAGTTATTACATGAAGCATTTTTCATTCCGGAAACAAGAAATATTAACACACTGTTTCGTGATATGCAGTTCAACAAGATACATATGGAAATTGTTGTGGACGAGTATGGACAAACGGTTGGTCTGATTGCGATGGAGGATATTCTTGAGGTTATCGTAGGTAGCATTTTAGATGAATACGATGAAGAAGAGAACTTTATTACTGCATGCGAGGACGGCACCTACCTTGTCGACGGTATGACAACGCTGGAGGATTTGGAAGACACCTTTGGCCTGGTGTACGATGAAGAAGATATCGATACATTAAATGGTTTCCTTATCTCCAAGCTTGATCGTATTTTGTCGGAGGACGACAAACCGGAGATCGAAGTGGACGGCTGCAAATATCAGGTATTAAGTGTAGAAAATAAGATGATTTCTCTCGTACGTCTTACATTGCCGGAGGTCACTGAGGATGAAGAAGATGATACTACGGATGATAAGCAGAAGACAAAAGAGAGCTCAAAATAAAGGAGGACATTATGTCAGGACATTCTAAATTTGCAAATATTAAGCACAAAAAGGAAAAAAACGATGCCGCAAAGGGTAAAATGTTTACCATTATTGGTAAGGAAATCGCCGTTGCCGTAAAGGAAGGCGGTCCGGATCCAAATAACAACAGTAAATTACGCGACGTTATCGCAAAGGCGAAGGCAAACAACATGCCGAACGACACCATTGACCGCGGTATCAAGAGAGCTGCCGGTGATGTGAACAGCGTAAACTACGAAACAATGACATACGAAGGCTATGGTCCAAACGGTATTGCAATTATTGTTGAAACATTGACTGATAACAAAAATCGTACCGCTGCCAACGTAAGAAACGCATTTACAAAAGGGAACGGTAACGTTGGTACACCGGGCTGCGTATCTTACATGTTTGATAAGAAGGGCCAGATTATTATTGATAAGGAAGAGTATGAAGCAGATTACGATGAACTGATGATGCTCGCATTAGAAGCCGGTGCAGAAGACGTAACCGAAGAAGAGGACAGCTATGAAGTTCTCACTGACCCTGATAGCTTCAGTGAAGTAAGAGAAGCGCTTGAGAAGGAAGGAATTCCTTTTGCATCCGCAGAAGTGACGATGATTCCACAAAATTTTGTAACTTTGACGGATGAAAATGACATTAAGAGAATTACAAAGACATTAGACATGCTAGAAGAGGATGATGACGTACAAAACGTTTATCATAACTGGGACGAGTAAGGATTACATAAGAGAATGAACACGATTTTATTTGATTTGGACGGTACCCTGCTGCCGATGAATCAGGAAGCCTTTATTGATACATTTACCAAAGCGGTTCGAGGGAAATTCGAATCGCTTGGTTATGATGCGGACGAAATCATGGAGACTATGATGCTCGGTATCAAGATGATGATTGAAAATGATGGCTTCAAGACAAATAAAGAGTGTATCGAGGAACTTTTCAAAGAAGTCTACGGCAAAAAAGCAGGCAAGATTTTGCGGGAGATGATAAAGTTCTACAAAAAAGAATTCGATGTAGCCAAGTTGAACACCGTGCCGACGCCATTGGCGGCCGAATGTATCAGCATACTCAAGGAGAAAGGTTATCAGGTAGTACTGGCAACGACACCGCTTTTTCCGCCGGAAGCTGTGGAAAGGCGGATGGAGTGGGCCGGCATCGAAAAAGAGGATTTTGTTCTTATCACAACCTACGATAATTGTTGCTATTCCAAACCGAATTTGCAGTATTACCGCCGCATCTTAAAGACGATTGATAAGACACCGGAAGATTGCCTGATGGTTGGCAACGACGTTTCGGATGATATGTGTGCGGCTGCTGTCGGCATCGATGTTTTCTTAATCAAGGACTGCCTGCTAAATTATAAGGAGCTTGATTATTCTGATTACAAGCAGGGCAGTTTTGAATCATTTATGGAATATGTAAAAGAACTTCCGGATTTGCTTGCATAAGCATAGCATAATTCTTTGAAATTTATTATTGACATTTTTCTTAAAAAGTGTATAATACACTTTGTTGACCGCCGGCGTGTCGGAATGGCAGACGAGGCAGACTCAAAATCTGTTGCGGGCAACCGCGTGCGGGTTCAAGTCCCGCTGCCGGCAGTGAAAGGAACGACAATTTTCTTTTGAAAATTGCCGTTCCTTTTTTGGTGAGTCAGATTAGTTATTACAGTTTACCAGACACTTTACCAGACAAGCAGTGGTGGTTATCATCAGCGAGAAAAAGAATAAGAGAGTGCCGGTAATGATGGCACCAATGATACTCGTAGCTGCAAATTCAATCGCTAAAAGAATGACTGCAAATAAAATCGTTCCTAAGATTCCGATTAATACTGCATTCAGAGTAGAACAGCGGCAAGAAGTCGTTCTTTGCGTTAAACTTGCTGCAATTAGTGTTACAGCAAGATACACAACGGCGATACCAAAGACTACCCACAAAAAAGGTGTCGTTACCGTTATCGCTGCAGTAATCTGCAGAAAAGCGGAAATGATTCCAAGAATCAAACTTGCGACAATTGCTATTCCTGTGCAACTAAAATTGTTTCTGTAATTTAATACATTCATTTGTTTTTCACCTCCCAATGTAATATATGCGTAATTACATCGACGGTGTTTACAGGTTATTTCATTTTCAAACATTTAATGGCAGAGACTTTACAAAAACTCTAAAAATCTGTATATTTGACAGTATGAAATGCTAGAAGTAAATTGTCGCCAGAATTCGTCAATTAATGTGGAGAATGAAGATGAAAAAAATGTTGAATAACACAAAAACGACGGTTAAAATTTTAATGGAGCGTTTAACAAACGCAAAAAAGAATTATGAAAAATGGAACGATAGCGATTCATATTTTTACGAAATGCGTTCAATTGCGCTTGAATTTAATGACTATTTCGGTATCGGTGATATTATTTTAAGTGATGGGGAAAAGATGATTTCGCAGGGGCATTATGAATTAGGAATTCGGTTGATTCTGATGGTGAAGGAGATTTTACATAACGTTGCCAATACCACATTATTATATATGCGACTTGCGGAATATTACTTTCAGAGCGGAGACACGGAAAAAGGAAGAGAGTGTCTAATTATGCTTTGTTCTTGTGTTGATAATTATGAAGAATCGATTGAATTTAACGATTTGACATCGGTATGGGAGAAATACCATCATTACGTCGATGGAAAAGTTCTATTGCCCCAAAAAGTTATGACGGAGAATCATCCGACATTACCGGGAAAATGTAGTACTAGCATTGCAGAAATATTAGTTTTGCCGGAAGACGAGCTTTTATCTGCACTTTCGGAGCATTTAAATGAAATGTCTGTGCAGGGCGAATGCTTGGAATATCTCAATCAATGGGAAAGGACGGCGTATCATATTGATACTTTATGCATGGAAGTCAATTCGGGTGGGTTTTTCCACTATTTGTATTATAATGGCAATCGATTTGCAGAGGTTCAGAGAGCTTGCAAGCTGGTTGGCGCAGAGAAAACGTTAAGCTTGCTTCGAGCGATACAGCAAAAATTTCCACAAGCGAAAATTCCTAAGAATCCAGAGCAAATTCAGAATGTCCTCGATATGATGGATGGGAACATCGATTTTGAGACCGAAGATAATAAATATTATGATAGCGCTGAGAAGGAATTGTTAGGCAAGCTTTATCAGTTTGTTTGTGAAAACAAAGACAGATTCCGATAAACAGATACTTTACAAGGTTAAAAAAAAGCAGGCTTGGCTAAATTCCAAGTCTGCTTTTGCATGCGTTTTATACCTCATAATCCATACAAATTCTTGTTTTTGTATAAGGTCTCACATGATTGTCAGCCACCTTTACATGTTCCGGATGTACTGCATATCCCTTTAAAGAAGCCTCATCAACAAACGATGAATCAAGCATCACATCCGCATTCGAGGAAGCGAGCGGGTTGATGTTTACTCGGATATCAAGAAGGCCGGGAATCTTACCGAAGAGGTTCTCTAATCCTTCCTTGATTCCTGCACAAATGTTTTTCTTTTCGTCTGCTGAAAGTTCGTCCTTTAATTGCCATAAAATCACATGTTTTACCATATTTCCTCCAATCTTAGGCTCATGTCGAGCAAAATCAATCATAGTTTGAAATATTTTACCATGCAGCGCAAATTTTTTCTATTATTATTTGCAAAAATTGATTTATTATCCGCGAAAATAATGGTATACTTATAAAAGTTGATGTTATAAAACGTCATAGACGTTGGAGTGGAGGTACATTATGAGAGTTGGTTTAGGTTACGATGTTCATCGTTTGGTGGAAGATAGAAAATTGATTTTAGGCGGCGTGGAGATTCCGCATGAGAAGGGACTCCTCGGGCATTCGGATGCGGATGTGCTGGTACACGCGATTATGGATGCACTGGTCGGTGCGGCAGCCTTAGGTGATATCGGCAAGCATTTTCCGGACACCGACCCGCAGTACAAAGGCATTTCCAGTATCGCGTTGCTTGCGCATGTCGGAAAGTTATTAGAAGAACACGGCTACACAGTAGGCAATATTGATGCAACGATTATTGCGCAGCGCCCGAAGATGGCACCATATCGCGAGCAGATGCGCGAAAATGTTGCCAAGACATTGGGAATTTCGATTGACCGGGTCAATATTAAGGCTACAACGGAAGAGGGATTGGGCTTTACCGGCACTGGGGAAGGTATCTCTTCGCAGGCAATTACATTGTTGCTTTCAAAATAAAAATTTATAGTTGACAAAAATAATTTTATTTCATAGACTACTAAAGAAAAGAATAGTTAAAAGCGTTGAACGAAAAAGTATTTTTTCATTCGCTGTCAGAGAGGTTTTGCCGCGGCTGAAAGCAGAACCGAGTGGAGTGGGAAAAGAAGTGCATTCGGGAGCTGGTCCGGTGAGCATGATTGCGAATTTGTTAGCCGGGCACGGTCACAGCCGTTATCTGTTTTGAGTGTAAATCAGATGTTTGATTTGTAAAAGAGTGGAACCGCGGAAATACTTCGTCTCTTATTGGAGTATTACGCGGTTTTTGTTTGTGGAGGTATCTATGAATTTTTATAAATATTTCAAGGAGCAGGCTGCGGTCATTAAAGAGCGTGATCCGGCAATGAAATCCGAGCGCGAAGCGTTGCTTTATCCATGCTTTTGGGCGATTTGGCATTACAGACGCGCACATGAATTGTATTTGAAAGGAAAATTTTATCGGGCGAGAAAGATATCACAGCGCTCAGCAAGAAAGACCGGTATCGAAATCCATCCGGGTGCAACCATCGGTAAAGGATTATTTATCGATCACGGCCATGGAGTTGTGATTGGAGAAACAGCCATTCTTGGCGATAATGTTACCTTATATCAGGGGGTAACACTTGGCGGTACCGGCAAGGAAAACGGCAAGCGTCATCCGACGCTCGGTGACAATGTGATGGTCAGCGCGGGCGCGAAAGTGCTTGGTTCGTTTACCATCGGCGAAAACTCCAAAATCGGCGCCGGTTCGGTAGTATTATCCGAGGTGCCGCCGAATTGTACGGTAGTTGGTGTGCCGGGAAGAATCGTGAAGATGGATAATGTGAAGATTCCGCGCAACGACCTCGACCAGGTACATTTACCTGATCCAATGATGAATCATATCAACCGTCTCACAAGAGAAAATGAAGAGATGAAGATGTTACTTGATTCTTTAACACAAAAAATAGAAAACTTAAAGAAAGCAGAAAGTGAGGATAAAAAATAAAATGAAAATTTTTAATACACTGACAAGAAAAAAAGACGAGTTCGTGCCGATTGAGGAAGGCAAGGTGAGTATGTATGTGTGCGGTCCAACCGTTTACAACCTCATTCACATCGGTAATGCGCGTCCGATGATTGTATTCGACACGGTGCGTCGTTATTTTGAATACAAGGGTTATGAAGTGAACTATGTTTCCAACTTTACCGACGTAGATGACAAGATTATCGCCAAGGCAGTCGAAGAAGGCGTATCTTCCGACGTCATCTCCAAGCGTTATATCGAGGAATGCAAAAAGGATATGGCCGGTATGAATGTGAAACCGGCGACCAAGCACCCGCTTGCTACCGAGGAAATCGGCGGTATGCTGGATATGATTCAGACATTAATTGAGAAAGGTCATGCGTACGAAGTAAACGGCACCGTTTACTTCCGTACGAACAGCTTTAAGGAATACGGCAAGCTTTCCAAGAAAAATTTGGATGACTTGCAGGCAGGACACCGTTCCATCAAGGTGGCCGGCGAGGATGAGAAAGAAGACCCGATGGATTTCGTTTTATGGAAGCCGAAAAAAGAAGGAGAACCTTATTGGGAATCCGACTGGAGTGATGGCCGACCGGGTTGGCATATTGAATGCTCCGTAATGTCCAAGAAATACCTCGGCGAAAGTATCGACATTCATGCCGGTGGTGAAGACCTAATCTTCCCACATCATGAAAATGAAATTGCACAGAGTGAAGCTTGCAATGATGTAACGTTCGCAAATTACTGGATGCACAATGCATTCTTAAATATTGATAACAAGAAGATGAGCAAGTCGCTCGGAAATTTCTTTACTGTGCGCGATATTGCTGAAAAATATGATTTGCAGGTGTTACGTTTCTTTATGTTGAGCGCACACTACAGAAGTCCATTGAACTTCAGCGCTGATTTGATGGAAGCTTCTAAGAATGGTTTAGAGCGTATTCTTACCGCATTTGATTCTTTACGCCGTAAGAAAGATGCCACGGAAGCCGGCGAAATGACGGCTGATGAACAGAAAATGGTGGCAGATACTGATGTGTTCCGTGAAAAATTTGAAGCAGCAATGGAAGATGACTTTAACACGGCGGATGCTATTTCTGTATTGTTTGAGCTTGTAAAATATGTCAATGTAGTGACTGCAAACGGTCAGACAAAGGCATTTTATCAGGCGCTTGAGGACAAGCTGCAGGCATTATGTGACATCCTTGGTATTATTACCGAACAGGAAGCGGATATGCTTGACGCAGAAATTGAGGATTTGATTGCCCAGAGAACGCAAGCAAAGAAAGAAAAGAACTTTGCCAGAGCGGACGAAATCAGAAATGAACTGCTTGCCCGTGGTATTGAATTAAAGGACACAAGAGAAGGCGTTGTATGGAAGTGCATCTAAGGTGAAAAAATGGAATTATTTGACATTATTAAAGAAAAGTTTAATTGCAAAGAGGTGGACCCGCTAAGCTATTCGCCGCTTACGCTGGCATACATCGGCGACAGTATTTATGAAGTTGTGATTCGCACATATGTAATCGGTAATGGCAACCGTCCACCGCATAAACTGCACAAAGAAAGCTCACAGCTTGTAAAGGCAGCAACCCAAAGGCAGATGATTATGGGTATGCTTGAAGAACTGACATCGGAAGAAGCAAGCGTCTATCGCCGTGGCCGCAATGCGCAGTCCGGCACGATCGCAAAAAATGCAACTGTTTCGGATTATCGCAAGGCCAGCGGCTTTGAAGCATTGATTGGTTGGCTCTATATTACAGGTCAGACCGAGCGCATGTTGGAATTGATTTACCGCGGGTGCGAAATTGTTTGGCAAGCATCTGAGCAAAAATAAAGAAGAAAGAGTGAAAAATCACACAATGAGCGAAATGAAAAAAGAAAATGAAGCAATAGAAACGAATTATATTGAGGGCAGGAATGCGATTTTAGAGGCATTTCGTGCCGGCAAGACCATTGACAAGCTATTTGTGTTAGATGGCTGTCAGGATGGTCCGGTGCATTCGATTTTACGCGAGGCGAAGAAGCAGGATACACTTGTACAATATGTGAAAAAGGAGCGGTTAGACCAACTTTCCACGACGGGTAAGCACCAGGGCGTAATTGCAGTTGCTGCGGCATACAAATACGCGGAGATTGAGGATATGTTCAAGCTGGCAGAAAAGCGTGGCGAGGCGCCATTCTTTATTTTGCTTGATAATATTGAAGACCCGCACAATCTCGGTGCAATTATTCGTACCGCGAATCTTGCAGGGGCCCATGGTGTCATTATTCCGAAGCGTAGAGCAGCAGGCTTAACACCGACCGCGGCTAAAGCAAGTGCCGGGGCGATTTATCACACACCGGTAGCGAAGGTTACAAACATTTCTGCGACGATGAAAGAATTAAAAGACCGCGGCATGTGGTTTGTTTGCGCGGATATGGGTGGCGAAGTGATGTACCGCCAGAATTTGACCGGCTCCATCGGCCTAGTCATCGGCAACGAGGGAGAAGGTGTCAGCCGTCTGGTAAAAGAAAACTGTGACTTTATCACATCAATTCCGATGAATGGCGATATTGATTCGTTGAATGCTTCCGTGGCAGCGGGGGTATTGGCGTATGAAATTGTCAGACAGCGCTTGGGAGTGAAATAACCGACGCAGGAGGTTAGATTGAAACATGCAGGATGAACAGTTGATTGCGCAAATCCGGCAAGGCAATGCCGATGCAATGGATGCGATTTTTGAAAAATACAAAGGACAGGTGCGCAGGAAGGCACGCTCAATGTTTTTGGTCGGCGGCGATACTGATGATTTGATTCAAGAGGGCATGATTGGTCTTTATAAAGCGGTGCGCGATTTTGAACAGGGAAAGGAAGCATCGTTTTCTACCTTCGCAGAGATCTGTATTGCTCGCCAGATGTATACGGCGATTAATTCCTCGATGCGCAAGAAAAATGTACCATTGAATAATTACGTGTCCATTTCAAACTATAGTGATGGTATAGAGTCAGAAAATATTGCTGATTATCACGATTCGGAGGCAAATCCGGAGCAGATTTTCATTGACCGAGAGAATGTCGCGGAAATCAAGAAGAGATTGAAAGAAGAATTAAGTACCTTTGAGCATGAGGTTTACTTATTATATTTGGAGGGGGTCGGTTATCTGGAAATCGCTAATCGGTTTGACCGCAGTCCGAAATCCATTGACAATGCGATTCAACGCATCAAGGCGAAAGCTATAAAAATATTAAAAGAACTGAAATAAGCAAAGAGACAAGCCACAATGGTTTGTCTTTTTTTGTACAAAGCAATTAATGTTGTAAAAATAAACAAAAACAATCAAAAAAATACCGGATATTATGTAAAATTTATGCATAGCGATTGACAATAGGATAATTTTGTTATATAATAAGACGGAAATTGGCTTTCTTATTGGTAAAAAATTCATTAAATTCAATAAGAAAGTGCAGTATTATTTTTTTTTAGGAGGTAACATTGTGAAGAAGAAAGGAATGAGAGTCATAGCATTTGTATTGACCTTTATTATGGCACTTAGTTTTTCTTTGGAAAACATCGGATTGCAATATGTATCCGCTGCAGTCAGTAATCCAAATGTAAACTATGTGAATAATAGCGCATATGCAAGTGTTCATGACCCGGTAATCTTGAAGTCGGGGAAAACATATTATATGTATTCGACCGGTATTATCGGATGGGGTGTGGAGCTGCGTACATCCACTGACTTGGTAAATTGGACCTATGTCAGTGACTTTGCGGCATCACATGACGATGAACTCAAAGTGTCGGCTGTTATGAGTGCAACAAATAATGCAACAAGTAACATTTGGGCACCGGAGGTTATTCAGGTAGGCAATGAATATTGGATGTACTACAGCTGTTCAGCAGGTGGTACCCAAAATTCATGTATTGCCTTAGCGAAGGCAACAAATCCGGCAGGACCGTTTACATATGCGGGAATTGTTCTTCAGACATATATTGGTATGTCAAGTTGGATGAACGGTATTGATGCCAGCATTGAGTATGATCAAAGCGGTAATATGTGGATGTCCTACGGCTCATTCTTCGGCGGTATCCGCGTGGTACAGTTGAACAGCAGTACCGGATTTTTGAAGACAAGCGGAGATGAGGGTACGCTGATTGCCAGCAGACCATCTTCCATTGACAGTGGTGCTGTAGAAGCTCCGGTTATCCGTTATCATGATGGTTATTACTATTTGTTTGTATCCTATGATAACTTATTTGGACCGGAACGTGGTGGCGGTGGAAGTTATCATGTACGTGTCGGCAGAAGTAAAACAATTAACGGAACATATGTAGACCAGGATGGCGTTTCTATGATTAACGCAGGAGAGACGACAGGTTACAAATTAACTGCAAATTATAAATTCAACAACGGCACCGGTTGGTGGGCAGTCGGTCATTGTGATATTTATGAAGAGAATGACAAGTGGATTTATGTATCACATGCACGTGTTAATGGTAACGAAGGTGCGCCTTACTCCTTTATTCATCAGATGACATGGAATGAGGATGGCTGGCCGGTAATCAGTCCGGAACCGTATGTTGGTGAAACAA
Source organism: Lachnospiraceae bacterium (assembly GCA_015057275.1). Lineage (GTDB taxonomy): Bacteria > Bacillota > Clostridia > Lachnospirales > Lachnospiraceae > SIG308. Next base: position 3,315 of record SVEO01000010.1, on the reverse strand, counting down.
TCGGTACTATGACAGTTGCTGATGCAGCAGGTAAGTATGAGCGTATTGCTTTCCATGACAATAAAGAGACATTAGCGAGAACCTTGACCTCGGTTGAGATGAAGCTGAATTCTGATTATACAGCAACCATTTCCGGAATCAGTGGAACCGGTACATGGAGCTTCTCCGGTGATAATACCGTAACGGTTAAAGTGGGAAGCGTGACCGAACGCTATACATTGATGGAAGCATGGGATGCAGAAAACAGTAAAGCAACGGTTGTATTGACTGGTAATGATACGAGTACACAGTTACAGCGTTGGGCAAAGCGTACCGAGCAGTATGCTGCGCCGGGTTATTCTATTAAAGTGTCATCAAATAATACTTCCTATGGTACGGTGAGCGGTGGCGGCACCGTAAACAGCGGAAACTCTGTGACAGTAAGAGCAACTGCGAAGAGTGGTTATAGTTTTATTCATTGGGTTGATGATAGTGATAATGTTGTAAGCACCAGTGCTTCCTATACATTTAAAGCTTCGAAAAACATGACATTAACTGCAATGTTTACAAATGAGACAAGACCAACGATTACCGTTGCATCGAACAATACTTCTTACGGAACAGTAAGTGGCGGCGGTACGGTAAGTGCAGGTTCGCAGGTGACTTTAGTTGCAACACCGGTTGGCGGCAGTCGTTTTGTAGCTTGGAAAGACAGCAGCAATAATGTTTTGAGTGAGTCTGCAACTTATACGATGCGTGCGTACAAGAGCCAGACAGTTACAGCCTATTTTGAACCACTTTCTGCTAGTTATGTTGCGGATTATTTGTCCGATGGCTCCAAGTTTTATGATACATTAGACAGCACCGGTAAGACAATTGCTACCTTATATGGAAGCACATCGGTAGATAATGAAGGCATTATTGTTCGCGGAACTGCAGGAGATGCAGCACCGACAAATTATGTCAGAATGACAAATCCGTTAAAGGGTTCTGATGCGGAAGCAATTACTGTTAGCGCATATATGACGATTAATGAAACAGCGGATTATGATTACAAGACATTATTTACTTTCTATACAAGTGTCGGATTCTTTACGATTACAGCAAATGGCGGTATCCATTTAAATGATTGGAATGGAAACTATTTTGATAGCGTAGAGAAAACTTGGACTCCGGATGGAACGGAACATCTGTATTCTGTGGTAGTAACAGATTCTTCAGTTCAAGTATTTGAGGATGCAACATTGATTAATTCATATGCATGCAGCTCAATCTTGCTCAGTTTTATTCAATCATGTGACTACATTTCTTTGGGTACAGGAAATGATACTTTCAGTGATGCGAATGGTGGCTGGTCTTGGGGCTCTGCAAGCACCAAAACGAGTGAATTCATCGTCATGGACGTAGCATTAACAGAAAATGATTTTGATAGTATGGTATCTGGCGGTGAGCCATGCACCATTACGGTAAAAGCTGTCGGTTTTGGTAGTGTTACCGGTCCAAGTGAAACGGTTAATGCCGGAAAAACTGTTACTGTTGTGGCAACACCAAACAGCGGATATCGTTTTGCATACTGGAAAAATTCGGATGGAGAAATTGTAAGCACCAGCGCTTCTTATACCTTTAAGGTGAAAGAAGATACAACACTGACAGCTTATTTCCTTAGCGAATCACAGTTTGTAGATGTAACAGTTACTTCTGAAGATTCTAGTAAAGGTACGGTAACTGGCGGAGCTAAAGATGTTATTATCGGTACAGAGATGACCATTATAGCAAAGCCAGCTAGTTATTATAAGTTTGCAGGTTGGAAGGTTGGCAGCTCGATTGTCAGCACAAAGGCTTCCTATACCTTTACCGTTAAAGGAGATGCTTCTTATGTTGCAGTATTTGAAATTGACGAGGATCAGATTGCAACAAAGACTTTTGTTCCGCAGAAGGACGATAGACTCTGGGCATATTATTCGTTTGATTCGAATGTTACAAATCAGGTAAATGATAGTGCTGCAACGATTGTTGCTGCAGGTGGTGGTGCTTCCGCTTCTGTACCACAGTATAATACAGCGGAAAACTACACAGTAGATGGTGTCAGCAAGACTGGAACCAGTATTCAAACTGGAAGCTATGGATTAAAACTGGCAAATGATATTCCGGTTGGTTCTACCAAATTTACAATTTCATTCTGGATGAAGACCTATAACTATCACGGAAACTATACATCCATGTTCTATTTATATAATAGCGACAGTGGTGACTGGACTAGTATTTTGATGAACACACCGGTTAATTCCAATGGTTGTATTCAGACATGGTCAGAGGTCGATGGCACACAGACAAATGCAACAACCTCTACTGCGGCTAACTCCGGACAGTGGAACAATGTAATCTTGACCGTAGATGGCGCCAAGGCTGATTTGTACATTAACGGTGAAGAACAGATTTCGGATTTAGCTGTAGGTGAAATTTTTGATACCAACAACTACAGTATTTATGTTGCAGCTAACCCATGGTCAGCAGACGGACTGTTTTATGCAGCATATGACGAACTTTATATTTATGAAGGTGTTTTAGATAGTTCAGAAATTGCAATTCTTGCAAATGGCGGAAACTATAACAATGGTGATTTTAATTCAGTTACTTTGACTTTACAGTCTAATATTTCCGGAGCGGGTACACTGTATGGACCGGAAACTGTAATTACAGGAAATGAGGCAACTATCATTGCCAGAGCAACAGAAGGTTATACTTTTGTAAAATGGCAGGATGCAAGCGGAAATACCGTAAGCACAAATGAAGTCTATACATTTACCGCTTCGAGCGCAGCAACCTATACGGCAGTTTTTGAAAAATCTACTTCGACAACGGTAACCTATACTGTATCAGCAACAGCAAGCCCGAGTGCAGGCGGCAGTGTAAGCGGCGCAGGTACTTATGAAAAAGGTGCAAGTGTAACCTTAAAAGCAACAGCAAACAACGGTTATACCTTTAAGAACTGGACGGTTGGAGGTTCTGTCGTAAGCACATCCGCTACGTATACAATTAGCTCGCTCAGTGCGAACACAACAGTTGTAGCAAACTTTACACAGAATCAGGTAGAAGAAGAAACTTCTGAACCGATTGCATACTATATCTCGAACGGAACAAAGTTCTATGACACAATTACCGGAACATTAACCGGAACAATGGTAGGAGCAGCAACCGTTAACCGTAATAATGTAACAGTAACCTATAGCGGTGCCGGAGATACCGGATATACAAACTATGTACAGATGGAGAATCCATTCAACGGAACCACGGTAGATGAAGTTACAATTTCCTTATTAGGAACGGTTGAGGCAA
>SVEO01000009.1 GCA_015057275.1 Lachnospiraceae bacterium | reverse complement strand
CTGTTGTTGCAATGCCCAAAAAAGAAAAGCGCAAGTTGCTTGATGCAATTACGCAATACTGCTTGAGTAAAGGCTATCTACGAGATTCAATCTGGACTTTTTCAAGCAAACCGAATGCAAAATACTCGTCAATGACTAGAGATAATTTTCTTGGGTTTGGTTGCTCTGCCACCAGTCTTTTTAAGGAACAATTCAAAATTAATACGTTCGATGTTGAATCATATTGTGATAGAATCGCTTCGAACAACCTTGCTACATCTTTGACGATTCGTTTTACCAAACGACAGAGAATGATTTATTGGTTGTTTTGGACGGCGTACAGTACAAAAGTAATTACTAAAGATTTTGAGAAATTCTTTGGTGTTCCTCTCAAAAAAATGTACGGTTTTGAATTATGGTTATCAAAGAGATTAGGATTTGTCAAGGAATATGACGGTATTTATGAAATGACCTTAAAAGGTGCTTTTTATTACCACTATTATGAAAACTTTTATACATTGTCATATATCGATAAAATGTGGGGGATTATGCGCAAGGAATCGTTCCCTAAAGAAATTAAATTTTAAAAGCGAGGTGAGTTTCACCTCGCTTTTGCTATGTATAAAACCGCCGAAAACCTATTTTTGACACCAATGCGTTCAGTGGGGCAAACCAGCGAAAACCCTAGTGTTTATGCACCTTTCAAGCGGTTTGCCCTAAAATAACGCATTCCTCTATGCGTCTTATAATACCTGTTGCTTTCATATATTCCTCCATTCCGAGTCCTTTGATTTCAAATCGTGATGTTAGTATCTGTAAATTGAGGAGATTTATACTGCCGAATTTACTTTTTAGGTTGAGTGTAATATAATAAAGCAAAGGCGGTGTAAATATGCAATTTATTTTCAACGGAACACTTGACGAATTAAAAGAAACGATTTCTATGAAAGCTAAAGAACACAACAAGGACATCCTTATTTACCACAATGAACCGAACACCTTGGAAATCGGTTTTCAGCGCTTAGGGCATAGTGGTGGCAGATTTTATGTTGCTGATATTTTCGAAATAGGCAGAAAAACATTTTTGCATGGTAAGCTAGAAAATCTCTATCCAAACCAATCTCAAAATAAAGCGAGAAATTTTATTGATAGTATTGGCAGTTGGCTACTAATATATTTAATTTTCGCATTCTTTCCTGTTTTGCTTTGGCTATGCATATTTCAACTTAAATATATTTGGATTCCAATAATTTTACCAATACCGATAATAGCACTTTGCAGAATTAATACAAAAAGGAAAGACAAAAAGATCGACGACGATTTCATAAAATTTATGTCTATGTTTTGCACATATTCCGATGTGGAATTAGCCTCCTATAAACCATATTGGGACGATGCGTATAGAAGATTAGATTTAGCCCGCGGAAAATTGCAAAGTGTCTGCGATGACGATCAAGATATGCTTCTTATTACTTATGAAGATGGTATGCAAATAGATGTAGGCTATATCGAAGAAGATAAAACATACTATATCACTGTTGTATCATCTAACACGATGGAATCTTGGAATAATCCATTAGGGGTATTCACAACTAAAGACAAATCTAAATTGGCATCTGAATTGCAAAAAGCAATCTATAAATTTCGAAATAATTAACCACAAAAGCGGAGTGAAGTCACTCCGCTTTTGCCATTGTTTCTTTCGCCTTGCAGCACACTAATTATTGGAGCACTTTTCCGCGTCCATTGCCAGCGTGAACATCAGCACAATGAGTGCGTTCTCCGGATTTTCCACATCAATCACATACGTGTCAGTCCAGTTAAATAGTTCTTTCGTAATCACGGCAACTGTATTCCCGTACGCATCTTTGATGGTGTAGTCCCATTCCAGAAAATCACCTTCTACCGACCAACCATTGCAGTCAATATTGAATTTTGGTCGAAAAAATGTAAATTCTTTGGAAATTGTGCCGACCTGCTGTTCGCCGATGTAAATTTCGAATTTCGGTAAAAACGTAAGTATGCGTTCCTGAACTGTGCCGATATGTATGCCCGACGCATTCATAATATGCAGGCGGTGCCCCCACGAAAGTTGCCCTTTGACGGTAAATACTGTGTTCCCGGCCTCATCGTAAATATCATAACTGTCAAACCATGAGAAAAATCTCTGTTTAAATAATAATTTCATATTCGTCTCCTGTTAATGATATAAAAGTCAAAGGGGCCCCGTTGTTTTACGGACCCCCATCCTTCTTATGTTTGTTATTCGCTGACCCAGTCGAGTATCTCCTTTAACGGAGCGGTGCCGACTCTGCGCTTCACTTCCACACCATCCTTTAATAAAATGAATGCTGGAATCGACATGATACGAAACTGCATTGCCAGTGCCTGGTTCTCGTCGGTGTTAATTTTGCCAATTACCAAATCCGGCTTACTCGCAGCAAGCTTTTCCAAAACCGGCCCCATCGACTTGCATGGGAAACACCAGTCTGCATAAAAATCCAACAGTACGGTTCCTTGAGCGGTTGTTTCCTTAAATGTACTTTCATTCACATGTAAAATTGCCATCGCATTACCTCCTTATTTATACAATCGTATATGCAAAATTTATTTTTCGCCCGAAATCAGCCATGGTGCCGGCTGAGACACAAACATGTTTTCCTTGTTTGTCTTTGATACCGAAATCTGGATGACGTCCATATTTCGGATGCCAAATTTGTCAAAAATGTTCTTAATACTTGCCAATACATCGAGTTCCAATGTATAGATAATAAACTGCATATGGTCATTTTTCTGAAGCAACAGTGCAATTTCCTCTTCTAAACGCTTGGAGGCTACGATGAATGCCAGTCTCGGTGTCGGCAGATGATCGAGCGTTCCTTCTTTAAGTTCTCCAACAATTTCAACATTATGCACGCCAAACTTCACTGCATTTTCACGCATCGAGCTCTCCGCTCCCTTGTCCGGCTCAACCGCGATAATTGTGCCTTCTCTAGCCGCAATCGCTGCCTCGATTACAATCGATTCGCCATCCACGATACAGATGGTGTCCTGACGGTCAACATCAAGCATACTCATAATTACTGCGCGAATTTCCCGACCAACGTAGCGAATCGGTCCACGGCTGAAGTTTTCATTCTTGATACCGATACGGTACGATTCCCTTGTGTGTTCGTTGACAATAAAAAATACGGTTGGGCCAGTCAGCTCCATGCCTACAATGCTTTTAATGTCGGTTTCCTTTACCTCTCGTCCCGGCGCATTACCGAAACCGTACCAAACCTTACAGTCACCAAGCCCCGCTTCCCAAAGTTCTTCGCACAAATCCTTGTTGCGTTCGTCTGCAAAAATCATCACCCGCTTGTGTGCTTCAATCAATGGAATGACATTTTTCTTCTTTGTACAAATATTCATCAGATGAATCTTTTCCGGACTTACATCCAACATATTCGAGAAAAATCCCATCCAGCTCATCATTTCCGTATTGCGGAAACTATTTCCCTTTTCCTGCATATTAAAAATACCTCCTGTATCCCAAACATTACATTTCTTCTATTATATCACAAAACTTTCTATAATGACAAAATTTTACATGCATTTTTATACTTAATTTTCTGCAAATCTTCCTCTGTCAATTCAAGGCTCTCCAGATATGCCAATGTCGCGCTCGGTTCCTCCCAAGGCGAGTCGCTGCCAAAGAGAATCTTGTCCGCGCCATGATGCTCGATGATGCGCTTGCACTGCTCCTTGCCGAGATAATCCTTAACGTAAGCAGTATCCATGAAAATCTCTGTGCCGACAAGATATTTTTCCACATCGTCCCACATGCCCCAGCCGCCCATGTGGGCCGCAATGATGTATTTACCGGACACATAGTCGAGTGTGTGACGGATGCGCTCCGGCGTGGCGTGAATCGGCGGCTCAATGCCGATGTCCTCTCCGGCGTGTAAAAGCACATATAAGCCAAGCTCCTCCGCTTTTTGTAAAATCTTAATCGTCTCCGGCCCATCAAAGTAAACACCTTGATATTCCGGATGCAGCTTAATGCCGACAAATCCGTCTTCTTTTAACTGTTTGAGCACCTCCGGCGCATCTTCTTGCAGCGGATGCAGGCTACCGAACGAAATGATGTTTTCTTTTGTAACCTCTTTTGCATAGCGGTTAATCGTCGGGGTCTGCGATGGCTTGGTTGCAATCGGCAACACAACACTGTAGTCTACCTGCTGCTCACTCATTGAGCGTTCCAAATCAGGGAGGGTTGCATCGGTGTGATTCTCAACCAGATATCCCTGCCGCACTACAATATTATTTTTCAACACATCGACTGTACGAGCTGCAATCTTTTCCGGAAATATATGTGTATGAAAATCGATTAGCATATTTCTATTTCCTTTCTCAAAGTCTGACTCTATTCTAATACAAGAAAGCGGCATAGCCAAGGACTATACCGCAATTTCTTTTATAAATTTTCAGATTAATACAGTTTCCGATTGTCGATGACACGTACTGCCTTACCTTCACTTCTGGTAATGGTCTTCGGAGCCACGAGTGTTACCTTCGCGCCAATACCTAGCATCGAACGAAGTCCGGCAACGATTCCCTTTGTCTTTCTTACAATTGCATCCTCGCCAGCTTCGAATAACTCACGCGTCATTTCAACGTGGACATCCAAAGTATCTGTGTTGTTTACACGGTCAACGATAATCTGGTAATTTTCGGTCATACCGGCCTTTAACAGTACCGCTTCAATCTGGGATGGGAATACGTTTACGCCACGGATAATTAACATATCGTCGCTTCTTCCCATCGGCTTCTTCATACGGATGTGAGTACGTCCGCAAGAGCACTGTTCTCTTGTTAATATACAAAGGTCCTTTGTGCGGTAGCGTAATAACGGGAATGCTTCTTTGGTAATGGATGTAAATACTAATTCACCCTTCTCGCCTTCCGGAAGCACTTCGCCGGTCTCCGGATTGATGATTTCTGCAATAAAGTGGTCTTCGTTGATATGCATACCATTCTGTTCTTCACATTCGAAAGATACGCCAGGACCGGAAATTTCAGTTAATCCGTAAATATCGTACGCCTTAATGCCAAGCTTTTCTTCGATCGTATGGCGCATTTCTTCGGTCCATGCTTCCGCACCGAAGATACCTGCTTTTAACTTAATCTGGTCTTTCAATCCCATTTCATGAATGGATTCTGCCAAATATGCAGCGTAGGATGGGGTACAGCAAAGAATGGTTGCCCCGAGATCCGTCATAAACTGAATCTGTCTTTCGGTGTTACCGGAGGACATCGGCAGTGTCAGACAACCAACCTTATGAGAACCGCCATTTAAGCCAGGACCGCCGGTAAACAAGCCGTAACCATAGCTTACCTGACAAACATCTTCCTTCGTACCGCCGGCTGCCACGATAGCACGTGCGCAGCATTCTTCCCATAAGTCAACATCATGCTGGGTGTAGAAAGCTACCACACGACGACCTGTGGTGCCGCTGGTCGACTGAATACGGACACACTCAGATAATGGCTTTGCCATTAAGCCGTATGGATATGCGTCTCTTAAATCATCCTTTGTCAAGAATGGAAGCTTATGTAAATCCTCAATACCGTGAATATCTTCCGGTGTAACCCCCAGGGCTTCCATCTTTTCACGGTAATATGGTACATTATCCCAAACATGCTTTACCTGCTTTACGAGCTTTTCACTCTGCTCTTTCTTAATCTGTTCTACCGGCATCGTTTCGATTTCCGGCTGATAATATCTCTTTTCCACTGTTACCTTCTCCTTATTTGATAATAATTGATTCCGACGTGATTTCGGGCGTTACATTTATATTATGCACGTCCCATTTCAAAAGCGCGCTTATTAATTTCCAAAAACTTTGGTGGCACACACGCCTCAATAGCTTCCATCCACGCTTCCTTAGGGAAGTCAAAATATCTGGATAATCTTCCCATCAGCACGAGATTTACTGCCTTTGCGGTTCCGGCCTCAGTTGCCATTGAAAGTGCATCCACCACATCAACATCGGCACCGGCCGCTTTCATTTTCTCGCCCAGATTTTCCGGATAGGTCATCGCACCGGTAATGACCGGCATCGGGTCCATCTGCTGGTTCGATACGATAATCTTGCCGCCTTTTTTCAGATAATGCATCCATCTGGCTGCTTCTAACATCTCGAAGGAGATAATCGCATCGGCCTCACCCTCGTCAATAACCGGAGAGTATACTTTATCGCCGTATCTTACATAAGTAACTACGCTGCCGCCACGCTGACTCATACCATGTACCTCGGACACTTTTACGTCGTATCCCTGGTTCAGCAGCAATCTTCCAAGCATTTTGCTGGCAAGCAGAGAACCCTGTCCTCCAACGCCAACAATCATAATATTTTTTGTCATTGTTCTTTTTCCTTTCGCCTCAATTACTGCTCACGCAATGCGTCAAATTTACAAAGCTGCTGGCAAACACCACAGCCAACACAAAGAGTCTGATCAATAACAGCCTTACCGTTCTTCATGCTGATGGCCGGGCAGCCAAGCTTCATGCACATCTTACAGTTCTTACACTTTTCACTGTCACATACGAGCGGCTTTTTTGGCTTCACATATTTTAGCAATGCACACGGTCTGCGGCTGATGATAACAGACGGTTCTGCCGCAGCAAGTTCTTCCTTTACTGCGCGGTCGCATGCTGCCAAATCATATGGGTCAACAACCGTGATGCGGTTGATGCCGATAGCGCGGCAAAGCGCTTCTAAATCAATCTTGCCGGCCGGGTCGCCCTTAATGTTGTATCCGGTGGTCGGGTTCTGCTGGTGGCCCGTCATTCCGGTAATGGAGTTGTCAAGAATAATCACGGTCGAATTGCTCTGGTTGTAAGCTATGTTTGCCAGACCGGTCATGCCGGAATGCATGAAGGTCGAATCGCCAATCACAGCTACCGTCTTACCTTCTGCCTCTGCACCCAGCGCCTTGTTGAAACCGTGTAATGAACTGATGGAGGCACCCATGCAGGCGGTCGATTCCATCGCATTTAACGGAGCTACCGCACCAAGCGTGTAACATCCGATATCTCCTAAAACAGTGCATTTATTTTTTGCCAATGTGTAGAACATGCCTCTATGCGGGCATCCGGCACACATAACCGGCGGACGCACCGGAATCTGTTCCTCGAGTGCATTACCCTTATGTACTTCCACGCCAAGCTTCTCGGCAATCAGATTTTGAGAGAATTCGCCTTCGAGTGGGAAGATATCCTTACCGCCGACTTCGAGTCCAAGACCCTTGCAGTGCTCCTCGATGAAACCGTCGAGTTCCTCAATAATCACAAGTTTTTCTACCTGTGCTGCAAAATCCAAAATTTTCTGTACCGGCATCGGCCAAATCATACCGAGTTTTAATACGCTTGCCTGTTCGCCAAACACTTCCTTTACATACTGATAGGATGTGGAAGATGTAATAATACCGAGCTTCGTGTTACCCATCTCTACGCGGTTGATTGGCGTGTTTTCAGCATATTCAACTAATTTGCGGGTACGTTCTTCCACAATCGGGTGTCTTCTTTTAGCATTACCCGGCATCATAACATACTTAGCAATGTTCTTTTCATATTTCTTTACCGGCACTTCAACGCGTTCCGACGTATCGACAATACTCTGGGAATGCGCGATTCTCGTGCACATCTTCAAAAATACCGGCGTATCAAACTGTTCAGAAATCTCATATGCAAGCTTCGTAAATTCCTTTGATTCTGCGGAATCCGCCGGTTCTAACATCGGTACCTTGGCTGCTCTCGCATAATGTCTGGAATCCTGCTCATTCTGAGAGGAATGCATGCCTGGGTCGTCAGCCACGCCGATTATCATACCTGCATTAATACCGGTGTAAGAAATTGTAAATAATGGGTCTGCCGCTACATTCAAGCCTACGTGCTTCATACCGCAAAAGCTGCGTTTTCCGGCCATCGCTGCACCGAAAGCTGCTTCCAACGCCACCTTTTCGTTCGGTGCCCATTCACAATAAATTTCATCATATTTTGCAGCTTCTTCGGTAATCTCCGTGCTCGGAGTGCCCGGATAGCTGGAAATGACTCCGCAACCGGCCTCGTACAAACCTCTTGCCACTGCTGCATTGCCCAACATCAACTGTTTCATTTCATATCCTCCATGCTCTTTCGATTTGCAGACCTCTCCACAATCGACACATTTCTAGCCATTATACCACATATTTCATGTTGCGTAAATATTTAACAAATAAAAATTTCATTGCTTTACTTAGCTAAACCCTGCTTGTATTCATATTTACACTAAAGTATGCTTAACGCAGCCATATGATGCTCGTATCCTGCTTCACATGACTGCGCCCTCCTAAAATGATTTTAATGTATCATTCTCATCCGTTGATTTGCTAATCTTACGAATTACTACATCGTAACCGCCGGTTCCGACTGCAACATATACGCGGTCGCCCTCTTTGCGGCCAATGAGTGCCTTGCCGAGGGGTGACTCAGTGCTGATGCGTCCGTCCACGGAATTGCCACGGATAGATGTCACAATCTTAAAAGTCTCCTCTTCGCCATCCTCCTCAAAGTATATGGTCACGAAATCGTTAAGCCCAGCCTCGTCCGCTTTCGAAGTATCCTGCACAACAATTGCGTTTTTCAGCATACGTTCCAGATAACGGATGCGGCTCTCGTTTTGATTTTTGTAGCGCTTGGCGGCATAATATTCAAAGTTCTCACTCAAATCGCCCTGCGCTCGTGCCTCCTTCACCGCCTCTATTGCCTCCTTGCGGACCACGAGCTTGCGGTGTTCGATTTCTTCCTTAATTTTTTTAATATCCTGCTCTGTTAATTGGTTTTTTACTGCCATTTCTTACTCCATTAAATGTAACTGATTTTATTTACTGAGAACATGAAACATCTTCTTAAAAATCGCGTTCGGCAGCATGCTACCATACAAGCATTCCATCGTGTCAGCGATTTTAACCGGCACCATCTCGTCAGTGAACGTCTTATACATCATGCAATACTCCACGCCGAACAGATAGATACGCACACTGGATAGCTTCATGCCACAACGCTCGTAAAATGCAATTCGACGACATCGGATATGCACCTCTGCCTCGTCCTGCGTACTTTCTGGGTCTTCGACCTCCAGAATCAGTCCCGCACTGCCTTGACAGGCTGCAGAAAGCAGTTCCATGGCTTTTGTTCCGTATCCCTGTCCTCGCCATTCGCGGCACACCGCAAAATAGTCTGCCAGCAAAATTCCGGATTCCGTTTCCTCCAGCAAGCAGGCGTATGCACGCAACTCGTCCGCCTCAAAAATCCCATACACGTGATAATTGCCTAAGTCCACGTATTTCTTAATCATCGCAAACGGACGTAGCTCATTGCGCGGGAAATCATATTTCACGTGATTTTTGTATACTTTTTCTGCCTCCGCAAGCGAAAGCAGTCGAATTTGCAGGGTCATACCAGACTCCTTACCGGCATTTTTTCTTCTGCCTGTCGAATCTTTTTTTGCATGTTAATGAGAATCGGAATTGCGAGTGCGAGTGTCAGCACATCTGCCACCGCCTGCACAATCGCCACGCCGTACGCACGAAACATCCATGTCAGAAGATACAATGTCGGTATGAAGCAGGTGCCTTGTCTGGCAGTCGAAAGTGCCAGCGCACCTTTGGCGTTACCAAGACCCGCACAGAGCATGTTCACCACCGCAACCCACGCATGAATCGGCAGGGCAATGCATTGTGAAACCATACATACAACACCAATTCTGCGCATTTCCGGGTCGGTGCCTGCAAACAGGACGATAATTGTATCTGCCAATACCGCTACCGTTATCGCCATAAGTGTCGCACCGATGAGTGCAACTTTTGCGCTAAAACGGTAACTTTCTTTCACGCGGTCGTAACGTTGCGCACCCCAGTTAAAACCTGCCACCGGTTGGAAACCGCTGCCGAATCCCAAAATGATACTGAACGGGAACATCATCACTTTCGTAACTACACCGATACCCGCCAGCACCGAGTCGGAAATATTACCGGCAAGGTCATTAAGCATAATCGCCGCCACCACCGCCAGACCGGAACGGAACATGGAAGACGAACCCACGCTGACAATGTTGCCGATAATGTCCTTGCAAATTTTAAAATTGCGAATCGACAAATGTAACATACTACGGCGAGTAAGATACGGCAAAATCAGAATCGCAAAGCTGACCCATTTGGAAATCGCAGTCGCAAGCGACGCCCCTGCCACACCCATCTGTGGCAATCCAAAGTAACCGAAGATGAAAATCGGGTCCAAAATGCAATTTAAAATGCCGCCGAAACCCATACCAATCATCGAAAACATAGCGCTTCCTTCGCTTCGCAAGCACTGATTCATGACAAAGTTCGATGCCATAAATGGTGCCGCATACAGCACATAAGTCGCATACTCTATGGAATACTGCTCGCAGGTCGGGGTTGCGCCAAGCAACCGTACCATCGGTATCATAAAGATATTACCAAAAATCATTAGCATTGCCCCGAGCCCCATCGCCAGAAAGAAGGCTGTCGAGAGCACCCTGCTCGCTTTTTTCTTCTCGCCCTGCCCCAAAAGCCGGGCAATATAGCTGTTCGCACCCACAGCCAGCATGGAACCTGCCATCATAATCAGCTGGTCAAGCGAGGAATTGACACTGACCGCCGCCGTTGCATTCGTGCCGAGCGAACTAACGAAGCAGGTATCCGCTAACGAATATATGGAATTAATTAAAAATGCCACGATGGTAGGAATCGCCATCTTCGGAATCAATCGTGGAATCGGCTCATTCAGCATCATATTGCTGCGCTGCGTCTGTTTTTGCTCTGGTTGCGGTAAGTCTTGTTTATTCATATCGGTTTATAGTTCCTTTCAAAATGTCAAAAAGAGGACGTTCTCTAAATTACATTAGAAAACATCCTCTTTATTCGCTCTTTACTTATCTACACTCTTAAGCGTCGGAAAAAGCAACACATCACGGATGGACGGTGCGTTCGTCAGCAGCATTACCAGACGGTCGATACCGTAACCAATACCACCCGTCGGTGGCATACCATACTCGAGTGCGCAAAGGAAGTCTTCGTCAGTGTGATTCGCCTCTTCGTCACCGGCAGCAAACTGTTCTTCCTGTGCTGCAAAACGTGCTCTCTGGTCAATCGGATCGTTCAGCTCGGAGTATGCGTTACACATTTCACGGCCAGTGATGAACAGCTCAAAACGCTCTACGTAATCCGGCTTGTCTGGCTTTCTCTTAGTCAGAGGGGAAATTTCTACCGGATGATCCATGATGAAGGTCGGCTGAATAAGGTTTTCTTCTACGAATTCCTCGAAGAAGAGGTTCAAAATGTCCCCCTTGGTATGTCTATCTTCAAATGCCACGTGTTTTTCCTTCGCAATTGCCTTGGCTGCTTCCGTGTCAGCAATTTCATCAAAGTCAACGCCGGCATACTTTTTCACGGCATCAATCATCGTCAGACGCTCGAATGGCTTGCCGAGGTCGATCATATGCTCTCCGTAAGGTACGGTTGTGGTGCCGCAAACTTCCATCGCCACATAGCGGAACATGTTCTCGGTCAAATCCATCATACCGTTGTAGTCGGTGTATGCCTGATAGAGCTCCATCAATGTGAATTCCGGATTATGTCTGGTGTCAACACCTTCGTTGCGGAATACACGGCCGATTTCGTATACGCGCTCTAAGCCGCCGACAATCAGTCTCTTTAAGTAAAGCTCTAAGGAAATACGCAACTTAACGTCTTCATCAAGTGCATTGTAATGTGTCTCGAACGGTCTGGCAGCCGCACCGCCTGCATTAGAAACAAGCATCGGTGTCTCCACTTCCATGAAGCCTTCGCCATCCAGATACTTACGAATGCTGGAAATTACCTTGGAACGCTTGATGAATACTTCCTTGGAATCCTGATTCATAATCAGGTCGATGTATCTCTGACGGTAACGTGTGTCGGTGTTTGTCAAACCGTGGTACTTCTCCGGAAGAATCTGTAAGCTCTTCGTTAAAAGCGTTACCTTCTCAGCGTGGATGGAAATTTCACCGGTCTTTGTCGTGAAGACTTCTCCGGTGATACCCAAAATATCGCCGATATCGTATGTTTTCTTGAAATCTGTGTAGTTATCTTCTGTCTCGGTGTTGATGCTGTCTCTGGCAACGTAAACCTGGATTCTTCCCTGCAAATCCTGAATATTGCAGAAAGATGCCTTACCCATGACACGTTTGGACATCATACGACCCGCGATAGAAACCTTTGCACCCTGCAATGCTTCATAACCGTCCTTAATTTCCTGACTATGATGTGTTACGTCAAATTTTGTAATCTGGAACGGATCCTCTCCTTTTGCCTGTAAATCAGCAAGCTTATCTCTTCGAACCTGCAGCAAGCTGTTTAACTCCTGCTGGGTTACTTCCTTTTCCTGTACCTGTTCAGCCATAAAGCCTCCTTATTTATACTCTTTCGATCTGTAATACCTTGTATTCTGCGGTGCCGGACGGTGTTTCTACCACAGCCATGTCACCTTTCTTCTTGCCGATAAGCGCCAGTCCAACCGGTGATTCGTTGGAAATCTTGTTGCGCAGGCTGTTCGCCTCAGTAGAACCTACAATGTGAAACTCTACTTCTTCATCAAACTCTAAATCGTAAACCGTTACCTTACAACCAACGCTGATTTTATCGGTATCAATTTCGTCTTCGTCAACAACTTCCACGTTCTTTAAGATTTTTTCGAGTTCTTCGATTCTTGCTTCGATATCCCTCTGTTCATCTCTTGCTGCATCGTATTCGGCATTCTCTGACAAGTCTCCCTGTTCTCTCGCTTCTTTGATTTTTTGAGCTACTTCTTTACGTTTTACAACCTTTAATTCCTGTAACTCGTTTTCTAACTTAGTCAATCCGGCATAAGTTAAGATATTTTTCTTTTCATTACCTCTTGTCATTTTTTAAATTTTCCTCCATTTTGCACTGCCCCATGCAGCTAATTATAATATTTGCCAAAGCATTATAAACCAATTCATCTGCCGTGTCAACGGCAATTACCTGCTATTTAGGCGCTATTTGCGTGCCTTTTTCGCAATTTTACCTAAATTATCGATTTCCATGCGCGATGCCTTATACATGAACATCGAATACCAAATTTTCAACACCAGATACAAAGATAACACCGCGTAGGTCAAAAACTCAATCACTAAGTACGCCTGTTTCACACTCGCCCAGCTAAAAAGTGCAATCAGTGCTACCTGCACACACTTTAAGACAATCACGCCAAGGTTAAGTTTTGCGTAGGTCATGCGATTTTTTCGCAGAGTTTCCGCTGATTCGGTGTAACCGAAATCGTCAAATACGCGTGCTGTGCGGCTGGCAAGTTTGCTGCACAAAAGTGCATCCTGCAACATTACCGCAATCACCAAAATCTGTGTAAGAATCTGCGGGTAACCATCTACACCACCGCCATGACTGCCAAGCATCACCATACGAATTGCCACCGGAAGGCTGACATCTGCGCCAACCACACCGATGATGCCGAACACGAGTCCTGCTACTAGCACGATGACTGAAAATGCCATCGCATTCATCGCTTCTTTATATTCTTTTTCATAGTAAGGCGCACCGCCGTTCTCGTTAATCAGTGCCTTAATCGCCGAGGCAATTACCAGATATCCGATAAACACCGGTAGAATCTGGAAGTTGCCGATAGGAAGCATGCATCCGGAAAGCAAAATGCCCCACATAATCTTACGGTATTTTTCACTCGTCATTTATCTTACCCCCTTCATCAGCTCCGCAAGCTGCTCGTATGTCTCAATCTGGTTCACTGCGTTACGCAGTGCCGCAGAATTCGGCAAGCCGGCCGTGTACCATGCCACATGCTTGCGCATCTCACGGATGCCCATGTATTCACCTTTGTATTCGACCACCAGTCTGCCGTGTCTTAAAATCATCTCGCGAACTTCATCTACTGAAGGTTTGTCCTCGCGCTCCGAGAATACCCACGGATTTCCCTTGGCCGCACGCGCAATCATCACACCATCGCAGCCGGTCTCCTCCTGCATACGTCTTGCATCCGCCCGACTTGTCACGTCACCGTTGCCGATAACCGGAATACTTACCGCTTCTTTGACCTCGCGGATGATGTTCCAGTCCGCCGTGCCGGAATAATACTGTTCACGCGTTCTTCCGTGTATGGAAATCATTGCCGCCCCACTCGCCTCACAAATCTTTGCAATCTCTACTGCATTAACCTCGTCGGCAGTGAAGCCTCTGCGAATCTTTACAGTCAGCGGCTTGCCGGTATTTTCTAAGCGTCTGGCCATTTTTTTGACAATTTCTTCCACCAGCTGCGGCTGACGCATCAATGCGGACCCTTCGTGATTGTTTACAATCTTCGGCACCGGACATCCCATATTGACATCAATAAATGCGCAGTTTCGCTCACTCGCCACCTTCTCGGCAATCTCCGCCATCAAATCAGGCTCAGAGCCAAATAGCTGAATGCCCACCGGCTGTTCGTCATCCACTGTCATCAGCAGTGGCTCGGTGTTTTTATTTTTATAATGGATTGCCTTCGCACTTACCATCTCGGTAACCATCAAATCGCAACCCTGTTCTTTACAAAGCCTGCGAAACGGCAAGTCAGTCACTCCTGCCATCGGTCCCAGTACAAGAGGGTTGTTCAGTTCCATTGTTCCCAGCTTCATCTGCCCATCTCCCGTTATGCCTGCCCGCGGCTTTGCTGCTGCTTCATCTTGCGGTAAATAATCTGTAATCCCTGCAATGTGAGATTTACATTATAAATGTCAATCTTGTCGGTCTGCTCGGCAATGATCTTGCCCAAACCTCCGGTCGCCACAACCTTTAAATCCGGAATGCCCGCTTCCTGCTTCATGCGCTCGATAATGTACTCCGTCTGACCGATATATCCGAAAACAATCCCCGCCTGGATGCTGGATATTGTGTCTCTCGCCAAAACCGTGTCCACCTTTTTGATTTCCACTTCCGGGAGCTTCGATGTACCCTCGCAAAGCGCCTTGGCGCCAATACGGATGCCCGGACAAATGACGCCGGCAGCAAATGTACCGTCCGCCAAAATCAAATCATAGGTAGTCGCCGTGCCGAAATCAATCGCCAGCACCGGTCCGCCGTACAGCTCGTAAGCTGCCACCGCATCCACAATACGGTCCGCACCCACTTCGCGTGGATTCGTCTGCGCAAGACGGATGCCTGTTTTCACACCCGGTCCTACCACGAGCGGCTTTTTATTAAAATATTTCATGACAGCGTTTTGAAACGAATGCATCATCCCCGGCACTACCGAAGAAATAATGACATCTTCGATCTTCTCCGGCTGGATGCCGCGTGCCTTCAAAAGGCCGGCCAGTTCAAAGCCGTACTCGTCTGATGTTCTCGGCTTATGGGTCGTCATTCGAAATGGTCCCAACAGCTCATTATCATCAAAAACCCCTAATGTAATGTTTGTATTCCCAATATCTACAACAAGTAACATATTTTACCTCATATATGCGCCGCCTTGCTGCGGCCGTTTTGATACATTTATGATTTGTAATTATTCTTGATTTCATACGAAAACCCGGTAAAACTGCTCGAGTGATACCAGGAGTTCTTCTTTTTCTCTGCGGTAACGCTTAATCATCAGTTCCGCACCGATTTCGTCATACAGAAGGTCCTCCTCATCCCAGTGACACTGAAACTGCAGTGTGCCTTCCTCATCAAATTGCATCACCATGATGCCACCGACTTCCTCCGTGAAAACTACACATAGAATCTGCAATTCGTCTTTTACCTGCTGTGGAATTTTATCAAACAGCGGATTAAAATAATATTTTTCCTCATAGCTGTTTGCCCCACATAATACTATAGGCTCCATTCTTTTCCCTTCCTTAACAATATCCGTATATGCCGCGCACCGAAACTTCCCCGGAAAGCACAGCTTTCACAGTGCCGCCACTCTCGACTAATAGTCTTCCCTGTGCATCTATACCGATGCCGATGCCACGAAATGGGTCGTGTTCCGAAATAATTTGTATTTCCTTGCCTGCATTCACGAGCAACTGATTGTATTCTTCTTGCAAATTTTGCAAATCGCCACCCTGCAAAAACTGCCGATATAAATCCTCAAAATGACACATGATTCGTCCAACGATTTCCAAGCGGTCAAACTCGCATCCAGTCTCTATCTTAAGTGATGTCGCCGTCTGTGCAAGTTCGGCCGGAAATTCGCACTGACTTATATTAATACCGATGCCAACAATGATGCCCATCTGTCCGTTTTCCGTTGTACACATCTCCGTGAGAATACCGCATATTTTGCGCCCACCGAGTACAATATCGTTCGGCCACTTAATCAGACAATCCGCGTCGCTTATTTCACGAAGTGCCCGCGCCACCGCCAAAGCCGCCACAATCGTAATCATCGGTGCCTTGTCAGTCTTCGGCAGATTTTTAATTAACAACGACATCCAAACCCCGGTTCCCGCCGGCGACTGCCAGCTTCTCCCGCGTCGTCCGCGCCCGAACGTCTGCTCTTCTGCTATCGCCAGCGTTCCATGCGGCAAACGCTCTAACTCACGTTTAAGCACCAGATTCGTCGAATCCACCGTCACAAATGCCAGTACTTTACTGCCGAATTCACATCCCGTCAGCCTCGCTTCCAATTTCTGTTTTCTTTCGCGGTCAGGAATCATATTCTTCATCATTAAAATGTTGTAATCATGCTCAACACAGTAATTCCCGCCATGATAATTCCCATAATGTACAAAAGTGCGGCGCGGTGCGTCATCTTGCGCAACATATATTTAATCGCTAACACAAACTGCTCTACTGTTGCTAACAGGAACAAAAACGGGAACAAAAACAGGAATTTGCGAAAATCCATTAAGATAAACACCGCCAGCGCAACGACGCCGATGCACAGCACTGCATTGATACAATCCAGCACAAATCCTGTATGTCGAAACGGTCTTTTCAAATCTCTTGCCTGCATAATCGAAAATCCTTCCAATATTTTTTCGTAGCGTCTTTCGCCACGCTTACAGTTCGTAACCTAAAGTTGCTGCCATTACAGCTTTGATGGTATGCATACGGTTTTCAGCCTCGTCGAATACTACTGATTTTTCTGACTCGAATACTTCATCCGTCACTTCCAATTCGGTAAATCCGAACTTCTCTCCCATCTCTTTGCCAATCTTGGTCTTTAAATCATGGAATGCCGGCAGACAATGCATGAAAATGCACTGCGGACCTGCGTTGTCCATAACCTTCTTATTTACCTGATACGGTGACAGCTCACGAATGCGCTCTGTCCAAACGGAATCCGGCTCGCCCATCGATACCCAGACATCAGTGTAAACAACATCTGCATCCTTGGTTCCTGCTTCCACGTCATCCGTCAGCGTAATCGTGGCACCGGTTTTTTTCGCAATTTCTTTACACTGCGCCACAAGCGCCGCATCCGGGAAATAGCTTTCCGGAGCACAAGCCACAAATTGCATGCCCATTTTCGCACTGACTACCATTAATGAATTTGCCATATTGTAACGGGCATCGCCCATGTACACAAGCTTCACACCCTTGATTCTGCCGAGGTGCTCCTTTATTGTCAGCAGGTCGGCTAACATCTGTGTCGGGTGGAACTCGTTCGTCAATCCGTTCCAAACCGGCACGCCGGCATGCTTTGCCAGCTCCTCAACGATTTCCTGACCGTAGCCGCGATATTCAATACCATCAAACATTCTGCCAAGCACGCGCGCCGTATCCGCAATGCTTTCCTTCTTGCCAATCTGCGAGCTACTCGGGTCAAGATATGTACAGCCCATGCCGAGGTCATTCGCTGCCACCTCAAAAGAACAACGTGTTCTTGTACTCGTCTTTTCAAAAATAAGAGCAATGTTCTTTCCCGGGAATGCTTTATGCAAAATCTCTTTCTTTTTCATCTCCTTAAAAGCTGCCGCCAAATCGACAAGATATGCGATTTCCTCCGGCGTAAAATCGAGTAATTTCAAAAAATTACGATTTTTCAGATTCATTTTAACACTTATCCTCCTACCCTATAAAACGCTTAACGGAGCTGTTTATTGAAACAGCTCCGCAACCAGTCCAACTGATCAGTCTTTCGCAACTTCTACGATCGAACGAACGGCACCTGCCATTCCCTGAATATCGGATGGAATAATAATCTTTGTTGCCTGACCATCTGCAGCCTTTGCAAATGCTTCAAGGCTCTTTAACTGAATAACTGCCTGATTCGGATCAGCTTCCTTCAGGAAGTTAATACCGTCTGCTGTCGCCTTCTGGATTGCCAGAATCGCTTCTGCCTGACCTTCGGCTTCCTTGATGGTCGCCTGTTTCACAGCTTCCGCTCTTAAAATCTTTGCTTCCTTTTCTGCTTCTGCATCAAGGATTGCACTTGCCTTTTTACCTTCGGCAATCAAAATTGTGGACTTCTTTTCACCTTCGGCAATCAAAATTGCTTCACGACGTTCACGTTCTGCCTTCATCTGCTTCTCCATCGCATCCTGAATGGCTGCCGGTGGAATGATGTTCTTTAATTCTACACGGTTTACCTTGATACCCCACGGGTCGGTTGCAATATCAAGGGATGCTCTCATCTTCGTGTTGATTGTCTCTCTGGAAGTTAATGTTTCATCAAGTTCAAGATCACCGATAATGTTACGAAGTGTTGTCGCGGTCAGGTTTTCAATCGCCATAATCGGATTTTCTACCCCGTATGCAAACAACTTCGGGTCAGTAATCTGGAAGAATACGACGGTATCAATACGCATCGTAACGTTGTCCTTTGTGATTACCGGCTGTGGTGCAAAGTCTACTACCTGTTCTTTTAAATTCACTCTCTTAGCTACCTTGTCAATAATCGGTGTTTTAAAATGAAGACCAACCGACCATGTCGCTTTATAACCGCCGAGTCTTTCAATAACAAACGCGTGCGCCTGCGGAACAATCTTCACACAAGATGCTACCACGCAAATCGCTACAAGTAAAATAATCAATACGGCAATCGGGCCGCCCATCGATGTTGCTATTACCATAAGTTGCCACCTTTCTGTTCAACGAACCTAAAAATTACTAATCCTGCTTTTTTAAAATCAATTTTACGCCTTCCACGCGCTCTACCACGCCGAGCTGATCTACTTCGAGCATAACGTTTACATCCACAGAACGTGCCATCCACTCCATGCCGCCAATCACTACGCGACCGGTACCTGCAATGTTATCTACGCGTTCCACAACTCGGACTGTTTTCCCGACCATCGTTTCCACATTGGTCTTCTCAGTCTTTGCATTGATATACTTTGTAGCAATCGGCCTGAGCCCGATTAACGTCAGAATCGATACAATAATAAAAACAATAACCTGCAGCCATATCTGTCCGCCGGCGAGTGCAACGAAAAACGCAGCCAGTGCGCCAAGCATGAACCATATGGTGAGAAGTCCTAATGATGCAATTTCAATAGCCAAAAGTACTAAAATAAGTATTAACCACAGAATTTCCATACACTCCTTACCCCTTTCTCCGCATTATAAATGCTTTTTATATTGAAATAATATAACCTATTTTATTGTATTTTACAAGTAAATTTTATATGCTGCAGATAAAATATATGCAAGCGCCTGCTTCGTTGCTCATGCTTGTACTCATCAAGAAACAGGCCTTTCTTATGTGCATACATAAAAAGGCCTGTTTCTTTTCTTGTTATCTTGCATAAAACATGATAACTCCGATTTGTTTATAATCCGTATAACGATAACTAAAAGCGCTTTCCAAACAGAAAAACATGTAGTTGCTCGGCACTGCCATCTCGCCCTTCATCGCAGCTTTTGCGACTTTGATAGAGTTCCCATTTGGACCATCGGCCAAAACTTTTGCATATTTTCCGCTGGCATACGGAGAGAACTGTCCCCTCGCTGAAAGTACGTCCTCCAGAGAATTACCCCAGTGTCCGGAACGCAGTCGGTTCAAAATAACATTCGCCACCGCCAGTTGAGCTTCGTAACTTTCGCCACCAGCTTCACAATAAATCATGGCTGCCAGCATCAAAATCTCATCCTCGGTCAGAGAAATCGCCGCCACATTTGTTACCTCCGATGGCTTCTTTGTAGTCGTTGGCTTCGGTTTCTCGGTTGTCTGGTTTTTCTTCGTTGTTGTTTCCGGCGGTTTGGTGGTTGCAAGCGGATCCTTCGTGGAAATATAGGTGTTGGACACATATGCCGTCACTCCGTAATATTCCACCTGATCCCAACCGTTTTTGCCTTTTGCCGTACGCTTCACGCTGTCGCCGACAAACATATAACCGATAATTTTTGAATCTTCGCTGTAAGAAGCGCGAATATTTACATTGTCAATCGCATACACGGTATCGTCCGTCTTAGTAAAAATCGAGTCAAACAGCTCGGCAGCCTTCTTTGATTCCTCAATGCTTTCCGATTCGGCAATCGATGCGGAAATAGACTTGGATTCCAGCTCTTCCTCGATAGATATCGCATTTTTATACTGCGGGGCAGCTTCCCTCACTTTATTGCGAAACACATAACCCTTTGTATCTGCGTAACTAATTCCTATGTAATGTTTGGACACTGAAATAACCTCTGCCTCCTCGGTCAGAGTTCCTAAAAGCTCACTTTCAGCGTCCATTGCGGCATATACATCAACTGCTTCCCCTGTTACTTTCGGGCTTATCGTTAACTCGCCGTAGGCAAGCAGTTCCGCTTCCAAATTGTCACCGGTAATTATATAGTCTGTACTCACATACCCGGAAACGTTGCCGCTGTTGATATAACACCACTCCGGGTCGTACTTTTCTACTACGCCGCCGGCACCGACATACAGTTTGCCGAGAATCTCACCGGTAATGCCAGCTTCGCTACGGATGTTCACACAACTCGGTCCGGAAATTCCGTCAACCAAAAAGATGTCCGGATAGGCTCCGTTGCCGTAATCCTGTTCACTGCCCGTGCCTTCCGTGGCCAGCAAATGAAGTGTCTCTGCCTGCGTTGTAATCTCCGGCATGTTCTCTGCCAACTGATGCGAACCCTCCAGATATAAGTATGCCGGAATGGCCGCATTAGATACTTCCAATGCCTGCTCCTGCGGGCGCAGCTTCATTACCAGCACACCGGCAATCAGCAGCACAGCGACAATCGGCACAACCGATGTCAGTAATATTGTTCTGTAAATTTTTTTTGCACGCGCTTTTTGTCTTCTTTCTTCGCGCATCTGCAAATATTCTTTGTATTCCACAAAATCCTCTTTCCGAAGCATTTACGCTTCTTTCCTGCCTTTACGGGAATCTTTTCTTGATTTTTCTTTGTATTTGTTACAAAACTATTAAAATTTTTAAATAATATTAACAAACAATCTTTGATTTGTCAACCTACCCGCTTTTTCACTGGATTTTTCTTCCATTTTTCCTGTTCAATTTCCACATTTTTTTAAGTTCTCCCCTCAATTTTTTCTCTATTTTCACGAAATTACATTGGGAGGTACAAAAAACATTGAATACAACACATTAAAGTAGTATATTAAATGCGGCTCAGGGCTTGCGAAAACGGCAATATGCGGCATTCGCGCTGAGGATTAAAGTATTTTTGGAGGTTACAAAAATGGCAAAGAAGAGTACTGTTTACATTCAGCACGCAGATTTCGAATTAAATATGGACGATGTTATTAACGCTGCAAAGGACGCTTGGGGCGGTAAGCGCGGTGACATCAAGGATTTCACTCTTTATGTGAAGCCGGAAGAAAAAGCTGCTTACTATGTAATTAACGGCACAGACACAGGCAAAGTTGAGCTGTAAGTTCGATTCGGTCTAAAGAAAAAAAGCTTTTGCAAATCAGATTTTCTGAAATGCAAAAGCTTTTTCTTTTACTATATTTTCTACGCGCTAAAACGCTTTTCTTTTCTGTCTGGCTGCCTCGTACATCAAAATACCGGCGGCCATCGAAGCGTTCAGCGATTCGACTTTGCCCGCCATCGGAATGTGCAGGTAGCTGTCTGCTAGGTTTGAAATCTCATCGGTCAGACCATTGCCCTCGTTGCCGATTAAAAATGCAGTATCCTTCGTATAATCCGCCTCATCATATGAAAGCGAATCGTTCATATGCGCTGCATAAACAGTAATGCCCTCTGCCTGCATTTGCTGTACTGCCGCCGACAAATCATCCACCACAATATATGGCATGCGATACACAGAGCCCATCGTCGAACGGATGACCTTTGGATTATATAAATCGACCGTGGTGCGAGTAGCAATTATCCCTGCCACACCGGCACCTTCCGCCGTGCGAAGCATCGTCCCTAAATTGCCCGGGTCCTGAAGATTCTCCAGCACCAGGTATGTGAAGCTCTGCTGCGGATTCTCCGTCAGCTTCTTCTTTCTATGATTCAAAAGCTGTTCCAGCGTAATTTCGCGGATGCGCACCAGCACCAACACGCCCTGCGGAGTTACTGTGTCGGAAATGCTGTCAAATACGCGGTCGGCAACGACCTCATACTCGACCTGCTTTTTCTCGAGGAGCTTGCGATTTTTCTCCTGCTCGTAAAAACTCTCCGAAACATACACCTTCACAATGCGCGTTGCCGGAGTTTCCATGAACATACGGATGCCCTCCGCCACAAAACACTGTTGCTCGCGCCGCTCTTTGCTCTTCGTCAGAAGCTTGACAATCTGCTTCATCTGACGGTTTGCTGTTGAATTAATAACGTTTTGCACTTTCGTTTCCAACCCTTTTTACCATTTACCGGAAAGCAACTGGCTGATTTCGAACTGGTACTCGTCGATATCTTTCTTCATTGCCAAAGCTTCGTCAATTTCGTAATCGATATATTCCCCATGCTTATAAGCTACTACACGGTTGCTCTTTCCTGCGCAAAGCAAATCAACAGCGTATGCACCCATGATGGAGGCATACACTCTGTCTTTACAGGTCGGGCTGCCGCCACGCTGCATGTGACCAAGAATGGTCGCTCTTGTTTCCATACCGGTGGCTGCTTCAATTCTCTTCGCCATGCTTGCGGAATGTCCGATACCTTCGGCATTGATGATAATATGATGCTTCTTACCTCTCTTGCGGTTGGTAATGATATGATTAATAATCTTCTGTTCGTTGTTGTCATAACGTTCCGGCAAAAGAATATCTTCTGCGCCGTTTGCAATTCCACACCACAATGCAATGTAGCCTGCGTGTCTGCCCATTACTTCAATAATCGAGCATCTCTCATGAGATGTGGACGTGTCACGAACCTTGTCAATCGCTTCCATCGCCGTATTAACCGCAGTATCAAAACCGATGGTAAAGTCGGTACATGCAATATCAAGGTCAATGGTTCCCGGAACACCGACAGTATTTACGCCAAGATGGGATAACTTCTGCGCGCCGCGGAAAGAGCCGTCACCGCCGATGACTACAAGGCCGTCAATACCGTGTTTCTTACAAATGTCTGCTGCCTTCTTCTGTCCTTCCGGAGTCATGAACTCCATACAACGTGCTGTATAAAGAATCGTACCGCCTTTTTGAATAATGTCGGAAACGCTGTTAATGTCCATATCAATGATTTCTTCTCGCAGTAATCCGTGATATCCTTTCATGATACCCTTTACTTTTTTGCCTCTGGCAAGTGCTGTTCTTACCACTGCACGAATCGCAGCATTCATACCCGGAGCATCGCCGCCACTTGTCAATACACCAATTGTGTTAATCTCTTTCGCCATCTTATCCTCCAATCCGCCGGTGCAAGGCACACGCGATGCGTGTGCCTTACGGCAGCAAAAGTAATTTCCTAATTTTTACTTATTCTAATCTATTTTTTTTATGTTTTCAATACTCTTTTCAACGACTTTTACATTCTTTGCCCCAAAAATTGAAGAAATTGACTGTAAAAGTGCCTCATTTACCTTCACGCCGTGGCTTGCTGCAAGACTTTTCTTCGCCCGCTCCTTGCAAAGATAAACGATGACAGCATCCGTTCCGTCCGATTCATCAAGCAATTGCAGCAATTTTGATTCCTGTGCAAGATAGTTGTCCTTGTCCGGGAACTGAATCCACAACGTCTTTGGCACATCGTCGAACGATACCATACGGCTGCATAAAAGTTTCGCATCCTGCTCTTCTTCGGTCGATGTCTGTCCGACGAAAAATACTTTTTCATCCTCGTTTACCAGACTGCGATACTTCTCGTACTCACGCGGAAACATCACTACTTCTACTGTACCGTACATATCTTCCAAAGTAACGAAGGCCATAACCTTATTGTTCTTCGTCGCTTTAATTGTAATCGCTGTAATCATACCGCCGATGACCGCCTGCTGCTTGTCACCAACCTTAACTGTCTCATCGTCGCCGAGCATGAAATCGAGCGAGGTATGTGTAATCTGACGCTTTAACGTCTGCTCATATGCTTCGAGCGGATGTCCGCTGACATACATGCCGATCACCTCTTTTTCAAAGGCCAGTTTCATCTCGTCGGTAAATTCGCCAACATTCGGAAGCGGAATTTCATATTGCTTTTTGACTTCTTCGGTTGCGAAATCGAAGAGACTCATTTGTCCGGTCATGCGTGTTTTTTTCTGCGCTGCTACCCGATCCATAATCAGCGTATAACCTTGCATCATCTGCTTTCTGGTCGCACCAAAGCAATCCATTGCTCCGGATTTAATCAGGTTTTCAATCACACGGCGGTTGCATTCTTTACCTTCCATGCGTTCTAAGAAATCGGTTAAATCTTTAAACGGCCCATTCTCCGCACGCTCAGCTTCCATCTGCACAATCACATTGTGGCCGATGTTTTTCAGTGCCGATAAACCGTAGCGAATCGCTTTTTTGCGTCCATCTGCCATGCGAATGCGGTCAACGGCCGGTTTTGCAGGTTCGGCAACCGGTAGATTCATGTAATCGCTAAACGCAAGCTCTTCTTTCGTAAACTCCGGCTTGTTTTCCTGCACCGGAGCGCCAGATTCCCCACTTACAAAGGAAACGGTAAAACGACTGTCACTCTCATTGACATCCGGCGGCAAAATTTGAATGCCCATCGCCTTGCATGCCAAAATGTATTCAGTTACTTTACGCGAATTGTCAATAACCGACGTCAAAAGCGCGGCCATGAATTCCACCGGATAGTAATATTTCATATATGCGGTACGATACGATACGACCGCATAAGCTGCAGCGTGTGACTTATTGAACGCGTATTTCGCGAAATCAGTCATTTCATCGAAGATGCGGTTTGCATCCGCCTCGGAAATCCCCTGCGCCATGCAACCCGGTACCCCCTCTTCGACGTTACCATAAACAAAATTTAAACGTTCCTTCTCCATCACGCTGGCCTTTTTCTTGGACATCGCACGACGCACGAGGTCGCTTCGGCCGAGTGTGTAACCGGCAAGATCACGCACAATCTGCATTACCTGCTCCTGGTAAACGATGCAACCGTACGTGCTGTCAAGAATCGGTTCCAATTGCGGACAAGTATATGTGATATTCTCCGGAAGATTTTTCCCTTCTAAATATTTTGGGATGAAGTCCATCGGGCCCGGACGGTAAAGAGAGATGCCGGCAATAATATCTTCCAGATTCTGTGGCTGCAATTCCTTCATGAATCGCTTCATGCCGCCACTTTCTAACTGGAAAATACCATCGGTCACGCCGGTACCAATGGAAGCAAGCACTTCCTTGTCATCATAATCTATCCCATCTAAATCAAACGGCTTACCCTCGCTCTTTTCCACAAGATTGGCCGCATTTTGTATGACGGTCAGCGTACGCAGTCCTAAGAAGTCCATCTTCAAAAGGCCCAGTTCTTCCAGCGTTGTCATCACAAACTGGGTGGTGATGCTGCCATCAGCCGCGCGCGATAACGGCACGTATTCCTCTACCGGCAACTGCGTAATCACCACGCCGGCCGCGTGCATCGATGTGTGACGCGGCAAACCTTCCAGACGCTTGGACATCTGCATCAGGTAACCAATCTGCTCATCGCTGTCGCACAAACGCTTCAGTTCCGGATTCATTTCCAGCGCCTTGTCGAGCGTCATGCCGAGGTCGTTCGGAATCATCTTAGCAATCGAATCCGCCAGCGAATACGGTAAATCGAGTACGCGTGCCACGTCACGGATAACACCTTTGGCTGCCAGTGTACCAAACGTGACAATCTGCGCCACACGGTCCTTGCCGTATTTTTTTACAACATAATCAATAACTTCCTGCCGTCGTTCAAAGCAAAAGTCAATATCAATATCGGGCATCGATACACGTTCCGGATTTAAAAAACGCTCAAACAGCAAATTGTAACGTAATGGCTCAATGTCCGTAATATATAAACAGTATGAGACAATACTTCCGGCCGCGGAGCCTCGCCCCGGTCCGACTGGGATACCCTGTGACTTCGCAAAATTGATAAAGTCCCAAACAATAAGAAAGTAGTCGACATACCCCATGTTCTGAATTGTCGAAAGCTCATATTCCAAACGCTCCTTTAAGGCCATCGGAGCAAACTGACCCTCCGCTGACATCTTTCCCTGCGCCTGTAGTTTTAAATATCGCTCATTTAATCCTTTATAACATAATTCGTTCAAGTATTCCCACGAAGTGTAACCTGCCGGCACATTGTATTGCGGTAATTTTGTCACACCAAACTCAATTTCCACATCGCAGCGCGCGGCAATTTTCCCGGTGTTTTCCAGCGCCTGCGGCGCGTATGAGAACAGCTCCGCCATTTCCTGCGGCGATTTTAAATAATACTGGCCTCCCTCATAACGCATACGATTCTCGTCAGAGAGCTTCTTGCCGGTCTGTAAGCAAAGCAGAATGTCGTGCGGTTCTGCATCCTCCGCAAATGTGTAGTGCACGTCGTTTGTAGCTACCAGCTCGATCCCCAAATCACGATTCATGCGCAAAAGCTGCTGGTTCACAAGACGCTGCGTCGGAATGCCGTGGTCCTGCATCTCCAAGAAGAAATTTCCCTTACCGAATATATTCTCATAGCGCTTAGCTGCATTAATTGCTTCCTCGTACAGGTTGGCTGCCAAATAGCGCTGCACCTCTCCGGCCAAACATGCACTAAGCGCGATGATACCTTCGTGATACTCTTTTAGCACTTCGTAATCAACACGCGGCTTGTAGTAAAATCCATCAACAAAGCCTTTTGACACGATTTTTACGAGATTCTCATATCCTTTATTGTTTTCTGCCAGCAAAACAAGGTGGTAATATCGGTTTTCATTCTGCCCCGGCTCTTTTTCAAAACGGGAGCCCGGCGCTACATAAACTTCACAGCCGAGAATAGGCTTAATCCCCGCCGCCTTTGCTGCACGATAAAAATCAATCACGCCAAACATTACCCCGTGGTCAGTAATGGCCAAACTGTCCATTCCCAACTCCGCGGCACGCGCTGTGATTTCCTTTATTTTCGATGACCCGTCGAGCAGGCTGTATTCCGTATGTACGTGCAAATGTGTGAAGCTCACCGTTTGATTCCTCCCATTATATTTCCTCAAAGAATTATAGCAGATATTTTTCATTCCTACAAGAAGAAAACCGACGGGAGTTTTTTCTCCTGCCGGTTTATCTGCTTTATTTTAGTTATTGCAAAGATATGCTGTGATTTCTTCTAATGCAGCCTCTGCGTCTGCACCGTTTACCTCTACTGTAATATGGTCGCCGGAAACAAGACTTAATGTCATCATTCCCATAATACTTTTTGCATTTACCTTGCGATTGCCGCTTTCAATGTAGATTGAACTGCTGTATTTGCAGGCAATCTGTACGAGCATGGCGGTCGGTCTGGCGTCCAGACTTCCCTTCACATCAATAACTAGTTCCTTCGTTATCATCTTTACACCTTTCTATTCCCTTCGTCGGAAACATTCTTCCCTTTTCTTAATTCATCTGCAATCTCGGAAATCTTACGTAATCTGTGATTAATGCCCGATTTTCCTACGGAAGGCACCATTTTTTCTCCCAGATCCTTGAGCGGCAATGACGGATATGTAAGTCGTGCTCTCGCCGTATCCCGAAGCGTCGGTGCGAGAATTTCTAACCCTGCGGTTTCCTGAATATAATGGATGTCTTCGATTTGCTTGACAGCGGAAGTGACTGTCTTGTTTAAGTTTGCCGTTTCACAGTTTACCTGTCGGTTCACGGTGTTGCTGATTTCTTTGAGAATACGAATATTCTCAAACTCCATCATCTGCACATGGGACTCCATCAGATTTAAAAAATCCGAAATGCCCTCAGCTTCCTTCACATACACAACGTGGCTGCCTTTTCGCTCCACAATGCGTGCATCAATATGGAAACTGCGGATAAGCTCAACTAAGAGCTCCGCCCGTGCGATGTTATCCGCCACAAGTTCTAAATGGTAGGATTTTTCAGGATCGTTCACCGACCCGATAGCGAGGAATGCGCCGCGGATAAATGCCCGCTTGCAACAATCTTTCTGCACGACAATTTGGTTTGTCAGGCAGATCTCGTCAGGCAGATTCCCGGCCATATCAAGAATCTTCGCCGCCTTAAGCACCTTAAGTGCATCCTCATGTTTTCCTACTTTTAGCAGATAAACTCTTGTTTTTCGCCCGATTTTGCGCTGTCGGACGACGAAACTGCAGTCTATATTAAACGCTTTTTTCAATAATGTAAAGTACTTTCTTGCAACTCTTACGTTTTCTGTCTGAATTTTTATGGAAAATCTGTTATATTTATCCACAGCAATGCACCCGCAAAGCATCGTAATCGCGGTAATCTCCGCAATTTGGCAATGTCGCTGCGGGCTGTGTTGGTAAGATAATTCCTCTTTTACTTTGCCGGAAAATGACATATTACACGATTCCTTTCCGTTTTGCATCCAAGTCAATGTCCCGATGTTCGATTCGTACACCGATGCCTTCCAAAGTTCGCAGACGTTCATAAAGCGCGTTCGCCACTGTGACCGAACGATGCTTGCCGCCAGTACAACCAATGCAGATAACGAGCTGATTTTTGCCTTCGGCTACATAATTCGGAATCAAAAATTCCATCATGTCAGTCAGCTTTTGCACAAACTCCACCGAGGTTTCACTTTTCATGACGTAATCTTGTACCGCCTTATCATTGCCGGTCAGCATTCTTAAACTATCCTCGTAGTATGGGTTCGGCATAAAGCGCACGTCAAATACAAGGTCCGCGTCGCCCGGGATTCCATACTTAAATCCGAATGAAAGCACCGTAATAAACAGGTTGCGATATACCTTGTTATTGCCGAAAACCTCCTCGACACTGGTGCGCAAATCACGCGTCAATAAGTGACTTGTATCGATGATGTAGTCGGCTTCTTTTTTCAAGAATGCAAGCGCCTCCCGTTCCTTGCGGATGCCCTGGTCGATACGGTGGCTCACTGCTAACGGGTGGTTACGGCGCGTCTCCTTGTAGCGCTTAATTAAAATTTCATCGGTTGCATCTAAAAAGAGGATTTCGTATGGGAATTTCTTGCCCTTTTGGAATGCCAGCACCTCCGCCAGCTCAGGAAGATTTTTCCCACTGCGCACATCTACACCGATGGCCACCTTTTCTTCCTCGCCATTCCCCTCAAATGCCCAGCTCACAAAACGTCTGACTAGTGGCACAGGCATGTTATCCACGCAAAAATATCCAATATCTTCCAAACATTTTAAAACGGTACTCTTTCCCGCACCCGACATACCTGTTACAATCACAAATCTCATAATGTCACCCTTATTTCTATACATGGCGAAAGTTGCGGCTTGCCGCAACTTCCTGAGTTAAAAACACAACGTGCGCTTTTGACTCTTATTTCCAACACTTAACTTCCGGTTCCAAATCAACGCCGGAATTTTCTCGCACGCGCTGCTGCACCACCGCAATCAGATTGCTGATGTCCGCCGCCGTAGCGTCGCCTTTATTGATTACAAAGCCTGCGTGCTTTTCTGAAACCATTGCGCCGCCGATGGTGTATCCCTTCATGCCGGCCTCTTCGATTAACTGTCCCGCAAAATGTCCGGTCGGGCGCTTAAATGTGCTGCCCGCACTCGGATATTCAAGCGGCTGTTTTTCGCGTCTGCGACGGTTGAAATCCTGCATCTTGGCGCGGATTTCGTCTTTATCACCATTCTCCAACTGGAATGCGGCTTCGAGTACCACATAGTTTTTCTTCGCGATAATACTCTCGCGATAGCCAAGTTCCAGCTTCTTTTTTGTCAGAGTCAGCGCATCACCATCCTCGTTGAGCACCTTCGCCCAAACGATGCAATCAGAAAGTTCACCACCGTATGCACCGGCATTCATCGTTACACCGCCACCGATGGTTCCCGGAATCCCCGCCGCAAATTCAAGCCCGCTAAGTCCAGCTTCGCAAGCCACGGATGCGCATTTTGACAACTTCACTCCTGCTTCGGCCGTAATCGTGTTCGTCTCGGCATCCACCGAATACGCATTCATATTTTCCGCGATTTTTACAACAACGCCGCGCACACCTTCCTCCGGAATCAGTAGGTTGCTGCCATTTCCTAAAATGTATATCGGAATCTCCTTCTCCTTGCACAGGCAGAATACCGCCGCCACTTCATCCGCGCAGTGCGGCACAACAAAATAATCTGCCGGCCCACCCACGCGAAACGTAATGTGCTTCTTCATCTCCTCCGATAATTTAACATTTTCCTCACCGACAATGTCTTTTAATAAGTCCGAAAAATCTTGTTCTATGTGTATGTCCATTTTACTCTTACCGTTTTCGGTATCCTTTCTAAATAAATAATGTGTGCATCAAAAACGATTGCACATTTCTGCTGCGCCGTAAATGCCCGCGTCATTGCCGAGCAATGCTAATAGAATTTCCGCATCACGCAGTGGAGTAAATGCTTTTTTTTGATATGCTTCTTTTACCAAATCCAAGAACCACTGTCCAGCCTTGCTCACACCGCCGCCAATGACAAACGCCTGCGGATTCAGAACCGAGGCAATGCATGCCAACGCAGTCGCCAAAATATCTGCTACGCGGTTTACTACGTAAATGGCACCCTCGTCGCCTTCCTGCGCCAGATCAAGCACTGTCTTAGCTGAAAAATATTCCATCGTGGATAGCTTCGTCCCGCACTGCTTCTTTGCAATCATCTTTTTCGCTTCACGCACAATGCCGGTCGCCGAAGCTGCCAGCTCCAGGCAATCGGTCTTGCCGCAGGAACACTTCTCTGTGTTGTCAGTCAGCACCGGCATGTGACCAATTTCACCTGCCGCGCCAAGGCATCCGGTAATAATCTTTCCACCAAGAATCACACCACCGCCCACGCCGGTTCCAAGCGTCACCATGACCATATCCTCGTAGCCTTTCGCACTGCCGCACTTCTGCTCGCCGAGCGCTGCCACGTTTGCATCATTACCGACATACACCGGAATGCCATGAAACTTTTTCGACAATTGCTTTGCTACCGGACGTTCTCCCCAGCCGAGGTTCACACACGAAAGCACCACACCTTCACTTGTTACCGGTCCGGGCACACCTATGCCGATACCGTATACATCCGTAGCTGCAATGTCGTGCTTGCTGATATAATCCTCCATTGCCTCACATATGTCATCTAATATATATGCGCCATGGTCTTCTTTTCTTGTCGGAATTTCCCATTTGTTCAATAAATTTCCGCCGCACTCAAAGGCTCCCATCTTTATCGATGTGCCGCCGACGTCAACTCCGAAACAAATCACTATTCGTCATCCTCCTCGCCGCCTTCAATTTTCTTAATCAGGTTGCGCTGTACACGGTTATACAGCTCTACGGCTGCATTATAGCCCATTTTCTTTTGTCTGTGGTTTACGGCTGCCGTCTCAACGATAACCGCCAGGTTACGACCCGGGCGAATCGGGATTGAATGGCAGACAACTTTGTTGCCAAGAAATTCGGTGTACTCCTCCGTCAGACCGAGGCGGTCGTATTCTTTGTTACGGTTCCACTCTTCTAACTTGATAACCATATCAATCTGCTGCGTATTTTTTACACATTCCACACCGAATACCGTCTTTACGTCAATGATGCCAATGCCTCGCAGCTCAATAAAATGTCTCGTGATGTCAGGTGCCTGACCGATTAATGTCTCATCACTAACCTTCTTGATTTCAACTACGTCGTCGGTAACCAAACGATGTCCGCGGCGAATTAATTCGAGGGCAGCCTCACTTTTACCGATGCCGCTCTCGCCCATAATCAGCACACCTTCGCCGTAAACGTCAACAAGTACGCCGTGGATACTAATCGTCGGCGCAAGCTGCACCTTCATCCATCGCACTGCTTCTGCATAGAATGCGCTCGTCTTTTTGTCGGTTGAGAAAACTGGCACTTGATATTTGATGGCAGTCTCCAGCAAAATGTCATCCGGCACAAGATTTTTACAATATATCAGGCACGGAATACCGCAAGCCATCAATTTTTCGTAAATGAATTTCTTACGTTCATCGGAAAGACTCTCCAGATAGGTGTATTCCACATAACCAACCATCTGAATGCGTTCCTTATCAAAATTATCAAAATATCCCGCCAGCTGCAGTGCCGGGCGGTTCAATTCCGGCAGATGGACTTTCACTTGTGAAAAATCCACTTCCGGTGTCAAATTTTTCAGTTCATAATTATCAACGAATTTTTGGAGTTTTATTTTTTCTGCCACGTACGTGTCCCTCCCATTTCTACATCTATGGATTTATTGTATCATCAACTTTCTTGTTTGTCTAATGTTTCTTCCGTCCCCCGATGAAAGAATTGATATACCTGCTTTGCCGTCGCTTCGGTCATCGTGTCAACTTCGACAAGCTGTGGGATGCTCGCTGCCCGAATCGCCTCGAGGCTCTCGAAATGACGCATCAACGCTTTTCTGCGCGCCGGACCGATGCCCTTGATATCGTCCAGCACCGAATGCACCTGATTTTTGCCGCGCAGCTCGCGATGGAAGGTAATGGCAAAGCGGTGCGCCTCGTCCTGAATGCGGGTAATCAGCGCAAAGCCTTCAGAATGCGAATCAATTGGAATCTCTTCATTATTGAAATAAATGCCGCGTGTGCGATGGTGGTCATCCTTTACCATACCGCAAACCGGAATGTTTAGTTTCAATTCATTTAACACTTCCAGAGCAATATTGACCTGCCCTTTGCCGCCATCCATACAAATCAAATCCGGAAAACGGATGAACCGTCCAAGGGTCTTTTCGTCCTCGTCAGCCAGCTTTTTCTGCTCCGCTAACCCATGCGTAAAACGACGCATCAACACTTCTTTCATTGCTGCATAATCATCCGGTCCCTGCACCATCTGCAAGCGGAATTTGCGGTAATCATGTTTGCGTGGTTTCCCATCCTCGTACACAACCATCGAGCCGACCGATTGGCAGCCTCCCAAATGCGAAATATCATATGCTTCCATGCGCTTTATTCCCACAAGTCCGAGAGCATCCTCAATCTGACGCACCGCACCTTTGGTTCTTGCTTCTTCGCGCTTGATTTTTTCGCGGTCCTTCTCAAGGATCATAGCTGCATTTTTGCCGGCCAGCTCCACGAAGCGCTCCTTCTGCCCCTTCTGCGGGTAGACCAGGCGCACGCGGCCACCGCGCAGGGCCGTCAGCCAGCCTTCGATTTCTTTCTCATCCTGCGCGTCAAGCGACACCGGCAGATGAAGCTCGCGCGGAATGAACGGCGTGCCGCCGTAATACTGCTTTAAAAAGCTCGCCACCATCTGTGTATCTTCCTCATCCTCCGGCACATGCAGATAAAAATGCTCGCGTCCAATCATTTTACCGGCGCGAATGAAGAAAATCTGCACGACCGCCTCCTGCTCATTTCTGGCAAAACCTACGATATCGCGCTCAGACGTATCCTCACCGGTAATTTTCTGTTTCTGATGAATCGCCTTGACGCTCGTAAGCATGTCACGGTATTCCATCGCCTTTTCAAACTCCAGTTCCTCCGCAGCATCCTTCATTTTCTGCTCTAAATCCTTAATTAACGTTTTGTCATTACCTTCCAAAAAGTCCAGTGCCTTTTTGACATTCGCCTGATATTCCTCCGGCGATAGGTAGCCTTGGCACGGTGCATCGCAAAGCTTCATCTGGTAATTGAGGCATGGCCGGTCCTTGGCAATATCTTTCGGCAGATTGCGGTTGCAAGTTCTGGTTTTGTATAATTTCTGCAATATGTCAATCGTTTCTTTTACTGCTCCGGCGCTCGTGAATGGTCCGAAATACTTGCTTTTGTCCTTCGCCCGACGTCTGGCAAACAGAATCCGCGGGTACGCCTCCTGCACAGTCACGCGAATAAACGGATAACTCTTGTCATCCTTTAACATTGTGTTGTATTTCGGGTCGTATTCCTTAATCAGATTGCACTCCAAAATCAGTGCCTCAAGCTCCGAATCGGTAACGATGTATTCGAATCGCGTGACATGCGACACCATTTTCTGAATCTTCGCCGTTTTCACCGTGCTCTCGCGGAAATACTGGCGCACGCGGTTGCGCAGACTGATAGCCTTGCCGACGTAAATGACCTCGTCCTGCTCGCCATGCATCAAGTACACGCCCGGCGCGTGCGGTAATTTCTTTAATTCTTCCTGTAAGTCAAACATATAAAACTCCATTCCGAAGCGTTTACGCTGAGGAACGCCCAAAGAAATTCGCGAATGCGATTTCTTTGTAGCATCAGGGCTTCTTTGTGACGCTCAGCACAAGAAAGCCACATCGAGCCTTGCTCGATTGTAAAAAATCAACACATCAGTGTGATTTTTTACACTAAACCTCTGTATAAAAATCGGGGCTGTATTCACACAACCCCGCTTTTTTACTCTGCATTTTCTGTTGTCGCTGCATCCTTCGCGTCAACATTCTTCAAAATTTCCATAAACTCTTTGCCAGTAATTGTCTCTTTTTCAATCAAGAATGCTGCCAGCTCATCGAGTGCTTTGCGGTTTTCCTGTAAAAGCGCCTTCGCTTTCTCATACGAACACTTTAACATCTCACGCACTTCGCTGTCAATCTCTGCCGCCATTGATTCACTGCAATTCAACGAAGATTTCCCTTCCAAATACGGATTTTCAATCACTTCTAAGCTCATCAATCCGAATTTGTCTGACATGCCGTAACGGGCAATCATCGTCTTAGCGATGTGCGTGGCCTTTTCCATGTCGTTGGAAGCGCCGGTCGTCACGTTGGAGAATACAAGTTCTTCCGCACCGCGACCCGCTAACAATGTTATCAGTTCTGCCTCCAGCTCACTCTTTGTCATCAGGTACTTTTCTTCTTCCGGTACCTGCATCACATAACCGAGCGAACCCATTGTACGCGGTACGATAGTAATCTTCTGCACCGGCTCGGAATCCTTCTGCAGTGCTGCCACGAGCGCATGTCCGATTTCATGGTAGGCAACAATACGCTTTTCTTCCGGATTCAAAATGCGGTCTTTCTTTTCTTTACCGGCAATAACAACTTCCACAGCTTCGAATAAGTCCGCCTGTGAAATTGCACGTCTGCCGGCTTTTACCGCCATAATCGCGGCTTCATTAATCATATTTGCCAAATCGGAACCGACCGCACCCGACGTTGCCAGGGCAATCGCATCCAAATCAACGGTGTCGTCCAAATTTACCTTGCGGCTGTGCACGCGAAGTACATCCGCTCTCCCCTTTAAATCCGGTTTGTCCACGATAATTCTGCGGTCGAATCGTCCCGGACGTAAGAGCGCCTGATCGAGCACCTCCGGACGGTTGGTTGCGGCCAAAATCAGCAACCCCTTGGATGTATCGAACCCATCCATTTCGGAGAGCAGCTGGTTTAACGTCTGCTCACGCTCATCGTTGCCGTAATGGGAATCACGGCTCTTACCGATTGCGTCAATCTCATCAATAAAAATAATACACGGTGCATTCTGCTGTGCCTGCTTAAACAAATCACGCACACGCGATGCGCCGACACCGACGAACATCTCTACAAAATCCGAACCGGATAGAGAGAAGAACGGTACCTTTGCCTCTCCTGCGACCGCCTTTGCAAGCAATGTCTTGCCGGTACCCGGAGGTCCGACTAAAAGCGCACCCTTCGGCAGCTTCGCACCAATCGCCACATACTTGCCCGGATTGTGCAGGAAATCAACAATTTCTCTTAATGATTCTTTCGCCTCGTCCTGCCCCGCAACATCTGCAAATGTTATGCCGGTTTCCTTTTCCACATGCATTCTGGCCGTTGATTTACCGACACCCATCACACCGCCGGCACCGCCCATCCTGCGCATAAACAGTCCCATCACCAAATAGAACAAACCGAAAATCAGCAGGTAAGTAAGAATCGACGGCCAAATAGAAGATGTAATCTTACCGACATATTGCACATCCGCATCCTGCAATTCTTCCTGCAAATCAAGGTCATAAATCTGCGTGGTCCAATACTTCATTTTAATTAGAGCATTTTGGGCATCTTTACGTTCAATCTCCAGTCTGCTTTCGTTGATGGTGACTTTGGAAATCTCATCATTTTCCAGCCAGTCAATAAATGTATCATATGTTATTTCCTGCGTGGTCGCACTCTGATAAAAGCTGTTCATCATCATCATACCGAGAAATGCCAGAACACCTGCCACCACAAGAATTATAATCGTCTGCTTTTGCTTCGGGTTCGGTTTGCGCCCGCCGTCTCCGCCGTTATTCATATTTCTTCTTTCATCCATAGAATATCCTTTCCTCTACCCATCATTATGGTTATGTTTTCATTTACTTATTCACTCTGCGCTTTATTATAAACTACGAATCTGTGTAAAATCAAGCAAGATATTGTGAAAAAAACGTCACAATTCTAAAGGTTTTATAAACCAGCCAAAATTCCGGGCAAAAATATAGAAAGGCTGCGGCACGAAGCTCGCGCCACAGCTATGTTATTTTTTATTTTATTTTCTGCTTTGTGATAACCGGCTCACTTGTCAGATCAACATTCAAGCGCTTGAATGTCTTAATGTCAACATCCGAGAGCAAATCAGAGGTGTGCACCTGACAACCGGAGAGCTTCGGCAACTGTTCCATCGCTTTGCGTGCGTTCGGATCATCAAGTGCGGAGAGCGCCAGCGCAATCAACACTTCGTCTGAATGCAGACGCGGATTCTGACTTCCGAGGTACTCTGTCTTTAACGCCTGAATCGGCTCAAAGGCCTTTGGCGCAATCAGGTGTACATCATCCGCGATGCCGCCGAGATATTTTAAACTATTTAAAATGAGCGCAGCCGAAGCACCGAGAAGTTCGGACGTCTTTGAGGTAATAATCGTACCATCCTCCAGCTCAATCGCCGCTGTCGGCACCCTAAGCAGTTCCGCACGCTTCTTGGCTGCCACCGTAACCTTTCGGTCGTCAGTCGTAATCTTTGCCTGCTTCATTAAAAGCTCAATCTTATAAATCTCATTTGTTACATCATCGCCGTAAGCCATCGCACGCAGATACTTATAATATCTGCGGATAATTTCCATAAGGGATGCTTCCGAAACAATCGCATCATCAATAATACAGTTCCCCACCATGTTAACGCCCATGTCGGTTGGAGATTTATACGGATTCTCGCCGTAAATCTTTTCAAAAACTGCATTGAGCACCGGGAAAATTTCGATATCACGGTTGTAATTGACCGTCGTCTCACCGTACGCTTCCAGATGGAACGGGTCAATCATATTGATATCGTTTAGGTCGGCCGTAGCCGCCTCGTAAGCCAAGTTTACCGGATGCTTGAGCGGAATATTCCAAATCGGAAATGTCTCAAACTTGGCGTAGCCGGCCTTGATGCCACGCTTGTTCTCATGATAAAGCTGCGATAAGCAGGTCGCCATCTTGCCGCTGCCCGGACCCGGCGCAGTAATCACCACCAGCGGACGGGTGGTTTCAATATAATCATTCTTACCAAAACCTTCATCGCTGACAATATGCGATACGTTGGTCGGATAACCTTCAATCGAATAATGGCGGTATACCTTGATGCCCTTGCGCTCAAGCTTCTCCTTAAATGCAATCGCCGCCGGCTGGCCGGAGAACATCGTCACAACAACGCTGCCCACATACAGGCCGCAACTACGGTACTCTTCAATCAGACGCAGAACATCCTTATCATATGTGATACCAAGGTCCTCGCGCTTTTTGTTGCGCTCAATCGCATCGGCACCGATGACAATCACGACCTCCGCATGGTCTGCGAGCTGCAACAGCATCTTCAGCTTACTGTCCGGTGCAAAGCCCGGCAATACACGTGACGCATGATAGTCGTCAAAAAGCTTGCCGCCAAACTCCAAATACAGCTTATCGCCAAATTTATCGATTCGCTTGCGAATGTACTCGGACTGCATATTTATATATTTTTCATTATCAAATCCTATTTTCATACTCTTTTTGCCTCGTGTCTTCCCATACTGCACAATAGTATCTAACAACTTGTTTAGTATAGCATTTTGCGACTTCCGGTGCAAGTGGTATTGCAAGTAAATTTTACAAAATCGACGCGATGAGACGCAGGACATCCCGGAAAAGTCGGGTTAATAAGTTGCATTTGCAATCCGGTAAGGCATTATTTTATAAAACCATCGCTTTCGCATGTCTTCCTCCAGTTTATCTATGTATTTTTTCTTTGGATTTTCTAAAATTTTAAAATGCGTCCAAAGTGAAATCAAGAAAAGAAGTATAACCTTTTTCTTAATTTTTTATAAATAACATTGATTTTTAATAAGCGGATGATATGATAAAAGCAATGAATATCGAGAGGCATTTGGTGTGAGAAATCGCATACGCGAGTTTCTTTGAGCGATTTCTCAGCGTAGAACGCTTCGGAATGGAGGATTTCTATGAATAAAAACAATGAATTTCTCGGCACGGAGCCGGTCGGTAAGCTTTTGTTCAAGCTAGCGATTCCGACGATTACCGCGCAACTTATTAATATGCTTTATAATATTGTCGACCGCATCTATATCGGTCATATGCCTGGCGATGGAGATTTGGCCTTGACCGGTGTCGGTGTGTGTATGCCAATTATCCTGTTTGTTTCAGCATTTGCTGCCCTGATTAGCGCGGGTGGGGCCCCGCGGGCATCGATTTTTATGGGCAAGGGAGACATAGAATCAGCCGAAAAAACAATGGGAAGTTGTTTCAGTTTGCAGGCGATTGTATCGCTTATATTGACAGTAGTTCTGCTTGTGTGGCATGAGGACTTGCTCTTAGCATTTGGCGCGAGCGAAAATACCATTGATTATGCTGCAGATTATATACAGATTTACGCGTTTGGTACCATTTTCGTGCAACTGACGCTCGGCATGAACGCTTACATTACGGCGCAGGGTTTTGCCAAAGTAGGTATGTTTACCGTGATGATTGGTGCAATATGCAACATTATTCTCGACCCGATTTTTATTTTTGGGTTCGGTATGGGTGTCCGCGGCGCGGCGTTAGCGACGATTCTTTCGCAAGGTATTTCCTGTGTATGGGTAATTCTTTTCCTCTGCGGCAAAAAGACGCTGCTACGGCTGAAACGTGAAACACTTCGAATCCGTCCGCAGCTTGTCCTGCCCTGCGTGGCGCTCGGCATTGCGCCGTTTATTATGCAGTCGAGCGAAAGTGTGATTTCGGTATGCTTTAACTCTTCACTTTTGCAATACGGTGGCGATGTGGCAGTAGGGGCAATGACAATTCTTACGAGCGTGATGCAGTTTGCAATGCTTCCGCTACAGGGACTTGCACAGGGCGCACAGCCGATTACCAGCTTTAACTACGGTGCCAAAAATCCACAGCGCGTGAAAAAGATTTTCAAACTTCTGCTGATTTGCAGTCTAGTCTATTCGATGACACTTTGGTCACTGATTCAGATGTTCCCGCGTACGTTTGCCGGCATCTTTACTCCGGATACGACACTGCTTGATTTTACCGAGAAAGTGCTTCCCATCTACTGCGGTGGCCTCGGCATTTTCGGTTTGCAGATTGCCTGTCAAATGACATTTGTATCGCTTGGCA
This sequence comes from Lachnospiraceae bacterium, assembly GCA_015057275.1. GTDB lineage: Bacteria > Bacillota > Clostridia > Lachnospirales > Lachnospiraceae > SIG308. Next base: position 48,002 of record SVEO01000009.1, on the reverse strand, counting down.
AGGCTTTCTCTTCGGTTATCGTGGCTGTCATGCGTAAATTCGTATTGCTGTTACCGCTGATTTACATCATGCCATATGTGATGTCCGATAAGACGCTGGCGGTTTACACCGCAGAACCGGTCGCCGATGTGTTGGCTGTGACATTTACAGGGCTTTTGTTCTTCTTCCAGTTCAGAAAGGCGATTCGAAATATCGAGAAATAAAGGATGCTGTTATCTCTAAAAGATATACGTCCAACCAAATCGAAAACCCACGAGGGTCCATCTCGTGGGTTTTCTTATCGTATTTTTTCGTTTATTCTATCCTCTCTACAAAATGCAGCAGACTGCAATTCCCAACACCGCCGAAATCAAAATCAGTTGTATTGATGATACTTTCTTCTTAAAATACTTCTTTGCCACAAAAGTAATCATCACTAGCAGCGTAAAAATAATAATCGATGCGATATCTAGACGAAAACTTGTGATACCAGCAAATCCAACTGCCTTCAATAAAAGTATGATGCCGGTCGAAAGAATCAGTGCAATTACCACCGGCTTCACACCGCGCAGAAAGGCTTTAAAATGTTTATTATTTGTCAAGTTTTTTAAAACCACGGCAATCAGCAGAATAATGATGAACGACGGCATCACCACACCGAGTGTCGCTACAATGCTACCGAACGGCCCGCCCTGCGTTGAGCCGACATAGGTCGCCATGTTAATAGCAATCGGACCGGGCGTCGATTCACATACGCCGATAAAGTTGTAAAACTGTGATTCGGTCAGCCAGCCGTTTTCGATGACTGCTTCTTTTACAAGCGGAATCATCGCGAATCCGCCGCCAAAAGTAAATAAGCCAATTTTGAAAAATTCAAAAAAAAGTCTCAAGTAAATCATTTCGTGTTACCCTCCTTTTTTGCATCAAGGATAGAGTACACAAAAATGCCAATGAATCCGCCTGTTAGGATAAAGAAAATCGAGCTAAATGATACTGCAAAAATTTCAAATATAATCATCGCCGCCAGCACGACCGTAAATGTGATAACCGGCAACGGTTTTTTCTCCATTTTTGTGAGCATGCCCATACCTGCGCGCATAATCAGGAATGCAACTGCGCATTTGATACCCACAAATGCGTATGCTACATATTGATTTTTCATAAATTCTTCCAAGAACAGTGAGATTATAAAAATAATCATCATTGATGGCAGGACAGTGCCGAGTGTTGCGCACACGCTGCCAATGACGCCATTTTTTTTGTATCCGACATACGTTGCCGTATTAATCGCTACCGGCCCCGGTGTAGATTCTGCAATGGTAATGATTTGAAAAAAATCATCCTCTGTCAGCCACTTTTTGCTCTCCACAATCACTTCGCGACATTGCGCAATCATCGCGTAGCCGCCACCAAATGTGAATAACCCGATTTTAAAAAATGTCGAGAATAAATCCCATAACATATTATTACCTCTTTCGATTTTATTTCTCCCGAAACACCATTAGCTTGCTGAAAACGTAATTGATGACAATGACCGCCACACTCGTTACTGCTTTCGCCACAAAGCCTTCGATGCCAAAAATCGTCTGCTCCATGCCCGCTGTCACAAGCAATGTTGGCACAAAAATTTCCAATACGCCGGAAAAAATGCGCGCACCGAAAAACAGCGCAATTTCCTTGCCGAGCACGGCCGGCGCGAAGCTTTTGCTCTCAAACACAAATAATTTATTTGTGATGTAAGCAAAAATAACCGCCGCAAACCAGGAAGCGGCATTACAGACCGTCATCGAAATGCCGGTCTGCCAAATTAAAATCGTATATACAACCCAATTTACGAGTGTTGTCGCTACTCCAAAAATCAAATACAGGATGATTTCTTTGTATTTCTTCCACAAATTTCGCAATGTATTTACTCCTATTTAATCATCTCTGCATACTTTGCGGCAACCTCATCCACGTCGCCGGCAGCTACAAGCTGACCCTTTTGCAGAATGATTGCCTTGTTACAAATCTTCTTAATCTGCTCCATCGAATGAGATACGAAAAGCACCGTCACGCCAGACGCAAACATGTCCATAATCTTCTTTTCGCTCTTTTTGCGGAACTTCGCGTCGCCGACGGAAAGCACCTCATCCAAAATGAGGATGTCCGGGTTGACCACCGTAGCAATCGAAAATCCGAGACGTGCCTTCATACCCGAAGAATAGTTCTTTAACGGCACGTCGATAAAGTCGCCGAGCTCCGAGAACTCAATAATCTCATCAATGCGCTCATCTAAAAACTTCTTGCTGTAACCAAGCACCGCACCGTACAGATAGATATTTTCCTTGCCTGTATATTGCATGTCAAATCCGGCACCAAGCTCAATCATCGGTGCCAACACGCCATGGCGCTCCACACTGCCTTCGGTCGGTTTGAACACACCGGCAATGACCTTTAATAAGGTACTCTTGCCCGCACCGTTCAGTCCGAGGATGCCGAGACGGTCACCCTTATTTAGCGAAAAGCTGACATTTTTCAGCGCCCAGAATTCATTATATTTTAACTCTCTGCGGAAAAATTTAATCATGTATTCTTTGACACTATCTACTTTTTCTTTGCTCAAGTTGAACTTCATACTGACGTTTTCAACTTTTAAAATTTCTTCACTCATACTGTTTCCTATCTAAATGTGGAGAATAAATTCATTTTCCTTCTTGTGGAATAAAACCGCACCGACAATTACCGAAAGCACCGCAAAAACCGTCGAATACGCAAGCATCTTGCCATCCATTGCCTGTCCGAAAATCGCCTGACGGAAATTCATAATGATGCAGTACAGAGGATTTGCCTTTAACATAATCGCATAATCACTCTTTAAAATCGTCGCCGCATCGTAGAAAATCGCCGATGCATACATAATAAGCATTGTACACACATTCCACAAGTATTCCATGTCGCGGAAAAAAACCCCGACGGTCGCCATAATCATACCCGCGCCAACCGTGAGAATCAAAAGATTCAACAGCGGCACGACAATCTGTAACAGATACCACGTCGGCTTCACATCGAATAACATCATCGTTCCCGCAATTACCACAAGCGAGATTAAAAAAATAATGAAATTAAACAAGATCGCAGACAGTGGGTACAAATACTTCGGCACGTAAACCTTTTTAATCATGCTTTGGTTCGCCCGAATAGACTTCAGCGCTGCAGTCGTCGATGTCGAGAAATAGCTGAATAACAGTCGGCCCGACAAAATGTAAACCGGGAATGTGCGGTCGTCGCCGCGCCCGAACAACGTACCAAATACGATGGTCAGTACAATCGTCGTCAAAATCGGCTCGAGCAGGGACCATAAAATACCCAGGTATGAGCGACGATATTTCAGCTTGATTCCCTTTTTAATCAGCTCCATCAGGAGGAACCGATAATCCCAAAATTTCTCTTTTACCATTTTCATAGTTACGATAAATCCTTTATTTTATAATGAATTTGAGTCCTGCACATCAATCTCATCGAATTCGTAATCGTACACATTCCTTTCGAAACCGTTATCTTCCAGCCAGTCATACATACGCTGTTCAATTTCAGTCTCGGAAAGGCTCTCCCAATCAGAACCCAGCATCTCATCCAACATTGCCATACCAAACACATTAACGCATAACACAAGGATTCCCATTATCACGCTGATAATCAACCCGATAATACCGCAAACCTTACCGCCGGTCGCCATACCGCTTTTCTTAATTTTCTTTGCCTTCACTGCACAAACAATCGCCGCAATTGCCAGTCCAATACCAATCACAGCAGCCCAATCACCAACCACACAGCAGCCGCAGCAAGCCATAGCAATTGATGCAATTCCTAAAATTAAGGATGCAATTTCCAAACCTGTTCTTTGATTTCCCTGATTCTGTGCACCACTATACGATGCATTATAATTGTTGTAGTTTCCGTCACCGTAGCTGTAATTGTAATTATTATCACTGCTCTGCCAGTTATTATTCTGATTCTGCTGTTCTTCCATTTTAGTTCCCTCCATTTTCCATAAAGTCATATTTATAACAGTTTACTTCCTTTTTCGTTTTTTTGCAACTATTTCCCGCTTTGCGTTGTCAATTTCCGTCCTTTCTGCTACACTTATTGAAAACCATGAGAGGATGCGGTCACGCATGAAACTTTTTTCTTTTGCAAATTTAAGAAACAAACGTTGGTTTTTGCACAATTCGGAACCGGAATTATATATCATCGGTGTTGTGCTCGGTATTCTGGCACTGGGGCTCTTTATCGGCATCCATAGTGGCATTTTATCGTCTGTGATTGATGCTTATGCGCCGTTCTGCCCGCTGCGAAAAACCGCCGGGCTCTACTGCCCGGGCTGCGGCGGCACACGCGCCACCTTTGCGCTGTTTCGCGGCAAGCTCCTTTTGTCGCTTTATTATTATCCTGCAGTGGCATACGCCTTCTTTGTGTACGTGTGGTTTATGGTCAGCCAAACACTCGAATGGGCCACAAAAGGTAAAATCCGCGGCATGCAGTACCGTAACATATACTTGTTTATCCTGCTTTTCCTCATTTTGGGAAACTGGCTAGTAAAAAATCTGATTCTTCTTTTTCTGCACGTGGCGCTTGTATAATGCGAATAGGCCGCCCAGCAGAAATCCGCACAACAGGCCGCCCACATGGGCCGCAATGTCGATTTCCGGCTGACTCACACTGCTGTAAACGACGAGTACGAGTAACAATAAGATGCGTTTCGGCAAATCTTTTGTCCGGTACGCCTGCTCGGTCGCTAACAGCACACACAAAGCTCCCATCAAACCGTAGATGGCACCGGAAGCACCCGCGCATACCGCATATTCGCCGACCGCAGCATAATATGTGACAGAGCAAATATTGCCTACGAGTCCACATATAAAAAATAATGCGCCGGTTTTTACATGTCCAAGCATCTGTTCCAACTGAAATCCGAGAATCAAAAGCATCGCCATGTTGTTCACAAGATGATCCACACCGAAATGCAGAAACATGCCGGTAAACAGGCGATAATACTCGCCTTCTTCAATATATTCCCAAAACACCGCACCGTGTTCCAGCATAAAGCTTGCGCTCTGCGTGTTGCCCATCTTTTCCAGCACAAACGTTACCAGCACGAGAATGACCGTCAACGCGATGGTCATAATCGGTTTTCTATTGTAATCTGTCATCACACCTCCGGTAAATCATCCCATATTGCACAATCTATGCCTCACTCTTTACAAGCTCAGCGAAGCGGTCGCCGCGCTCCTCAAAATTATTGAAAATTCCATAGCTGGCAGCCGCCGGCGAAAGTACACAGCTATGCCCCGGCGTCGTGCGCTCCTTGGCAAGCTTCACTGCATCTTCCAAATGTTCCACCACAAAAACATGCTCCGGATAGCGAATTCCTTCCGGCAATTCCATCATTTCTTTGTAGATTCGCTTGCCGGTCGCCTCCATCAGAATGATGTTCGGCACATGGCACTGATTCAAATACGAGGTCAAATCGCTGTAATCGATGCCGCGGTCCATACCGCCGATGAGTACCGTCTCGGCATCCTTCAATGTGTTAAGTGCCTCAATCGTCGTGGTGCCAATCGTGGAAATCGAATCATCGTAATATTTCACACCGCCGATGTTCGCCACAAAATGCAGACGGTGCGGCAGTGTCTCATATGTTTTCAGCCCGGCCGTGAATGCTTCCTCAGAAATGCCGAGCTGCATGCAAATGCCGTAATCAATGGCAATATCAAAATAGTTGTGCTGCCCCATCAATTGAATCTCATCCGTTGGAATCACATATTGCAGTTTTTTCTCTGGGATTTGCACTGTATTTCCATGCAACATAATGTCAGCCTGCTTCTCCATACCTACCGTTACGATACGGCTCCGACAGGTGCCGACCTCCGGCAAAAAATCGATGTTGCAGTAGAGCGTATCGCTCTCCGTCTGGTTTTTATAAATGTTCTGCTTCGCTGCCACATATTTTTCAACGGTGCCATAGTGGTCCAGATGTTCCTCGTACACATTGATGAGCACAGCAATGTTCGGTGCCACCGTCATGTACTCTAATTGATGACAGGAGAGTTCCACCACAATCACCGTCTTCTCTGTGATATCCTCATACCGCTCAAATACCGGGATGCCGATGTTCCCGGCAATCATGCAATCTGTTCCGGATTCCTTTAATATATGATACAAAAGTGAAGTTGTCGTGCTCTTACCTTTCGTGCCGGTAATGCCAACAATCTGCTCTTTATAACGGCGAAAGAAAATCTCGGTCTGCGAAACGATGTCGCACTCATACTCGCTGATATCCTTCTCCAGCACAACCCCTGGGCTCTTAAAAACCACATCATACTGCTCCATCGCATCACGATAGGTTGGTCCGGTATGTAATGCCACATTTTGTTCCTCCACCGGAAGCGTAATGTTCGCCATATCGGCAATGCCGAGCAGCTGATAGCCGCCGGCTTTCTTAATCACTTCGAACGAAGACCTGCCCTCACGGCCGAAGCCGAGCAGGAGCACTTTTTTATTTGCAATCAATTCTCTAATCATCTGTAACATGGTTCATTCGCTCCATTCCGAGAATTCTCGAATTAAATATTTTAATCAACGCAATTTTTCTTTACAAGTTCAAACAACTCCTGCGGCAACAGATTTGTTTCATCGCAGAAACCGGAGAGTTCGTCTTCCTTTTGGGCATATTCCTCATATAAAGCGGTCTGCTTATATGCCTGTAACAGCACCGGCAATTCTTCCCCTGCCGCCTCTTTTTGTGCAATAGCCATCGTAAGTGACATGTTTACCTCGTCACGGCTGCCGACGCATTCGAATGGTTTTTCCTCAACCATACCGATGAGCTGCCACAGAGTGTCATGCATCGACAGATCATCGAGCATGTACACGCCGAAAATGTCGTGTAGCTCGTGGCTGCTTAAAAACGGTGATAAGATGCAAGTTACAAACAGACATTTCGGACAATGCCCACACCAGATATCTTCCTTGCTGCCGACGTTGCAACTTCGGAATACCGGGTGGTACTGCTTGCATGTTGCAAAATATTTACCAATCTGAAACTCGCTGAGCGGACGCAACATACTGAAATAATAAGTGCCGCTGCGCAAGTATTTTTTTTCATATTCGTGAAAATCCTTTTCATATTCGAAACTTTTCGAATACTGGTGGTTGACTGTACTGCCTAGCACCGTACTCTCATTCGCACTCGATTCGTTGGAAAGTGCAATATAAGTCAGCCCATGCATATAGGCTGCAATCGTTGCAGAGAACGATACAATCGCCGAGTACGGTGTATGCCCATTCAAGCAACCCTGTTTATTCAACTCAATCATAAATTTGTCAAGCGTGCGCTTCGGTGTAATCGCGGATTCCATCGCAAAACCGGCTGCCTTTACGGTCTCAATAGTCGCACCGCGCGGATTGATAATGTAGCAGACACATTCCTTGCCGGCCTTCTTTAACAGCTCAATCGTTACCGCCGAATCCTTGCCGCCGCCGACCGGAATCATGTATTTATCGTTCTGCGCAAGCGGGTATTCCGGTTTCCCGGTCTCACTGCCAACCGAAACAATCGTCATAAAATCATCGTAAAATCCGTCCTCTTCAAGCGGAATATTGTTTGTATAGAAGAACTCGCCAAGCCCGTGGAAGTAAAGCTTCTTCCACCAGCAAGTCTGTGCCTCATTTAATGCTCCCGCTTCAACAAGTACCGTCGGCGGACAAACCGTCTTCCAGTAACTGATTAACTCCACCATGCCAAGTGAGAAAATCATATTCAGCATCGTGCCGTTTTCTTGATAATTTGTGATATCACCCGCTTTCTTCGGGAACACCCACTTCGGGGCAAACTCTCCAAGCCCCGGAACTGCAAAATGATACGTCACTTTCAGCTGCTCCGTCGTCTCCTCAATGTCGTAGCTTTTATAAATAAATGTCTGATATTTTTCTCTGAATTCATTATACTTACTCATACAATGCATTTTCCTTTTCCGCACTTTCCAGTGCTGATTCGATTACTTTATCCATGTCAAAATAGCGATACTGTCCGAGGCGGCCTCCGAAAATGATGTCGCTCTGTGCCTTTGCAAGCGCCCGGTATTTCTCGTAAAGCACACCGTTTTCCTCATTATTTACCGGATAGTACGGCTCCATACCCGGCTTCCATTCAACGGAATATTCCTTGGAAATAACCGTCTTTTCCTGCTTGCCGAATTCGAAATGCTTGTGCTCGATTACGCGCGTGTAAGGCACATCGCGATGCGTATAATTGACAACCGCGTTGCCCTGATAATTTTCCTCGCTAAGCACCTCTGTCTCAAAATGCACCGTGCGGTATTCAAGGTGTCCGTACTCGTACGCAAAAAATTCATCAATCGGTCCGGTGAACACTAGTTTTTCTGCCGCGTCACGCCAGCCGTCCACGCCGTATTCCGCGAAGAAATCAATGCCGATACGCACCTCAATTCCGTCCGCCGCCAGCATCTTCTCCACCAGTGCAGTGTATCCGCCGACCGGGATACCCTGATAGCGGTCATTGAAATAATTGTTATCATATGTGAAGCGCAGCGGCAATCTCTTAATGATGAATGCCGGCAGTTCCGTGCAGCTTCTGCCCCACTGCTTCTCCGTGTAGCCCTTTACCAGCTTCTCATAAACGTCCGTGCCGACAAGCGACAGCGCCTGTTCCTCAAGATTTCGCGGTTCGGTAATCTGCAGGCTCGCAATCTGCTCCGCAATCTTCTGCTTGGCCTCCGCCGGCGTTTTCACGCCCCACATTTTGCTGAACGTATTCATATTAAAAGGCAGATTGTACAGCTCATCGCCGTAAATGGCCACCGGTGAATTGATATAGTGATTAAACTCCGCAAACTGATTCACGTAATCCCAAATTTCCTTCTTCGAAGTGTGGAAAATGTGCGCACCATAGCGGTGCACCTGAATCCCCTCCATTTCCTCTGTGTAAATGTTTCCACCGATGTGATTTCGCTTGTCAATCACAAGGCATTTCTTCCCATTTTTCGCCATCTCATGCGCAAATACCGCACCATAAAGTCCGGCACCAACTATTAGATAATGATACAATGTACTCCTCCATTCCGAAGCGTCCTGCGCTGAGGAATCGCTCAAAGGATTTACCCTATTTAGATTTAATGATACCGCAAGACGCAAGGATAGTCAAGGCGGAGATATGGGATGGCGGATACTCTTTCCAAACCCAAAATCATATGCTATACTGTATGTATCAATAATGAAAGCGAGGTATTTTCATGGTTTTAGCAATACTAATTTGGGGTATTATAATCGCCGTATTTTTATGGCATGAGAAGAAATATCGTGAAACTACATATTATCAGATTACCAAGCTCCCTTATTTTGCGGTCCGTTCCGACATTGGAAAATACGGTGAATTCAAGACTTACCAGTATTTGAAACACTTTGAAAACTCAGGTGGAAAATTTCTTTTTAATGTATATTTGCCAACAGAAGACGGGAAGACTTCGGAAGTTGATGTCATTCTTATTTGCCCAAAAGGCCTCTTTGTATTTGAAAGCAAAAACTACTCCGGTTGGATTTTTGGCGACGAAAAAAGTAAAAATTGGACGCAGACCTTACCGCAAGGACGGAAGCGTAGCCATAAAGAAAGCTTTTACAATCCAATCATGCAAAACCGAACTCATATCCGCCACTTAAAACATATTCTTGACAACAACATACCAATGCACTCAATTATTGTATTCTCCGAACGCTGTACATTGAAAAAAGTTACAGTTACAAGTAGTGACATTCGTGTCATTAATCGTTATGATATTACAAAGGTTGTTTCGCAGATTTATGCACAAATGGCAACCGATGTATTGAGTACGACAGAAGTATTTGAGATATATAATAAGTTGTATCCGTATACACAAGTGAGTAGCGCAGTAAAAACGCAACATATTGTAAATATCAAGCAGAATATTGCTCCCCAATCTGTTAGAACAATGCACCCTGAAAAAAAGCTACGTTTGGAAGAAACAACAGAGAGAGAAGATACATCGCAACTTAAAGATACTATGCAGACTAAAAAAGAATCTTCATCGGAAAATCCCCCGCCAAGCGAAGATATTCTCCCTCTTCTCTGCCCAAAATGCGGAGGAAAGCTAATTCTTCGAACTGCAAAACGTGGAACAAATATCGGAAAGCCTTTTTATGGTTGCGAAAACTTCCCTAAATGCCGCCACATGCAAGAATTGCAAAATAACGCTAACACAGTATAAGCTACATTACCTTTTTCTCTTTACTGTAACTATCTTACAAAAAATTATTGCCGTCAGTGTACTAACCGCGGTGGCGATAATCGCCGGGCCAACAATAGCAGACGGGCTGACGCTGCCGTACTGACTGCGGTACGCAATCATATTGACCGGTATCAGTTGCAGCGATGAAATGTTCAGTACGAGGAACGTGCACATTTCGTCGCTCGCGCGGCGAAGGCCGGTCTTTTCTTCTTCCAGCTCTGCAAGACTCTCCATGGCCCGGATGCCGGCCGGCAATGCCGCATTGCCAAGTCCGAGAAAATTTGAAATCATGTTGACGGCGATATGACTGCCTGCCGGATGGTTTTGCGGCAGATCTGGGAATAGAAATCGAATCAGCGGTCTTATCACATTTTGCATTTTCTCCAACACGCCCGATGATTTTGCAATTTCCATCAATCCGGTCCAAAGGCTCATCACCCCGAATAAGGTAATTGTCAGGCTGACCGCCTCCCCGGCGGCCGTGACAAATTCCTCACTTACCGCCTCGGTTGTACCATTGACTATACTAAAAATAACGCCGAGCAGAATCATTCCACCCCATAAATAATTAAGCATAGATTTCTCCAAAGTTATGCCTCATATTATCTTATTCGTATTTCACAGTTAATTTGCACTAACTTCTTTTGACATTCTTGCATTGCCGTGGTATGCTTGTGCTGATAAAAACGGGCAGGCCCCGGAAAGGATACTATGATGAAAAAATATTTAACTTTTATATTCTTATGCTTATTACTTCTTTTCTCCTTCGGCTGCGAAAAATTACAGACTCCGGATACCGATGGTGCAAAAGAATCTTCCAATACTACCGACACGGTCGTGCGCATCGGCGCACTCAAAGGGCCGACGACGATGGGCATCTCTCCACTGATTGTGGAGATGCCGGATGTGGCATCTTCCAATCAATATGAGGCGACAATGGTAACGGCAGCGGATGAGCTGATGACAAAAGTACTGCAGGGCGAAGTTGATATCGCGCTCCTGCCGGCCAATGTGGCGGCGACACTCTACAATAAGACCGAAGGCACGGTAACTGTAATTGATATTAACACCCTCGGTGTGTTGTATGTCGTGACCGGCGACACCTCGATTTCTTCGATGGAAGATTTAAAAGGCAAGACGATTTACCTGACCGGTAAGGGTACAACACCGGATTACGCGCTGCAGTATGTGCTGACTCAAAATGAAATGTTAGATAACGTGACGTTGGAATATAAATCCGAGGCATCGGAGGTTGCCGCTCTTTTGGCGTCCGACAGCTCGGCGGTCGGCCTGTTGCCGCAACCGTTTGTGACGGTCGCCTGCACACAAAATGAGTCATTATCTTCGGTGCTCAGCCTGGACGAAGCGTGGGCGAAGGTTGCTGACGATGGCAGCCGCCTCGTGACCGGCGTGACAATTGTAAGAAATGATTTCTTGGCGGAGCATACCGACGCTGTGAACCAGTTTCTTATTGACCACGAAAAATCCGTGCAGATTGCTGCGGGACAACCGGATTTGATTGCTGCACATGTTGTGGAACTCGGTATCATCGAAAAAGAGCCAATCGCCAAAAAGGCGGTTCCGTATTGCAGTATTTCTTATTGTGACGGTGCAGAAATGAAAGAAATGCTTTCCGGTTATCTGCAAGTTTTGTATGATTTGAATGCCAAATCTGTCGGCGGTGCATTGCCGGAAGATGAGTTCTACTATGTCAGCGAATAATATGTGACAATTCTCTCGGAGGTTACAAATGAAAAAATATGCCGAATCCATTGCTATTTTTCTTTTTTGGATTGCGGTGTGGCAGATGGCGGCGGTACTTGTGTCGAACCGTATTTTTCTCGCCGGACCGCATGAGGTGGCGCTCGCACTGATTAAGTTGCTTCGCTCGGCCGAGTTTTATCCGATTATTCTTAAAAGCTTTTTGCGCATTGCCGGTGGATTTTTTCTCGGTTGGTTTATGGCGATGCTTTTGAGCTTTGTCGGATTTCTCGTACCGTTTTTCCATCGCCTCATTTCGCCGGTGTTGCGCATCATCCGCACGGTGCCGGTCGCATCTTTTGTAATTTTGTTTTTGATTTGGAGCGGTTCTGAATATCTATCAACATGGATTTCATTTTTTGTGACATTACCGCTGCTTTACCAGAACATTTACACAGGGCTCGGCCAAACGGATCACGAATTGCTGGAGGTTGCGGAAGTCTTTTCGCTCCCGCTCGGCGAGCGTATCCGCCATTTGTATTTACAGACGATTCTGCCGTACATGGCGGCTGGCTACAAAACGGCCGTCGGCATGAGCTTCAAGGCAGGTGTGGCAGCCGAAGTGATTGCAGTTGCCTCCGGAACGATCGGCGAGGGTCTATATCTTTCAAAAATTTATCTGTGCACGGACGAGCTGTTTGCGTGGACGATTGTGATTGTCATTTTGTGCACGTTACTGGAGAAATTTGTCGGATTATTGTTCCGAGATAAAAATTAATGGATGTAAAAAAAGGGAGAGGAACACCTCTCCCCAAAATTTTGTTTTTCATTTACTCCGTTCTCAGCGCCACAACCGGATCTTTCTTCGCCGCACTTCTGGACGGGATGATACCCGAAATCAGTGTAAGACCAACGCTAATCAGCACCAGAATAATCGCTGCCGGAAGCGGCAAAATCGCATTCAAATTGCTAATGCCGGTTACCTGATGCAGGATAAAGTTAATCGGGATGCACAGCAGGTACGTTACTACCACACCAAGCAGACCCGCCGCAAAGCCGACAATCATCGTCTCTGCATTGAACATACCGGATACATCCTTCTTCGACGCGCCAATCGCACGTAGAATACCGATTTCCTTCGTACGCTCCTGTACAGAAATCAAGGTGATAACACCAATCATAATCGAAGAAACAATCAATGAAATCGCCACGAACGCAATCAACACATAGGTAATCGCGTTGATAATGGTTGTTACGGAGGACATCATGATACCGATATAGTCGGTATACTTGATTTGCTGCATTTCATCGACATCTTGATTGTAGTCTGCAATCGCTTCGGTAATAATATCCTTATTTTCAAAGGAGGATGCGTAAATGTTAATCGCCGCCGGGGATTCCAGGTCAATGTAACCCATCGCCAGCAAGTTATCTTCATAGGTGGATTCTGAGAATACCATGATTTCATCATAATAGGCTGCGCACTGCTCGGTCGTGTAGGCAGCCATCGCAAAGTCAAGTGCTGCTACCAGCTCAGCCGAACTCATCGCGCCCATTTGCGTCTGCACCTGCAGTGCATACTGCGCCTTAATCTGTTCGGTAATCATCTGTGCGAAGATTTCATTCAGTTCTTCGTCACTCATCGCTGCCAGATATTCCGTAATTTCTTCCTCACTCACACTCATCTGCGCGCTCATGCCCTGCAATATCATAGCCTCGATATCGGCACGGGTCATCGCGCCCATCGTGTCAGCCAACTGCTGCTCTAACAGTTCTGTCGGCGGAACGCTGCAAATACTAATATATGCTGCCGCTTTTCCGGCCTCGTCAAGTTCCGCAATGTATGCGCGGAATTCTGCTTCTTTCTCGGCATCGGTCAGATTACCGGTGGATGACTGGAATGGCAGCCCGGTCAGCACATCCATATGCTCATTCTCAAGCTGTGCGGCAATAACTTCCGAATCCTTGGCCTTCTTAATCAGATACTCGGTCAAATCGCTCGTATAGCAAATGCTGCCGGTAAGCATTGTCGTATCGCTGTCCTCGTTCGGGCGGATAATACCGGTTACCTTTAATGACATACCATTGTCGTAGAGGTAGCGTAACCCCGCCTCGGTCTCACGCAAATCCGTATAAAGTCCGGTCGCTTCATCATAAGAATAGCAGTCCGCATTCAAAATCGTGCGGAATTCCATGTCACATATTTCTTTGTAAGTCCACTTCATCTCTTTGTTTTCCAAAAGAGAACCGTTCAAGCCGGCATCAAACAGAGCACTCATATCCTCTTCCGGCAACAGACCCAATGCATACAAAGTAACATCATCAAGCTCGTTGTTTTCATCCACAACGAGCACGATTTCGTCATAGCTGTTCGGCCAGGAACCGTAAATTACGTCATACTGGCTTAACAGCAAATCGTTAATCGGTGCGCCATCCGTACCCGGCAGTAATTCCTGCCAAAGGTTGGTACTTCCGCCCATCATGCTCATCGAGCTCATGGAAGCCATCGAGGAGTTCTCCGTCATCGAAGTCATCATCGACATATCTACTCCCATGTATTTGAGAATTAAATCCTGCAAAATCTGCTCGGTGTCGGCGCGAAGAATCGTGCCGTCCACATTTTTTGTGTAAATCTGCATATCGAGGTCGTAGCTGTACTGAACACCGTTGACCGCCTGCGACAATTTTGAGTCATCGTTAGCGATTTCCGCCCTCAAAAATTCATTGAACGACTTCAAATCGTTCTCGGTTTCTTCGAGACTGTTCATCGCATTAACAATATCATAAAATGCGGACTTTTTGTATACCGCATCGTTTTCATGCCGGGTTTTTTCCGAGCTGATGTTCATGAATGTCTGCATGAGTGTCGTCAGCTCAACGGTGGACGATTCAAGCGTAAGCGGATAGGCAGACAATGTGCTCTCCTGCACCGCATCAATGTAAGTCGTCATGCCCTGTGAAATCGCCAGAATAAGGGCAATACCGATAATACCGATGGACCCCGCAAAGGCGGTCAGCGTGGTACGGCCCTTCTTTGTAAAAAGGTTCTTTAAGGAGAGCATGAACGATGTGCCGAAGGACATGGAGGGCCTCTTTACCTTCTTGCCGGCTTTACGTGCTTGCTCCTTTTCAGCCTCGTAACGCGCCTTTTCATCGTTGTTTTCCTTCTCCGTCAGCGGCATGGAGTCGCTTGTAATCTTACCGTCTAACATGCGAATAATTCGCGAGGAATACGTCTCCGCCAGGTCCGGGTTATGCGTTACCATGATAATCAGGCGGTCCTTGGAAATGTTTTTCAAAATCTCCATAACCTGTACACTCGTCTCTGTATCAAGCGCACCTGTCGGTTCGTCCGCGAGAATGATATCCGGGTTATTTACGAGTGCACGCGCAATCGCCACACGCTGCATTTGACCGCCGGACATGGCGTTCGGACGCTTGGAAAGCTGGTCGCCAAGGCCAACCGCTTCCAGTGCCTGCTTCGCACGCGCTCTGCGCTCCGCCTTCGATACGCCGGATAACGTCAGTGCCAGTTCTACGTTCTGCAGCACAGTTTGATGGGGAATCAAATTATAGCTCTGGAACACAAAACCGACCGAATGGTTACGGTACGAATCCCAATCGCGATCTTTATACTGTTTGGTCGATGTACCGTTAATAATCAAATCACCGTCCGTATACTGGTCGAGACCGCCGATGATATTAAGCATCGTCGTCTTACCGCAGCCGGACGGTCCGAGAATCGAGACAAATTCGGACTTGCGAAACTGCAAATTGATGCCCTTTAACGCCTGAACGACACCGTCACCTGCCGGATAATCTTTCTTAATTTCCTTAAGTTCTAACATTCTGCTCAAATCCTTTCTATTTAAACACAAATCATGTTCGGAATGCTTGAATTTTACTTGAATTACATAGGCAAGTCAACGAAAAATCTGTGAACAATTATAAATTTATTATAAAAAAAATCTCCAGCCATCTTAAAATGACCGGAGATGTCAAAATTTTCATATTTTCGCAAATTGCCTTTTAGAAAAGTCCGCTGCCAAACAATGGTGCAAATACGAGTGCCACAATTGTCATCAGCTTGATTAAGATATTGATAGACGGACCTGATGTGTCCTTGAATGGGTCACCAACCGTATCTCCGACAACGGCTGCTCTGTGGGCTTCACCACCCTTGCCGCCGTGGCTGCCGCCTTCAATATATTTCTTTGCGTTGTCCCAGGAACCGCCGGAGTTGGACATAAAAATCGCAAGCAACACGCCGGTCACGAGAGAACCTGCCAGCAAACCGCCGAGTGCGGTCTTACCGAGCAGGACTCCAACTGCCAATGGAGCCGCTACTTCCAAAATACCCGGCACTAACATCTGCTTTAAAGCGGCTGTTGTGGAAATGCCTACGCAGGATGTATAATCCGGCTTTGCTTTACCTTCGAGAATGCCCGGAATTGTGCGGAACTGGCGACGAACTTCTTCAATCATTTCATTGGCTGCTACCGACACGCTGTCCATCGTAAGCGCCGAGAACAAAAATGGGAGCATACCGCCGATTAAGAGGCCAACGATTACCTTCGGTTCGAGCACGTTGATGGATTCCAAACCAACTGCCTGCGCAAACGATACAAACAATGCCAGCGCAGTTAATGCGGCGGAACCAATCGCAAAACCTTTTCCCATGGCCGCGGTTGTGTTACCAACCGAGTCAAGCTTGTCGGTAACTTCACGCACAGATTCATCGAGTCCGCTCATTTCCGCGATACCACCCGCATTATCAGCAATCGGACCGTATGCGTCAACCGCTACCGTAATACCGGTTGTGGAAAGCATACCTACCGCCGCCAGCGCAATCCCGTAAAGACCTCCGAACTGGTAAGCGACGATAACGCCAATACTAATTAAAATAATCGGAGCTACGGTGGATTGCATACCTACCGCAATACCGCTGATAATGGTCGTCGCCGGACCTGTTTCGGATTGGTTTGCAATCTTTTTAACGAAGCGGTAGTGGTCGGATGTATAAACTTCTGTAATCGTTCCGATGACAAGGCCAATCACAAGACCTGCAATGACCGGAATCGCATATTTTAATGTGCCGAGGCAAATCCAGCTCAATGCTACAGATGCAACGAGTACCAGCGCGGATGCGGTATAAGTACCGACATTCAATGCAGCCTGCGGATTCTTTCCATCTTTCCCTTTTACAAAAAGTGTGCCAATCATTGCGCACACAATGCCTGCACCGGCTAATAACAGCGGGTAGAGTGGTCCGCCTGCGCCGAGTGCTACGCCGAGTGTAATCGCCGAGATTAATGACCCCGCATAAGATTCAAACAAGTCAGCCCCCATTCCGGCTACGTCACCAACATTATCGCCAACATTATCTGCGATAACCGCCGGATTTCGCGGGTCATCTTCCGGGATACCTGCTTCCACTTTGCCGACAAGGTCCGCACCCACGTCAGCCGCTTTTGTATAAATACCGCCACCCACGCGTGCAAATAACGCAATCGAGGATGCTCCTAAACTAAAACCAAATAATATATCTGCATTTCCGGTAACCGCATAAATAATTGCCACGCCGAGCAACCCGAGACCTGCCACACACATGCCCATAACTGCACCACCGGAGAAAGCAATGGATAATGCCCCATTCATACCACGGGTACGCGCTGCATTCGCAGTTCTTACATTTGCCTTCGTTGCCACGTCCATACCGCAATATCCTGCAATGGTCGATAACACAGCACCCGTGAGAAAGCACACCGCGGTCAGCCAATTGCCGACACCGAAACCGATGAGCACAAACAGCACCACAACGAACACAAGCAAAATCTTGTATTCCGCCATTAGGAATGCTCTTGCACCTTGGCTAATGGCTTTCGCAATTTCCTGCATCTTATCGGTACCCGGGCTTTCCTTGGTAACTTTCTTCGTCAGCAGAAAAGCGTATACCAGCGCCACCACGGCCGCTGCTATTGACAAATAAACAAGTTTTTCCATAAACGAATCACTCCTTTTCCTAGTTATTATTTGCAAGTATGCGGAAGAATATTAACAAAAATTCTTCCGCATCCCCTCATTACATCTATTTTACCACGTTTTATTTCCCTTTGAAAAGAGAAACAATTTGGTTTTTATCGTACTATATTCATTTTTATTAAAAATCAAGCAAATCTATGCGATTTAAGCCCAGATGTTCCGAAAAATCAAACATTTTCTGATGCAACACCTTGTTCTTCAGATAATGCGAAAAATGCGCATCCACACCAAAAATTACCGTGTTGCCGATTTCTTTTGCCCACTTGAAAAATCGCTCGGTCGGGTAATTACGATTCGTATTGTATCCATACATATTGATTTCTAACGGAATATTCAGTTCCTTCGCCGCACAGCAGAGGCGCTTCATCTGTTCCTCATAAAATACCGGGTCGCCCTTGAAATTCGGCAAGTCCGGGTGGCAGAGGTACGCATACAATCCGGTCTTCATTCCGGCAATCGCATCATCCACATACTCTTTGAGCACACTCTTGTCAGTAAATGGCGCACCGATGTATATGCCATGCTGTTCTCCGCGCACAAAATGATGTCCAAGAATCATATATTCGAGCGGGTAATCTTTTAAAATTGCCTGCTGCTCCTCCAGCAAATCTGCAAAATATTCGCACTCAAAACCTATTTTAATCTCAATGTCCTTTTTATATTCCTCTTTCAGCGGAATCAGCGTATCAAAATATTCGCCTACATCCTTCATCTCCAAACGGATGCCTGACTTGAAGCCGTTTTTAAATGGCCAAGGACCGTGATCGGCAAATCCCAAAACGGATAACCCTGCCTCAATCGCAGCTTCAATATATTCTCTTTCCGTTCCCTCCGCATGCCCGCAACGAGTAGTATGCGTGTGATAATTTGCTATTAATTGTGACATGGTGCTCCTCCGTTTTCTATTTCAAATATTTACTCCCATTTTACCATAGAAACGGAAAAAGTCTATACTTCACTTTCTTCTTATACTCCTTGTAGCCGGGCAGTCCGTTTTCCAAAACTTCCTCCTCATTTTTAATTCTCTTTACCAACAAAAGCGGGTAGAAAAGGAAGATGAAAAATGCAATCGCTGAGCCGAGCACCATCGGAAAGGATAAAAACAGCAGGGTCGTGGCAAAATACATCGGATGGCGCACGATTCCATACAAGCCGGTATCAATGACTTTTTGATTTTCCTGCACTTCAACCGTTCTGGAAAGGTAAGCGTTTTCGCGCATCACTTCCGCATAAAGTCCGTAGGAAACAAGCAGCACAACCGCTGCCGCAAGCACCAGCCATGTCGGCAACTCGCTCCAGCCGAAACGGAAATCAAGCGCCGCTACCACAAATCCGCCGATAAATACAATCAGAGACCAGCCGATCACCTGTTTCTGCTCACCTTCCTTTTCTTTGCTCTGCAGTCGCTTCGCCAGCAACTCCGGCGATTTGAACAAAAGTACCGCGCCCAACAGAAACATCGGCCCGAACAGCAGTCCCATGAAAAGCCAGGCATTCCAGTAATCGAATGTTCCCGCCGGCAAAAATAAAAGGAGCCCAATCATTACAATGCCGAGTGTAAATTTAATAATTGTTTGAAATAGAAGTTTTGTTCTCATTTGCTTCCTCCGTAATTCTTCTCTAACCACTTTGCAACCGCATCCTCATTGTTACCCGCGATTACCTTCGTAGCCAGTGCTTTTAACTCGTCCACAGCATTTTCCACCGCGTAACACTCGTCTGCCATCTCAAACATGTCGATGTCGTTCTTGCCGTCACCGAAAACCACCAATTTGTTGCATCCCAAATATTCTTTCAGTTGCCTGATGGCGTTTGCCTTCGACGCATTCGCCGGCATAATCTCAAACCATTGTTCCTTTGTGTATATATCACGTTCAAAAACACAATGATACTTGTCTTTATATTTTTCGTACAGCGGTTTTAATTTTTCTTCCTCGTCGATGCATGTCACATAAAAAATGTCCCCTTGATACAGTTGCTTCTCGTCTGCGACCACATTCGTTCTTTCGTCGCCCTTGCGAGTGTTTAAAAAGGCGGTCATGCCGCGGGTACATTGATCTTCCAAGTAGGAAAATTTTTCAATACCGTCAATATAGGCGTAGACAATCGGATATATGTCGTTTTTTATTAATTCATCCAATACCTCTTTTACTTCCGGACCGAAGAAATTCGATAAAAGCACCTGTCCGGTAACATTGTCAATGACTAATGCGCCGTTATATACAATTAGAGGAATTTTGGCATCAATGCTCTTCGTGACCTTTTTGGATGTCACATAAGAGCGGGCAGTTGCATAAGAAAACAGCATACCCTGCTCCGTCAGGCGATTCATGACCTCACCGGTATATTGTGAAATTGTCTCGTCACTTCTTAAAAGCGTCCCATCCAAATCGGATACATACAATGTTTTCATGCAATCCTCCAATTTTCACATTTAGCCAATAATGCCTAACCCTTCGAGCAGAATTTTTACACCAATTACCACTAATACCACTCCGCCGATAAACTCTGCCTTGGACTTATACTTGTCCCCAAAGATGCTGCCAACCTTTACGCCGATAGCGGATAACAGAAAGGTAACTGAGCCAATAAATAATACCGCCCACACAATCTGTACCTGCATGAATGCAAAAGAAACGCCGACAGCCAACGCGTCAATGCTCGTTGCAATGGCCATCACAAACATGGACTTGACCGTCATTGATGGGTCTACATGTTCGTGTTCTCGATCGAGTGATTCTTTTACCATATTGCCACCAATCAATAACAATAACGCAAACGCAATCCAATGGGAAAACGAGGTGATAAATTCGGTAAAAAAGCTACCAAAGAAATAGCCAATCGCAGGCATCAATGCCTGAAAACCGCCAAACCACAGTCCGGCAATCCCCATATGCTTCCAATTGATTTTTCCCAAGGACAAGCCCTTACAGACAGATACCGCAAACGCATCCATTGACAAACCAACCGCAATCAAAAAAAGTTCTACCAAATCCATCGTGTTTCCTCCACAACTCTTTCTTCATATTCTTTTATAATTCCTCCGCAGATTTTATCTTCTTAATCCATTTTCCACTCTGTAAGCGAATAACACACCAGAATGCTTTCAACACCTGGTCAATTTTCAAAAAGAAGTAAATCCAGAATGCGGGCAAATGCAACACAAGTCCGACCAAGACGCCGAGCGGAATTGATGCCACCCACAAGAATAAATTATCTGCTACCATCAGGATTTTCGTGTCACCGCCGCCGCGCAGCACACCTTTTGTCATAATGCTATTGGTCGCCTGAAAAACGATGATGATGCTGATGGAGAGCATCAATTGACGGGCGATGGTCTGCGTTTCCGGAGATAGATTGTAGGCACGAATCATCGGTTCACTGATGACCATAACGATTCCTGCCGCCACAAGGCCAAAGAAAATGCCCAGACCAAGGAACGCATACCCCTGCCGGTGCGCCTTGTCGCGGTCGCCTTCGCCCAAAGTATGACCGGTCACAATTGCACCGGCCTGCGAGAAGCCTTGAATCATGACAGAGCTTAATTGCTGTGTAACCGCTGTTATCGAATTTGACGCCACAAAATTCTTGCCAAGACGGCCGATAACCATAGCCACGGAGTTATTACCGAGAGCCAAAATACCGTCACTTATTAATACCGGAATACTGATACGAATATATTCTCTCCATAAATTTCCAACCGGTGCAAAGAAATCTTTTATACGAAAATAAATTCTTTTATCCACGAAGAAAAGATAACCACATATAATTGCAAATTCAAAAATTCTTGCAATCAATGTACCCACCGCTGCGCCGGCCGCTTCCATGCGCGGTGCGCCGAATTTACCAAAAATGAAAATATAGTTTGCACCCACATTGATAAAAAATGCTCCAATGGACGTGAACAGCGGAATCATCGTCATACCCACATTTCGCAAAACAATCGTGCAGGTCAGCGACAAGCCCAACAAGAAATAAGTGACAACTGAGTAATTCAGATAGCTGATACCGTGGGCAATGATATCTTCCTCCACCGTATAAATCTGCATGATTTGCCGCGGCAGCAGAATCGTCGCCACACAAAACAGCACCGACAACGCCAGCGTCAGCCGCAACATAATTGTGACTGTATTTTTCAACGACTGCTTTTCCTGCATACCGTAATAGCGCGCCACCAATACCGACGCGCCCATACCGATGCCCATACAGAAAATGTGAAAAATCGTAATAAACTGATTCGCCAGCGACACCGCCGACAACTGCGTCTCACCGACCGCACCAATCATAATCGTGTCCATCATATTAACGCCGGACGTAATCAATCCCTGCAGCGCAATTGGGATGGCGATACCTGCTACCTTGAAGTAAAATTTTTTATCGTTTATGAATAGTTTTGACATGCTAGCTACTCCTTTGCAAAATCTGTTGCTGCATTTTTTTACTAAAACTGCGCAGCACCGTCTCATACGCATGGTCAATCATATTTAGCAGTTCCTCATCCGGAAAATCATCCAAATAAACGGTGTTCCAGTACGGCTGCTGCACCGGCGGACAATGGTAACCGCGCACCACTTTGCCCGGGTACACCATACGATAAAATTGTCCGGCATCCGCCGTACATTTCAGTGTAATCTTGAAATCGTGCGGGTACGGATAAAGCTGTGCAAATATTTTGTTGTTCAATTTGTAACAGATCGGAACGTCGCCAAACGGGCATTCCTCGTAAGCTTTGTATTTGTTTAAGCAATACTGCTTGATTTCTTCAACTTTCATGTTTTCACCTTGCCAAACAAATCATTTTGAAAAATACTGTTCATTGTAAAAATCATTTTCCTGCAGCATCCCTTTTAAGGACTTGATTTCACACTCCGAATCGGTATTCCTTTTCTTCCTTATCGTTTGCCACAAGATTAAACCTTTCAATGATTATATCAGCCACCTCATTCGGTGTAAGAGTTGTGTTATCAATTTTTATGTGATTTTCAAACCAGATTTCATTATTATTTGTGTTAAGTCTATGTTTTTCGGTACTATGCAAAAGATCTGATTTGCTCCATTCAACATCTCTTTTTGAAGCTTTCATTTCCATTCGATGGGGTGTTGCATTTCTCTCAAGTCTGGTCTCTAGGTCTGCACTCAGTTCGACAAAATAAAATCCTCCTCCATTAGACTGAAACAAATTCGCTAATCCTGTCAGGTATTCCTTTTCTTCAGGCATCTCAAATGCACAAACATAAGTGAACAATAAATCTACATTATGTTTTATCGCCAATTCAAACGCCTTTTCTCTAAAGATTGCATTAAACTCACGTTGAGCAGGTGTTGCAAAACCAAATATTTTATCTGATATCTCAATACTATCATGATTCATCATGAGATTATACTTTATTTTATCTCTTAAGCTTTCTGCAACGGTCATCTTACCTACTGCCTGAGGTCCACATATTATTATTAAATTAGCCATATTACCTCCACAAATTCAACTTTTTCTCACTTTTCCATCTTTGAATTTCAGTCTTTCATACATCTCCAAATACGCGTTTTCCACTTCTGCAAATGGGATAACCTCATAATTTAACGCTGTCGCGAGTTCCGGCGCGGTTCCCGCCGGCGTTTCTCCTAAAAGCTCAATCAAATCATAATACAACATATTATCGTCTATGTCTTTTATCCGTTTTTTCTCTTCTTCGGTCAAAGGTTCCGCCAAAAACTTCGCATAAATCATGTCTAACAAGTGCGCTTCTGCATTCCGATATTCAATAAAGGAACTTTTTAATGGGCGTGGAACATCCGACAAATATGCCTCCCCGGCATCGTGAAGCAAACAGGATAAAACCACACGTTTTGAATAACCTCTTGCTTCTGCCTCCAAGGCACAGTTGATGCAATGCTGCGCTACCGAAAAGAATGTTTTTACATGCCCGTTTCCTCTGCAAGTCAAAGAAAGAGCGTGTGCAATATCTCTGATATCAATTCGCTCGCTATCCGGGTTCAACGGGTCAATATGTTTCCCTGTAAATGTCGTAATGTAACTCATAGTTTTGCTAAATGCCATTCCTCTCGTTGATTTGTGTTAATATATATTCCGCAAATTCCAACGTCTCCGCCGCATCGGCCACCATCTCCTCGTCCGAGCCATAGCAGCGCAGCGCGTTCTGCACCAACGCATGAAATTTCTGCGGCAATGTGCTTAAGGCCCATGCGCCGCCGGCTTGCTTCGACAAAATCAAATCATCCTGCAAATATGCCAGCACCCGGCATAAATTCAAGGTCATGTACATCGGGTTACTTACGATGTCTTTGCCGGCATTTTCCACGTCAAACCAAATGCTGTCGATGTAGGCAGCTCGCGGAACCGGCGCGAAAATGCCGCTGATTTCTTCGCCGAATAGAACGATGCCGTACTTGCCAATGATGGTGAAATGTGCCGCCAAATCTTTGTCGGTGCTTCTTCGTTGAACTTTACAACATATTGCAGAAATGCAAGCTTTACCGCGTCCGGGATTGCATTTTGCACTACCAAAATCAAGTCCAAATCACTCTTTGCAGGATTGAAGCAGTCCATTGCCAACGAGCCATGCAGGTAAACACCTACCAGATTATCACCCAGCACTTCCCTGCTCATTTTCGTGAAACGGCGTAACAAATCATCGTAAAACATTGCTTGTCTCCTTCTGCTTTACTCTAAACTATCTATCCACTTCTCTACATCATATTCTTCGTTGATAAGCCAATAGTCGCATCCGTGCTTCTTGCACTGTTCCAGCGCCTCCTTGTTGTCGCGCAGCAAAGTTTCCTTGGTGCATCCACTGTCGTCCCCGCGGTCTTCCGCCACGCTTGCATATTTTTTTATATTTTCAAAATGATTTTCTATGTAATCTTCCGTCATCACGAGGCAAATATACCGAATATCCTCTTTGTAGTCCGACTCAAAATAATCTTCCCAATCATAAGGAAAATAGCATCCCTCCAAAATCATATCCTGGTCGTTTTCGATGGCGGTTTTTATCATTTCCTTAACAATCGGCCACAATAAATCGGTCATTTTATCATCGTCTTCCGGAGTAAGGTCTGTATATCCGCTGCGAATCAGTCCCATTTTTAAATGGTCCAACGACATGCAGGAATAACGGTACTTTTCCACTAACTTCTTTGCCAATACCGTCTTGCCGGCATGGCTGCTGCCTGCGATTAAAATTACCATAAACACTCCTCCTTAAAACGGACATTCATATTCCTTCATTTCGTGCTGCATCCTCTATAATTTGCGCGCCTTGATGACAAAAGTAACCGGAATGATCCTCGCCTTTTTTGCAAAATCACTATCAAAGTTTTCCTATTTCACTTCCATCTGCCCGCAGAGCATTGTGAAAAATCCGAACTTCTCATAAAAACTTCTTAGTTTTTCTTCCCCATAGATGACAGAAATCATGGATATGTTCATTTCTTTAATGCGTGAAATTGCCAGTTCCATCAATTTTGTGCCGATGCCCTGACACTGGCGCGCCCTCTCGACAACAAGCGGATGTAACTCCCATACATTGCCGTCATAATGCGGAACTGCTCCCACAAATCCGATGAAATGTCCGCCGTCTGTAGCCATCATCGCAATTTTTTCACTTGCAAGGTACTCTTCCATTTCCTCTAAGGCACAATCTTTATACGCATGAGGAAAATTATCCGCCAGCAGATGTGCTGCTTCATTCACATATTGTATATTGTTTCTGTCAAATAAAGAAATCTCTATCATATGTAACTCCCGGAATTATTACTCAAAAATATTAAGCACACAACCGTCTATCGTCGTCACAGTACAAGTTTTTCCACCCCAAGGCTGCACCACTACTTCAGTTATCTTGTCCCAGCCCTTTGAGATGACATATTCGTGCATCTTTTCAATTCCCTGAACGTGCATGAAGCAAATCATTTCCTGTCGCGGTTCACCGTAGAACATATGGATACCTGTGAACGGTGCCAAATGGGTAACTTCAATTTCCGTGAATTTCTTCATATTATGCTCCTTTCGCACCGTTTACGTATCCATACATTTCCATTATACCACCAACCCGCGATATAGGAAAGAAAATAATCCACGAAAGAACCGTCGAAAATATCTTTATTTTTCCAAAGATTTGCTGTATGATAAGTAACAAATTCATATACTTGAATGGAGGAAAGAGTGAAAAATCGCATTAATATGCTGATTTTTCACTCGGCAACATTTGTGCCGAAGCGTCACAAAGTTGCTTTGATGCTACAAAAAATTGCGTATGCGATTCTTTTGAGCCATTCCTCAGCGAAACGCTTCGGAATGGAGGAGACTATGAAAAAACGTAGCAATTTGTTTTGCAATCTTGTTGCCGCACTTCTGACCGCGGTATTTATTACAATCCATTATTATGTAACCTTGCCGGCGATTAACATTCATTCTCAAGGCTTTTGGAGTACTTTGATTCTTTATATCGCCGTGTTTGTGATTCTCAGCATTTTAATCCGGACGCTTAATGGCGGAACCTCTGCCGACGGCCCGATTAAATTCAATCCGAAGACCGGCGCGGTTTACTGGAATTCAAAGGGCAGACACCGCGGAAACCGTGCCTTAAGTGGACTTTACATCACTACCAAACTCGGTCTTGCGGCGATTGCTTTGATTGCCCTTATACTGATTGTGGGAAATTTGATTTCGGCGACCATTTTCCGTGCTTCCGCTTATGCCTCCGTGATTAGCGTGCAGGATGCGGATTTTGAAACCGATATTCCGGAGACCAACGAGGTTACGGATATCGCGCTGATGGATACCGATTCGGCGACGATTATCGGTAACCGCGCGCTCGGCAATCTTTCCGAGGTTGTTTCGCAGTACGAGCTCAGCAGTCAATACACGCAGATTAATTTTAATGATGCGCCGCAGAAGGTTTCCAACCTCGAGTACAATGGATTTTTCAAATGGTTAAACAATAAGGATGCCGGCATCCCGGGCTATGTGATGGTTGACCCGGTAAATAATGTGGCGAATTACGTCGAATTTGAGACACCGCTCAAGTATGTGACAAGTGCCTATTTCGGCGAAGATTTGCATAGAAAATTGCGTTTTGAATATCCGACAAAGATTTTTGACGGCTGTTTCTTTGAGGTTGATGAAGAAGGTAACCCGTACTACATCGTTTCCTGTATGAATGCCAAGGTTGGTCTGTTTGGCGCAATGGACGTGACGGAAGTGATTATTTTCAATCCGTGCGACGGCACCTCCGAGCTTTACAAAATCGGCGAAGTTCCGCAGTGGGTTGACATCGTATTTACCGGCGACCTTGCCAGCCAAAAGTACAACTGGCACGGCATTTACTCCGGCGGATTCTTCAACAGCCTGATTGGCCAGAAGGGCTGCAAGCAGACGACTGACGATTACGGTTATGTAATGATTGATGATGATGTTTGGTACTACACCGGCGTTACCAGCGTGATTGCCGACGAAAGTAATATAGGTTTCATTTTAACAAATGCGCGTACCGGCGAATACAAATATTATTCGATTGTCGGTGCCGAGGAGCATTCCGCAATGGCGGCTGCCGAGGGCGAAGTGCAGGAGACCGGTTATGAAGCTTCCTTCCCTTGCCTCATCAATGTGGCCGGCGAGGCGAGCTATATCATGGTGCTCAAGGACAACAACGGACTTGTGAAGCAGTATGCTCTTGTAAATGTGGAAAATTACAACCTCGTTGCCAACGCAGACACGCAGGCCGAAGCCATCGCTTCCTATAAGAAGCTGTTGATTGATAACAAGGTGATTTCCCCGGATACCGAGATTATGGAAGATATCCCGAATGAGGGTGAAGATGAGATTCCTTACACCGAAGTTAATATTACAGTCGGCGAAGTGAAATTCGCGACTATTGACGGTTCGACTTACATTTACCTGATATCCGAGGATAAGAGGCTCTATAAGGCGGCAGTCGAGGACGATGAAACTGTCATGTTCATCGAGCCGGGCATGAACCTGACATTATCCGCCACTGAATCAGACGAAAGTGGCATCGCTACGTTTGGTAAGTGGGTAGAAACCGAATAAGTTCAATTATACGAAAGACTCTGAGTGATGCATAATGCATCACTCAGAGTCTTTTTTTGTAGTGGATGTTTCCTCTTCATCGGCAATCTGTCGCCCCGTATGGTCGATATGATAATTCTCACGGATAATCAGTTCCGAAATCGGAACCAGCTCATACCCTTTTTTCTGCAATCCCTCGATGACCGCCGGTAATGCCTGCGCAGTGTACTTGGCGCCGTTGTGCATCAAAATAATGGAGCCGTTCTGTAGATTTTTATGGTTTACCACAGTGTTCACAATGGAATCCACACCGTAATCTTTCCAGTCGAGACTATCAACATCCCATTGTACCGTGTAATAACCGCATGATTTTGCTGTATTGACAACTTCATTATCATAGTCCCCGTACGGCGGGCGGAACAAATCCATTTCCACACCGGTCAACTCCTTTATTTTTTTGTGCGGTTCCTGAAGCTCGGAGGCGATTTCCGTTGCACTGAGCTGACTCATATTTTTGTGATTTTCACTGTGATTTCCAAGGTCATGCCCCGCCTCCTGAATCTTTTTCACATCGTCCGGGAACTTTTCCATCCAGCCGCCGGTCATAAAAAATGTGACCTTTACATCGTACTTTTTTAAGGTGTCGAGAATTTGCTGCGTGTCCTCGTTGCCCCACGCCGCATCGAAACTGAGCGCCACTACCTTTTTGTCGGTTTCGACCGAGTAAATCGGCAGCACTTTTTCCGTCGTCGCTGTCGCCGTGCCGCTCACAACCCGCGATACAATTTCTCCGGTCGGCAGGTATGTACACAAAACCGCTACCGCCAAAATAGCAATCAGCCACAATAATCCGTTTCCTTTGCCCTTCCTTTTCGCTTCTCCAGACGCATGTCTTACATTGCTCGTTTCCTCTCCCACATCCGACGGATGCCGCAAATTGACGGTTTCTTCCGCCGCCTCCGCTGCTTGTTGAAATTTTGTTTCACATTTTTTCAAAAAAGATGCCATATGTTCCCCGCTTCCCATAATTTCCGGTTCGTACTATTCATATGAAAATGCAAAAATAAAAATTCATCATACTTTGAAAGAGTAGTAAATTTGCAAATTTTTTGATATGATAGTATTAGTTAAAATATTTACAGGCCGCTTTTTAACGGCAGATTGGAGTTCGTGTGATAAAACATTTAAAATGTAACCCGGCGCTTACCGGTTTGGCTGAGATGTTACCGGATGTGGTTTATGCAAAACGTGGAAACACAAATTTATATATGCAGATTTTGAAGCCGTGGGAACCGGCGCCGGAAGCCCGCATCGAAAGAAAGCGTTACCCGGCGATTGTGTTTGTACAGGGCAGCGCCTGGACTTACCCGAACGTGTACCCGCAGATTCCGCAGCTATCGATGCTTGCGCAGCGTGGCTTCGTCGTGGCTACGGTCGACCACCGCAACAGCCTGAAGGGGCATCCGTTCCCGGCCTATTTAGAAGATGTAAAATCGGCGATTCGCTTCCTGCGCAAAAACGCGGATAAGTATCAAATTGATGCGGAACGCATCGGCATCTGGGGCACTTCCTCCGGTGGAAATACCGCGTTGCTCGTGGGAATTACAGCGGACGATGAAGCCTTCAAAACCGCCGACAACCACGAGGTTTCCGATTCTATAAAGCTGGTCGTGGATTGCTTCGGCCCGACCTATCTGCCGGGCATGTTTGACGATATTGAAAGTGTTGCCAGTGATATCGCAGATGCAATGGTTGCTGTGTTTGGTACGGATGATAAAAATCCGATGATGGCCCTTGCCAACAAGATGAGTCCCCTGCTCCGCCTGGAAGCCGGCAAAGACTATCCACCTTTTTTACTGCTCCACGGCAACGCGGATGAGTTGGTTGGTTACGGGCAGTCGGTCGACATGTACGCCAAACTGACCGAACTCAGCTACGACGCAGAGATGGTTTGCGTGGACGGTGCGCCACACGAAGGCTCTTTCTGGAGTCGTGAATTGTTAGAAATTATTTTCGAGTTTATTGAAAAGAATATTTAAAACCATTCTTCCAAAAAAGAAAAGGGGTTGTTAGCTATTTTTTCATAAGTAACCTCCCTTTTTCTTTTTTATTACAATCATCACCGCACACAAGGCCACACCCGCAAGCGATGTTGCGACACCTGCTCGATAAAGCGGTGCGTGGTAAATGAATTTGATTTCGTGTTCGCCCGCTGAGAGCTCAAAACCCATGAACGCGCTGTTGACAATCTCAATTTCCTGCTCTTTGCCGTCCACATAGGCGGTAAAGCCCGTATCATACGGAATATTCAGCGTGAAATAGCCGTCTTTGGTCACATTAATGCTGCCGGCAATTTCGTTGGAATCCATCCGCTTGATTTTAAATTCATCATAGTCCATTGTCCACGCCTGTACCGCATCCAGCGGCATCGTATAGGCGGCTTCCACCAAAAATTCATATTCTTTATCGCCGAGGTTGATTTCCAGATTTTCTCCGGTAATCACATAATAGAAGTTTTCATTCAGATTCGGATAGGTACTGTATTTGTTGTTGAGACGATTTTCTGCTCCATTACAAATAATTGATACCGCATCGTTTTCCGTCTCGCGCACACGCAAATGCAGGAAAAGAATCTTATCTGTAAGATTCATATCCACCGTAATTTTCTGTCGTTTGTCCGCAGAGATTATGTACCATTCCCGTTCCTCACCGGTCATTTCATCCGGTAATAGGTCGGTTGCAAGCGGAAGCTTTGGTATCGTAATTTCTTCGATTCCCATTTGTTTCATAAGGCTGTCCGCCTCGTTTCTCTCCGAAACACCCTCGCCTGCCGGCAAAATAATATATTGAAGCAGAGCACATTGCTTGTCCCAATGTGTGAGACTGTCATATTCTTCTTTTTTCATCAATGAGCTGCTTGCATAGCCGAGTGGGAATGCATTTTCATTTTTCCCGAGCACATAATTGCCCTCTCGCTCCACTTCTTCGTAACCGCCAGCCAGTTCTCCTTTGTCGATGACGTAGCGTGCCCCCATAAAGGTCTGGAACAAATAATTTTCCACCGAGGTCAGCGTAATGCGATTGTTGGACGGATTCGAGGTGTGCAGTTCATCTAACAGCAAATGCTGATACCATTTATTATACATTGAGGAGTACATTGATGTTTGCAGGAAATATTCATTATAGTATACGTTCGTGCCGTAACGTCCGGCGGTGAGGTCGGCGCTGCGGTAATACAAGCCGCTTTCTTCCGCTTCTTTTGCCGCCACATCTGCCAATACAGCTTTTTCATCCGAGTGAATTTGATTGTAAAAACTCTTCTTCACGAAAAGCTCCTGACCATTTAAGGAAATACAAGTAATCAACTCCGCCAAAATAAGGATACCGGCCAGCATTTGCGGCTTTCTTGTCCGTTGCCCAACAATAAGTGCTACAATTGTCAAACAAATATCGGCAACGATAGCCAAGACAATTTGTATGCATCTTATTACAGATGTTTTTATTACAAGTCCTGCTTGTGCATCCCAGCCGATAATCTGTACAAAAATGAGGATGATTCCACATACAACACCTGCGCCTGCAGCAGTCTGCATTTTCTTTTGATTCTCTTTTTGTTGCAGTTCACCATTCCAATGCGCGAAAAATTCCGCAATAAACAGAAGAACCAACGGCAAAAAAGGAATCAACGATTTTTCGCGGATGTAAAGTGTACCGTTTAACGCCCACTGAAATACCGGAAATGTAATGACAACCAAAACCGTTGCGCTCAAAAACCGGAATGATTTCTTTTGATATAAAAGATAAAATACGAGCAGAATCAGTGCAAAAATCGTCAGCCCCATACTGTAGTTGCTGTACAGCAGTTCGAAATAAGCAAAGTCCGGTATCAGCAAATCCGCCAGTCCGGTGGCATCATGAATGGATGCGGCTGAAGAACCCTCCACATCACCTCTGCCGCTTAAGATGGATGCCAACGACGGAAATGTGATAAATGCTGAAAGCATACAGGCTGCCGCAATCGCTATAATATAAGAAAACCATTGCGTTTTTAACTCGCCGCATTCAATTTTGCGAAATACGAAATAAATCGATAAAACAAATATTCCCGCTACGCTATAAAAATAGCTGGTTAAAATCATCAGCAGTACCGACAAAATCAAAAGTCTCTTTTTCCCGGAATCCACTAATTGGTCCAAACCCATAAATGCCAGCATCAAAAACGGAAAGTAGTTGATAAACATAATATGCTTATGCGTGTGGAAAAGCATCGGTGACGCAAGAATGAATAATATACCGCATAAAAATGCAATGTTGCGATTTCCGTATCTGCCCAGAACCCAACGGTACATCAAAATCGCCGATACCATCACACAAATCAGTGATGTAACAATCACATAGGATTCCATCGGCACCATCGGCAAAAAGTAACTCGGCAAAAAGATTGGGCTGAGCAGCCCGTAATAAGAGTAGTTAAACCCATTTGTTCCTGCCCCCAACTGCGGAATAAATTCCGGAATCAAATCGTGCGTCTCATAAAATGTCTGCCGGTATATTTCCGGAATTGCGGTGTGCTGTGAAGTCCAGTCAATTAATGAACCATACATTCGCTCATCATTTTTGGCAAAAAGCGCCCACAAAATCGGAATCAAAATTAAAACCACATAATGCAACACATGCATCATTTTTTTCTTCTTCATAATGTTTCCCCTCTTATTTCACTTGTTTTCCCCTCTTTTGTACTTTATACAAGAGAAAATTAGTTCAGATGCCTGAATTTGTCAAGAAAAAGTAAGCAATTTATTCGTTTTGTCCCATAATTTTTCATTTCACACAAATATTGACAGTTCTATTGCAAAGTCATATACTTTCTATTGAGTATAATTAAGGGGACGAATTATGATGAATAAAAGAAAAACATACATAAAATCTGCTGCTTTTTTTCTTGTACTGGCACTTACCATAGGCATTATTTATTTTTCTGTTTTCAATAAGACCGTGCATGCGGTTTCAACCAGACAACTGGATGTCATCGGAGCTTCAAATTGCACAAAGCTGATGATTGTCGCACACCCGGACGATGAAACGCTCTGGGGTGGTGCCCACTTGTTAGAAGGCAATTATCTCGTTGTCTGCATTACCAACGGAAACAATAAAATACGCCGACAGGAATTTGCCGATGTTATGGATGCGACCAACAACGTCGGTTTGCACCTTTCTTACCCGGACAAAGAAAATGGTGTAAGAAGCGACTGGAACTCTGTAATTGGTCTGTTGGAGGATGATTTACGCCTCATTTTGGAATATAAAAATTGGGAACTTGTCGTAACACACAATCCAGACGGGGAATACGGTCACATTCACCATCAAATGACAAGCGCAGTGGTAACCGAGATTATTGATGAGCTTACCGCCACCGACCAATTTCACGGAACTTATTACTATTTTGGCACATACTATAAGAAAAGTGCTTTGCGTGAAATCGCACAGACATTACCAACTGTGGATGCAATGCAATTGCAGGATACCGGTCTTTCCTCCGATACCCTGCTTTCACAAAAGATGTCGTTATTAAGTTTGTATCCGTCACAGGAAACGACCGTTCACAAACTGGAACATATGGTTCCTTATGAATTGTGGGTGGAAGCATCTGCGTGGGAATCCGGGCTATAATTCCATTTCGATGCAGCGCCACTCCTCGCCCATCAGCGTGTAAGTTGATTCGCCGATCTCTCGAAAACCAATCGAACGATAGCAATTTCTGGCGCCCGGGTTATTCTCAAATACGCCTAGCGAAACCGATTTCGATGCCAGAAACACCATCGCGTATGTTGCTGCGAGCTTTACCATCCGCTTGCCGTAGCCTTTACCTCGCATGGCCGGATCCACGACAATAAATCCTAGGCGAACAGTTTGCCGTGTCTCGTCCGCATAGTGCATAATGAGCTGCCCCACCGGCACATTATTTTCATCGGTACACGTCATAACCCACATATCTGCGTTGTCGGCATATTCTTCGTAATGATTTTTTAGCTTCTCGACGGTCAGCGGGGCATCGCCCATTCGGCCGGCGGACCACTGATAAAAGGATATATCACTGGTAATCCAGGTGGCAATTTTTTCTGCATCACACGGCTTGTACGGCCGCAATCTAAGATTATTATTCACTTTCTCCTCCCATTATTTCCAAAAAAATACTTTTCTCTATTGTACTCGAAAAAACGTCTCGTGTATAGCAGTTATTTTTATATTGAAAATATAATTTTAATTTAAATACAATGTTTATTTCCGCAATACTTTGTATTATAATTTATATATTAAATTGTACGAAACTATGATGAAATAGCCGTTTTCGGCAGATTGGAGGGCTTTATGAACAGTGATTTTTATGACAATCTTGGCAAACGAGTTCGCGAACTGAGAATTTCAAAAGGACTGACGCAGGATCAGGTCGCAAAAGAACTCAATGTAACCCCAGGTTATATCAGCAATGTGGAAAATAACCGCACAGCGATGACACTACGTATGCTGATTTTCTATGCACGACTTACCGGCGTATCGTTAGACTCCTTTATCGGCAGCATCGATTCATCCTACAAGGAAACTTCCTTGGATAATGAGCTGTTGTCACTTACAAAAGAGCTGACTGCGGCAGAAAAAGAAAAACTGATTAAAACCCTGAAACTTTGGAAGGAATCGTAGCACATTAGAACGGATAAAATTATGAGATTTCTTTTAACAGCAATCAATTCAAAATTTATTCACACGAACCCGGCCGTGCGCAGCTTGCAGGCTGCTGCCGGTGCTTTGTGTCAGCACGTGCAGGTAGCAGAATTCACGATTAACCACCGTGCGGATTGGATTCTCGAACAGATTTACCGATGTCATCCGGATGGCATCGGTTTTTCTTGCTATATTTGGAATATTGAAATGATTCGGGCTTTACTGCCCAATTTGCGCAAATTACTTCCGGATGTGCCAATTTGGCTCGGCGGTCCGGAGGTCACTTATGATGCAAAAAAGCAACTTTCAAAACTTCCGGAAGTAACCGGTATTATGGTCGGCGAAGGCGAAAACACGTTCCGCGAGTTGTTGACATATTATTGCAACGGCGGAACGCTATCTGACATTTCGGGACTTGTTTATCGTGATGCGGCGACCGGTGAGATTCTAGAAACCATGCCGCGTACACTGACCGATTTGTCCGCACTTCCGTTTTTATATGAAAACCTGAAAGATTTTGATAACAAAATTATTTATTATGAGTCCAGTCGTGGCTGCCCGTTCCGTTGCAGCTATTGCCTGTCATCGATTGATAAGGCGGTGCGCTTCCGCGACCTTGCGCTCGTAAAAAAAGAGCTGGCCGCATTTCTAAAGGCAAGAGTTCCACAGGTCAAATTTATCGACCGTACCTTCAATGCTTCCGCGAAGCACGCGATGGAAATCTGGCAATTTTTGCTGGAAAATGATAACGGCGTAACGAATTTTCATTTTGAAATCGAGGCAGCTCTGCTCTCCGACGAGGCACTTGAATTGCTGCAAAAAATGCGCCCGGGCGCATTGCAATTTGAAATCGGCGTGCAGAGCACGAACCGTCACACATTGCAGGAAATCCGCCGCCATGCTTCCTTTGACAAGATTGCGGAAACGGTACGTAAAATCAACAGTTTTCACAATATTCACCAACATCTTGATTTGATTGCCGGACTGCCGTATGAAGATTATGCCAGTTTCGCCCATTCGTTTAACGATGTTTACGCGTTAGCACCAGAGCAGCTTCAGCTCGGTTTCTTAAAGGTGCTGCGCGGGTCACATATGTATGAAATGGCGGACCACTACGGCATTGCGTATCGCAAAAATGCACCGTATGAAGTGTTATATACAAAATGGATTTCTTATGACGAGCTGATTCGCTTGAAAGGCATCGAAGAAATGGTGGAAACATATTATAACAGCCGACAATTTACAAACGTACTCTCCTGGCTTGTGCCGCAATTTGAGACGCCATTTGCTATGTATGAGGCTTTAGCCGATTACCACGAAGCGCACAACCTATTCGGCATCCAGCACAGCCGTGCCGGGAAATATGAGAATCTGCGTAATTTTATCCATTCGCTGAACGCAGATGCGACACATTTTACAAAAATTGCCGATAACCTATTAACTTATGACTGGTATCTACGCGAAAACAGCAAGAAGCGACCTGCTTTTGCGCCGGATTTAAAACCATTTGCCGAAGATATTCGTCGTTACTACAGTAACACACATAAGCGACTTATTGACAGTACTGACACAAAGGCAAAAGACACCATTCGCACATTATACAACACTACACACATAGAGATTCTGCATGTTACACAAGACATCTCCGGCAACTGGCACTACAGTGAGCAAGGCATCTGGTATCTCTTTACCTATGAAGTTCGAAACGCACTAGATTATAACGCAATGTGCCAGACTTTAATCCCGGACTTATGATACCCACCGCATCTTCGACACCTCCGTATCGGCTGTGACGAACGACAAACGTATACAGACGTGCTGATGTACGAAGATGCGGACAACGGATATCTACCCAAGACTTAATTTTGATAAGGTGCTAATTCAAGACGGATAAAATAACCCTGTGCATGCTCGCATACCGGGCATACCGACGGTGCCTTTGGTCCTTCATGAATATGCCCGCAATTCAAGCACATCCAACCGGTTTTTACATCGGACACAAACAACTTATTATCCTCCATCCACTGAGCAAACTTGCCAAAGCGGTCGCCGTGCACTTTCTCAATTTCCGCAATCATGTGAAATGAATTTGCAATCCGTTCAAAACCTTCTTCTCTTGCTTTATCGCCAAACGCTTTATACACATCATCATGCTCCTCATACTCATTATGCTGTGCCATGCGTAAAAGCTCCGCCACACTCGTCGAGATATCCACCGGATAGCTGCCGTCAATATGAATGCTCTCACCACCAAGCTCGGTCAAATAATTGTAAAATATCTCTGCATGTTCCTTTTCCTGATCCGCAGTAAATTTAAAAACTGCTTCGATTACCTGCAGATTCTCTTTTTTCGCCTGCGCTGCTGCCAATGTATAGCGATTGCGAGCCTGACTTTCGCCGGCAAACGCTCGCATCAAATTGTCTTTTGTTTCACTGTTTTTAAAATCAACCATCTCTTTACCTCCTTGTCCGCTCTGCGAAACATTAATTCTATTGGAAGAATGCCCAAATTTTAGTTAAATATTCCTTCTTTTCCAACGAATTTCGTTTTCACACACAAAAAATCGAAAATTTTTTTAAGAATCTGCAATTTACCCCTTACTTTTTTTTCATTTTTATATATAATAGAATGGATATATTGCGAAGTGTGTATTTTGCAACTATAAATCATATAAAGATGGAGGATTACGTATGTCACAGAGAACAGACATTCACAAAGTACTCATCATTGGTTCCGGTCCGATTATCATTGGACAGGCATGTGAATTCGACTATTCGGGAACACAGGCTTGTAAAGCGCTGCGTAAACTTGGCTACGAAATCGTGTTGGTTAACTCAAACCCGGCTACGATTATGACCGACCCGGAGACAGCGGACGTTACTTATATCGAACCGCTGAATGTCGAAAGATTGGAACAGATTATTGCAAAGGAACGTCCGGATGCCCTGTTACCGAACTTGGGTGGACAGTCCGGCCTTAACTTGTGTGCAGAGCTTGCAAACGCAGGGGTTTTAGAAAAATACAATGTAGAGGTTATCGGTGTTCAGGTCGATGCGATTGAACGCGGCGAAGACCGTATTGAATTTAAAAAGGCTATGGATGCACTCGGCATCGAGATGGCACGAAGCGAAGTTGCTTACACGGTTGAGCAGGGTCTGGAAATTGCGGACCGTCTTGGTTATCCGGTAGTTCTTCGTCCGGCTTATACGATGGGTGGTGCCGGCGGCGGTCTTGTTTATAATAAAGAAGAATTAAAGACTGTCATTGCACGTGGCTTGCAGGCCAGCCTGGTAGGTCAGGTATTGGTTGAGGAATCCATCCTCGGCTGGGAAGAGTTAGAGCTTGAAGTGGTTCGTGATAAGGACGGCAACATGATTACCGTATGTTTTATCGAAAACATCGACCCGCTCGGTGTTCATACCGGCGACTCTTTCTGCTCCGCTCCAATGCTTACCATTTCTGAAGAATGCCAGAAGCGTCTGCAGGAACAGGCTTATAAGATTGTAGAATCCGTACAGGTTATCGGTGGTACAAACGTACAGTTCGCTCATGACCCGGTTTCCGACCGTATTATCGTGATTGAAATCAACCCGAGAACATCCCGTTCTTCCGCACTTGCTTCTAAGGCAACCGGTTTCCCAATCGCACTTGTTTCTGCAATGTTGGCAACTGGTCTCACATTGAAGGATATCCCTTGCGGTAAGTACGGCACATTAGATAAGTACGTTCCGGATGGCGATTATGTAGTAATCAAGTTTGCACGTTGGGCATTCGAAAAATTCAAAGGTGTAGAAGACAAGCTCGGTACTCAGATGCGCGCTGTTGGTGAAGTTATGAGTATCGGTAAGACTTATAAAGAAGCGTTCCAAAAGGCAATCCGCAGTTTGGAAACCGGCCGCTATGGTCTCGGTCATGCCAAGGATTACGACACAAAGACAAAGGAACAGCTTTTGCAGATGTTAATTACTCCGAGCAGTGATCGTCACTTCATTATGTATGAAGCATTAAGAAAGGGCGCTACTGTTGAAGAAATTCATGAAATCACTAAGGTTAAGGCTTACTTTATCGAGCAGATGAAGGAATTGGTTGAGGAAGAAGAAGCTCTGGCTGCAGGCAAGGGTTCCCTGCCGGCGGACGATGCTTTAGTCGCAGCAAAGAAGAATGGTTTCTCAGATAAATATTTGAGCCAGATTCTTGCCATTCCGGAAGACGACATCAGAAACCGCCGTATTGAGCTCGGTGTAGAAGAAGCTTGGGAAGGCGTTCACGTAAGCGCCACCGAAAACAGCGCTTACTACTACTCCACCTACAACGCAGAAGATAAGAATCCGATTAACACCGACAAGCCGAAGATTATGATTCTCGGCGGCGGCCCGAACCGTATCGGTCAGGGTATTGAATTCGACTACTGCTGCGTACATGCATCTTTAGCATTAAAGAAGCTTGGTTTTGAAA
This sequence comes from Lachnospiraceae bacterium, assembly GCA_015057275.1. Lineage (GTDB taxonomy): Bacteria > Bacillota > Clostridia > Lachnospirales > Lachnospiraceae > SIG308. The sequence goes on along the minus strand of SVEO01000009.1, from coordinate 8,755 downwards.
CTATCATCGTAAACTGTAACCCGGAAACGGTTTCTACAGACTACGATACTTCTGATAAATTATACTTCGAACCATTGACATTGGAAGATGTATTAAGTATCTACAAAAAGGAAAAGCCGGTTGGTGTTATCGCACAGTTCGGCGGTCAGACACCACTTAACCTTGCAGCTGATTTGGAAAAGAACGGCGTAAAGATTCTCGGTACTTCCCCTTCCGTCATCGACTTGGCGGAGGACCGTGACCTCTTCCGTGAGATGATGGAAAAGTTAGAAATCCCGATGCCGGAATCCGGTATGGCTACCACAGCTGAGGAAGCTCTGAAAATCGCTCATAAGATTGGTTACCCGGCGATGGTTCGTCCATCCTACGTTCTCGGCGGACGTGGTATGGAAGTTGTGTATGATGATGAGAGCATGGTAAACTACATGAATGCGGCTGTTGGTGTAACACCGGACCGTCCGATTCTGATTGACCGTTTCTTAAATCACGCATTAGAGTGCGAAGCTGACGCCATCAGCGATGGCACACACGCATTCGTTCCGGCGGTTATGGAACACATCGAGCTTGCCGGCGTTCACTCCGGTGACTCTGCTTGTATCATTCCTTCCATGCATATTTCGGAAGAGAATGTTGCTACAATTAAGGAATATACGCGCAAGATTGCAGAAGAAATGCACGTTAAGGGCTTGATGAACATGCAGTATGCGATTGAAAACGGCAAGGTATATGTATTAGAGGCAAATCCTCGTGCATCCCGTACCGTGCCATTGGTATCCAAGGTATGTAACATCCGCATGGTACCTCTTGCTACTGATATTATTACTTCGGAAATTACTGGCCGTCCATCACCGGTTGCTGATTTAAAGGAACAGTGCATCCCTTACTTCGGTGTGAAGGAAGCGGTATTCCCATTCAATATGTTCCCTGAGGTTGACCCATTACTCGGACCTGAGATGCGCTCCACCGGCGAGGTACTTGGTTTATCCCCATCCTATGGCGAAGCGTTCTACAAGGCTCAGGAAGCAACCCAGTCCAAATTGCCGTTGGAAGGAACTGTGCTCATTTCCGTAAACCGCAAGGACAAACCGGAAGTCGTTGAAATCGCTCAGATTTTAGCAGACTGCGGATTCAAGATTCTTGCAACCGGCACAACATACGAATTGATTCGTGATGCCGGCATTACAGCAGAAAAGGTAAAGAAACTGTACGAAGGCAGACCGAATATCCTTGATATGATTACCAACGGTGATATTCAGTTGATTATCAACTCCCCTGCCGGTAAGGAAAGCGTAACTGACGATAGCTACCTTCGTAAGGCAGCCATCAAGAAGAAAATTCCTTATATGACTACGATGGCAGCAGCTCGTGCAACTGCACTTGGCATTCAGCAAGTAAAAATTGGCGGCAACGGCGATGTTAAGTCAATTCAGGAACTTCACGGCGAGATTCATGATTTATAAGATTTAATCTTAAGAGGCGAGCAGGTTACTGCTCGCCTCTATTTATTTGCGCCCCTCTATTGACAAAAAAGATGACAGCTTTCACAGCCGGCATCTTTTTATATGCGTATTTATTCAATTTCGTTTAAAAGTTGCACCTGATTCACATTACTTACGAAACAACGAGAAACCTTTCTTTTCCATTTCTTCGGTGGTTACACCGCTTACGTTAAATCCTAAGCCCTCAACGGCTGCTTTTAATGCAGCTTCATCAAGCGCTGCCTTTGCAATAATTTCTGTCTTGTTTGCCATGTGGTCAGAAGTCACTTCTTTTACCTTAAATGCTTCCTTGATTGTTTCGTTGACACGCTTTTCGCACATACCGCAAGCCATGCCTTCTACATTCATTGTGATTTTAACCATGATATTCCTCCATTCCGAAGCGTTTACGCTGAGGAATCGCTCAAAGAAATTCGCGAATGCGATTTCTTTGTAGCATCAGAGCACTTTGCGACGCTTCGGCACAAAGTGCTGTGTAAAAATCAGCACATCAGTGTGATTTTTCACACTTATTTCCTCCATTATTCCGTATTTATGCAGTACCCTTTTAAGGTTAGTTTTCGCTAATCGATAACTTATCTTAACTCTGTATTTAAAGTTTGTCAACCGAAAAAGATGCAATCTCTGCAATATGAGACTACACCTTTTTTAAGATAAATGCATCATCAACCGGCCACCGTAAGGCGCTCGATTGACTTGCCTTGTGCCAACTGTGCGCAAAAAACATCTGTGCACTTTTTATACTTTGCAAAAAGCTTCTGAGCTGCGATTTCATCGCCATACACCTTCCACGTGCCGACACATTTACAGCCCCCTGCCTTATTTTTAATGAAACCGTAAACATCCTCCGGCGGATAGCCGAGGAACAATCCAATTTCATGCGGAAACTCCTCGCACTGTTCCAAACGCTTCTTAAGTTGCATCACACAGTGCTCCGGTGTCTCCATACCATAACCTCGCTCCTGCAATAGACGACAGGCTATGGCATGCTGCAAATCACGCCAGAGGTGCGATGAGCGGTAAATATAGATGAGCGCGCGGTTATTACGGAACTTTAACGATACAACACACAATCCCTTCTTGCCCAAAATTCGATTCCAGTTACGGATGCTTTTACGCATTTCTTTTGCGTTTGCAAAATGACAGCCAAACATATTTCCGGTTTTTAGTCCCGCTAACGTCGGCGAGCAGTGCTGTGCAATCATTTCTTCCGACATGTTTTCCTCCATTTTCTATCATACATAATGATTTACTCATGGTAATTATTTCCGATTGTTTGTCATTTAAACAAGTATTGTCGAGTTAGTTTTGGCCAGCCTCTTGTTGTTATATATGCTCCACTGCGCATCTCCCAGCACCACGTCACACTTGCATTTCCACATCACATACAGTTAAACACATTCCCACATCATCCACCGTAAATTTCACATTATATCCGGCGAACGTCACACCGTAAATGCGGCTCGCGTCCATACAATAGGCCGGACGCGGATCCTGCTTTAAAACACCGACAATGGCTTCCTGCTTCTCCGGCGGAAACTTTGCCAGTAAATGGTACGGAAAATTCACCGTCAGCTCGTGCTCCTTTGTTTCTTTCGTGTATCCCTCAGTTGCCTCCAGATGACAGTCTGCGTATGGAATATATGGCTTGATATCATAAATCGGCGTGCCATCGAGCAGGTCAATGCCTGCCACATGCAACACCGGGCCGAGCTGCTCGCTAAATTCCACGCGCTCTAGCTGCACCGATGACAGTCCGATATTGTTCGGTCGAAAGGGAGAGCGTGTCGCAAACACACCGACTCGTTTCTTGCCACCAAGCCTTGGCGGGCGCACCGTCGCCGACCAATGCTCCTGCTCTGCCTTGGAAAATTGCCACAATATCCAAATGTGCGAAAACTCCTCCAGACCACGCACGGCGTCCGGATTACGGTATTCCGGCGCAAATATTATTTTCCCTTTTAATTCTTCAACAATGCCGCTCTGCCGCGGGATGCCGAATTTCTCCGAAAAATCAGTTTCAATGTGTGCTATAATTTTCAAACTTGTCCGCTCCTCATGTTGAAAGAGACAGCCATTCCGCAATATGGATGGCTGCCTTCTCCTATTTTTACAATATGTAACTCTTACTTCTTGAAAAGTCCACCGAGCTTGCTTGCTGCGCCTCCCAAAAGGTCACCGGCCTTATCCTTCAAAACCTTTTCCTTTACAGCATTTACAATGTCGTCAACCTTATCTTCCGGGATGTCCACACCCAGTAAATCTTCCAATGTGCCAACCGGATCCTTGAAAAGTTTGTCCTTGAAATCGTCATCACTCTTTACTTTCTTTACAACCTTGTCAATCATTTCTTTTATATCCATAGTAATGTCTCCTTTCATATTTTTTTCTAGTGTATCAAAGAATCGGGCAAGTTGCAAATAGTAATTTGACACATTTTCATTGCTTGCAGCGCGTTATTATGGCTTTCCGGAGTAACACCCGCACAACATGCCGCGCTTCCTGCGTTCCCAGACTTCCGTCGATAAAATCATTCTGCATATCTACAACCATTAATAACTTTTTCATACGCTGCTCCTTTATAAAATCTTACTGCCATTCGCGGTAAGTCTAAATCGGGCTCCCAGCATCTCCGCGGCACCGCGGCACATCATCATACGCCCGAGGAAAATCTCGAAATATTCGTACATCGTACAAATCGTCTCATCAATCTGCAAGTTGAGTGTAATGGTGTTCTTTTCACGCTCCACTAATAACTCGGCCTCAGTTACCGCATAATTTACACGGTCGTGAATGTCAAACGATGATTTTTCACGGTTGCGCACGCGGTTTCTGCGCACGTCCGTTTTGTCAGCAATAATCAGTGCTGCCGAAACAGCATCCACAGCACCGCCGGTCGATTCGTCGTGATTACCGATGGCCGACACGATAATTACACGGTCCTGCAGACTCATGTCCGTATCCTTCAAAATATCATTCGCTAAAATCGCACCGTACTCCGCGTGGTTTTTGCGGTTGATAACATTCCCGATATCATGTAAAAATCCCGCAATCTTTGCCAGCTCAATTTCATGGTCTGTGTAGTCAAACATTTTCAATATATAGGCTGCACGCTGTGCCACAAGAGTGCTGTGCACTTCTGAATGGTCGGTGTAGCCCAAAACATCCAGCTTTTGATTCCCTTTTTTTAAATATGCACACACCTCCGCATTCTCACGGATTTCTTTGTAAGTCACTTGTTTTTCCTCCTTATCCCAGCAAATAATCAAACACTAACATCAGGCAGAATCCGACCAGCAACGCATAGGTTGCGCCGCGCTCGCTACCGTGCGCATGTGTTTCCGGAATCATTTCATCACTTATTACATAAAGCATCGTGCCTCCCGCAAATGCCAGTGCAAATGGCAAAATTGCATGGGAAATGCTTACAGCGAAATATCCGAGCAGCGTGCCAACCACTTCCACGAGACCGGTCGCCAAAGCAACCGCAAACGTTCTCTTATTGCTCATACCGGTCGCCAGCATCGGTGCGATAATGACCATGCCCTCCGGAATATTTTGCAGTGCGATACCGCCGGCCACCGTCAGCGCTTCCATCGTATTGCCGGTACCGAAACCAACCCCCGCCGCAATACCTTCCGGCAGATTGTGAATCGCAATAGCGATAACAAAAAGCAACACTTTGTTAAGCTGCTCCGTTTGCTCCGGGTGCGCCTCCCGGTCCACGCCAGACAAGCGATGCAGATGCGGAACCACCTTATCGAATATATTTAAGCAAAGTGCGCCGCAAAATACACCAACTACGGTAATAAGTAACGGAGATTCCCCGCCGTATTCTAACGATGGCAGAATCAATCCAATCACGGCCGCCGCCAACATGACGCCCGCCGCAAAAGATAATACAATATCACTAAAACGATGTGACTGCTGTTTAAATAAAAAACCAATAATTGCACCGATAACAGATGCGCCACCGACACCGAGTGCTGTCAATAAAACAATTTGCATAATTTTTAACCTTCCATTCTTTTCGTATTGAAGATATAAGTTTATTCTATCATTATATGCAATTTTTCTCTACCTAAAAATATGAAAATTATTACTAATGTTACACCTTATCATGCCTAAGCCCGATTCCTCTTCGCTCCTTCTCGATTATTTGGCTGCACCAATCATTTTACTTATAAAACCATAAAAGATAACCGCCTATCTCGCACACACGAGATAAGCGGTTGTCGCAAGCCTTGTATCAATTATTTTTTCCAAACAGTTCCGGTAAGTCCGACTTCGCCCTCGTAGAATACCGGTTCTCTACCTTCTTTTTTCTTATGCTCATAGTGTTTTAATACTTTAATCGCCACATTGCCAAGCATAAACATCGCAATAATATTTACAATCGCCATAAAGCCCATGGTTACGTCTGCCAGATTCCATGCCATTGTGAAATCTGACTGCGCACCTAAAAATACCGCCAGCACACAAGTCACACGGAACATATTTAAAACAACCTTACTGTTTTTGATAAACAAAATGTTAGATTCCGCATAGAAATAGTTACCAATTACGCTACTAAACGCGAATGCAAAAATAGAGAACGTAATGAAATGAATACCCCATTCACCAATGTTTGCACTGATTGCCTTCTGCACGTAAGGAATACCGGTCAGTGTCTCGGCATTTCCCTCTACACCAGAAGTAAAGAGCATCATTGCTGTGGTAGAACAGATAATCAGCGTATCAATAAAAACAGAGATTACCTGCACCAGACCCTGCTGTGCCGGATGCTTCACATCCGCAGAAGCAGATGCGTTTGGTGCACTACCCATACCGGCTTCGTTCGAGAAGAGACCTCGTTTGATACCAAGTACGACAGCGCTGCCGGCAAATCCACCCATGATAGCTTTGACATCAAATGCATTTTTGAAAATCATGGCAAAGATGCCCGGAAGCTCAGTAATGTTTATAATCATTGTCACAATTCCAATGCCAATGTAAATAATTGCCATGACCGGCACAATCACTGATGAGATAAAACCGATTCGGTGTGCTCCGCCCCAGATAACAAAACCGGTTGCTACCGCGAGAATAATGCCAAGAATCAATGGACCCATCGTATCTGCATAATTCGGGATATAATATTCCAAAGCAGAGGACATATTAAATGACTGTAATCCGTTAAATCCGTATGCAAAGCATATAATCAATAGGATGGAAAATAAAATACCCATCCAACGTTTTCCAAGCGCCCGCTCCATGTAATAAGATGGACCGCCGCGGAATGTTGCACCGTTACGCACCTTATATACCTGTGCCAATGTACTTTCGATAAATGCGGAAGCACCGCCAATAACTGCTGTGACCCACATCCAAAACACAGCCCCTGGTCCGCCGGCCACAATTGCTGTCGCAATACCTGCAATATTACCGGTACCGACGCGGGAAGCTGTCGAAATCATCAATGCCTGGAAAGAAGATACTCCTTTCTTACCGTCTGCACTGACTTCTGCCTTTTCAAGCATCGACTTTAATCCGTCTTTTAAAAGTCTGAACTGCACACCTCTTGTGCGAACTGTAAAATAAATACCTGTACCGACCAACATGATAATCAAGATATAGGAGTACATCATATCATTCAGCCATGTTAAAATATTGTTAATAAATTCCATTGTTTCGTCTTCTCCGTTCTATAAAAAGTTATTTCCAGTATATTTATCGCAAACCATGTCAAAAACCCCATTACCTTATTTATTATGAGAAAGGCAATGGGGTTTTATTCTCATCTTGCAATGTTGATGCCTAGCACATCTTCTTCATTATTCTGCCTTTGTGAAGGACCAGGAATACCAGGAATATTCCGGTGCAAAAACACCATTGTTAAGAATTCCGTAGAAGGAGTCCATGTAAATACTTGTGTCTGTTGGTCTTTCAATCCAAGAATCATAAGATACTGTCATAGTTCCATCCGGTTCGTAATCATAGAGATAGCCGGAATAACTGTAAGTAACGCCGGTAGCTGTTTTTACCGTAATCGTTGCTGATAAGTATTCATCTTCATTTAAGGTGTCAGAAATTACAAGCGTAATTGTGCTTCCACTATCTGTATCGGTACCATTCCATGTACCAATCGCATCACAAGAGTAACCAACGACCTTATCACTATACATGTAATCATAATCCCATGTAGCATTGTCGTCATCATAGTAATATACAACCGTTGCCTCAACATCGATGGTAACATCATCAAGAGTCATAGTGAAGGTAACCGGAACATCTAAATAATAGCCGGAATACTCAAGTTCGCCAAGTGTTGCATTCGAAATCGCGAGGTTGGAAGTTGTGAAGTAATAGTAGTAACCTGTTGTATAAATGTATTCATCATCTGCCTTTAAGTCAGCGATTACATCATCTGCTGTCTTTGTAAATTCGTAACCATCCACATAACCAGCTTCATACTCAATAACTTCGCAAGAATCTGCATACCAGCCGTAATCATATGTACATGTAACCTCAGCAGTAAATGTGTAGGTCATGAATGTGGAAGTTGCTGTACCGGTAATTGTAACAACGTCCTTCTTTTCCTTTAAATCTGTATCGTGTTCGCCGACTTCAAATACAGCGTCATCGCCATCCAGATAGAAGTAATCGCCATCCATCTCGATAGATTTCCATTCAAGAAGATCTACCAGCTCATCATCTGTGATGCCGGCAGCAAGCTCGGTCTTTGTGTCGCCGGATTCTACCTTACGAACTTCCCATTCCTTTTCATCACCCATTTTGAACTTCACTGTGTACTCAGTTGTGTACTTCAGAGAGCCGTCAATCGTGGAAACAGTACACTCAACGTCTGCCTTATCCTTATCTTCGTTAATCTCAATGTCTCCCATCTCAAGTTTGAAACCTTCCTCTTTCGTCTCATCCTTGGAGTAAACATCTTCATCAATCAGTGCATCCAATACCTGTTCCTGTGTCGGTTCCGCAACATTGCCGCACGCAGTAAGCATGCCAAGCGCCAACGCAGCAACTAAGCCAAGTGCCAATACTTTAAACCTTTTCATATTTTCCTCCTTTTTGGCAAAATACCAATTTATTTATATATATAAAAAAGGTATCATTATTTGTCGATTTTGTCAATTACTTTGAGTGAAAAAGTAATTGCAAGTTACAAATAAATATGAGTGTTTTAAACCTTATTTTTACTATTTTTTAGGTTGAATAGGTGGTATAATAACATTAAAACTGTTATTATTCGCATATTT
>SVEO01000008.1 GCA_015057275.1 Lachnospiraceae bacterium | reverse complement strand
CCGTCTGCCGGAAGGATGCGCTTCTTTGTCAGCTTATCCTCCGCATCGTAGCTATAAAGCACCGTATGTACCAGTGTTTTTGCCGTCACCATCTCACTTTCGTTGACCGTGATGTCACACTCGGTCGCACGGATGATTTTTCCATCCTCGTAATGATAATCATACTCTTTTGCGTTTAAAATGTCAATCGAACGGACGATGTTTCCTTCGCCGTCATAGACATACTTATAGTGTGCCGTGAGGTTTTCGTTTACGTCGTACCACTTCTCCGCATTCATCTGACCCATCCGGTTATAGGTTGCCTTCATCACATCGCCGTTGGCGTAGGCGACTTCCTTTAGTCTGCCGTTGCCGTTTTTGTAGGTGTAAGATACCAGCTTCTCCGCTTTGCCGTCCACACCGATGGATGCTAAGTTGTGGAAGGTATTGTAGGCAAGCACATACTTCATGCCGTCACCGCGGACGATCTCTGTCAGGTTATCGAAGTTGTCGTAGGTATAGGAGACGTTCGCAAGCTCGGTGCCGCCTGCATCTTTGCTTGTGACCTTTCTCGTTCTGCCTGCCGTGTCATACACGTAGGCGGTCTGGTTGCCGAGACGGTCGGTCACTTCTTCGTTTCGTGACGTTTCTTCATCTACCGTATAGGTTGTCTCGTATCCTCTCTCATCCGTTTCGCGAATCAGGTCGTTACCGGCGTTGCCGCTGCCGCTATCCGCGTTGAAACCAAACGAACGGTAGATGCTTCCGAACTCACCGTCGGTAAAGGTCGTCTCGGTTAAGGCATTGCCGTAAGCATCTTCTGCTTCTGCAAACTCCGGTGCGCTGTCCCCTGTTGTCTCGGTTGTTTCTTCGGTATCGTCCTCCGCATCGCCGCTGCTCTCGGTCACAAAGTCACTTGCGCTCAGACCCTTTTCGAGGCTGTCTCTTACGAGCTGGATGTCGTCAAAGTATACGGTACCGTTGTTATAACTGTAATCGCAGAATACCTGCACGTCTTTGACCTTGCGGAACGCGCTCTTTGCAAACTGCACCGAGGCATACTGCCATTCTTCCATCATCGGGGCGAAGTCAGCCGTGAATTCTTCACTGCCGTACTCCTTGTAGTAATCATCGTAGTAGTTTACCACCGCTCGCAGGCGGAACATCGGTCCCTCGACACCGCAGCGCTCGCGATTTACCATACCGCATCCTTTCGCCCAGCCGGAGAGGGTAAAGTTCTCACGGGTACTGCGGGCAGTTCTGACTGCCACTCTCTGTTCGGCGGTTCTTGCAGCTGTCAGGTCACCGCTCATCTTAAGAGAGCGGCTCATGTTGAATCTTGTGTCTTCGCTTAAGCTTACGCCTTCGGAAAGTGTCCAGTTTTCGCTGTCAAACTCGAAGTTCCCGTTTTCTAACAGGTTGTAGGCTCCTGCATACGGATTGTTTTCTAACTGTGCACCTTCCGCATGAAGGATGCCCTTACCGTCGGCTAAGATGTGTACGGTGATACTTTTGCTCTCGCTTAAAGTAAACGGCGCCGAAAAACGGATGAATTCACTGTCGCTGAAGCCTAAGCGCTCACTTTCAGAGAGTACGTTGCCGGCGGTATCGGTCACGCGCAGGTAGGCACCGCCGTTTTCTGTTTTTTGAAAGGCGGAGCTGATGCGCAGGTAGGCTGAGAAGGTGTAATCACCGGCCGGCAGGGTGCCCGTCTGCTGGTACACGCCGTTTTCTCTGGCTTGTGCATTCCCGGATTCCATACGCAGGACGTGTCTGCCGTATCGGCAGTATGTTTCCGACAGCATGTGGCGGATGGCAAAGTTATCTTCGTTCGTACTTTCTGCGGTCCACGCACCTTCGGTTTCAAAGTCGTGGCCGACTAACAGGTTGACGGCGTTTCTTACCACGCTGACACCGTTCTCGCCGGCATACGGATGAATGCCGCCGGCACTTTCGCCGCTGACACCGGTGTTGCCGCTTTCTTCCGTGTAAGCATACTCACTGACGATTTCGCCTTCTTCATCAAAGGTATAAACGGTCTTGATGATATTTGCTTCTTCTTCCTCTTCGTCCGCTGCTTCGATGGTCTGCACCACGGTTCTGCGGGCGGCTGCCGAGTAATCGTAGGTCGTTCTTTCGCCTACAACATAGGCATCGCCTTCCTTACCGTATTCGGCCACGGACGCCACACGGTCCCCGCTAAAGGTGTAGGCTACCCGGTAGACTTCTTCTCCTGCGGCATCCGCAAGCATGATAAACTGTGGTTTATGTGCGGTCCACTGAATGCCAACCTTTCTGCCGTCCGGATAGGTCATCGTATGAAGCAGGCTTCCGCTGTAGGTGTAGCGGATGCTGGTACCATCCGGGGCGGTAATCGCTGACAGGAAATTGTTCGTGTAGGTGAAGCCGAAATCTCGTCCGGCACCATCGGTGACCGAGGTGATTCTGCCTAAGGTGTAGGTGATGGTCTGGGTATTGCCATGTGCATCGGTAATGCCAATCAGGCGGCCGGCTTCGTCAAACTGATACTTCTCTTCGCCATCCTCAATCACACGGTTTACCGTATCATAAATCATGCCGGCACCGTCCACGTCTTCATACTCCGCATACTGGCTGCCATTTGCATCCGTGCGTTTCGTTTCTCCGGCTTTAAAGTAAACTTCCTCGCCGTTTTCTCCGACAAAGACATAGCCGTCATAGGTAACATCTTCCTGCGTAAAGGTTGTCGCCACCATGCTCTGCATGAGGTTCAGTTTCCAGCCAAGACCGATCTGCATGGCCGAAAAGTCCGCTGTCTTAAGAAGAATCGCATCATTTGCGGTATACGGATGATTCGCCAGGGCACTGTTGTACAGATGTTTAATTGTGACCGGCATACGATTGCCTGCCCAGGCAAAGTCTTCCGCTTCGAACATCAGGTTGCCGCACTGCAGGTCGATGCTGCCCTGCCCGAAACGGCCGATTTCGTGGCTGTGGGTGCGGTAGGATGTGTTTACACCATAGCTCGATTCATAGGTAATGCTGATTTTTGGTACATAGGCACTGAAGTTGGTTCCGTATAAGTTGATGCTATTTTCTGTGGTAACACTCTCATCTACCAGCTTCAACACAAGACCGGTGTAGTCTGCCTCGCCTTTATAAATCTTGTCCATGAACTTTGTAATGTCAAAAGCATAGAGCACCATACCGCTTTCTTCGTCTTCACAGAAGGAAGGCTTCATGCGTTCAAAATCGATGAGTTCTTCTTCCATGGCCGGCGTGCAGGTGCCGGAGGTGATTTCTCCGGTTACCGGATAGAGACCGATATACGGGTACGAATTGTCTGCAAAGGTACCACAGCACTGGGTAAAAATGAGCTCTGCTTTCTTGATGCGCGGATTGCGCGGCAGGGATGGTACCGTAAACTTGGTATACATACGGCTTGCCTGTCCGCTGCTGTTTGTTCCCACCGGCAGGAAGGCCGGTCGGCTGATGACCCCGCCAGTCCAGCTGTAGGTGTCAAAGTAGCTGGTGCCGGATACCATGATCTGCGGGTCAATCGTTACCGGGAACGCTCTCTCCTCGGCATTAAGCCACGCGCTGTCTGCGGTGACGGTCATCTGCAACTCGCCATCGGCTACGGTTTTTACTTCGTAATCGACCTCATGGGAAACCACACCGTTTGCATCCGTCATAAACGGTGCCGGGATGTGGAAGACTTCTTCTCCGCTTTCCGTGCTTAAAAACGCGACTCTCTTTTTTGCTTCCTCAAACTGCACGGTCAGGTTCTCGCAGTGGAGAAGAAACGGATAGCGATAAACTTCTGCCTTTTCCTTGACTACGATGTTTTCCTTGACACCTTCCGGTAAAACCGAGTATTCCATGTCGGTGCCGGCTTCGATGTTTGCAAACACAAGTGCTTCGGTCGAATGATTTCTTCTTCCGTCTCTTGTGCGCAAGGCCGGAATCACACCGCAGCCCCGTTTTTTGCTATTCTTTTTTGCAGATACGGTGATGCGGTGCATTCCGCATTCCATAAAGAACAGCTCGTCATTGTCTGTTTCGCAGCTGAAAGCTGCCTTAAAACGGTTTCTTCCGTTCCGATAATGCCCTCCGTCCTCGTCAAGGGTTAAGGTGTTTGCCACTTCTTCCAGTTCCCCGGTGGCTTCCTCCTTAACGTGAATCTGCTGTGGATAAAAGACTGCCTGCTTACTGCCGTCGCTCATTTGAAAGACCTTTCGGTTCTCGCCTCTGAGTTCGCGAATCTCGCGAACACGGACGTTTGCCTGCGGTGCGTTTTGCACCTGAATGTCTTCGGTAGATTCCACCGAAATATCTTCGATGTTTTCACCGGTTGTTTTGTTTGTTGTTTCCATTGTTTTTTCCTTTCGGCTGCCCCACCTGCCGGCGTGTGATGGTGGCAGCCGTGTCCTTTCTTTCTTTTTTTACAGCTGTGAGGACAGTATAGAAGTTAAATAGGACATTTTCTGTCCACTTTAAAAAACTTTTTTCAAATTTTTTTGTGGGTTGAAAATGTCCTGTATTGCTTGTATTTTTAATTATCGATAAGTCTTTTTTACCTTGCAACTCTTCCCCAAAACGTGATACACTATATATGAATTATGCATAAACACATTTATGGAGGTCATGTTCTTGCAAAATATCATCTCATATGTGAAAGAAAATAATAAAACAATTGCAGAGACGCCGTTGCAAGAAGTCGATATGCTGATTTTCAGTATGTTAGCGTATTTGAAATACCAAAAGCTTGTGCCTGCGGTGGGCAGCCATCATACGGCGATGTCATTCCGCTTTTTTAAACGCCGCAAAGATTTTGAGAGTTTGTTTGTTGGGGCAAGACCAGAGAAAGATTTACGCTTGCTTTATGATGCAGTGGCCGCAAGTCGTCGTTTTCGCAACTTGAAGCTAAACTACTACTGCGACCTTGTTGATTTGGAGCAGGAGATGCAGTTTTCGGCGGTGGTTTTCTTCCTTGATGATATGACAGTGGTCACTTTCCGCGGCACGGACGAAACACTGGTCGGCTGGAAGGAAGATTTTAATATGACGTATCGCAGTCCGGTTCCATGTCAAGAGGAGTCCGTGAGATATCTGTGTGCAGTCGCCGGACAACTTTCAGAGAAACTTATTTTGGTCGGGCATTCCAAGGGCGGCAATCTGGCCATTTATGCCGGCAAAGAATGTGGTGCTGAAATTCAGGAGCGCATCACAGAAATTCATTGTTTTGACGGACCGGGATTTCGCGATAATGTGTATCAGGAACCGGGCTATTTGGCAATCCGCGACCGCATCTGCAAGATTGTGCCGGTAGCTTCTTTTGTCGGTATGATGCTGCAGAATGATACGAACTACCGGGTCGTAAAAAGCCGCAGTCTCGGGCTATTTCAGCACGATCCGTTTTATTGGATTGTCACGGACGGACATTTTGAGTTTGCCGAACGCATTCATCGCACGACCATGTCTCAAAATGACACGATAAATGCTTGGATTAGCAAGCTGACCATTGAGCAACAGCAAACGCTTGTTGACACCCTTTATAATGTGTTACTTGCAAGTGAGGCAACAACCGTCAATGATTTTAAAGAGCTCAAGCGTGAAAATATGCTTGCTGTGCTGAATAGTTTTAAACAGATTGATAAGGAAACAAAACGCATGCTGCGACAAATTATTAGCATGCTTTTTAAGAAAAACAGAGAGGATGCCGAATGATTTTACAGACGATTACCGACACAAAACAATTGATGTCCGATTTATTAATAAAGGATACATTCCACGATTTTCTTGTCCGTGAGGTGACGATTGTAACTTATTGTACGTTACACCTGGATGGCACGATGCTTGCGGATTTTTATGATAACGGTGAATATGAGGAACTCGGTTTTCCAGAGTGTGCCTCGTGGGATAAGTTAAAGCCGCTGTGCTTTTCATTTATTAAGGGAAAAAAGCTACCACTAAAAATGCAACTTGTTTTTCATGCGCCGCAGTCGATTGTCGATGCACTGCTCGCCGGCGAGGCTGCCGGATTTGCGGCCGACGACATCCACAGTCTGACCTTTACCGTGAAATACGAAAAGGGAAAGGCAACTGTTTTAAGTGGCCTTTCCCTGAAAATCTTTACGATAGACCAAACGCTTGCACATGCGTGGGACTGCTACGTGAACAAGCTGTTTTCACCATACTTATAATTATTTTGTTAAAATCATCATGATATCGTTGCTGCGCTTGATGAACTTTGACATTGCGTCTGCGCTAAGCGGCTGGTTGCTGATGAACGCCAGGTCGTAGAGCTGCTCGCACATCATATTGACATATTCGCCTTCTTTCTTTTCCAGCACATATTGTACTAATGGATGGTTTGCATTTAAAACTAAGGTTTCATTTGCAGGCATATCCATTGGTCCCATTCCGTACATACCGTACAGCTTCATCATATCCTGCATTCTGCGGCTTTCCTCGGAAAGTGTAATCATCGAGGAAACCCCCGTATCTTTAAGCTTTTCAACTTTGACGTTCAGCTTATCATTTGCTAATGCCCCTCGGAAAATTTCCGTAAGTGATGTCGTCATCTCTTCCAAAGATGCAGCATCTTCTTCGCCGGAATCCTTTAACACATCCATCATGTCGGCGTCAATGCGGTAAAAATGTACACCTTCGTTCTTCTGCTCCAACTGGGTAATGAACGGCTGGTCGATGCTGTGTGTGAGAATGACTGCGTCCATGCCGGCTTCGCGGAACATGCGAATGTACTGGCTCTGCTGCAGCTCATTCGTCACATAGTATACCTTATTCTCTGCCTTTTCCTTGTTTGCTTCCAGATAATCCGGCAATGTGAGATATTTGCTTTCCAAGTTCTTAAAGAGAATGAATTTGCTCATCTTCTCGCAGAATTTCTCATCCTTTAAGCAGCCGAACTTGATAAATGGGCTGATATCATCCCAGTATTTCTCGTAGTTTTCGCGGTCGGTCTTGCACATACCGGAAAGCTTGTCTGCTACCTTCTTAGTGATATAATCAGAAATTTTCTTTACGAATCCGTCGTTCTGCAATGCGCTTCTCGAAACGTTGAGCGGCAAATCAGGACAGTCAACCACGCCCTTTAAGAGCATGAGGAATTCCGGAATGACTTCCTTAATATTATCGGCAATGAACACCTGATTGTTATAAAGCTTAATCACACCTTCGATGGATTCGTATTCGGTGTTGATTTTTGGGAAGTATAAGATACCCTTTAAATTGAACGGATAGTCCATATTCAGATGAATCCAGAACAACGGCTCCTTAAAGTCCATGAACACCTTGCGATAAAAATCTTTGTATTCTTCTTCCGTGCATTCGTTTGGATGCTTTGCCCAAAGTGGCGTGGTGTCGTTGATTGGCTTCGGGCGGCGTTCAATCTTTATTTTTTTCTCGCCCTTTTCCTCGTCAACAATTGTCTCCACAACGACGTCTTCTTCGGTCACTTCTTCTTCCGGAATCGTATCATACTGCGGTGCCGCACCGACTGTGCTGACAAAAATCTCTACCGGCATAAAGGAGCAGTATTTGCTTAAAACTTCATTCACACGGTATTCGTTTGCAAACTCGACACTTTCCTCATTCAAATACAAAGTAATCTCCGTTCCGCGTTCGCTTCTGCTACCCTCTTCCATGTCAAATTCAGTGCCGCCGTCACATTCCCAGTGAACCGCTTCTGCTCCTTCTTTATAAGAAAGAGTATCAATTGTCACACGGTCAGCCACCATGAATGCAGAATAGAACCCAAGCCCGAAATGTCCGATAATCTGGTCTTCGTTCGTCTTGTCCTTATACTGCGCAAGGAATGCTTCCGCACCGGAAAATGCAATTTGATTGATATAAGTCTCAACCTCGTCTGCTGTCATACCGATACCGTTATCAATAAACTTTAATGTTTTTTCTGCCGGGTCCGCTACCACCTGAATCGCGAACTTGTTACCGTCCGGAATCTGGTACTCACCCATCATGTCTAATTTCTTTAATTTTGTAATTGCATCACAACCGTTACTTACTAATTCGCGGAAGAAAATATCGTGGTCAGAATACAACCACTTTTTAATAATCGGAAAAATGTTGTCACTGTTAATTGAAAGATTTCCATGTTTTGCCATAATTATATTCTCCTTTTGCTTTATTTTTGACCTGTTTGAGATTATAATACCTGTATATAGAAAAGTCAAGCAAATTAGCACTCATTTTATTAGAGTGCTAACAATTTTATAGTTTGTTTACACTTTATTTATTTTTCATTAGACACACTTTTTACCTTTGCATAAACTAGAATAAATGAATTGGGAGAGATTTTTTATGGAAACAAATGAATTTAATGCTTCACCGGAGATTCATTTTGCAAATCACATGATGAATGCCAGAATTGAGGAAATGACTACCGACCGAAATGTAACGCTTATTACCGTAGCCACTGGACGCTCCACCGGTCGCAGGAATCCTTCCGCCGTTACATTGATTGTGAGTCGGGATACATTGATTCTTGATGAACGCGGCAATCGCATTCCGGCCTCTCGCTTGCAGGTCGGTATGATTGTCAACGCCTCATATTCTTCGGCCATGACGCGAAGCATTCCACCTCAGGCACAGGCATTTTCGATTCAGATTGTTCGCCGCAAACCGGATCGTCCGAACCCGCAACCACAGCCACATGTTACAACGATTGGCCGCATTTTACAGGTGGATAGCCGCAATCAATCTATCACTACGATATCAAACAACAATCCATCGTCCGTAATACAATTTAATATTTCGCCTAACACAATTATCTATAATCCATTTGGTCAACGCATTGACTTATCGATGCTCTTTCCGGGCATTCGCGTGCGTGTTCAGCATGCCGATTTTATGACGGCAAGCATCCCGCCGCAAACACCGGCATCCGAAATTCAAGTGTTACGGGTATAAAAACAAAAATCCGCATAGCTACTTAAATTCCAAGTAACTATGCGGATTGATTTTACTTATAAAGCCTATCTCTTCTGTAAGAAGGATGGGATGCTAACGTCGCGCTGTTCCACATGGCTTACTGCCTTGCGGCTTGCATTTGCATTAAATGTTGTCTTTGGTGCTGCTGTTGCAGGATTTACACTGTATGGGCTTCTAGCGGTTGTTGTCTTTGCTGCGCTCTTATTTGAGTTGAAAGAAAACGGTGCGCTCGGAACCGGCTGGTCAAGACCGGTAGCCATAACTGTGATTGTGCACTCATCCGGATAGGAATCGTCATATCTGGCACCGAAGATGATGTTTGCATCTTCGCCTGCTAATTCCTGAACATAGCTTGCAGCTTCGTTTGCTTCAATAAGAGAGATATCACCGGTAACGTTGATAATCACGTGAGAAGCACCTGCGATTGTTGTTTCAAGCAATGGGCTTGTAACTGCCATCTGTACTGCTTCTGCTGCCTTGTCATCACCCTTAGCCTGTCCGATACCGATATGAGCGATACCCTTGTCCTTCATAACCGTCTGAACGTCAGCGAAGTCAAGGTTAATTAAGGATGGAACGTTAATCAAGTCTGTGATACCCTGTACGGATTGCTGTAAGATTTCGTCAGCCTTCTTTAAAGCTTCCGGCATCGTAGTTCTGCGGTCAACAATCTGTAATAACTTATCGTTTGGAATAATGATTAATGTATCAACATTTTCTCTTAAGCGTTCGATACCGGCGATTGCGTTGTTCATACGAGCTCTACCTTCAAACTGGAATGGCTTTGTAACAACACCAACGGTTAAGATGCCCATGGACTTTGCTACATTTGCGATAACCGGAGCTGCACCTGTACCTGTGCCACCGCCCATACCGCAGGTAATGAATACCATATCTGCGTCAGAGAGCAAGTCTCTGATATCATCAATATTTTCTTCTGCTGCCTTTTCACCGATTTCCGGCTGTGCACCTGCACCAAGGCCCTTTGTAAGCTTTTCGCCAATCTGCATAGCAGTTGGTGCCTTACATGCAGCTAATGCCTGCTTATCGGAATTGATTCCTACGAATTCAACCCCACCGATATTATCTTCAACCATACGGTTTACTGCATTATTACCGGCACCGCCAACACCAACTACGATAATCTTTGCTGCTGCATCTGTTTCGTTTGTTCTGATTTCTAACATTTTTTTCCTCCTTACCCGACTTGTATTTATTCGTCTTTTTCTTTTGTGCCCCGCTCTATTCAAAATATGTACATAGTGCGCAGGGACAAAACCCCATTTGCGATAGTTGTATCATACATAGATTTTTTAAACTTTGCAACTAAATTTTCATTTTTTCAAAAAAAATCCTTTTTCGTAGTTCTAATCGAAACTACGTCTCGTTTTCCGTCTCGTTTTCATCGCTACCAGCGCCATCGATAAAGTCGACTGCCACTTCATCATCGATATCATTCAAGGCTTCGTTCTGTGTTGTTTGTTCTTCTGTCGGTTGCTTATCTTCACCTGCACCACCGTTATTTTCTTCGGTATCTCCGCCATTTCCTTCTTCGCTTTCTGCCTCTGTATTACCCAAATATTTATCCGTAATCAATGTGTAACCGGAATTATCTTCTTTATATACTGTCATATCAAGTGTGCCGGAATAGCCGACAAGATTCGGCGAAATATCCTTCAGCTCGGAAATTTTTTCCGATAACATATTGTCATTGCCCAGTTCAACTTTAACATTACCAAGATAGGCTGTTAAGTTTAGCTTTTCATCGATATAAATCTTGTCCACGTCCAAACTGTATTTTTCCAGTAACTGCGCCATATTCAACAATACGCTAAACGTATCTTCGTCTGCCACCGGCAACTTGTCCTGTAACACAATGTAGTTAAACTTCAAGCCAGTCACATACGGAACTTCCTCGAGCACTGTCGCTGAGCTTTCCACGACGTATCCATCTTTATCAAGATAAAAATTTGTACCCATATAGGTAACATATCCAATCAAACTCTTTTCATACACTGTGATTTTGACCGAGTCTGCAGATATTATTTCCACATCATAATCCTCCACAAAAGGAATGGACTTCTTTTCTCCGAACTTTGATTTGAAATAAAAAACAGCCAGATGATAGTCCATTTCTTTTTGGAAGATTGCATCCCTTATTTCTTCTTCCGTATAACGGTCCGTGCCTTCCACAACAACCGTATCGATGGTAAACGCGAAGTAAAACACGCATCCGAGAATTATTCCCGCAAGCAGAATTCCCGCAAAAATCATTAGTTTTTTATGTTTCATCCTTCCCGTTCCTTTCTGTTATTTTTGCTCCCAGTGCCGCCATATCGCCGATAAAATCCTCGTAACCGCGCAGTAAATATTCGATACCGGAAAGCTTTGTCACACCATCTGCTTTTAATCCTGCAATTGCTAACGCCGCCGCGCCTCGCAGGTCATACCCATGCACGCGGGCTCCTAAAAGCGGTCTTCCGCCTAAAATGTGTACAATAGATGATTCTGTTTCATCTTTATAAATGTGCCCGCCCATCTTATTTAACTCCATCAGGCTGTCAAAACGATTTTCAAAAATGGTCTCTTTGATTTTATGTTCTCCCGGTACGGTTGCCAAAAGCACACCGAACTGCGACTGTAAATCAGTGGGAAATCCCGGGTAAATTTCTGTGCGCAGACACCGGCCAAACGCTAATGTCCCGTCTTTTTCTATTGAAATATACGGACATTCTCTTTCAAACCACGTCCGTATTTTACATCCCATTTTACTAAGGAGAATCAGCACCTTTTCCAATTCTTTCGGCTGCACACCGGCAAAAACACCCTGTCCGCCGACCGCCGCAATAGCTGTCAGATAAGTTCCCGCCACGATGCGGTCTTTCGGCACTGACATCCGGCACCCATGTAACCGTTCAACACCTTCGATCATA
The DNA here is from genome assembly GCA_015057275.1 of Lachnospiraceae bacterium. Lineage (GTDB taxonomy): Bacteria > Bacillota > Clostridia > Lachnospirales > Lachnospiraceae > SIG308. The sequence continues at coordinate 79,928 of SVEO01000008.1, read as the reverse complement.
ATCTGCTTAGTCCCGGCGCAAAAAACCTTGCCGCCCATACGATTTAACAGTTCGGCAAGTGATACAATTTCCGGCTCTCTCGCCGCTCCTTCAATCACTGTAGTTCCTTTTAGCAACACGGCCATCAGCATTGCATTCTGCGTCGCTCCGACACTTGGAAACGGCAAACATATTTTGCCGCCCTTCATGCCCTTACCGTCCGCATAAATACCACAACATTGTTCTTCTACATGCCCTCCCAAATCGCGCACAATCTGCAAATGCAAATTAATTGGACGCGTGCCGATTTTACAACCTCCCGGATATGGGACAAACGCCTGTCCGAATCTTCCAAGCATGGCACCTAAAAACAGAATGGATGCACGCATAAAGCTACCGCACCGTTCATCATATAATATATATTTTTTTTGTTCAAAACCATTTTTTGAAATTTCAGACGCATCCACAAGCCATTCGCTGCCCTTACACACACATCTGGCCCCAAGCAACCGCAATATGCAAATCGTATGCCTCACATCGGTAATATCCGGACAGCCAACAAAAGAAATCGGCTCTTCTGTAAGTAAGCTGGCTGCCAACATCGGCAGAACTGCATTTTTCGAACCCTGAATAGGAACATATCCTTGTAGCTTTTCTGCCGGAGTAATTTCATAATATGTTTCCACCGCATCACCCGCATATCGTCTTCTTATCTATGATATGCAGGTTGCCTCGAATCGTGTACTTATTTTGAGCGTATTCGCAGCGATACAGACAAGGCAAGCCCCATCTCCGCGAGCAAGAATAAAATCGATGTACCTCCGTAACTGATAAACGGTAATGTTACGCCGGTATTCGGTATTGAATTTGTAACGACGGCAATATTTAACACCACCTGAATCGCAATATGCGCCATGATGCCTACAACAAGCATTGAGCCAAACAAATCCGGCGCATTATTGGCAATTACCATAAAACGCCAAATCATACATGCAAATAATAAAATGACGCAGATACCACCGAACATGCCTAATTCTTCACAAATAATCGTGAAGATGTAGTCATTCTGTGCTTCCGGCACAAAGCCGAGTTTCTGCACACTATTGCCAAGGCCCTTGCCGGTCAACCCACCAGAGCCAATCGCATATAAGCCCTGTAGTACCTGATATGCACCTTCTAACGGAGATTCCTCCGGATGCAGCCATACTTCAATACGACCCATACGGAAACTGTCGCCAAGCAGAATGAATGCCGCTATCGCCATCACACCGACCACGCCCATAATAATAAAATATCGTGATTTCGGGCTGGCCACAAATAACATCAGGAACGCAATACCCAAAATAATAATCGCTGAACTTAAGTTATCCGTAACGACCGCAATCAAACCTGCGATTACACTCGCCAGCACTAACAGTGTTGCCACGCCACGGAACGTCGATAATGCTTCCTTACCCATTTTCGAAACAATCATAGCCAGAAAGACTATTACCGCCAGTTTGGCAAACTCGGCCGGCTGGAACGATAAGCTCTCGCCGATGCCAATCCATCTGCGTGCACCGTTTCGTTCGATACCAAGCGGTGTCAGCACGAGGAAAATCAGAACAATCGCCACAAAATATGCAATTAAAGCAAATCTCTGCCACAAACGGTAATCTACCGCTGCCGCAAATGCCATCACGCCAAGACCGATACAAGTCGCAAAAATCTGTTTTTTCAAATAATAATCCGCTGGCAGTCCGGACAACATAGCATCGTAGGAGCTGGTACTATAGAGCATCACAAGACCGAAGCACAGTAAGAATAATATTAAAAACAACAAACTATAATCAAAGTTGCTCTGCTTTTTCTTCAATTTCCCATTCGTTTTACTCATTTCCCATTCCTTTCCGTAAAACAGCCGCTTCTGTTTTAAACTCCTTTGTATGCAATCAGGCACAGCAATGCGGTAATAATGCCGAAAGCCGCTACAATTCTCGTTTCCGACCACCCGCACAATTCAAAATGATGATGAATCGGTGCCATTTTAAAATATCGTTTCCCATGCGTCAACTTAAAATAAGTGACCTGAATGATGACGGAGACAACCTCCATCACATAAATAAATGCTACTAACAGTAATATAAGTGGGATTTTTAGCATGTATGCGGTTGCAGCCACAAATCCCCCTAACGCTAATGAACCGGTATCGCCCATAAATACCCGAGCGGGGTAAACGTTAAAAAGCAAAAATCCCAACAAACTGCCGGCAATTGCCCCGGTCATTGGCTCCACGCCGCCTCCGAGCACAATGCTGACAACGGTAAAAAATACAGATATAATAACCGTTACGCCCGAGGCTAGGCCATCGAGACCATCGGTCAGGTTTGCTCCGTTGACCGTGCCGACAACAACAAAAAATAATAATGCCACAAATACGCCCGTCGGGAGCTCAATCTCTTTTTTCAGGAATGGAATTAGCATGCTCGTTCCCAAATCGGTCAGTTCCAGCAGATAAACTGCAAAAATCGCGGTTACCACCATCTGCAACGCCATTTTCTGCCATGCACGCAATCCCAGATTTCGTTTCATAACGACTTTAATATAATCATCCAAGAATCCAATCAATCCAAATCCTAACGTCATAAAGAGAATTGGAATCGTGTTCGGATATGACTTTACATAAAACAGGGAGGGAATGACCGCTGCTAACACAATTACCAACCCGCCCATCGTCGGCGTGCCGGATTTCTTCCGGTGTTCTCTCGGCCCCTCCTCGCGGATGTACTGCCCGAATTTCAGTTTTTTCAAAAACGGAATCATAATCGGGCAAAGCAATGTGCTCAAAACGAATGCTGCTATAATTCCGATGACAATGTTTGTTTGCATCTGTCCTCCCATGCGCAGCATTACACCGACGTATCTTGCTGCTCTTGCTATTCAATATCGTCTGGTGTATCTATGATTTCTTTCTCTATTCCAAGGTACGGTAAAATATTCTCGTACAACTCACGGATGAGTGGAGCTGCCACACTTCCGCCGTAATAAGTGCCCTGCGGCTCATCGACAATAGCAATAGCAATGACCTGTGGATCGTCTGCCGGCGCAAAGCCGATATAGGAAGCAATGTATTTGCGTGCGCTGCGCGGAAGCTTCTGGCTGGTCGCTGTCTTGCCTCCAATCGAATAGCCCTCAATGCCACCTTTGGCACCGGTTCCCTCGGACACCACAAGCTCTAAAATTTCTTTCATTGTTTCGCTTGTACTTTCCGAAATTGCCCCGTCACTTTCCGGGTACGTGTAAGTTTGAATGATGTTTCCATCCGCATCTGTGACGGATTTTGCGAAATGAGGCGTTACCAACGTGCCGCCATTGATGACAGCACTGGCTGCCCGCAAAAGCTGCAATGGTGTAATCTGGAATGACTGGCCGAATGCCATTGTTGCCAATTCCACCTGCCCCACATTTTCCTGTTTGTGAATAATGGTGCCTGCCTCACCGGGCAAATCAACGCCGGTTCTGCTTAAGATACCAAGCTTCCCAAGATAATCGTACCATGCATCCACTCCAAGTCGCAGTCCGGTTTCGATAAACACCGGATTGCAGGAATTCATCGTCGCCTGCACAAACGTCTCTGCGCCGTGCCCCGTCGTTTTATGGCAACGAATTCTGCGATCCTCTACGATTTTAAATCCCGGGCACGAGAAGTTGCTTTCGGGTGTGACAACACCTTCTTCGATTCCTGCGGCCGCCGTGACAATTTTAAACGTTGATCCAGGTTCGTAAGTGTCGTTAATCGATTGATTACGCCACATTTTGTTGAGTAATATCTGAGTTTCCGTACCTTCTTCCTCGTATTCGGCAAGGAGTGTGTACGGGTCGTTTAAATCGAATTCCGGTGCATTCACCATCGCTAAAATTTCGCCGTTCTGCGGGTTCATAACAATAATGGATACATAATTTGCCTGCTTCGCTTCTAACGCCTTGTAGGCAATTTGCTGCGCGTAGCTTTGAATATTTGCGTCGAGTGTCAAGCACAATGTGTTGCCTGCAATCGGCTCAATGCGCTGCTCCGCCATTTCTTCGAGCTCGAGCCCTCCGGCATCTGCCATTGTTAAAATCATGCCGTCGGTCCCCATAAGTACTGAATCGTACTGCACCTCCAGACCAATAATGCCCTGATTGTCCGCGCCCGTAAATCCAAGTACCTTTGAAGCTAAATTATTGCACGGATAATATCTTTTATAATCTTCATCAACTTTAACTCCATCCAGATTGTAAGCCCGGATGCGATCGCCGATTTCTTTCGAGACATTGGAGAGAATTTTTTCACGTGAGCTGACTTTCTCAACTTTCTTACGAACGGTGTCCTCCGAAAGCTTAAGTTCCTTTACCAGCATATCAATCACGCTCTCAGCATCCGTAATCTGCGAATGAATGACTGACACTGTACAAACTGTGCGATTTGAGGCAATGACCGTACCCTTCGCATCAAGAATCAGCCCTCTGGCAGCCTTAATCGAGCGCTCACGCTGCTGTAATGCAGTGGCCATTTCAGTGTAATGCTCCCCTCGAACTACCATAAGAAAAAACAACCTTCCGCACAAGGCGACCAGCAAGCAGATTGCACCGATGCAACAGATTGCGGTTTTCTTCCTCTGAAATGTTTTCGCCATATCAAAAGGACCCATGCTTTCCGTTACATAAAGTTGTTTCTTTCTTTCTTTTATTTTTAGCTTTTTACTTCTCCCCACGAAAAACTCCAGAAGATTTCCTTTATAAAAACCTATGTTCTCTTGGGTTTGTCTATTCTAAAATGTTCATATACGGTAACACTTCCGTCATTATATTGCTCCACAGGCGGCTCGCATAGGAGCTGCTATCGTTATTCTCTACATCCGGTTCATCGACGATGACGTAGCACACTACCTGCGGATCGTCCACCGGTGCAAAACCAAGAAACGACAAGATATAAACTGCTTCCGTCTTGTCAGACTTCTGCGCTGTTCCGGTTTTTCCACCGACCGTATATCCATCTACGGCTGCTGCTTTACCGGTACCGTCAATGACGGTACGCGCAAGTGCTGCTTTGATAAATCTGCTTGTTTCTTCGGTTACCGTCTTTTTTACTAACGTTTGGTCAATGCTCGTTACTGTATTACCATTCTCGTTCGTAATCTGCTTCACAAGGTGCGGCTCGTAATAATTTCCACCGTTAATCACAGAAGAAAATGCCGAGGTCATTTGCACCATCGTAACATTGAAGTTCTGACCGAATGAATTGGTCGCCAACGTAGTGCTATCCATATCATTCGCGCTGTATGTCAGGCCCGAGCCCTCACCCGGCAAATCAATACCTGTCTTTAAACCAAGATTGAATCTCGTCTGATAATCTGTGAAAATATCTTTGCCTTCGCGCGCGGCAATTGCCATCGTCGCATCATTGCAGGAATACATCAACAGCTCTGCCAGCGTAATCAACCCATGTTCTTTCGTGCAACGAATCGTCCAGCCACCAATTTTTTCGCCGCGGTCACAGGTAAAGGTTGAATTTTCTGTTACCAGTCCTTCCTCCAGCGCCGACGCTACAGTCAGCGGTTTTGCAGTCGAACCCGGCTCATAAATATCACTGACGCAGAAATTACGCCAGATTTCATTGAGCGCCGTCAGCTGCTCTTCTGCACTCATCGCTGCAATTTCTTCTTCGGTATAGTATCCGCTCAAATCACGTGGATTATTTAAATCATAATTTGTTTTTGACGCCATCGCAAGAATTTCGCCGTTATTCGGGTTTTGAATCACAACCGCCACATTTAACGGGTTGTATTGCTCTACCCAGTCTGCAATGTGCTTTTCGACAATCGTTTGAATATTAAGATCAATTGTCGTCACTAAATTGTAGCCGTTTGTCGGAGCAATCGTCACCGATTCCTGTACGTTATCTTGATTCATATAACCGTACTTTCTGCCATCCGTACCGTTTAACACATCATTATAGGAACCTTCCAGCCCCCATTCCGCATAATTACCGGAATAAACAAAACCAATCACATCGCTGGCCAGCGTGCTATACGGATATTTTCTCTCGTACTCTTCCTCGAACCACACGCCCTTGATGTTATCATTTTCATCCTGCATGGCCAGAAATTCTTTGATAGCATCGTAACTCAGCTTTTTAATCGAAACAACATAACGGCTCTCTTTTCTGCTTTCCAGTGTTGTGCGAAGTTCCGTCTCATCAAGTTCGAAACACTGCACCAACGTCGCTACGGTTGGTTCTAAATAATCTTCATCCGAGTACATGATGTATGGGTCCAAAATCAGATTATACACTTTTACACTCGTTGCCAACAAGTTCCCGTTTGCATCCGTAATGTCACCACGCTTAAAAGGAAGAATCGTACTTGAATACTGTTGTTGGTTCAGTACCCGAATGCTGTAGTCATCTCCCTTTACCTGGTTCAAATAATATAATCGTATGTTTAATAAAACTAAAAGCAGAATCACGCCTACAAAGACGATTGCTGCTCTTAATTTCATTGACTTGTTAAATTGTATTTTTTTTGCTCTTTTTTTCTCCATAGCAATTCCTCCGTAACGAAGCCTATGGAATGGTATGAAACTGCTTCATATATTCCTTCTCGGTCTGGTCATATAAAGAAATCTGTTCCTTTGATGCTTGAACCATACCTAATTCTTCGGTCGCTGTTTTGTAAATGTATTCCAAGTCCATATTACTGTTAATTTCGTAGTCAATGGAATCATTCTGAGATGTTACCGTGTCAATCGTGCTCTTTAACTGCGAAATGTTTGACTTAGTTTCAGAAATTTCTAACTGGATATTTAAATAAGCAACACACATGCACACAGCAAGAATAGCCGCTGCCACTAAAAACAATACATACGGCGCACTCATTGCCTCTTGCCGTACCTGCTTTTTCGGCTGCATTCTCTGCTCAGTTCTTCTCTGTGGCTGCTCGTAATAGTCTTCTTTTGTTGCAACATTGCCCATCACATACTGATGATATGTTCTGTTTCTGACAATATCGTTCTGCACTCCTCTGGCTTGTCTCATACGCCTCTGCCTCCTCTGCTGACAGTCTATCTCGCTGCAAATGTACGAAGCTTTGAACTCTTCGCACGTTTATTTTCATTCATCTCTTCGTCTGATGGAACGATTGGTTTCCTTGTGACAACGCGTCCCTTTGATTCCTTGCCGCACATGCATACCGGAAAACTCGGTGGGCAAATGCACGGATTCTCATTGTCGCGGAAGCGATTTTTTACGATGCGGTCCTCAAGGGAGTGGAAGGTAATAATGCAAAGACGTCCTTCCGGTGCCAGATAGTCAATCATAGCATCAATGGATTCTTCCAATACCTCTAACTCCCTATTCACCTCAATGCGGATTGCCTGAAAGGTCCTTTTCGCCGGATGTCCGCCGTTTATCTGCATCTTCATCGGTATTGCCGCTTTTATGATATCAATTAACTCCCCAGTTGTATCAATATCCTTTTGTTCTCTTCTGCTGACAATATGTTTTGCAATATTGCCGGCAAATTTCTCCTCGCCATAATCACGAAGGATTCTTGTTAATTCCTGCTTGCTGTACGTGTTAACTACATCCCAGGCAGAAAACCGTTGTCTTTGGTCCATACGCATGTCAAGTTTGGCATCTTCACGGTATGTGAAGCCTCGCTCCGGTGTGTCAAGCTGATACGAGGAAACGCCGATGTCGAGCAATATGCCGTCAACGTGTTCTACCCCCAGTTCTTTCATGATTTCTGGAAATCTGCTATAATTGCTGCGCACAATTGTAACCTTCTCCCCAAAAGGCTCCAGGCGCTTGCTCGCTGCTGCAATAGCATCGCCGTCCTGATCGATGCCGATGAATCTGCCATTCGGTCCTAGGCGTTTGCATACTTCGTAAGCATGTCCTGCGCCGCCGAGTGTACCGTCCACGTAAATACCATCAGGCTTTATTGCAAGATTTTCAAGAACTTCATTTAATAATACCGGTTTGTGCGAAAACTGCATGTTAATCCTCATTCCGAGCTATGAAAACTACTACAGTCCCAAGCCCAATTCTGACATGTGTTCAGCAATCTCATCCATATCTTCAAATTCGGTGTTCTTCATCCAGGTTTCCTTATCCCAGATTTCCACGCGGCCGGATACACCGACCAACACTACATCTTTCTCCAGATGTGCGAACTCACGCAAGACGGCCGGTAACAGGATCCTGCCCTGTTTGTCCGTCTCCACCGTTGCGGCACCTGCCAGAAAAAATCTGGTGAACTTACGCGCTTCTTTGTTTGTTATCGGAAAAGACTGCAACTTTTTGGCAAATGCGTCCCATTCCTCGTTCGAATACACAAACAGACAGCCATCCAAGCCCTTCGTCACGACAAATACCTCCCCAAGCACGTCGCGGAACTTCGATGGTACAATCACTCTGCCCTTAGCATCAATTGTATGATTGTATTCGCCCATAAACATAACGCTTTACCTCTATCGTAAAATACTCCCTGCCTCCGTCCCCACGGAGTGAAATGGTGTAAAAAATCAGTGGCAAGTGTTTTTAAATTCTTGAAATCCTCTACTTTTTACCACTTTGTGTCACTTTTCACCACTTATAGGTCTATTCTATACCATTCACATTAAAATTTCAAGTACTTTGTACATAACTTTTTATATTTTATTTGGAAAGTTCTTTTCAAATGATATAAATTATGCTAAAATCCATTTGATTTATGACGGCGCATGAATACGACTGTTATTTATGCCTAGGATGGAGGAAAAAATGAAATTAGGAATTGTTGGTTTACCTAACGTCGGTAAGAGTACGTTGTTTAACTCTTTGACGAAGGCAGGAGCTGAATCGGCAAATTATCCGTTCTGTACTATCGACCCGAACATCGGTATTGTCACCGTGCCGGACGAGCGTTTGCAGAAATTATCTGACTTATATGATTCAGCAAAGATTACTCCTGCGGTGATTGAGTTCGTTGATATCGCAGGCTTAGTTAAGGGCGCATCCAAGGGCGAGGGTCTTGGAAACCAATTTTTATCGAATATCCGTGAGACAGATGCGATTGTGCATGTGGTACGTTGCTTTGAGGACACAAATGTCATTCACGTGGACGGCAGTGTTGACCCGATTCGTGATGTGGAAACGATTCAGTTAGAGTTAGTTTTTGCGGACTTGGAAGTTTTAGAGCGCAGAATGTCCAAGACCGCCAAATTTGCAAGAAATGATAAGACGGTTGCCAAGGAATACGAGATGCAGCAGCGTCTGAAAGTATTTTTGGAGGAAGGCAATCTGGCAATTGCTTTTGAAACGAGTGATGAAGATGAGGCTGCTCTGCTTGCAAGCTACCAGCTTTTAACTTCCAAGCCGGTAATCTTTGCAGCAAATGTTGCAGAAGAAGATTTGGCAGACGACGGGGCATCAAATCCGCACGTAACCGCAGTGCGCGAATATGCTACGAAAAATAACTGTGAAGTGTTTGTCATCAGCGCACAGATTGAGCAGGAAATTGCGGAACTTGACGAAGAAGAAAAGTTGATGTTCTTAGAAGAACTGGGGATTTCCGAATCCGGCCTTGATAAGTTAATCCGCGCCAGCTATTCTTTGCTCGGTTTAATCAGTTATCTAACCGCCGGTCCTACCGAGACACGTGCATGGACGATTACTAAGGGCACCAAGGCACCGCAGGCAGCCGGTAAGATCCATAGCGATTTCGAACGCGGTTTTATTCGTGCTGAGGTTGTTTCTTACGAAGATCTGATGGCTTGCGGTAACTACACAGCCGCGAAAGAAAAGGGACTTGTTCGTTCTGAAGGCAAGGAATATATTGTTGCAGATGGTGACGTTGTGTTGTTCCGTTTCAATGTATAAGATACCGGGAATGCGAAGCATGGAGTAATCCGCTGGTATCTTATCCTTACAGCAACTGAAAAAGCAACCCGATTCGGGCAGATTTCAAAAAAGCGCCGGAGCTAAGCTCCGACGCTTTTGTTTTTTTCCTCTATTTATTACTTACGCTTCTTTTGCTTCTATCATGATCAAGATTCCGCTTTCGATCATTATCTCCGCTGTTTCCGTAGTCAATTCATTACTCACACCAAGTCCAAAGCAACTCGTCACAGAAAAGGTAAAATCCTTAAGCGGATACTTAAATCCTTTCAAACTCACACCGGTTACCTGCTCAGTCAACGGCAAAAACGAAATATACGGTCCATAGGATTCAGCTCGTAAAATCTTACAATTCGCAGAGACAAGCGATACCCGATTTACCTCATCGACCATATACGCGCAAATACCTGCACGATGCGGAATCTGTAATGTGTGAACATTCGCAAGCATATGATCAAACCTCGTACCAAAACCGCCAATAATGGTAATTTCCTCCACACCCAGCTCTACTGCCATGTTTATGGCATGTTGCGTGTCGGTATCATCTTTTTCCGGAATCAGGCGACACACGGATATGTGTTCATTCTGCTCGTAACTTTCACGGATTTCCGATGCTATCGAATCAAAGTCGCCGACCATATGTGTCGGCAAAACCCCAATCGCCGCCAAGGCTTCCAATCCTCTGTCTACCGCAAATATGTAGCGAAATTGATTCTCCTGCAAATACTTTTCAAGAAATTTCTGTTCTACCGTACCTCCAGCCACCATCAGACAACGATTATTCATACTCCGCAAAAATCTCCTTAAAGGTTGTCACATTCTTTGCAATGTCGCCGCCAAATACACCGGAACCAACTACAATCACATTGGCGCCTGCATCGAGCACTGTCTTTACATTAGAAATCTTGATGCCACCGTCTACTTCGATATCTACATCCAAGTCTCTTTCTTTGACAACTTTCCTTAAATCAGCAATTTTCTGTGTACAGCTATCCATGTAAGACTGACCGCCAAAGCCCGGTTCTACAGTCATCAAAAGCACCATATCCACGTACTCAAGCACATTCTCCAATGACGAAATCGGTGTGCCCGGTTTCAGCACGACACCCGCCTTGCATCCGAGTTCGCGGATTTTCAGCACAGTTTCGCGCAATGGCTCGCATGCCTCTACGTGAATCGTAATCATACTGGCACCTGCCTTTGCAAACCGTTCGATATAACGCTCCGGTTCAACAATCATCAAATGTACATCGAAAAAAGCGTCCGGACATGCTTTTCTCAAAGAGCTGATTATCGGCAAGCCAAATGAGATATTCGGCACAAACACACCGTCCATCACATCGATATGCACATAATCCGCTCCTGCATCCAAAGCCTCATGTACCTGCGCTCCCAGATTTGCAAAATCGCTTGCTAAAATTGATGGTGATAATTTAATCATACGCAACCCTCCATGTCCGTCGCTATTTATATTGATTCTTCTGTCTTTGATATAATTCTTTAAAAAACATAACGTAGCTGTCATAACGGCACTTTTTAATCTGCTTTGCCTCTACCGCCGCTTTTACCTGACAACCGGGTTCGGACACATGCACACAGCCTTGATATTTGCACGTACCCTCATGTTCTGCAAACTCAGGAAAATAAAACCGCAACTGTTCTGCTTCTATCTCCCAAACAGCCAGTGAACTAAAGCCCGGCGTATCAAACAAATACGTATCCGCATCCAGCGGAAATAACTCCGTGTGACGCGTCGTATGACGACCTCGACCAATCTTTTCACTGATTTCACCGGTCTGCATTAATTCTTCCGCGCAAAGCACATTTAACATCGACGACTTTCCGACACCAGATGGTCCGGCAAGTGCCGTTGTCTTGCCTTTCAAAAATGCCTGCAGCGATTCAAAACCACTTTCTTCTTTGGCGCTAACCAAAAACACCGGATACCCCGCCGCTTGATAAATCTGTTTTAACTCCTGCGCACGCTTCTCCGCATCCAAATCGCACTTTTGAAAGCAGATGCCGACCGGAATTTCCAAATACTCCATCATCAGCAAAAATCGGTCGAGAAGATTTAAATTCGGTTCCGGTGAAGTTATTGCAAAAACAACCAATGACTGATTGATATTGGCAACCGCCGGTCGAATCAGTTCATTGGTTCTTTCTTTGATTTCAATGATATTTCCCAGTTTTTTTTCCTCATCGACGATTTGAATCTCCACATCATCGCCAATCAAAGGTTTTTGATTTTTATTACGAAAAATTCCTTTTGCCTTGCATTCATAGATTCCACTATGTGCGGTATGCACATAGTAGAATCCGGCAATGCCTTTCATAATCTTTCCCTGCATTCTTAAAATCCTACGCTGAAATTGTCAAATCCGTCAATGTGTAAACAACTACACCATCAATCGTAACTTCAATCTCTGCAGAAGCAATTTCTGAGCTATACGTAATCGCTGTCTCACTGAAGGACCACTCGGAAGTATAGGTTTCACTCGCTAGCTGCTTTGTAATTTCGGAACCATCTGCCATCGTTACATACACTTTGACTGTAATCGTGCTGGTTTCCACTACCGTTGCACTTGATAAGTCAAGCATATCATTGGAAATCGCAGGAATAAACACTTCATACTCCGGCGCACCGGTGCTGATTACAATCGTAATTACAGTGTCAGTCGCAACTGCCGTTCCTCCCGGGATTGACTGACGAATTACATAACCTGCATCTACCGTGGTGCTTGCCTCTTCCTCGATCACATATTCAAAGCCGCGGTCTTCTAATTCCTTCTCTGCTTTATCACGTCTAAGATCAAGTACATTCGGAACCGGAACAGTTGCACTACCACTGCTTACCACTAATTCAATGGTCGAACCAATTGCCAATTTGGAGTCTGCAACTACACTCTGACTGATTACAAGACCTTTTTCTATTTCCTCGCTTGCCTGCTTCGTTACCGAAACAACAAATCCCAAATCTTCAAGAATAGCCTTTGCCTCTTCTTCTGTCTTACCTACAACATATTCAACTACAGCCATCGGCAAGCCTAAGCTTTCCGTTACCGTAATGGACGAACCTTTCGGCAAAGTACCACTTGCCGGTGTCTGGTTCATAATCGTACCGGCTGCATATTCTCCGCTATCATCATATACGGATTCTTTAACAGAAATCACCAGTCCAAGCTTCAATGCTTCCTGTCTTGCCTCTACTAAGGTCTTACCAACCCAGTTCGGCACCGGAATCTCTTCCAATTCATTCGTACCCTGACTCAGCACAAACTGCATCGTATCGCCTGCACTTACCTCTGCCGGCGCGGTTGGTGACCAGCTGATAACAACGTCCATTTCAATATCATCGTTAATTTCATAAGTAAATTCTGGTGTTACGCCGATTTCCTCACACCAGGTCTCAATGTCCGCTCTGGTGTAACCTGTAAAATCAATGACAGCTACATTTGCGGAACCCTGACTGATAGTCAGCTGAATCGTCGTCCCCTTCTTAACAACCTCTTCTGCCTCAACAGACTGCTTGCATACCTGATCTTTAGGATATTTCGGGTTGTGCTCGTAGCCAACGATCTTGAAGCCCAAATCATTTTCTGTTAATGTTTCTATCGCTTCCTCTTCTGTCATACCAAGCACGGACGGCATATAAACTTCATCAGCCGCCAAACCGGATGTTTCTTCTTCCTGTGGCTTTTTTTCGCCGCCAAGCATATCACACGCTTTGATACCACCGAAAATCAAGGCAATTACAATCATAACTGCAATGATAATGCTGACAATATTGATTACCTTGTCCATCTCCGGATTAACTGCGTCGATATCGGTATCATCTTCGTCCTGTTCGATGTCATCTTCCTCATCGTCATCGTCATCGTCCAATAAATCCAAGTCATCGTCATCTTCCAAATCTAAGTCCGCTATATCCTTCTTGTTTGCAGCCGACTTAATCTGCGCCAATTCACTCTTATTAATAATCACAGTTGCGGATGTGCTGGCAACTTGCGCCATCTGCACGAAATCTTCTTCCGGTGCAATCAACGCATGCTTTAAATCCGCAATCAGGGAGGATACCTTTAAATATCTTGCATCCGCCTTTTTCTGCGTACACTTCATAATAATCTTCTGCACGCTTACCGGAACATCCTCCACCTCGTCTGCAATCGATGGAAGTTCTTCCCGAATGTGCTGCAGGGCAATTGCTACCGTAGTGTCACCCTCGAATGGCACATGGCCTGTCAGCATTTCGAACATGGAAATACCGAGAGAATAAATATCACTTTTCTCATCGATGTATCCGCCTCTTGCCTGCTCCGGAGAAATATAATGTACGCTGCCCATAGCATTCGAATTAATCGTATTCGCGCTTGCTGCTCTTGCGATACCAAAATCCGTAACCTTTACCTTACCCTCGCGGGAAATGATAATATTCTGCGGCTTGATGTCCCTGTGAATAATATGATTATTATGCGCAGCTTCAATACCCTGTGCCACCTGTACAGCGATACTCAAGGTTTCCTTTACGCTTAAACGACCCTTACGCTCAATGTACTTTTTTAGCGTAATGCCTTCAATCAGCTCCATAACAATATAATTTAAACCGCTGTCCTCTCCTACGTCAAAAACGCTGACGATGTTCGGATGCGCAAGTCCTGCCGCGGACTGTGCTTCCACCTTAAACTTGGAAACAAAATTCTTGTCCTCGCTGAACTCCTGCTTTAACACTTTAATCGCCACATTACGATTTAACTTGTGGCACTTTGCCTTGTAAACGTCCGACATGCCGCCCGAGCCGACTTTCCCAAGAATCTCATAGCGGTCTGCCAAAAACATGCCATTTCTCAACATACGTTATCCTCTCCTATTGAAAAAATATACTCATACTTTGCTTTTTGTTTATCTGCCGACAAGCACCACCGAGATATTATCCCGTCCCCCATGCTCATTCGCCAAATCGATTAATCTATGTACTGCATCCGACAAATCATCCTCTGAGGTAATCACCTTGCGGATTTCCTCGTCTGATACCATATTCGATAATCCATCCGAGCAAAGCAGGAATCTGTCCGTACCATTGTACTCAACTTCGAAAAAGTCCGGTACAACATTCGGTTCAGCTCCAATCGCCCTCGTAATAATGTTCTTCTTTTGATTGACTCTCGCACTCTCTTTGTCCAGCTGTCCGAGACTGACTAAATCCTCCACATAAGAGTGATCGCGCGTGATTTGATGAATCTCATCATTAATTAGATACAAGCGGCTGTCGCCGACATTCGCCACATACAGCAAGCCGTCCTTCACGGTTGCCACGACAATCGTCGTGCCCATCCCGTGATATCCTTCGTCCTCGAACGCCTTTTCAATGACTGCCATATTGGCAAGTTCGATCCCTTCCTCAAGCAGTGTAATCGGATTTATATTCTGCGAACGTTTGATAAAATCAACAAACGTCTTTACCGCCAAGGAAGATGCAATGTCACCAGCACGGTGTCCACCCATGCCATCTGCTACAATAAACAGATTTGGAAGAGTTCCCACCGGATTCTCAGAATAGAAAATAACATCCTGATTCATCGCACGGATTGCTCCTGCATCTGTTTTTCCGTATGCTTTCATTCTCCCTCCTCCTTATTTCTCAAAATTTGCTGAGTTCCTTTTAGAACGCGAGTCCTGAAAGGAACTCTTGTTTTCCAAATAACTCTTTCGCAATTGTCCACAGGCCCCGTTGATATCGCGACCCATTTCTCTTCTTATTGTAACATTTATTCCGTTCTTTTCAAGAGTATTTTTAAAATTCGCTATGTTTGCGGCCCCGGATTCCCTAAAATCTCGCTCTTTTATCGGATTTACCGGAATTAAATTGACATGGCAGTTAAGTTTTGCCAGTAATTTCGCCAGTTTTTCGGCTTCCGCCTTCGTGTCGTTGACATCCCGCACAAGGCTGTATTCGAAGGTCAGACGCCGCCCGGTCTTGTTAAAATAGTCCCGACAGGCTTCGATGACCTCGCTAATTTCATAGCGTTTGGCAATCGGCATCAGCTCACGGCGCGTCTCCTGCGTCGATGCGTGTAGAGAAATCGCTAATGTAATCTGCAAATCTTTTTCTGCGAGCTTTTTCATCTGCGGTACCAGTCCACAAGTAGAAAGTGTAATGTTACGCTGGCTAATATTTAAACCATGTTCGTCGGAAATCATCTCCAAAAACTTGACAACGTTATCAAAATTATCGAGCGGCTCACCCGCGCCCATCAGTACAATATGTGAAATTCTCTGTCCGGACAATGTCTGGATGCGATATACTTCCTCGAGCATTTCCGAGGTTGTCAGATTACGGGTCAGTCCATCGAGCGTCGATGCACAAAACTTACATCCCATACGACAGCCGACCTGCGTCGATATGCAGACGGAGTTGCCGTGCTTATATGGCAGAAATACACTCTCGATGATATTGCCGTCCACCAATCGAAACAAATATTTCTTCGTACCGTCCACTGCCGATTCCAATACCTCCACCGGTGTTAACGCAGTGATATAGCACTGCGCTTCCAGCTTTTCTTTTAACGCTGCACCGATGTTTGTCATCTGTGTGAAATCGGTTACCAGCTTTTCGTGAAGCCAGCTATACACCTGCTTTGCGCGGAATGCTTTCTCGCCAAGCTGTACAAAATAGTCCTGCAATTCTATGTAGTTGTATGATTTGATATCAATCTTTTCTGACAACTTATTTTCTCCTTAGCTTTGCCATGAAAAATCCGTCCGTCTCATACTCACCCGGAAAGAGCTGCTGCATAGACTCTAATGTGAACGGATATCCCTGTGTCAAAAACCATTGCACCATCCCCTCATTTTCCTGCGGATTAATGGTACAGGTGCTGTATAATAACACGCCGCCCGGCTTCACATATTGCCAGACTACGTCTAATATTTTCTTCTGTAATTCTACGAGTTCGTTCAAATCTTCTTTTTGCACGCGGTATTTGATATCCGGCTTCTTGGA
Source organism: Lachnospiraceae bacterium (assembly GCA_015057275.1). Taxonomy (GTDB): domain Bacteria; phylum Bacillota; class Clostridia; order Lachnospirales; family Lachnospiraceae; genus SIG308. The sequence goes on along the minus strand of SVEO01000008.1, from coordinate 63,051 downwards.
GAGAATTCCCAGTCCCGAACACGGTAAATCAGCTAATACCACATCAGCCCATGCAACCATACTTTCATCAAGCTGTGTTGCATCAAACACCTGCGGGTGCAGATGAGCGAACTTGCAACGTTCCTTGCTCTCACGAATCAAATCAACCTTTTTCTCGGTTAAATCGCGGGCTATGACACTGCCTTGCGTTCCGGTTAAATCTGCTGCAAACATGCTCTTGCCGCCCGGTGCCGCACATACATCAAGTACACACATCCCATTTTCAATACCGGCAGATGCTACCGCGAGAATCGAGCTTGCATCCTGCACTTGAATCCATCCCTCACGAAATGCCTTTGTTTTGTGAATAGCGCCGACCTTTTCTAAGAAAAGTGCATTATCTACATGCGGATGTCTGCTTGCCACGATGCCCTCCTCAGCCAACGACTGCTCCACTGCTTCCAACGTTGCATTTTGCAGATTGACGCGCACCGTCATCGGACGCTCACCGGAAAATCCACGCAAAATAGCAATCGTTTTTTCTTTGTCGTAGCTGTCATTAAAATGCTTCACCAGCCATTCCGGCACCGAATATATGACCGAGGACGCTTTCACAAAGTCTTTCTCCATATCCGGATAAGCGATGTTTTCTTTTTCTCGGGCAATGGTGCGCAACACACCATTGACAAAGCCTTTCAGTCCACCCATGCCTCGTTTTATCATAATTTTTACTGCCTCGTTGCACGCCGTAGCATCGGAAATCTGCTCCATATAAAACATCTGATAGACACTGAAACGCAACACATTACGTACAACCGGCTTCATTTTGTTTACTTTCGTTTTTGAATAAAGATTGATGATGTAGTCCATTGTAATCAGGCGCTCCATCGTCCCCTGAGAGAGTCTTGTAATAAACGCCTTTTCTTGCCTGCTAAGCGGCTGTTTTTCTAACATCGGACCGATGACCTTATGCGAAAATTTACCGTTTTCAAGCACTTCCGTCAAAATATCGAGCACCAGCTCACGTTCTGTTTTTGCCATGGTCATCCTCCTATCTGTTAAATTTGTGCGATTGCGCATCTTATCTTCTGTTATTGCCGCGGTTGCCGAACAAAATCACCAGTCGCAGTAACTGTAAAATCGAGGAAGCTGCCGCCGCCACATAGGTAAGTGCCGCCGCAGACAATACTTTTCTTGCCGGCGAAATTTCCTGTGAACCTAAGATACCAATCGATTCAAGCAGCATAAGTGCCCGCTTGGAAGCGTTAAACTCTACCGGCAAGGTTACAAGCTGAAACAACACTGCCAGCGAGAATGCAAAAATTCCCAAATTGATAATTGTTTGCGAGGAGGCACTATTAATAAAAATTCCCACAAAAATAAGTAACCATGATAACCTTGCTCCCCAGTTTGCAAATGGTACGAGCGATGCGCGCAGGCGAATCGGCACATATCCATAGGCATGTTGCATCACATGGCCACATTCGTGTGCTGCCACACTGATGGCCGCCACACTAGTACTGTTATAAGTTGCATCAGACAAATTCAATGTCTTTGTCGTCGGATTATAATGATCCGTCAGATTTCCTTTTACATGACCGACCTGTACATCCGTAATCCCCTGACTGCGCAAAATCCGCATAGCCGTCTCATAGCCGGTCAACCCGGACATTGCACGCACATTGTTATATTTCGCAAAGGTACTCTTTACCCTCGCAGAAGCTGCTAAACACAAAATCATGCCGATAATCAGCAAAATATAAGTCGGATCAAAATAAAACCCGTAAAACATCCCATATGCCTGAATCATAGTTTACTCCCTTCCGAAGCTGTGTCTACGCCTTTGGTACTAAAACAGCACCGACCTCCATTGCAAAGCCGCGTAGGAACGCCTCCGCTTCCATTCGTTTCTTTCCTTCAAGCTGTAACTCTGTAATCATTAAGATGCCATCCCCCGTTTTTACAAGGATGCCATTCTTTCTTAATTCGACGATTTCGCCGGGTTTTGCGAAATGCCACGTCTCCGTCTCCGGCAGACATTCAGCCTGCCATACCTTCATCGTCTTTCCTTTGTATGAGGTGTAAGCACTCGGCCATGGATTCAAGCCGCGTACCAGACGTTCCAGCTCTACCGCAGATTTTGTAAAATCCATCGAACCGAGTTGTTTACTAAGCATTTTCGCGTAACAGGACTGTTCATCCTGCTGCTTCGTATAAATCGCCGTTCCTTCTTCCAGCTTTTTTAATGTTTCTAAGATTAATTGTCCCCCGATTTGTGTTAATTTATCATGGAGACTGCCGCCAGTTTCTTTTTCAGCAATCGGAATTTCAATTTTGTCAATCATATCGCCGGTATCGAGGCCAACATCCATCTTCATCGTCGTCACACCGGTCGTCTTTTCCCCATCGATAATGACCCATTGAATCGGCGCCGCTCCGCGATATTTCGGAAGCAACGATGCATGGATGTTAATGCAGCCATACTTCGGCAAATCAAGCAAGCGTTTTGGTAAAATTTGGCCAAATGCAACGACCACGATGCAGTCCGGAGCAATTTCTTCCATCGCCTGCATAAATTCCTCGTCCGCTTTTACTTTGATTGGCTGATATACCGGAATATCGTACTTTAACGCGGTTTCCTTGACCGGTGGGTACTGCATTACATTGCCGCGTCCCTTCGGCTTATCCGGCTGGGTTACGACCGCAGCCACCTCATGTCCGCCTGCAATCAGTGATTCTAACGTCGGCACGGAAAAGTCCGGCGTTCCCATAAATACTAATTTCATTGTGCTTCACCCTTTCCTTTTATTTTCGGATGATTTTCATCAATTATTCTTCGTCTTCGTAATCCTCGTATTCGTCTTCTTCCTCATATGTGACATCGACCAGTTCTCCTTCAACCAAGTCAACATATACGACACCTTTCAAATGGTCGAGCTCGTGGCAAATCGCACGTGCCAAAAGTTCAGTACCTTCGATTTCGTAGAGTTCCATATTCTCGTCGTACGCTCTTGCCTTTACATAGTTTGGTCTTGTTACTGTGCCGGCCTTGCCCGGGACGCTTAAGCAACCTTCGTTGCCGGTCTGCTCGCCGTCCGTAGCGATAATCTCCGGATTAATCATAACAATCGGACCCTCACCAATGTCGATTACCACAATCTGCTTCAAAATTCCGACCTGAGGCGCCGCCAAACCGACACCGTTTGCCTCATACATCGTATCTAACATATCTTCAATCAAAAGTGCGGTGCGGCCGTTCACTTCCTTGACCGGCTTGCACTGCTTTCTTAAACAATCGTCTCCCAATTCACGAATCTTTCTAATTGCCATCTTTTCCTCCATTCCGAAGCGCATAGCGCTTTGCTTCAAATCTTTATATTGTACCCTGCACTGACAAATCAAACTGCAACATACTGTCGGTTTTTTCTGTGGTATCAAAAGCGGCAATCGCCGCATCTTTTGCTCTTAAAATTACTTGCAGCTCCTCATGCTTTAAATAAATGACCATGCGAAATTTGTCTTTCACTTTCGCTATCGTAGCCTCCACCGGACCGATGATTGTCAGCCGTTCTTCCTGCTGTGCCTGCTTGAATTCCTGCAATGTGTGATGAATATGCGCCGCTATACCGCGCGCTTCCTCTTCCTTTTCTGAAGTTACGACGAATGCTGCCATCTGATGATACGGTGGATAATGCATCATGCGCCGAAACGCCATCTCATCTGCGAAGAATCCTTCGTAATCCTGTGCTGCCGCACGCACCACACTGTAGTGCTCCGGCCGGTACGTCTGAATCACGACCTGCCCGCGCTCCCTGCCGCGTCCGGCTCTGCCTGCCGCCTGTGTCAGTAACTGGAAGGTCCGCTCTGCAGCACCGTAATCGGAATAAAAGAGCGATAAATCCGCTGCCAAAATTCCGACCAACGTGACATTTGCAAAATCATGTCCTTTGACAATCATCTGTGTGCCGACTAAAATATCAGCCGTCCCGCTGCGGAATTCTGCCAAAATTTTCTCGTGTCCTTCCTTGCCGGAAGTCGTATCTAAATCCATGCGCAAAACTTTTGCATCCGGAAATTGTTTTTTTACAAACTCTTCCACCTTCTGCGTGCCCGTACCAAACGAACCGATGTACGGCGAACCGCACTTCGGGCAAAGCTTCGGTAAGACAACCCGGTGTCCGCAGTAATGACATTTTAACACGCCGCCCCGGTGTGCATTGAGCGACACCGAGCAGTGCGGACAGGTAAAGACCTCACCGCAGCTACGACATGACACAAATCCAGAGTAACCCCTGCGATTTAAAAATAGCATTATCTGCTGCTTCTTTTCTAAAGTTTCCTGTATTTTCTCTTTTAATTCAAGACTTAAAATCGTTCGGTTTCCCGCCAGCAATTCCGCACGCAAATCAACAATGGAAACGTCCGGCAATGTGCCTTCGCCTCCGCGTTTCTTTAAGACATGAAGCTGATACACTCCATTTTTTACGCGGTAATAGCTCTCCAACGATGGGGTCGCCGAGCCAAGAATGACCATTGCGCCGTTCATCCGGGCTCGCTTAATTGCCACTTCTCTGGCATGATATTTCGGCATTTGCTCGCTCTTATAAGCGCCTTCATGCTCCTCATCCATTATAACAAGCCCCAAATGTGGGAACGGTGTGAATACCGCACTGCGTGGGCCAACCATAATGGAAATCTCGCCTTTTTTTGCTTTTTCAAAGTTCTCGTATTTTTCACCCGCAGACATTTTCGAGTTAATGACAGCAACCTTATTACCGAATCTTCTGCGGAACCGCAAAATCGTCTGATAAGTCAGAGAAATTTCCGGAATCAGTACAATTGCCTGCTTCCCCTTTGCGATAGCCTGCTGTAGCACTTCCAGATAAATCTCGGTCTTGCCGCTGCCGGTCACACCAAACAACAGATGCACGCCGGGCTCCTTTTCCCCCAATGCCGCACACAAATCGTCCGTCACCTGCCGCTGCTCCTTGTTTAACACAATCTGCGGATTTACCGATATCTCCTCTGCGAAATCTTCCTGCTCATACACCGATTCAATTTTGCTTTTTCTGCGCTTAACTTCCTTTTTAACCGGAATAACCGTCTTTAACGCCTGATTCATCGTGCAGCCGTACTGCTCCTTCATCCACCATGCCAGTTCAATCAATTGCCCGGATGCTGTGACGCTTTTTTTTACAACACCGTTCAACTCCTTTAACAGCTCCGGCGGATATTCCGCGCAGTCAGTCAACTCTACCACATATCCCCGACGCTTGGCATTGCCAAACGGAATTGACACTTGCATACCGACTCTCAGCGTATCTGCAAGTTCCTCCGGAATGATATATTGGAATGTCTTATCCAGTTTTTCATGTGAGATATCTACAATTACTTTTGCATATTTCATATTTCTACAGAATTTACACAATTATACATAAGCATTGCAATCGTCATCGGTCCGACGCCACCCGGCACCGGTGTGATGGCGCTTGTCTTCGGCGCTACACTGTCATAATCGACGTCCCCGCAAAGCTTATTGTTCTCATTTCTATGGATGCCGACATCGATAACGACCGCACCTTCTTTTACGTATTCAGCAGTAATGAACTTCGGTTTGCCGATAGCCACTACCAGAATGTCCGCACGCTTGGTTACTTCTTTTAAATCCTTCGTCGCGGAATGACAAATGGTTACTGTACCGTTTTCGCGGAGTAATAACATCGCCATCGGTTTTCCGACGATGTTGCTGCGACCAACAACCACACATTCCTTGCCGCGAATTTCAATACCGCTGCGCTTTAATAACTGAATGATGCCAAATGGCGTACAGGACACAAACCCTTTTCTTCCAATGGAAAGTGCGCCGACATTCATCGGATGGAAGCCGTCAACGTCCTTATCCTTGTCAATAGCTTCGATAACCTTCTGCTCATCCATGTGCTTCGGCAGAGGCATCTGCACTAAAATACCATTCACATCCTCACGCGCATTCAGCTCGGCAATCAAATCGAGCAATACCTGCTCCGTCGTCTCCTCCGGCAATTCGTATGCCAGCGATTCGATGCCGATATAAGCACACGCTTTCTTTTTATTATTTACATATACCGAAGAGGCTGGGTCGTTGCCGACCTGAATTACAGCCAGCTTAATCGTGATGCCCTGCTCCTTATATTGTGTTACTTTTTCTCTTAGTTCATCTTTTATTTCTGCTGAAATCCTTTTCCCATCAATTACCTGTGTCACAATTAATCTCCTATCTGCATGATATTTTTAGAACAAGCCGGTAATCACGCCGTTGTCATCAACATCAATATTGTTTGCGCTCGGTTTCTTTGGCAGACCAGGCATTGTCATTATCGCTCCGGTCACAACAACTACAAATCCTGCGCCCGCCGAAATGTAAACTTCTCTTACATTTACGGTAAAGCCGGTCGGACGGCCGAGCTTTGTCTGGTCATCGGATAAGGAATACTGTGTCTTCGCCATACAAACCGGAAGGTTACCGTAGCCAAGCTCGGTAATCTTTTTTAATTCCTTGGCAGCTGCCGGTGCAAAGGTAACATCGTCTGCACCGTAGATTTCAGTGGCAATCGTTTTAATCTTATCCACTAACGGAAGTTCGTCTTCATATAATGGCTTGAAGTTTGCAGGCTTTGTCTCAATGGTCTCGATGACCTTTTCTGCCAGTGCCACGCCGCCCTGGCCGCCTTTTTCCCAAACTTCTGCCAAAGTAAATGCACAATCTCTTTCTTCGCAGAAATTCTTCACAAACTCTATTTCTGCCTCGGTATCAGACACGAAGGAGTTAAGCGTTACCACAACCGGTACGCCGAATTTCTGCAAATTCTCAATGTGCTTTTCAAGATTTACGATACCCTTCTTTAATGCGTCGAGATTTTCTGTGTTAAGTTCCGTCTTTGGAACACCGCCGTTATATTTTAATGCGCGAATGGTCGCTACCAACACTACCGCAGATGGTGCAAGTCCCGCCTTGCGGCACTTAATGTCAAAGAACTTCTCTGCACCTAAGTCAGCACCGAAACCGGCCTCTGTAATAACATAATCTGCAAGCTTTAAGGCAGTTTTTGTTGCCTTCACAGAATTACAACCATGTGCAATGTTTGCGAATGGACCACCATGCACAATTGCCGGTGTATGCTCTAATGTCTGAATCATATTCGGCTTCATGGCATCCTTTAATAATGCTGCCATAGAACCTACTGCGTTTAACTGAGAAGCACGAACCGGTTCCCCTGCATAGTTGTAGGCTACGATAATTTCGCCAAGACGCTTCTTTAAATCATTCATATCGTTTGCCAGACAGAGGATTGCCATAATTTCGGATGCTACGGTGATGACAAAATGATCCTCACGCACGACACCGTCCATCTTGGAACCGAGGCCGACAACGATATTTCTTAAAACTCTGTCGTTCATATCAAGACAACGCTTCCACACAACCTGTCTCGGGTCAATACCGAGCTCATTTCCCTGCTGAATGTGGTTGTCAAGCAATGCTGCTAATAAATTGTTTGCTGAGGTAATAGCGTGAAAATCACCGGTAAAATGAAGATTAAGTTCTTCCATTGGCACAACCTGAGAATAACCGCCGCCGGCAGCGCCACCTTTGATACCAAAGCATGGGCCTAACGAAGGTTCTCTTAAGGCGATGACTGCCTTCTTGCCAAGTGCGCCGAATGCCTGACCGAGACCGACGGACACGGTTGTCTTACCTTCACCGGCCGGCGTCGGGTTGATGGCGGTCACGAGAATCAGCTTACCATCCTCGCGGTCTTTTATCTTCTCCCAATACTCATCAGAAATCTTCGCTTTATACTTGCCGTAAAGCTCTAAATCGTCTTCGGTAATATCTAACTTTGCTGCCACTTCTTTGATTGGAAGCATCTGCGCCTCCTGTGCAATTTGGATATCTGTTTTCATCATTCTTCTCCTTTCAGCACCGTAAATCGGCTCTGTTAATTTATTAACTCCAATGAAACCGGATGCTTCGCCGTATTATTTACTCATCATTTCGTTGAACTCATCCATCGTCATCAGCACCTTTCGAGGCTTAGTGCCTTCTTCCTCGCCGACCACACCGGCTTCGGCCAACTGCTCCATAATACGTGCCGCACGGTTGAATCCAACCTTGAACATACGCTGCAGCATACTGGTAGATGCTTTATCTTTTTCAATCACAAAGCGTCCCGCGTCTTCAAAATATGGGTCACGCTCGCTCTGCTCGCTTTCCTCCTGCTGTACAGGTGCCACCATATGATTTTCCAGTGATTCATTGTATTTCACATCCGGATTTTGGTTCGTTAAGAAATTCACAACTCGCTGCACTTCTTCATCGGAAACAAAAGCTCCCTGTACACGAATCGGCTTTGCATAGCCGGATGGTGCAAACAGCATATCGCCGTTACCGAGCAGTTTCTCCGCACCATTCATATCAATAATTGTACGTGAGTCTGTACCGGAGGACACAAGAAGCGCCACGCGAGATGGGATATTTGCCTTAATTAGACCAGTAACAACATCTACACTCGGTCGCTGGGTAGCAATCACAAGATGGATGCCTGCCGCTCTGGCAAGCTGTGCCAAACGGCAGATGGATTCTTCTACCTCCTTAGCCGCTACCATCATCAGGTCCGCCAACTCGTCGATAATAATTACAATCTGCGGAAGCTTCTCTAACGGCTTATCATTTTCGTCCGTTAGACCTTCCTTGACAATCTTCTCATTATATCCCTTTAAATCACGCACATTGGCATCCGCAAACAGCTTGTAACGTCTGGTCATTTCACCAACCGCCCAGCTTAATGCGCCGGCCGCCTTCTTTGGGTCGGTCACTACCGGAATCAACAAATGTGGAATTCCGTTATACACACCAAATTCTACGACTTTCGGATCGACAATAATCATCTTCACTTCCGTCGGTTTTGCGCGGAAGAGAATACTCATAATAATGGAATTTGTAAACACTGACTTACCGGAACCTGTTGTTCCTGCAATCAGCATATGCGGCATCTTGGCGATGTCGCCAACAATTACCTTACCGGCAATGTCCTTGCCAGCCGCAAAAGCAATCTTTGACGGGTGATTTTTCAGTTCCTGCGATTCAACTAATTCTCTTAGATATACCGTGTCACGCCCCTGATTCGGCACTTCAATACCGATGGCAGATTTCCCCGGAATCGGCGCTTCCATGCGGATATCGGTCGCCGCCAGATTAAGTTTAATATCGTCCGTAAGTGATGTAATCTTGCTCACACGTGTTCCCGGTTCCGGTAATAATTCGTAGCGGGTTACAGACGGTCCGCGGCTCACATCGGTAATCGTCACGTTTACACCGAACTTCTGCAAGGTTTCCTGCAATTTATTCGCCGTCCTCTGCAGTTCCATTGGGGAACCGGATGCCGAATGATGCCCCCGATTTAAAAGACTGGTTGACGGCATCACATAAGGTTTCGGCGGTACAGGCTTTTCTTCCTTTTTCTCCGGCGCACTTTCTTCCGTCACCGGCTTTTCTTCCGCCACCGGCATTGCCTCATTTGAAAATGGCTTGCGCTTCATCTCATTCTTTGCTGCCTCGCTGACGATAATCTGCTCCTTCGGTTCAAACAGTTTTTCTTCTTCATCGAACAGGTCAAGACGCTGTTCTACTTTTTCATCTACATAATTAATCGAGGTCGGAGCATCAAAATCCGGAACAAACATTTCCTGTTCCTCTGTATCCGGCTGCACCGGTTCTTTCTGTGCCTGTTCCCACGGCGCAACAAAATGCTCCTTTTTTGTTTCTTGCTGCTGAATATGACGGAACGCCTCGTTTAAATCCTGCTCTGCCGTCTCCTCATCTACAACCCTTGCGCCAATCGCCACTCCTCGCACCTTGTGGTCCGTACGGCGTGGTCTGTTTGCTTCTTCTATCTCTTTCTGACGCTGTAACTCACGCTCCCTGCGCTCCTCTTCTCTGCGGATACGACGTTCCTCATTGCGCTCCTTTTGATGTTCAATATCTTCCTTGGCCGTACGATACGCCTTCTCACTGCCACTCTGCACAGCCCCGATAATGGAGCGTTCGGAAATAATCACGATACATGCCAACAGAATAAATATAATCACAATATACGCACCGACTACATCCATGATGCCGCAAAGTCCATGCTGTATCGCACCGCCGATGAGACCGCCGCCGGCTTTCTTCTCGTAAGCCGCCATAATCTTCTCAGACGCGTCATACGGCACAGTTAAAAGCTGCATGAATCCGCATAAATCAAGCACACCCACAATTGCTGCCACTAATTTCACAATCGCCTTTGTATTGCCGATGTTTGACACATAAAATGCAATAGCTGCAAATACAAGAATCGGCATAACGTAAGCAAATACGCCAAAAATGCCAAACAATACATCACTTATGTACTGTCCGAATTTACCGCAAAGTCCAAAGACGCTTAACATACAAATCAGTACAATCGCGAACACAACAAGTAACATTACCTCATTGCGCACGCCGGCGCTCATTGATTCACCCTTTTTCTTTGTTTGCTTTGCAGTTTTAGTCCCACGTCTCGTCGTCTGTCGTGCATTATTTTGTTTTCTTGCTGTTCCACCGGTGTTTTTCCTAGACCCTGCCTTTGTTGTTGTCTTTTTCGCCGTCCCGGTATTCTTTTTTTGTGTTGCCAATTTTTTATCCCCTTCTGTCAAAGAAATCTCGTTTTTTTATCCTATCCTGCGAATTTATCTTATACCTAGCGGAAAATTCCAATCAAAATCGACAGTACACCCACTGCAAAACAGTAATATGAGAAATAACGAAATCCTTTATTTTTAATTAATACTAACATCCACTTGATACAAACAAATCCTACCACAGCCGCCACAACGACGCCGACAATATAGTTCGCACCCTGCGCAGCCGTCATTCCCTCAGAAATTGCATCCGGCAGTTTTAAAACAGCCGCGCCTAAAATTGCCGGAATCGACATAATAAAAGAATACTTCACAGCAAATTTGCGTTCAAACTGATTTAACTGGCAGCAGGTAATCGTCGTACCGGAGCGGGAAATGCCCGGAAGTACCGCAAGGCCCTGCGCAATACCGATAATGAAAGCATTTGTATAGCTTGCAGTTTTCGGAACCTTCGTGCCCTCCGGCAGGTGATCAGAAATCTGCAAAATCACACCGGTAATCAACAGGCAAATGCCCGGAAAAATGAGTGTGGATGCTGCAAAGTCACTGATATCTTCAATCAAAATACCGATAATACCGGTTGGAATTGTGGATACAATAATCATCAACGCAAATTTCCGATAACTGTTTGTAATTACCTTGCGATAATCCAAATCCGATTTTTTAACCTTACGTAACACGAAAACAATCGCATTTACCACCACATCAAGCAGCATGCCGAAACCGTGCTTTATCAATTTCCAGATATCATTCCAATAGCAGATAAATACTGCAATCAGCGTACCGACGTGCAACATCACGTCAAAGCTTGCCGGTACCTCATCCATGCCAAACAGCACCTGAAAAATTGACAGATGCCCGGAGCTGCTTACCGGCAAAAACTCAGTCAGTCCCTGTACTATGCCCAAAAAGATTGATTCCAATAATCCCATATTTATCCTCCATTCTTGTCCTTGCGAACGTAAACTTACAAGATTGCATAATTATTATTATTTTACTATTAAATGCTCGGAAATTCAACCTTTTTTCTTGCAAATCAAAAGAGTGGGAACTTATTTCATACAAATAAATTCCCACTCACTTCTTTTTTATTCAATTACTTTTCGAACAAGCTCTACCGCCTCTTTATCCAATCGACATTTCAGGCGATATATCGGTATTTTTCGTACCCACTGTTCTACCATTTCCAGTGCGTTTTCTACGCTTGTTCTGTCCGTCTGATTGATTGTAACCTGGCTGAACAGTTTCATGTATGCTTCTGCAGATGAAACCGGTTCTATTTGATTTTTTTCTGCCTGCTCCAGCAAAATGATTGCGACAAGCGGCGCACTCTTATTTTCACAATATGGCGATGAACCGGAATATGGACTCCCATATGCAAAATATCTGTCCTTTTCTGCATGCCATTTAATGATTGCACGGTCACCGTTAATAATCTGTGCCTGCAAGTATTTCCGCCAAAGATCTGCCTGCGAGGATTTTCCGATGCCACTCGGACCGGTAAACAATATAGCAACACCATGATGCAGGACAAAGGAGCTATGCAAAATTAATGATTTTTGCCAAAGCAGCATCTGTTCTAATGGCAGATAATCAATTATATTCAGTTCCCCCTGAAGACCGTCGCGAATTCGCTCATCAACGTAGATGTTCCCGGCGCATCCCATGAATTCACTCGAATACACGGAAACCGCACGGATGTTGGACCCGTTCATCATGCGAATCAACTCACGATAATATACATTTCTATCTCGGTATAAATTTTTATCACCGTTATTCCCGCATACCACCGCTTGCTCCGGTATTTTAAAATCTTCACAAGTTACGCGATAAGCCGGTATTTCCTCTTCCGCCTCCGAAGCATCGCACTCCGTAAAAAATTTGCAATTTTTCTTTGTCTGTGCAATTGGGAAATCACTGACGATACGGATTTTATTTTCTGCCAATTGAATATTGTAAAAATATTTTATCATTTTACCAGTACCCATCACTTTGAATAAGGGGATGCCTTTTCGTAATACGTAAAAGCATCCCCATAATCATTTTACTTTAAACCTGTAGTTTTCCGACTAAGAAGAGAATACAACTAAACCGGAGTTCTGATAGCAAAGACCGCCTAACGTATCTTCTCCATACCATTCACTACATCCGCCAACTCCGCCGGAGAACAATTTGCCGCCATCTAAAAGAGAATCCTGATAAATCATATCAATAATCGGATTGCCGGTTCCACCATTGGTGTCGTAGTAGGTTTTGAAACAATCGTAACCACTGGAATTTACCTTTAAACCGGAATCACAGCTACCCGCAATCATTTGGCTCAGAATATATTCCTCACGAAAAACACATGGCTTTATATATGTTTTCTTCATTTCATAATCCCTTTCTATGTTAAGTTTCTATTGTTATTGTACCCCCAACTGCTCTTGTACATATGCAAGAGATGTCGCATATACATCACCATAAATCGTTTCACCGTTTACAATCGCATAAGCTCTTGCAAAATAAACCGTTTCTGTTTCTGTAATGCCTGAAATAATAACTCTGAATGCTGCTGTTGAGCTTTCCGAATAGTCATACTGCAAGGACGGTGTGCTAACGGTTGTTGCACCGGAAGCATTTACGGTCAAGCTTTCTGCCATATCTGCTTTCACGCTCTCTGTAACTGCATCCATATTCGCAATGTCATCCGCTGTCATCAGTACCATTCCGACTTCTGTAAGTCCTGCAATGTTATTGTAGTAATCCAGAACCGGCATACCGGCAACAATACCAAGTGTTCCTGATTTTGCAGTATCGATCTGCGAACCCATAATTTCAATATCAAATCCGTCTGTATTTTCTACTTCCGCATTACCAAGATAAATGTAATCGAGGGTTGCAATAATCTCTTCGTATTCTGTACCTGACATGGAAATCAGAATCTCTTCCTGTGTCAGCATCGTTTCTGCTAAAGCATAACCACAACTCTTTAACTGTGTCAAAGAAATATATTCGCTTGTGCTTGTATTCGCAATCACAACCAATGTCTTATCCGTCGCTGAAAGATTTGCCGTATTAATTGCATAATACATTTCTGTTCTTGTCTGAATTGGATGAACATCTGTCTTTGTGGTGCCACCGGTAACGGTTGCAACCGTTACGGTTCCGCTTCCGCCATTTAAGGACTTCGCACCAAACTGTAACAGTTTTTCAGAAGATACAACGTTTTCAACATAGAATGCAACTGCATTACCAGGTGTCAGGTATAACTCGTTATTCGGACCACTCTGTAAATAATCTTCCAAAGCCTGAACATTCTTGGAAGGATTATTGGTTAAGGTGTCTTCCTCGTCATAATTCGTACCGTCATACTGCTCTACGAATGTAGAACCTGCACCGATACCGATGCTGCCATCTGTGTATGCTGTAATGAATGCCAACGGATCGTCTCCTAAGATTAAGTTACGGAACTCTTCAAAGGTTGCATCTGCTTCACCATCTGCATAATACAGTTTCATTTCATCATTCTCTGTCAACGGATCGTAAATTCTTACACCATCGAGATAGAAATTCCATCCCATGCCATCTTCCGTGCTATTCTTATCAAACAATGTAATCTGAACGGTATAATCTCCGTGCGCTAATCCGGTAACGCTGACAAGTGGTAACTGATATAATGCACCATCCTCATAGAAGGTGTTCAGGTACACAATCTTTTTCGTTGCATTGGTAGATGCGTCTTTGACTGTTACCTTAATCATATAACCATCGGTGTCTGTTCTTCCGATTAAGTCAAAACCGGTACCGGTAAATGTAAAGGTTGTGCCACTTTCAAGATCGGCAACGGTACCGTTACTGTTTACATTACTTGTGTTTGCATATGCGTCGTCATAACCATATACGATATTCGCATCACTCTGCGAATCCTTCTGTGTCGAACCTTCCTCGTTCACGGTATTGGATGATACGAAAGTATCTTCATAATATACCGTCTTTGCCGGAACAATCGATAAGGTATGATATACATACTGTTCGCTCAAATCAATATAAGTATACTTCACAGCAAACTGAATTACTTCTGTATTGCTAAGCATCTTATCAAGCGAATAACTGATATATGAGCCCGACATGGATGCGGTTCCATACGTGCCGGTTGCTGTGGTTTCAAAACCACTTGCTAAGGTATCACCAATTTCCGGTAATGCTTCCGAAGAAATACGAATACCAACCAGTTCTTTACTGAAAATTTCTGTTGCAGTCAGACTGCCTAATACTTCTGTTGTTACATCTAAACCGTAGTCCAGTACAATAACCTTGTTACCGGTAACAACCGGACGATTGATGTTTTCAATTTCTTCCTGAACTTCATCGTCTGTCATAGCATCCGAGAACATGTACAGGTTATCAAGGTAAGAGTTGTGTGTGTAAGAAGCATTGATACCGGTACCGATATACATTGTGATTTCTTCTGAATCAAATGCCGGAACGGTGAACTCTTGATTTGTCAATGTATCCTGTGTACTTACCAACTGCTGGTCGGTTAATAAATTACCTTCCGAATCGTAAGGAGTCAGATACACAGTCAACTTACTGGTGTCCGTAGCTTCATCCAATTTAAAACTTAATGTTACATGATACCAAACGTCTTCTACTGCAACGGATGTTGTTGGTGCGTTTTCAATTGAGAACAGATTTAAATTATATCCGGTAGTACCATTCTGAACGTAAATCTGTCTAGCACCCGCCTTGATTGTTAAGTAATGATTTGCATCACCAAACTGCAATGTAATCGTACCAAAGTCAGCAGCCAACTGATTGTACGGTGAATAGTAATCGTAGGACAACGTAAATGTTGTACTCTCAGGTAATGTTACTGTACCACCTGCTTTGAGACCATACATATGGGTAGTATCAAAAGTATTATTCATTACACCAAGGAAATCAAGATAATAATCACCTTCCTTAGCTGAAGGTCCCCAAGGCATATCGATACGGTCCGCTGTAATATGGTCCGGACAAGCTTCATCCAATACACCTTCATCACGAGGGCCATATAAAATATCATGAACCTTTGGTTGTTCATACCAATCCACAACCGTGTATGTTTCAAGAATATCTGTATTACCTGCAACAAGTGCAAACAAGTCATCCGGATCGTTAAAGTCATAACCGAACAACAGACCATCACTTGCGCCGGCACTAACCGGTTTGAAGTTTGCTGTTAATGTTGTGGATTCGATGACGTCAAATGTGTATGTGGATTGTTTACTTACAACTTTACCATCACTATTGGTCCAACCTGTGAACTTATAACCGTCAAACGCTCTCGCAATTACAGTTGCGCTTGTACCTGCTGTGTAAGTACCGCCACCGGCTGCTTTACCACCTTCGGTTTTGTCCGTTGCAATCGCGTAGCTTGGTGTCGGATAGGTTCCCGCCAAATCAACCAAATCCTCTGCCGGTACTGCCTCATCAAGAACAATAAATTCTTTTACGCTCACGCCTGCAGATGGCCAGGACCAGTCTGCACCACTTGTATCATTACCGGTACCAATGGACATATAATCTGCCGATGCCAAGAATGTCTTTACATATCCAACATTCGTTGCATCTGTATATGTGTTAATCACTTCTCCATCACAATATACCGTAATCGTATCTCCGGAAATCACTAAGGAATACATGTGTTCGGAAGCGGTATCGCTGATTGCAGTATCTACTTCATCATCAAAATAATTTCCATCCCAGTCATTAAAGTGTATTGTTCCGTCTGCTGCAAGCGAGAAGAAGCCTTCATCTGTATAGAATGCAAATACTGTCGCATATTCTCCGTCGGCGTCAACAGTTCCTAATAAGGAAACCGTAACTTCATCTACCGTTGATGCGGCGAGTGGATTGGTCATCTGAACATAGTTTGTATGTCCGGTATTACCATCTCCGCTATTGGTTACTGTTACTGTATCTCCGTTAATCGTTGATGCACCCTCAAGCTCACCAACTTCTCCCGGACGTACCGTGTCATAAAATACATTGCCGCTGGAAACAAAGTAAGCAAGTGCATCGTATTCACCTTCCGGTTTTACTTCAAATGCAGCTGTTAATGCGACATCCTCTGTTACATTAAACGTATAACTTGCATTGGTGCTTACGACTGTGCCGGATGCGTTTTCCCATCCTACAAATCTGTATCCTTCATTTACACTAGCAGTTACTGTTACACTAAATCCTTCCGTATATGTTCCTGCGCCGCTCACACTACCGCCTGCGGCCGGATCTGCTGTCGTTGTTACTGTGTACTTTGGAAGTTCAGCAAAGTTTGCTACCACTTCCACATCCTCAGCAAGAGAAGAAATCGTATAGGTTGTCTCAGTTCCTACGCTTTCGCCACCAATCGTCCAATCGGTAAACTTATAGCCGATACTTGCAGTTGCTGTCAATGTCACGCTTGCGCCTTCACTGTATGTGCCTGCACCGCTTACGCTACCGCCTGCGGCTGGGTTTGCTGTTGCTGTTACCGTATAGGTCGGAATTGCCTCAAAATTCGCTACTACTTCCGTATCTGCTGCAAGATCGGAAATCGTATAGGTTGTTGCATTTCCTACGTTTTCGCCACCAATCGTCCATCCGGTAAATCTGTAACCGGTGTTTGGTGTTGCGGTTAATGTCACACTTGCGCCTTCTTTATATGTGCCTGCGCCGCTCACTGTACCGCCCTCGGTTGGATCTGCAGTTGCAGTTACTGTATACTCGGTTGTTTGAGCATTGCCCGGTAAATCAAGCAATTCATCTGCCGGTACCGCTTCATCAAGTACGATAAATTCTTTTACAGTCATACCTGCGGTTGGCCAAGACCAGTTCAGTCCGCCGGCACCCATAGTATCATTACCGGTACCAAGAGACATATAATCTGCTGATGCTAAGAACGTCTTTACCGCTGCAACATTTGTTGCATTTGTATAGGTGTTAATGACTGTTTCATCACAATAGACCGTAATCGTATTTCCGGAAATTACCAAGGAATACAAATGCTCTGATGTCTGATTGCTGATTGCAGTATCTACTGCATCATCAAAATAATTTCCGCTCCAGTCATTAAAGTGAATGGAACCATCCGCATTCAAAGAGAAGAATCCTGCAGATGTATAGAACGTAAATACCTGAGCATACTGTCCGTTCGCAGCAACGGTTCCTAACAAGGAAATCGTAACTTCGTCTACCTCTGTTCCATTGAGCGGATTGGTCATCTGAACATAGTTTGTATGTCCGGTATTACCAGCTTCATATGTTGTTGTTACACTGTCACCGCTAATGGTTGCATTACCTGCTAATGTTCCGATTTCTCCGTCTCGAACGGTATCATAGAACTCTGTGCCATCCGAAATATAATATGCAATCGGTGCAAATGTCTTTTCTGCGAAGACTGCAGTCAATACTGTGTCTGCAGTTACTTCAAAGGTATAGCTTGCATTCGTGCTTACCTGCGTACCGTTTGCAGCTTCCCAACGTACAAACTGATAACCGCTATTTGCGGTTGCGGTTACCGTTGCACTTGCGCCTTCACTATATTCGCCCGCACCGCTTACACTACCGCCTGCGGTTGGATTTGCTGTTGCTGTTACTGTGTACTTTGGAAGTTCAGCAAAGTTTGCTACCACTTCCACATCCTCAGCAAGAGAAGAAATCGTATATGTCGTCTCAGTTCCTACGCTTTCACCGCCAATCGTCCATCCGGTAAATCTGTAACCGGTGTTTGGTGTTGCGGTCAATGTCACGCTTGCACCTTCTTTATATGTGCCTGCACCGCTTACGCTACCGCCTGCGGCTGGAGTTGCGGTTGCTGTTACAGTATACTTAACTGCCTCATCAACTCCCGGCAAATCAAGTAATTCATCTGCCGGTACCGCTTCATCAAGTACGATAAATTCTTTTACAGTCATACCTGCGGTTGGCCAAGACCAGTTCTGTCCGCCGGCACCCATAGTATCATTACCGGTACCAAGAGACATATAATCTGCTGATGCTAAGAACGTCTTTACCGCTGCAACATTTGTTGCATTTGTATAGGTGTTAATGACTGTTTCATCACAATAGACCGTAATCGTATTTCCGGAAATTACCAAGGAATACAAATGCTCTGATGTCTGATTGCTGATTGCAGTATCTACTGCATCATCAAAATAATTTCCGCTCCAGTCATTAAAGTGAATGGAACCATCCGCATTCAAAGAGAAGAATCCTGCAGATGTATAGAACGTAAATACCTGAGCATACTGTCCGTTCGCAGCAACGGTTCCTAACAAGGAAATCGTAACTTCGTCTACCTCTGTTCCATTGAGCGGATTGGTCATCTGAACATAGTTTGTATGTCCGGTATTACCAGCTTCGTATGTTGTTGTTACACTGTCACCGCTAATGGTTGCATTTCCTGCCAGTGTTCCGGTTAATGTTCCCGTAACGGTATCATAGAAAGTTGCGCCATCCGACACATAATGTGCAACCGGTGCGCCGTCAGATTCTTTATACTGCGTCGTACGCTTTGCCCAACGCTGTAACTGTGTGTTGGAATCATTACCGGTTAATACAACCGTTGCCTTATTGTTTTCAGCGTCCCATGCTTCCATCAATGTGTAAACTTCTGTTACATCACCAACAGTAACGGTTACCGTATTGTCACCGGAAAAACTCCATGTACCGGTTTCGCTGATTCCCTCGATGGTTGCTGTCTTATCCAAATTTAACTTCATCTCAACGGAAGTCAGTGTATTTGCTAATGTTTCCTTATTATCATGGAAAGCAAGACGCTCATACTTACCTGCTGCATCTGCCTCCGTCATCGTTCCGATTGTTTCACCAACATATGGTTCCGGACTGAGCGTCGGCCAGCCTTCCTTGTTCCACGTCATCTGATGAATATAGGAATACGGAGCATTCTGATCTCCGTTCACACGTGCATGAGAAGCATAAATCCACTTTCCGTCGGATGTTTCTAAAATATCACAGTGTCCAACTGCCCACCAGCCGGTTGCACCGTCAAACTTGTAGTTTGCTGTCAGCTTATAGCCGGTTGTTTCACCGGCAACAAGCATAGCTTCCCCATCCTGGTCAACATACGGACCGGTAATGCTTGTACTTCTGCCGACACGTACATGATAACTTCCACCGCCACCACGTTCCGGTCCAAATAAGTTATCATAGGATACAAACAAATAGTAATAACCATCATGATAACGGATAACCGGAGCTTCTACAGCACCGTTATCAATGGAAGATGGTCTGCTGGCAATCAGCGTGCCTTCATCTCCGCTTGTCATTAAAAATCCGGTGCTGCTGTTTAACTGTACCACACGGATACCACCAAAGAACGAGCCATAGGACATCCACATATTGCCATCCTGGTCGTATTCGATGGAAGCGTCAATACCGTTCATGTAAGATTCTGTGCTGTTAGTTGTCTGAAGCACAATACCTTCGTAAGTAAACGGACCTGTCGGGCTGGTTGCTTTCGCAAGTGCCATACAGGAATTACGGCCACCACTCCCAGAGCAACTGTAGTACATCCAGTATTCACTGCCTACCTTAATAACTTCCGGTGCCCAAACGTTTGTCATTGCATTATTCGTTGCATTCATAACGTCTGGCACTTTAAGTTCATTGTCATGTGATGTTGCAAATTCACTGACATAGGTCCAATTTACCAAGTCAGTAGATGTACGCAACTCCACGCCCCATCCGATAATACCGGTTGAATACATGTAGTATGTACCGTTGTCCTCCAATATTACCGGATCGTGTACTCTTGCATATGCGTTATTGTTTACATAATTCACGTTCGGATCCGATACTGCAGCATCAATCTTTGATGATGTGATATACGGGCTGACTACGAAAAATAACATAATAAACGCCATTGCCAGTGCGCAAATTCTGTTGAATTTCTTCTTCACCTTTTTTTCCTCCTCTTTTTTACTAATCGTTGTCTTGTTACCTTTTCATAATTCTGTACTGTGCAAAAACAAGTAAAATCCTCACTTCCGCGAAGCACCAATTATGCAGTAACCCACAATCATAAACTTTGTCAATTATATATTCTAAATAACATTTTCTTATCTGTCAATCGAATAATTGTTAAAATAAAGCATTTATTGAAACTTTTTCCTCCACAACATTTTAGAAGCACCTTGGAATATGATTTCATATCCAAAACTTTTAAAATTTCGGTTCCTTAAGCTGTTATTTTACAATTTCACTCCACTTACCATCATTGCCACCCTCAATCGGCTCAATGATAATGGTTGGTTTTTCGGTAGTGGTTTCTTCTTCCGAATCTCCTTCGCTACCGGTAGTTTCTTCTTCCGAGTCTCCTTCGCTGCCGGTAGTTTCTTCCTCCGAGTCTACTTTGCCGCCGGTGGTTGCTTCCTCCGAATCTCCTTCGCCGTCGCCGGCACTTCCGTTATTTGTATTTCCTTCGTTATCTCCGGCGCCTCCGTTATTCGTGTTTCCTTCGTTCCCTCCGGTGCCTCCGTTATTCGTGTTTCCTTCGTTCCCTCCGGTGCTTCCGTTATTCGTGTTTCCTTCACCGCCGGTGCTTCCGTTATTCGTGTTTCCTTCGCCGCCGGTGTTTCCGTTATTTGTGTTTCCTTCGCCGCCGGTGCTTCCGGTATTTGTATTTCCTTCGTTCCCTCCGGTGCTTCCGTTATCTGCATTGTCTTCTTCGTCGCCGGTGCTTTCGTTATTCGTATTTCCTTCGCCGCCGGTGTTTCCGTCAACCGCTTCATCTTCGCCGTCGCCTTCGGTTGTTTCTTCTTCATACTTTGTCGTTTCATTGTCAACCAAAGAATTTTTTAGGTCGTTCTTCGCAAACCATGTTGCACATACCAAAATTAGTACCAGCACTACTCCCGATACGATTGCTGCAATCAGTTTCTTCTTCTCCGTTTTAGTTTCCATCGTGCATACCTCCCTGCTTCATTTTTACATATTGTAATATTTCATCTATATAGATATCTGTCATCCGGCACAAATACTCCGGTTTGATTTCCGTGTCACCTCCGGATTCCGCTCCGGCCAAAGCGGCGCATAAAATGCAGAATTCTCGTTTGTGACATCGAACACATTCCTGCGGCAGATAAATTTCTTTCGTCAATTCGGTCATACGCTGCCATGCATCCGCGAATCCGCTTTCAAACGGATGTACTGCCGGGCCATTCATCATGCCGCACGGTGTCATCCTGCCATCCCATGTAATCCAAAAAGACCCTCGTCCCGCCATACACGCCATATGCCTTTGTTCCTTCGACATCGTTTCAAGTGACGGCGCAACCTGTGTTTCTGCCTTCTTTGCAGCCTG
This sequence comes from Lachnospiraceae bacterium, assembly GCA_015057275.1. Taxonomy (GTDB): domain Bacteria; phylum Bacillota; class Clostridia; order Lachnospirales; family Lachnospiraceae; genus SIG308. The sequence continues at coordinate 41,048 of SVEO01000008.1, read as the reverse complement.
CATCCTTTCTGCAAGCATAAAAAGATGTTGCGGCAAGTTGCCAAGGCACACAGCTTTTGCTCTTGCCAAACCTGCTTCCTCCGCAGAGAATCTCACATTTTCCTCAAGGATTCCTTCTTTATGATTTCTCACTGGTGGAAACATGTAAGATGCCGGTTCTATATGCAAATCATATTCCTTCGCAAATGCGTACATGGCATCCATATCCATCACATTATCCGGCGTAAAGCTGGCGTGCAAGTTTATTTTCAGCCCCGCTTCTTTCGCCCGAACAAGATTCTCTGACACCATGGTAAAGCCTTTTTTTATACCACATAAGCGCTCGTATGTGGCATCACAGGCGCCATATAGCGTGACGTTAATCACTGCCGGCGGTGTCTCAAGCAATGCGGCCTGCATTTCTCCATTCAACAGCAGACCATTGGTATTCAGTTGAATCGACAGTCCTTTTTTTGCCAAGGCTTCATAAATTTTTAGAAAATCGCGACGTAAAAAGATTTCTCCGCCGGTAAGAAGCAAAAACAACATTCCTTGTTCTGCGCACGCTTCCCCCATAGCAATCCATTCTTCCGCGCTTTTCTCATTCCCGTAACGGCGCATTTCCTGCTCACTCATCCGTATGTAACACATTTTACAGTTGAAATTACAGCGGGGCGTTAATTCAAAGGTTCCGCCAACAGGTACATGATTTCTCGCCGCTTTTTCATAGAGAAGCCTTTTAATCGGCAACTGCATGTTCTCCATTCGCCTACTGTTCCTTTCTCCGGAAATCATCTTCCTTTTAGCTTACCATTTTACTTTTATTTTGTCAAATTCTACTTTTCCATTGCTTCATATATCGCCTGCCAAGAAGAATGCCAAGCACGGCCAAAATAACGCCAAAAATCAGGTACTGCGGCCACATAAAATATTTTTCAAGATCGACCACTTGTTTTACTTCCGCAGCTTTTAGTACGTGCATCAGCAGAACAGAAAGTATGCCGGAACCGACAAGCATTCCTGTAAAATACAACATATTTATCTTACGAATTACATTATGTTTCATACCGAGCAGATGCAAAATCGTATCATCCCGCTGTTTTGTCTTCATCATTAACGCCAGCAGCACTACCCCGATGGTAAACAACGCCAGCAGCGCACCGGCTGCCACGCATACAGAGGTCAGGCGTTCGTAAACAATCTCTACATCATACGCCACCGCACCGAGCCGGAATACACTAATCGCTTCGTAACCCATGTCGGTCAACTGCTTAATGACACGGTCCGTGTAGGCATAGTCCTTAATATATACTGCCCCCTGTACCGTTTTGCGGTCCGGATAGATGGTGTCGAAAAATTCCTGACTGACGTTCATTGTGTAGCGTCCGGAAGCAGATTCCTCCGTCGTCTGTGTACCGTCTGCCAATGTCTCATGCTTTATCTCCAAGTCATAGTAAACTTTTTCTTCACCGTTCCACATATTTTACCTGCGAGATTGCCGCAAAATCGTCTGCAGTAAGCTCGCTGCCATCGACATTGCGAATTAAAATGCGGGTGTCATCGCCGTTAAAGTAGGCTTTTTCATTGTATTCCATCGCCTGTGCGTCATCGAGATTCTGTGCGATGATACCGAGGAACACGAGGAACGCTAATGACAGACACAGACACAACAGGAAGAAAAATCCGTTGCGAATCGGCTGTCTTCGCAGATTCATCTTCAGAAATACACCGGCCGCGTCTCTCTTTCGCATGCGCTTTTCAGGCGTTTCATGATTCTCAGCTTCCGCTCCTGTTGCCGGAAGCTGAGCGCTTTCCCGCAAGCGGATATCATCGGAAACCTGACCGCGATACAGACGGATCAGGCGTGTAACAAAGTCCTCGGCCTGCTCATAGTTGTGTGTTACGACAATCACTAAGCGCGTTTTGGCAATCTCCGCGAGCAACTGCATCACCATGCGCCCGTTTTCCACGTCAAGGTTGCCGGTCGGTTCGTCGGCGATGATAATCTGCGAATTTTTCGCCAACGCTCTGGCAATCGCCAGGCGCTGCTTCTGTCCGCTGGAGATGTGACTGGCTTTCTGTTTCGCCTGCTTGGTTAATCCGACAATTTCCAGGTAGGACATCGCCTTTGCCCGCCGCTCCTTCGGCGTCAGTTTGCCGAGGCGTTCCTCACAAATCAAAAGCACACTCTCGACATTTTCCAACACGGAATAATTGTCCAATATTTGATAGTCCTGATAGACGACTGCGATTTCCTCACGTCGCAGTCGGTCCCAGTCCTCATCGCCGAACGCCGATGTCTTCACGCCATCGAAGCACATCTCACCTTCCTCGTACGTTTCCGTACCGTTCATCACTTTGAGCAATGTACTTTTGCCGCTGCCACTTTCGCCGGTAATTGCTACGAAATCGCCTACCGCAAACGTAAGACTGATATCGTCAAGCGCCAGCGCCACCGACTCGCTACTGTAGTAGAATTTTGTCAGGTTTTTTATCTCAATCACAAAAATCTCCCTTCCGTTCTCTGAATTATTTCATTGCTAAACTGTCATTTAAAAGTAACGTACTGTATAAAAACAGCACATCCTGATTGTCAAAATCAATAAAGTTGCCAAGCATCGCGCTTTGCACATAACGAATGTCTACAAGTGTTATCTTCGAGTATCCGTCAACCAGCAAAGGTGCCAAGCTACTTGCGAATGAATCACGGAAAATTACCAATTCGCGTTCCGTTTCTGCGCCCGGATTCTCAATGGTAATCAGCGCATCGGAGCCGGCCGCAAACATCTCGTACGGGTCCTTGCCTGCTGCCGCATCCATGTCGTAAAGCGGTACTTCTTTCGGCATACCGGTATCATAGCTTGTTACCTTGCATGCCGCGAGTACATCATTCGTAAGATAGGTCAACGCATCCGCATCCACATCCAGCAATGCCTGTCCGTAGTACACTCCATAAAAAGGATGCGCAAGTACATTTTCCGTGTAGCCTGCCTCCAACGTCACACCCATACAAGCTGCAATCTTTTCCGCCACATCGACAATGCACTCCTGTTTCCAGTGCGTGTCTGTCTTATAATAATCATCGATGGAAAGCATGTCATAAAGGTCGATGTATTCCATATACGTCGTCCGCTCCTGCATATAATCCGCAAGTGCGTCATAATCCATTGCCAAATGTCCGCTTTCTCCTGCCAAATACATATTTTTATCCGGCACAATTCCAAAATAAATATTCACATCCGTGCCCTGCATGTACGCTTCATACAGATAAAAAAATCTCTCCGCTGCATGGTCTAACATCGCCGTGTTTAACGGATATTCCATTTTGCACAAATGCCCCCTTCTATAATACAAACCATTATTGTCCATTTTGTGAAATATATGGAATTCTGTGGTAGATTTTAATTTACGAAAGCTGTCGCGCAGCGGGAACTGGTCGGTTGCATAATCTTCAAAATCCGTCATAAAATCAGTCGACAGCACACTTTCGAGCGTAAGCTCCGGTGACGCTGCGAGCACCCTGCGCTCACTGTCCGAATATTCATCCGGCGCCTTTGACATGCACCATGCCGCAAGCGGAAAGAAGACCGCCGCTATCACGCTGACAATCATTTTACTTTTTAATCTTTCTCTCATGCCGGCACCTCCTAAAATCTGAAATATAAAAACGGATTAAATGAGCCGTCCACAAGGTACGCAGTAACAAGTAGCAAAAACACCACAAGCAAAAGCGGCTCTGTGATATCTAACACAAGCTGCCCTGCCTTACTTTTTTTTGCTGCCTCTACAATTTTTACCGGCAGCGGAGTTGCTCCGATAATGGCAATCACAAACACTACCAGAAAGCTGCGCAAATAATATACCGTTTCTGCTGACACAAGCGGAAGATTTAATCCGCCAAACATGCCCGCAAGGTCGGCCATCGCCTGACTCAAATCCGCAGCGTTAAAAATCACAAAGCTTACAACCACACAAAATATCACATAAATATGTGATAAAACTTTTGCACGCTTAAGTCCATTTAAAAGCCACAGTTTTTCAATTATCAGCAGCACTGCAAAAAACAGTCCCCAAACGACGAAATTCCATGCCGCGCCATGCCAAAATCCGGTCAACATCCACACAAGAAAAATATTGAAAAACCATCTTGGTTTGGAGACGCGGTTGCCGCCGAGTGGAATATACACATAATCGCGGAACCAACTCCCCAATGAAATGTGCCAGCGACGCCAGAATTCCGTAATGCTTGCTGAAATGTACGGGTAGCGGAAATTCTCCATAAAATGAAAACCAAAGATATGTCCCAGTCCTATGGCCATATCGCTGTAGCCGGAAAAATCAAAATAAATATGCAAAGTAAAAGCTAGTGCGTACATCCAGTAAAAAAGCACGGACAACTCGCCGGAAGCACGAAAAATGTCACACAATTCACCAAGAGCATTGGCAATCAGCACCTTTTTCGAAAGTCCGAATACAAAACGGCGGATACCAAGCGCTACGCGCGTAAAGCTATGTCCTCTGCGCGCAAGCTGCTCCTCTACATCCACATAGCGCACAATCGGTCCCGCAATCAATTGCGGAAACAAGGAAATGTACATCGCCAGCGTAAATGGATTTTTCTGCGCTGCTGCATCACCACGGTATACATCGATATTATAGCTCAAGAGCTGAAATGTGTAAAAACTGATACCGATTGGCAAAGCAATTCGTAACAGCGGCACGGATAAGCCGGTTGCAGCATTAAAATTTGCAAGAAAAAAATCCGCATATTTAAAATAACCGAGCATACATACACTAAACAACACCGACAGGGCAAGCCACATTTTCGCAGCCTTTTTTCCCCTACTTTTTTCTGTGAGCAAACCGAGAATATATCCTACACCGACGGATACGAGCATCAGCACCACATAGCGTGGTTCGCCCCATGCATAAAAGAATAGGCTTGCGAGAAGCAATGTGTAATTTTTCAGTCGCGCCGGTGTGATGAAGTATAATATAAGCACCACCGGCAAGAAATAATATAAAAACGGAATACTCGAAAAAAGCAAGGCTGCCTCCTATAAAAACAGAGTGCGAATCTCTCCGCACCCGGTTTACCTGTTATTCTTCAAATTGTTGCGGACTCATGACAAAGAATACCATATCGCCGACATTTTCTGCGACTGTCTCTTCTGCCACCGTACAAATATTCCAACGCGGATTTGCATTATCCTTAAGCATCTGTACAAAAGCAGATGCATCCGTTTCATCCTCCAGTTCAAATACATAACCGATAAATGGAATCGTACCAATCATCGGTGAAAACATTACGCCATCATCAAAGCCGCGGATCTCCGCCTCGCCAAAGCCGGTCAGCAAACCTTCTTCCACTTCCATTGTCGCACCGGAAAACTTAATCACGTTATTCTGCAGAAGTTTATCAGCGATTTCTTGTGCATCAATATCCGTGTTCTTCGCAACCTGCGCTTTAAAATCGGCCAGCAATGCCTGCGCTACCGTATCAGCTGTTTCACCGGAGTTACCGCCGGCTGCATTATTACCGGTGGTTTCTCCCTCGTTCGTCTGGTTATTTGTATTGTTTTCATTATTATCGTTTGTCTGGTTACCGTCAACAAGGGATGTGCCTGTTTCATTTCCCTGATTATCATTCGTTGCGCAGGCGCAGCCTATAAGTGAAAGCATCATAAGCGTTGCCATAGTAAAAGCTAATATTCTTTTCATAGCTGTTCTCCTTTCGAATGGAAATTGATGTTGACGTTATTTTTTCCATTCGTGGTAAGTTTTATTCTAAAACAAACAATCTATTTTTAATTATAACAAACCAACAAAGAAATGACAATGCCGGATTCGCATCGGATCGTGCATCATACAAGATTTCTTTCGACAAAAAAGAAAAAAGCCGTTAGAAACTATCTTCTAACAGCCTTCTAATGGAGCTGACGGGAGTCGAAAATAATGTCAAACACTGAAAATGCCCATATTTACTGCATTTTTCAGCACTCAGTAACGTGCTTTGACCCCAATTTGACCCCAATTTAACATACTTTTACCATGTTCATTGCTTTCGCTTCTTCCTCTTTGATTGTGTGAATATACTTGTTATAGGTAACAGAAATATTCGCATGACCCATTAATTTGCTGACCACTTCAATACGAATTCCTCTCCTTAATAGAGTAGAACCAAATGTGTGCCTCAACGTATGCAATGTAACATTCTTATCTATTGTTGTATTGCGTATCAGTCTGTCAAGACTTCTTTGAAGATTTCTCGGCGTATTTCTTGTTCCGACATTTGTGCATGCGATATATTGAGATTGAATGTTATTTCTTTTGTCATATTCTTTTAGTTCATTTAGATACCAAACAACTTCCTTATTCAATTGCAAAATTCTAACACCTGCACTTGTTTTTGATGATTTTTTTATTCTGCTGTATACTTTTTTACCCCCTTCTCCATCAGCAGTTTTCATGATGTTGCTTTGTAATATTTTACGAATATAAATCAATCGGTTGTTAAAATCAATATCACTCCATTCAAGTGCAACTGCTTCTCCAACTCTTAAACCGAGATTGATAATCAATAAAAGAACAAAAGCATCTCTGCTACGATATTCTTTTGTTGTTTTATATCTGCTTAAAGATGCATCCCTCATTTGACTTATTTCCGTATCAGATAGTGAAAACTGTTTTTTTGTTTCTGTTTCGATACAACTTTCTTTTGGCAATAACACGTCATCGCACGGATTTTTATGAATAACTCCTTCTGATACCGCTTTATTCAAACATGGACGTAACAAATCGGTTATCTTTTTTAATCCTGACGGAGCTATGGTATTTGATTGTGCCCACTGTATTCCCAGCGACGCAACCACGAATGGTTTAATTTCGTATGCAGATTTGGGCTGGACAGATGTTGGTAATATTTATTGGCTGAGATTGTTGCATGGGATAAATACCCTTGAAGTTACAGGAAACGCTAATATAACGATTGCGTATTCCTGCCCATATAAGAAAGTAGGTGGATGGTTATGATTCCAAGCGGTAAAAAAATATATTTATGCCGACCGAACCTTACACCAATCACGGTACTGAACGGTGTGAAGACGGATAGCGTAAATTATGATGAACACGTAAAGGATTTTTCAACTCTTTCGTTTGAGGTTGATGAATATATCGTAATTGACGGTAAACAAGTAAAATCAAATGGTTATGACCTATTAGATGTATATCTCAATTTATATCTTGAAGATATCGGATATTTTCAGATGCAGTACCCAAATGTTAATAATGACGGGGTAAAAGAAACAAAGTCAATTACTGCCTATTCGATAGATAAGGAATTTGAAGATAAAGACTGGGTTGGTTTAAAAATCAATACCGGTGAGACGGATTCCTTGGAGCAGCTTGCCGAAAATAATGTTGACGAGTTAGGGTTTGCGAAGGAGTTTGTAAAATTTTATAATCCGGAGAGAAAAGATTTATCGCTGATTAATCTCGTACTGGAACGAATTCCCGGTTGGACGGTGTTAGATGAAGATATTGACCCGTTGTTGTGGGATGTAAAATTATCCTTTAGCGAAGATAATATAAATCTGTATGCACTGCTCACTTCTACTATTGCGCCGAAAGCGGAATGTATATTTTTGTTTGATATACTTCACAAGCGCATCAAAGCAGTCAGCAAACACAGTCTGGATTACGAAACAAATATTTTCATTGGATTTCGCAATTTGGCAAATTCCGTTGATATTAGCGTAGATGAAGATACGATTTACACCCGTTTTAATTGCGAGGGTGCGGATGGTTTAAATGTGCGGAATTGGAACTACAACGATTCCCGTATTATTGATTTATCCTATTTTATGCATGAACCGTATATGTCAACGGAGCTTATCTCTAAAGTGCAAGCATGGTTAGACTGGCGTAAAAATAATAGAGAAACTTTTGCAAATTTATCCAAAGACCGCGCGAATAAAGAAGAAAAAATCTCGGAACTGCAATACCGCGTCCCGAACGATGGAGACGATTGGCAACAGTGGGACGCTATGACAGAAGAACTTTTATATGAAAATCTTGCGTATTATAATGCGCTCCTTACCGGTTTACAGATTTCTGTTGATACTGACCCACAGTACGATTCTGACGGTAATTACATACCTTGGAAAACAGAGGATATAACCGTTGACCATGACAAGTATTTAACTTTGTTATACGAGTTAGCAAATGGTTACGGTGGTTATTATACTTATTGGGAAGTATTAAATTACATCATTCCAAATATTGAAATTGCAATCTCTAATCTGGGCGTTTCTTCCGACAATAAAAAAGATTTTGTAAAGGATTACGAAACCAATTGGGAATTGTATGGTATAGAAGAATTAACTGCCAAAAAGAAAGATTATGAAGAACAATTAGAGGCTTTAAAGGGCTTTGAAACAGCATGGGAGTTAATGACAGACGAAGAAAAAGCTTCTTATTCTGGAGGCGAAGACGAGTATAATATCCTTGGACGTTCGAAATATATAGAAATCTCCGGCTATCTTGGTACGGCATCTACCGAAGGAACGCTTCTGTATCAGTTAAAAAAGTTAAATGATGAATTAACCGTCATCGAATCGGAATTGGACGCTATTGATAACGAGCGTTTGTCTATGATTGAACAGTCGGATATGTCGTATGAAGCATGGGGTTTTAACGACGATGATATCTTAACCATTCATATTTTACTCCATGATACGGATTATCAAAATACAAATATCCTCTCTACTTCTGTCGACACTACAGTTACAGTGATTGATAGAGAAAAGGAATTATACGATGATTCTGTAAGCAAATTATCAGAAGTTTCACAGCCACAAATGAAGTTCACTGCTAACATGGACAATTTGCTAAATTTAGATGCGTTTCAATGCTGGCATAACGATTTTAAATTATTAAGGTATATCCGGCTTGGAATCCGTGATGATTACAGTGTTAAGTTAAGGCTTGTTGGCAGGTCGTGGAATCCGTGTGAGGTAAGTCCCGATTTGACTGTCGAATTTTCGAACATGATTACTTCTCGTTCTGGTCGAAGTGATTTAACAGACATTCTTAATGGCGAAAGTAATCGTGGTTCTAAAAACAGTATTTCCATCGGGACAGGGAATTCTGATTCTGATAAAGAATATATGACGAATTTCTTGCAGATGATGATAAAGAATCGTTTGTTTAAAAATACAGTAGAAAATATTGCATCAAATACGAGTGGTGACATTGATGCAGAACAAGTTAATCGGCTTATTGCTAATTATGCAAAATTCCAGACAATTGATGTGAATAAGATTACCGGCGATGAAGCATCGTTTGAAAAACTTTTTTCTACTTATATTGATGTTGATTTTCTTGCTGCCAATACGGGTAATTTTGATGATTTATTTGCGAATATCACGTTTACAGATAAATTAAATGCACTCAGTACGACTACTGCAAAGGCAGTGATTGATGCTGCTTATATTGCAGATATTGTTGCAAAAAATATAACGGTAGCTGATTTAAAAACTGGTGATATAACTATCTCTGACCAAATGAGAATTATGTCTGAGAATGGAAATATGCTTGCTGACGGAAATACATTACAGTTTCTTAATCCTGATGGCGAAGTCGGTATTCAAATTGGCTATGCAGATAATGAGTATCCGTCTATTATTGTAAAAGATGAGAACGGCGCAACGATAATGACTTCGCAAGGAATTACCGAGAATGCTGTATCTGACGGCTTAATTAAAAACAATATGGTTTCCGATGGAACTTTGGGAAAAGAAAAACTAAACTTTCCTATTGTTGAAACGGATGAAAACGGCAAAGTTTCTATCTCGGAGATTTTAGATGAAAATGGGGATTCTTTGGGAGAACGTTATACAGAGTTTAAGACTGAAACTAATATTGCTATTAATGAGTTAAAAAATTTAGAAATCGGTGGAACGAATTTAGTTCGAAATACGAGAGACATGAATGGTTGGTTGTATCATCCCACCGTGACATTTTCCGAAGATTCCGATGGTTTAACGGTTGCAACATTTTCCGATGCCGAAACAGTAGATTGGAGAACAGTTCAGTCAAGACCAAATTTTCCTTATAGTAAAATCAGGAACAAAACTGTGACGCTATCCTTCTATGCTAGGGCTGATGCAAATACAACTGGCACATCTGCGGCTTACAACAGCTTATTGGCAAATCTATGTATTGCAACATCGGAAACTTCAAGTAGAATACGGTACAGAGGTGAATGGGCTAGAAATTCCGATGGTAGTTATGATTTACCAACAGATTGGCGTAGATATACTATCCAATACGATGTAACCGATGATTTATTTCAAAGCGGTTCTGAGGAAATGACAGAAGATGGTACATACTATGTTATTGTACAATTTCAACGATACAATCTCAGTGGATGCCAAATCAAGGGTGTAAAATTGGAAGTTGGTAACAAAGCTACCGATTGGTCGCCTGCTCCTGAAGATATGGACTTGGACATTGCAAATGCCCAGTCAACAGCAGACGAAGCATGGTCTACCGCTAATCAAAATGCCGAAGATATGGCGAATATTGTTACTACCTTTAATAATGATATTGCGAATCTTCAAACACAGATTGATGGAAGCATTACCACTTGGTTTTACGAAGTGGAGCCTACGGAGACTAATGAACCTGCTGTTAATTGGACGACAGTTGAACTTAAGAACATTCATTTAGGTGATTTATATTATGATACTATCACCGGTTATTGTTATCGGTGGCAAGTATTAAATAATGTATACTCTTGGCAACGTATTACTGATACAGATGTCACAAAGGCATTAGCAGATGCTCAAACAGCGCAAGATACGGCTGACCAAAAACGAAGAGTATTTTATACGACACCATCCCCACCATACGATAAAGGTGACCTATGGGTTCAAGGGGATGATGGCGATATTTTGCGTTGCTCTACAGCTAAAGTGGCAGAACAAAGCTATGCAACTTCAGATTGGGTAGCTGCTAGTAAGTATACGGATGATACCGTAGCTAACGAAGCCAAAGATGCCGCTACCACGGCTCAAAACGCGGCTGATAATGCTCAAGCTGATATCAATAATTTAGAAATTGGTGGAAGGAATTTAATTATTCGTTCTCAGTCGAAGCTGGACGCTCATTATAATATAGATGGAAATCTTGCGACTGGTTCTGTATTCGGTAGCGCTGCGATGACCAGTTATATTTCCATCAAACCGAATACACAATACACGTTTTCACGTTCTGCGGGTGGTGGTGATTATTTCAGATTCAATTGGTACGACACTGATAAAAACTATATTAGTAGAAAAGTTATTGCTGAAATAGGCGCTAATTTGGCGGGAACATATACTTGGACCTCGCCTGAGAACGCTTATTACTTACTAGTATCGTATCCATGGGATGAAGCATCGGAAGCAAAACTTGAACGAGGCAACCGCGCTACCGACTGGACTCCTGCTCCGGAAGATATTCAGTCACAGATTGAAGAGACAGCAGAAAATATAGCATCGGTTCAAACTACTGTAGAATCTGTAATTGATAAAGAATCCTTGACTATCAAAGATTCCGTGTGGGAAAGTACATACCTGTACTATCCCGTAAAGGACGAAAATGGCAATTATGTTTATGATGAAGATGGCAATATTGTAAAAGAGCAAGATGCTTACAACATTATTGACCGTATCGCTGAACAGATTATAAGCCTTGATGGAATAACAACGACGGTAGGCACTACCGATTCTGAAGGATTAAGGAAACAGATTACTACTGCCCTACAAACAGCAAACCAATTTTACTGGTTGGTAAAGGATGGTTCTAATGAATCTTCTTTGACACTCACGGATTCTGCTCTTAGTGCATTGACAGGGCAGTTTGTTGTAAAGTCTCCTGACGGAAAATCTATCATCATGCAAAATGGTATGATATCTACTGACATTATCAAATCAACATACTACGAAGAAAATACAGATACTACTTCGCCATATAGTATCGACGGAACTTATTTAAACTTAGAGAATGGTAATATATACTCTCCTAATTTTGCCATAGACAATGAAAACAGAAAGGCTTATATAAAGGGTGAAATTAATGCTCTTAGTGGAAAAATAGGCGGATGCAAAATTGAAGATGGAACGCTAAAGGTAGGAAGTGCAAACATTACCAACATCAATGCGGATGCAATCACTACTGGAACACTGCTTTCAAAAGATGACGAAGGTAATGTTGTTTTCTCATTAGACATGGATTCAAAATCTGTATCTGTTTCAGGCGAAATTAACGCCCTTAGTGGAGAAATTGGCGGATGGGATATTAACGAAGGATATTTATCCAAAGACGTGACTGTTGACGGCACCGATTATCGAGTATATCTTCAGCCACCCGGACAGGATAATCCCGGCGAAACATGGATATTATCATGTCAAACAAAAAGTAGCACCGACACGGGCTATAAAGGCAATTTTATATTGTACGGCAACGGCTCGGCTCGATTTGGTAATACGTATATTGATGGTGTTTCTGGCTCGGCTTATTTTGGTAACACATATATTGATGGCACTTCTGGATATGCACGTTTTGGTTCATCTAGTAACGTAGGTGACATGGCTATTAAAATAGACCCCAAGACGGGTTATCTGATAGCAGAGGAGAGGCTATCAGAATCGGGTTATGGAAAATATATCAGTTTAGACCCATCTGTGTTGGCGTTTGGTTATGGTGGTAATTCTTCTAATTTCATCCAAGCACCTACAAGCCCAACCGATACCTTACACGTTATCGTTGGTGGCAAAGATGTAGGATTGGGCGACACAGGATGGCATTATATTGTAGGAGAAAAAATGGCTTCTGAAAACCTGGTATATCATAACAATGGTAGTACGGTACAGCCAGTACAGTATAGACGACATAATGGTGTTGTATACGTTCGTGGATGTTTTGGTGTGACAAATAAGGTTGCAGGTGAATCTATGATTCTTTTCACGCTTCCGTCAACATACCGTTCATCTACTAGCCTTACATACTGTGTAACCAATAGTGGCGCAGGAAATGTTATGGCAAGATATGCAGTTAATCCTTCCACCGGGTCTGTTGCTTTACAGTGGGTTAGAAATTTATCGGATGGAAGTGAAGTTACTGGTGATATTGGTTGGTTGTCAATTGATTTTTCTTTTCCAATTTAAATAAAATGTGATTTTTTATTTTTACATTTAACGTATGATAGGGAGTACGGTCTACTTTATGGTAGATTATACTCCCTATTTTTTACGATTTTGTTTTTAATATACTCTCAAGTATGCTAAATTCGATTCAAATTGCCTTTATCATTTTTGACCCCAATTTTGACCCCAATCGTTTCGATTTGAAACGGTCTAAAACGGTCTAAAATAGTCAATTTCATGTTTTATGTTTGTTTGGAAATGCCCAAAAATGGCTTGTTTCCGAGCATTTCCAGCTATGGAGCTGACGGGAGTCGAACCCGTGTCCAAACCGATTTCCACCGTACTTCTACTATCATAGTTTTTGTTTTGACATTCCCTCCGCGTCACGGCCAAAAACAGCCTTAACGCTTTAGTAGCTTCATAATACGCCTACATTCTCAAAGCTTTGAACGCATCGTTTCCTGCTGAGTCGATGCCGGGGTCAGAACGTGCAGGTCCGCTCAGTCCGACAACTGCCTACTAGGCAGCGTATGCTAAATTATCTTCAGCGTTTATTTTTAATTCCGAGTTTTAAGGAAGTCCCGGGCTTCCGATAGCTTCTCCACCTTCTACCGGCCTGTCGAAACCATGACAACCCCGAATGTTTAAGCCATTCGGACATGGCTGATATTTACCCACAAACGCAGGCAAATACTTTAAAATAAAGAGTCCGCGTACGAACTCTTTATTTAAGCTCCCCGAGTAGGACTTGAACCTACGACAACGCGGTTAACAGCCGCGCGCTCTACCGACTGAGCTATCGAGGAATACATAATTATTATATCACGAATAATCGAAATTATTCATAAAAATAAAAAATGCAGTTGATGGGACTTGAACCCACACCCGGGAACCCGGACATGAACCTGAATCATGCGCGTATGCCAATTCCGCCACAACTGCAAATAGAAAAAATGCACTCGACGGGACTTGAACCCGTACCCAGTAACCCGGACTAGATCCTTAGTCTAGCGCGTATGCCAATTCCGCCACGAGTGCATATATTCAACTCGTTCGTAAGAGCTATGTTCTCGCGAACGTGACTATACTACCACAAGTCCTTGCGGAATGCAAGAACTTTTTTTCAAAACTTCTGAACTTTTTTCAAGAAATTTTTGTAAATATTTTTCGCGATATTTTATAAAAGGACGGACTTAAAAAGTCCATCCTTTTAATAGAAAATGTAATTTATGCGTTCTGCTTTGCAACTTCTGCTAAAGCTGTGAATGCTGCAGGATCGTTCACTGCTAATTCAGCTAACATCTTTCTGTTCACATCAACACCTGCAACCTTTAAGCCGTGCATCATCTTGCTGTAGGAGATGCCGTTCATACGAGCTGCTGCGTTGATACGAGCAATCCATAATTGTCTGAACTGACGCTTTCTTTCCTTACGACCAGCGTATGCGGATGTTAAAGCACGCATTACAGACTGCTTAGCAATTCTGTACTGCTTGGATCTAGCGCCTCTGTAACCCTTTGCTAACTTTAATACTCTCTTATGCTTCTTCTTTGCGTTCATGCCGCCTTTAATTCTTGCCATTTCAAATTCCTCCTAATCCGTACCTTAGCTTATAAATAAGGCAAAATCTTCTTCATATTCTTTACATTTGTTGCATCGGTAATGGTAGACTTTCTGAGATTTCTCTTTCTCTTGGTTGTCTTCTTAGTAAGGATATGGCTCTTGTAAGCCTTATTTCTCTTTAACTTACCTGTACCTGTAGCTTTGAAACGCTTTGCTGCTGCTCTGCTTGTCTTTAATTTTGGCATTTTTATGTCCTCCTTAATGGTATTTATTGCTGTTTTCTTTTATCTCTTTGCTGCCAATGTCATGCCCATGCTTCTACCTTCGAGCTTTGCCGGCTTTTCGATAACACATACGTCCTCAAGCATCTTTGCAAAATCGTCTAAAACGTGCTTGCTGCTTGCCACGTGAGCCATCTCACGGCCGCGGAATCTTAAGGTGACCTTTACCTTGTCGCCTTTTTCCAAAAACTTTCTGGCGTTATTAGCTTTCGTCTTCAAATCGTTCTCTTCGATGTTTGGAGAAAGTCTAACCTCTTTAACTTCAATGACCTTCTGCTTTTTCTTGGCTTCCTTTTCCTTACGAGCCATCTCGTAACGGAACTTGCCATAATCAATAATCTTGCATACCGGTGGCTTTGCTGTAGGAGCTACCTTTACAAGGTCAAGCTCTGCCTCTCTTGCAAGTCTAAGAGCTTCCTTTGCCGGCATAATTCCCAGCTGCTCTCCATTTTCACCGATCAGACGAACCTCACGGTCCCTGATTTGTTCGTTAATCATATAATCGCTAATAGTACTGCACCTCCATAACCAGTGTCCCCGCAAAAAAAGTGGATAAGCAATCTACTTACCCACACTCAAATCCATAATTATGTAAATCGACATAAAATCAGCCGACAATACACCGCACTATGAACGCCTGAGCACCTGTGTGTCAGGGTGAGAGTGGATACTCTTCTTGCTTTGCAACTCCTACACTTTATCATAGTGCGGCGGGATTGTCAACTTTTTTTTACAAAAATTATTTTTCGTTTACGAAGCTTGCACACTCAGTATCTTTGGCATGCTTTGCTCCGTTTCCTGCAATGCCGATATGCTCTGCAGAGCATACATGATTATCATTATAGATACATTTTACGGCATCACACGCTACCTCCAGACGCTGCTCCGGTGCTGTGCGGCATCCGCACTCATTCTTTGCAGTCTCCATCTGGCGCTCACGGAAGCTTCCGCACGCCGTGCTCCTTGCATTCATCGCATCGGCACCTTCTACTTTGATTCCTTCGCGGCAGCAGCGGTTTTCTTTGTTGTAATAACAGGTTTTCACACTACAGTCTAATCTTGGCATATCCTTATCATCCTTTCTGAGAACGCTTGCAAACGCTTCCCTGAACTAGTCTGCGCCGTGTGAAAAATTTTTATGCAAATTTTAAAATTTTTACTCTGTCACTTCGATTTTGCGAATTTCCTTTGTGCGGATTTCCTTGCAGATGGCATCGATAAATTCGCTCAAGTCCTTCTGTCCTTCGTCACCAAGGTATCTGCTTCTTACGGAAACCTTGCCTTCTTCTTCTTCCTTCTGACCAACTACGAGCATGTAAGGTACACGGTCGAGTCTTGTCTGACGAATTTTATAACCAATCTTTTCGCTGCGTTCGTCAACGGTACATAAGATACCGTTTTCCTTTAATTCTGCAGCTACCTTGTTCGCGTAGTCATGATACTTTTCGGAAATCGGCAATACTCTTACCTGTTCCGGGCAGAGCCATGTCGGGAATAAGCCGGCATACTTTTCGATTAACCATGCAAGAGTTCTCTCGTAGCAGCCCATGCTTGTTCTGTGAATGATGAACGGACGTTTCTTTTCACCGTTTGCATCAATATAAGTCATATCGAAACGCTCAGCCAATGCAAAGTCAAGCTGAATGGTAATCATCGTATCTTCTTTGCCGTAAACATTCTTCGCCTGAATATCTAACTTCGGCCCATAGAATGCCGCTTCGCCTTCTTCTTCTGTGAAAGTCAAACCGAGATTGTTTAAAATTTCTCTCATTCTGCCCTGTGTCTTTTCCCACTGAGCTTCGTCGCCAAGATACTTTTCCTTGTTGTTCGGGTCCCACTTAGAGAAACGGTACGTTACATCTTCTTCTACGCCTAAGGTTCTTAAGCAATAAACCGCTAAGTCCAAACAGTTTTTAAATTCTTCTTCTACCTGCTCCGGAGTTACAATCAAGTGACCCTCAGAAATCGTGAACTGGCGCACACGGGTAAGTCCATGCATTTCGCCGGAGTCCTCGTTACGGAAGAGTGTCGATGTCTCGCCGTAGCGGCATGGCAGGTCGCGGTAGCTCTTTGGGCTCTGCTTGTATACAAAATATTGGAATGGGCATGTCATCGGACGCAGTGCAAATACTTCATCATCCTTTTCCTCGTCTCCGAGCACAAACATACCTTCCTTATAGTGTCCCCAGTGGTCGGAAATCACATACAAATCCTTCTTTGCCATTAATGGCGTCTTTGTACGCATGTAACCACGTTTTTCTTCTTCATCTTCAATCCAGCGCTGCATCGTCTGAATCATCTTCGCACCCTTCGGCAATAATAAAGGCAGCCCCTGACCAATCACATCGACGGTTGCGAACAGTTCCATTTCACGGCCGAGCTTGTTGTGGTCTCTCTTCTTGATATCCTCTAAATGCTCAAGATATGCATCTAAATCAGCCTTCTTTGTATAGGATGTGCCGTAAACACGAGTTAATGTCTGGTTGTTGGAATTTCCTCTCCAGTATGCTGCGGAAGAAGAAATTAACTTGAATGCCTTGATGGCGCCGGTAGACATCAAGTGCGGGCCTGCGCAAAGGTCTACGAATTCGCCCTGCTTGTAGAAGGAAAGCTCTGCATCCTCCGGCAAGTCTAAAATCAGCTGCACCTTATAAGGCTCTCCCTTTTCTTCCATGAACTTAATTGCTTCTGCTCTCGGCAATGTGAAGCGCTCGAGCTTATCGTTCTGCTTGATGATTTTCTTCATCTCAGCTTCGATTTTATTTAAATCATCTCTCGTAAACGGTGCACATTCGAAATCATAGTAGAAACCGTTTTCGATAGACGGTCCGATGGCAAGCTTTGCTTCCGGATATAAATTCTTTACTGCCTGCGCCAAAACATGAGATGTGGTATGACGGTATGCAGCCTTACCTTCCTCATCGTTGAATGTGAGAATGTTTAATGTGCAATCGTCCTCAATCACGGTACGAAGGTCCACAACCTTTCCGTTTACTTCGCCTGCACAAGCCATTCTTGCTAAGCCTTCGCTGATATCCTTTGCAATGTCAATGACACTCATTGCACCTGCATACTCTTTTACAGAGCCGTCTTTTAATGAAATCTTCATCGTTTTTCTTCCTTTCTTTTTGCTTTTAAAACACAAACGCCCTTCCGAATGCATAACGCATTCGAAAGGGACGCTTAAAATTCGTGGTTCCACCCTAATTATTCTATTTCTAGAATCACTCAAATAATGGTAACGGAATTACCGGGCCGGATTAGGGCCACTCCGAGGTAGTTTTCAAGAAAACTCCGCATATGCACTTCCAGCCAAGGTGCAATTCTCTGTCTGTTTCTGTTTTCTCTACTCGTCTCATCAACGTGTTAGGGATATAAAATTTAAAAAGAAAGCTCCCGACATAGTCTGGAGCTTCCAACAGCCTGTAGGGGAATCGAACCCCTGTTTCCGCCGTGAGAGGGCGGCGTCTTGACCGCTTGACCAACAGGCCGAATACTTTATGTATTATAACAGAGATTTCTGAAAATGCAAGCATTTTTTTTAATATCACACAATCTTTTGCATGAAAGCTAAAGCTTAGTGGTAAAAAACCGACACAGCCAATCTGCTGTGCCGGTCACTTGAAATCTAAGAATTTTCTTATTTCTCAACAATGTGAACATCAATCTGATTATATGGAATATTAATCTTGTTGCTGTCGAGCGCCTTCTTCACATTCTCCTGAATGAAGAAATAGGTTGTCCAGTAATCTGCGGTCTTTGTCCAAGTACGCGTCTGGATTACCACGCCGGAATTGCCAAGTTCGCTGACTAAAATAGCATCTTCCGGAACATGAAGTGCTGTTTCACATCGTGCGATGGTGGATGCAATGACTGCTCTTGCCTTGTCGATATCCTCGCCGTAGCCGATAGAGAAGTTCAAATCTACTCTTCTTGTGTCAAAAGCGGTAACATTTGTCAGCTTTGCAGAGGTAACTTCGCCGTTCGGTACAAGCACAAGCTTGTTATCAACTGTAACTAATCTTGTGTAGAATAAGTCGATACGCTCTACCACACCTTCTACACCGTTGGCAGAGATATAGTCGCCAACCTTAAAAGGTCTCATAAGTAAAATCATCACGCCGCCTGCAAAGTTGGACAGTGCCCCCTGTAAAGCAAGACCTACTGCCAAGGATGCAGAGGTAAAGATTGCGATGATGGATGTGGTTTCAATACCAATCTTGCTGCAAATGATGATTAAGAGGATAATGTACATCACCACTTTGAGCACGGAATCTAAGAACTTTGTTACGCTCTCATCAATGTTTGCACGCTTCATAAGTTTGCCCACAAGCTTCAATACTAAGCTGATGATAATCTTGCCGACAAAGAAAATGAGAAGGGCAATCAGTACGTTTACACCGAAACCGATTAACTTTGGAATGTACCCTTCAATTGTCTCAAGAAGCACATTTGCTTCTTTGATTACTTCCTGAGTGTCTGCATTTAAAAGTAACATAATAGCCTCCTAATTATAATATGTTATTGCTGCTTTTGCAACATATCGTATTATTTAATGACTCTAGCCTTAATTACACCGTCAATCTTCATCAAATCCTCCACGATGGTTGCCGGAGATTCGCTATCATAGTCGAGAATCGTGTATGCATATTCGCCACGGCTCTTGTTTACCATCTCAGAAATGTTTACACCGTCTTTTGCAAATGCGGCAGTAAACTGTGTCAGCATGTTCGGAATATTCTTATGTAAAATAGTCACGCGGCCCGCATGTGTACAAATTCCGTTAGAGCAGTTCGGGTAGTTTACAGAATTTACAATGTTACCGTTTTCCAAATATTCTCTTAACTGCTTTACTGCCATTACCGCACAGTTATCTTCGGATTCTTCCGTTGATGCACCGAGGTGAGGGATGACGATAGCTCCTTCCATGTTCGCAGATACCGGATTTGGGAAGTCAGTTACATACTTTTTCACCTTGCCGGACTTTAATGCCTCTGCCATATCACCTTCGTTTACCAAAAGATCTCTAGCGAGATTGATGATGACAACGTTATCTTTCATCTTAGCGATGGATTCTGCATTAATCATGCCGGTCGTGTCCTTTAATGCCGGCACATGAATCGTGATATAGTCACAGGCTGCATAGATTTCATCAAGTGTCTTTACGACCTGCACTCTTCTGGATAATGCTAATGCACCGGTAACGGATAAAAACGGGTCATAACCGATGACTTCCATTCCGAGAGAAAGAGCTGCGTTAGCAACCTTGGCACCAATAGCACCGAGACCGATAACACCGAGTGTCTTGCCCATAATCTCGCTGCCGGCAAAGTTTTTCTTTGTCTTTTCTGCGAGCTTGGCAATATCTGCTTCATTCTTTGCTGACTTAACCCATTCGATACCACCTGCGATATCACGGGAAGCAAGGAGCATTGCTGCGATTACTAACTCTTTCACGCCGTTAGCATTTGCTCCCGGTGTATTGAATACGACAATTCCTTTGTCTGCACATACATCAAGCGGAATGTTGTTTACACCGGCACCTGCTCTGGCTACTGCAAGAAGCTGCTCCGGCATTTCCGTATTATGCATCGCAGCGCTGCGCACGAGCACAGCATCCGCTTCTGCAAAATTATCAACTTTCTCATAATCTTCTGTCAGCAAATTTAAGCCGACCGAAGCAATTGGATTTAAACAATTAATTTTGTACATCTGTCATTTCCTCCAAAGCTGTTTTATTTATTTTCCTCTTCGAACTTCTTCATAAAGTCAACAAGCGCCTGCACGCCTTCGATTGGCATTGCATTGTAAATACTTGCTCTCATGCCGCCCACACTTCTATGTCCTTTCAAGTTTTCAAGCCCGGCAGCCTTTGCCTCTTTTACAAACTTTGCATCCAAATCAGCATCGCCGGTAATGAATGGTATGTTCATCAAAGAACGGTCTTCCTTGCGTACGGTGCCCTTAAACAATTCGCTCTGGTCGAGGAAATCATATAAAATCTTAGCCTTGGCTTCATTGCGCTCCTTCATTACCGAAAGACCGCCCATCTTCTTTAACCATTTAAATACTTTACCACAAATATAAATACCGTAGGCCGGCGGTGTGTTGTATAAGGAGCCGTTGTCAGCATGAATCTTATACTTCATCATCGTCGGGGTTCCCGGAAGTGTGTCTTCTGTGATTAAATCCTCGCGGATAATGGCAATCACAACACCTGCCGGACCGATATTTTTCTGTACGCCGCCATAAATCACGCCGTACTTTTCTACGTCCATCGGCTCGGACAAAAAGCAGGAAGATACATCCGCTACCAACGTCTTACCCTTTGTATTCGGAAGTGTCTTAAACTTTGTTCCGTAAATTGTATTATTTTCACAAATATAGACGTAGTCTGCATCCTCGCTGATTGGCAAATCGGAGCAATCCGGAATATAAGAGAATGTCTTATCCGCAGATGACGCGATGGCATTTGCCTTACCATAAATACAAGCTTCCTGATATGCCTTCTTTGCCCACTGACCTGTCACGATATAGTCAGCTACACCATTCTTCATTAGGTTCATCGGGATCATAGCAAACTGTAAGGATGCACCGCCCTGCAAGAACAATACTTTGTAATTGTCAGGGATGTTCAATAAATCTCTTAAATCCTGCTCTGCCTCGTCGATAATCTGCTGATATGCTTTGGAACGATGACTCATCTCCATCACAGACATGCCGGTTCCTTTATAGTTTAACATTTCATCTGCTGCTTCTTTTAATACTTCCTCAGGCAACACTGCCGGGCCTGCGGAAAAATTGTACACTCTACTCACCGTCTTATCCTCCTACTGCTGTAAACCTCTTGCCGCTAAATCTTCTTCTGCAAATGCTTCCGAAATGGAACCGTTCGGTGCCACCATCGGGAATACCTTATCATCACTGTCAATCATAACTTCGACAACAACCGGAATATTTAAGGAAATTGCTTCACGCAGAACCGGTTCCACATCTTCCTTCTTTGTCACGCGGTAAGCCTTTGCGCCCATACCTTCAGCGATCTTTACAAAATCAACCTGGTCGTTGAGCATTGTCTGGGAATAACGCTTGCCGTAGAATAATGTCTGCCACTGGCGTACCATACCAAGAACATGATTGTTCAATACAATCTGCACGATTGGGATATTGTAACGGGTAGCGGTTGCGATTTCGTTCATATTCATACGGAAGCAACCATCTCCTGCAATATTTACAACTGTCTTATCCTTCTTTGCTACCTTAGCACCGATACATGCACCAACACCATAGCCCATAGTACCAAGTCCGCCGGAAGAAAGTAATGTCCTTGGGTTCTTATATTTGTAGAACTGTGCAGCCCACATCTGATGCTGACCAACGTCTGTTGTGATAATCGCATCACCTTCGGTAACTTCATACAGCTTTTCGATTACGTAAGGACCGGTCAAAGCATCCTGGTTGTACTTTAACGGGAACTTTGCAGAGATTTCCTTCACTTCGTTAATCCATTCGCTGCGGTCTACTTCTTCGATCTTTGGTAACATCTGCTTTAATACTTCTTTTACATCGCCGATGACGCTGGCAGATGTTAATACGTTCTTGTTCACTTCTGCGGAGTCTACGTCAATCTGTACGATTGCCGCATTCTTGGCAAATGTATTTGGATTACCTGTTACACGATCGGAGAATCTTGCACCGAGCGCAATTAAAAGGTCACACTTTGTAACACCTAAGTTACTTGCCTTTGTACCGTGCATACCGATCATACCTGTGTATAATTCGTCGGTACCGTCGAATGCACCCTTACCCATTAAGGAGTCGCAAACCGGAGCACCAATCTTGTGTGCAAATTCACGAATTTCCTCTGCTGCATCAGAAAGAATTGCACCACCACCTACGTAGATGAACGGCTTCTTTGCTTTATTTATGTAACCAGCCACCTTATCGATATCAGCTTCGGTAATCTTTTCAGTCATCGGAGCAATGGCTTCCGGTGCAACCGCTTCATATTCATACATTGCAGCGGTAACGTCCTTTGTTACGTCCACGAGAACCGGACCTTTTCTGCCGCTCTGAGCAATCTGAAATGCCTTGCGGATGGTCGGAGCTAATTCTTCGATGTTTTTTACAATAAAGTTGTGCTTTGTGATTGGCATCGTAACGCCAACGATATCGATTTCCTGGAAGGAGTCCTTGCCAAGCCCTGTCTTTGCTACGTTTGCAGTGATTGCTACTACCGGGATGGAATCCATGTATGCAGTTGCAATACCGGTAACAAGGTTTGTTGCACCCGGACCGGAGGTTGCCATACAAACACCGACCTTACCTGTTGCACGAGCGTAACCGTCTGCTGCGTGAGCGGCTCCCTGCTCGTGAGATGTTAAGTAATGTGTGATTTCATCCTGATGCTTATACAATGCATCGTATACATTTAAGATGGTACCGCCCGGATAACCGAATACGGTATCAACACCCTGTTCTTTTAAACATTCTACGATAATTTCTGAACCTGTTAACTTCATAAATTATACTGCCTCCTAACTTTTATTCTTCGCCCGGCACTTTCAATACCGCACCTGTATTTGCAGATGTAACTAACGCAGCGTAGCGCTTTAAGTAGCCGGAAGTAATCTTCGGCTGTCTTGGCTGCCACTTTGCTTTTCTTGCTGCCAATTCCTCATCGGAAACTTCGAAATCAATCGTGTTTTTGTTAATATCGATATGAATGATATCGCCTTCTTCCACGAATGCAATCGGCCCGCCGACTGCTGCTTCCGGAGATACGTGTCCGATGGAAGCACCTCTGGTTGCACCGCTGAAACGTCCGTCAGTGATGAGTGCAACTTCCTTGTCAAGTCCCATACCTGCGATGGCAGATGTTGGATTTAACATTTCTCTCATACCAGGGCCACCCTTCGGACCTTCGTAACGGATGACAACAACATCACCTGCTACAATCTTGCCCGCATTAATTGCCGCGATGGCATCTTCTTCGCAATCGAATACTCTTGCCGGACCGGAGTGGACTAACATTTCCTCTGCCACGGCGGAACGCTTTACAACGCAGGAATCCGGGGCCAAATTACCTTTTAATACAGCAATACCGCCGGTCTCACTGTACGGATTCTCAATCGGACGAATGATTTCCGGATTCTTGTTGAAACAGTTTGCAATGTTCTCACCGACTGTTTTTCCGGTACAGGTCATGATATCCGTGTGGAGAAGTCCCTTCTTATTTAATTCATTCATAACGGCATATACACCGCCGGCAGCATTTAAATCTTCCATATATGTATTGCCTGCCGGTGCGAGATGGCAAAGGTTCGGTGTCTTTGCACTGATATCGTTTGCAATCTCAAGATTTAAATCAACGCCTGCTTCATGGGCAATTGCCGGCAAATGAAGCATACTGTTGGTCGAACAGCCGAGAGCCATATCGACAGTTAAAGCGTTCATAAATGCCTTTTCGGTCATAATGTCGCTCGGACGGATATTCTTTTCTAATAATTCCATAATCTTCATACCCGCATGCTTAGCAAGACGGATACGCTCGGACAGCGGAGCCGGAATCGTGCCGTTGCCCTTTAAGCCCATACCTAACACTTCCGTTAAGCAGTTCATGGAGTTTGCGGTATACATACCGGAACAGGAACCGCAGGAAGGACACGCCTTGTTCTCGTATTCTTCTACTTCTTCCATCGTCATCTTGCCGGAGTTGTAAGCGCCTACGCACTCAAACATGTGAGAAAGACAAGTTCTCTTACCACTATCTAAAACACCAGCCAACATCGGACCGCCGCTGACGAAAATCGTCGGCACATTCAATCTTGCTGCTGCCATCAATAAGCCCGGTACATTCTTATCACAGTTTGGAACCATAACCAAGGCATCAAACTGATGTGCCATCGTCATAGCTTCGGTGGAATCTGCAATTAATTCTCTTGTAACAAGAGAATACTTCATGCCGACGTGGCCCATCGCAATACCGTCGCATACGGCAATTGCCGGGAACACAATCGGTGTTCCTCCTGCCATCAGTACACCCGTCTTTACAGCTTCTACTATCTTATCAAGGTGAGCATGACCCGGAACGATATCATTCTTGGAGCTGACGATACCGATCAAAGGTCTTTCGAGTTCCTCTTTTGTCATGCCGAGGGCATGAAAAAGGGAACGATGCGGTGCCTGCTGAACACCCTTTGTTACTGCATCACTTCTCATATATACCTCCATTCCGGCGCTTAGCGCCATCCGTTTTTTCAAATCAAGTTATCTGCCGCCCTAGATGCGCTCGCAGATTAAGTCACCCATCTCGCTACAGCCGACTAGCTTACATCCTTCAGACATAATATCCACAGTTCTGTAACCGTCCTTTAATACCTGGCGCACAGCCGCTTCCACAGCATCTGCTTCCGCGTCCATATCAAAGGAGTAGCGAAGAAGCATCGCTGCCGATAAGATGGTGGCCAGTGGGTTGGCAATGTTTTTGCCTGCGATATCCGGAGCTGCGCCGTGGCTCGGCTCGTATAAACCGAACTTGCCTTCTGCTAAGCTGGCAGACGGCAGCATACCGATGGAACCGGTAATCATGCTGGCTTCATCGGAAAGAATATCGCCGAACATGTTCTCAGTTAATATAACGTCGAACTGCTTCGGATTCTTTACTAACTGCATCGCGCAATTGTCAACTAACATATTTGTTAAGGTAACGTCCGGATAATCCTTGGCAACCTCGGCGGTTACCTTGCTCCAAAGTCTGGAGCTGTCCAAAACATTTGCCTTGTCTACGCTGATGACGTTGTTTCTGCGCTTGCCGGCAATCTCAAAGGCCTTCTTTGCGATACGAGTGATTTCATTTTCATCGTATTTTAATGTATCAATCGCCGTCATAACACCGTCGATTTCTTCGGTCTTTCTCTCTCCGAAGTAAAGACCGCCGGTCAATTCTCTGACAACAATCATGTCAAAGCCTTCCTCGGCAATCGATTCTTTTAATGGGCAAGCCGACTTAAGTTCATCATAAAGATAAGCCGGGCGAAGGTTGGCAAATAAACCAAGTCCCTTACGAATTGCCAAAAGCCCTGCTTCCGGACGCAAATTCGGCGGTAGCTCATACCACTTGTCCTTGCCGACCACGCCGCCGACCGCGCCTAAGAGCACGGCATCAGAAGCCTTCGCTGTGGCAAGTGCCTCCTCCGTCAAAGGCACACCGCAAGCGTCGATGGAGCATCCGCCCATCAAAATCTCTGTGTATGCAAATTCGTGACCATACTTTTCACAGACTGTGTCAAGCACCTTTTTTGCTTCTGTCACGATTTCCGGACCGATTCCATCGCCCGGAATAACCGTAATATTCTTTTTCATATTTTCGCTTCCTTCCCTGCATTATTCCAGATTATTCAGCCTTTTCTACTTCTACGATCGCTGCCTTCTGCATTGGGATACGACAGTTCTTGTTGTTACCGAATTCAACGATTACCGTATCTTCTGTGATATCGATAACTACGCCGTAAAAACCTGCGGTTGTTAATACTGCATCGCCTGCTTCTAACTTTTCAAGCATGGCTTTCTGCTGCTGTTCACGCTTCTTCTGCGGACGGATTGCCATGAAGTACATAAGCAGTGCAAAAAATGCGATATAACCAACAATCCAAAGAATGTTTCCTGTGCCGTTGCCTGTTGCAACTAATAATAAATCTGTCATATTAAATTCCTCCGTTTTCTAAATATGCAAAGAATATAGAATTCTTTTTTCCTAATTACTTTCTACTTTCCGCCGGACATCGATGCCAGCTTTTCTTTCTTATAGACAGCAAATCTGCCTTGCTCGATGGCCTCTCTGATTTCTTCCATCATGTGATTGTAGAAATAGAGATTGTGCAGTACGCAAAGGCGCATGCCAAGCATCTCGCCGGCCTTTAATAAGTGGCGGATATACGCTCTGCTGTAGGTACGGCATGCCGGACAACCGCACCCCTCTTCAATCGGGCGTTCGTCTAACTCATACTGCTTGTTGAACAAATTGAGCTTGCCGAAATTCGTATATACATGACCGTGGCGACCGTTACGGCTCGGGTAAACACAGTCAAAGAAGTCGACGCCACGCTCTACTGCCTCCAAAATATTCGCCGGTGTACCTACCCCCATCAGATATGTTGGTTTGTTCTGCGGAAGATGCGGTACTGTTTCCTCGAGGATGCGGTACATCTCCTCATGGCTCTCACCGACGGCCAGACCGCCGAGTGCGTATCCGTCGAGGTCCATCTCGGAAATCGTCTTCGCGTGCGCGATGCGGATATCCTCGAACGTGCCGCCTTGATTGATGCCGAAAAGGAGCTGATTTTTATTAATCGTATCCTCCAAGCTGTTTAAGCGTGCCATCTCGGTCTTACAACGTGCCAACCAGCGTGTGGTGCGGTCGACACTGTTTTTCATATACTCTCTTGTCGCCGGATGCGGTGGGCACTCATCAAATGCCATCGCAATCGTCGATGCCAGATTCGACTGAATCTGCATGCTTTGCTCCGGTCCCATAAAGATTTTCCTGCCGTCAATGTGTGAATTAAAGTAAACGCCTTCTTCCTTAATCTTGCGCAGGCCCGCCAGTGAAAAAACCTGGAAGCCACCGGAGTCGGTAAGAATCGGTTTGTCCCACACCATAAATTTGTGCAGACCGCCGAGCTGCTTGACAATCTGGTCGCCCGGTCGCACATGCAGGTGATATGTGTTTGACAACTCCACCTGGGTGCCAATTTGCTGTAAATCTTCCGTGGATACTGCGCCCTTAATCGCCGCAATCGTTCCCACGTTCATAAACACCGGTGTCTGAATCACCCCATGGACGGTGTGAAATTCAGCGCGTTTCGCGCGTCCTTCGGTTGCAATAATTCGATACATTTTCTCCTCATTCCGTTGAAAAGGGTAAAATTTCCCCTATTTTTAGTAATACCTATCCATTATAGGGGGTAATGTGTAATTTATCAAGGGGAAATTTGTATGAATTTTTAATTGTATTCTGAAAGTATCTATGCTATTCTTAATAACAGATTGGAAATTACGGAGGTTTTGAAATGGCCGGTTCAGTTTTTGGTACCATTTTTAAAATATCAACCTGGGGCGAGTCACACGGCAAGGGCATCGGCGTCGTTGTGGACGGTTGTCCGGCAGGCCTGGCACTGTGTGAAGATGACATTCAGGTTTATTTAAATAGAAGAAAGCCTGGGCAGTCGAAGTTTTCAACCCCACGCAAAGAGGATGATGCCGTGGAGATTTTGTCCGGCGTGTTTGAGGGCAAGACAACCGGCACACCGATTTCGATGGTCGTTTATAACAAGACGCAGCGTTCGGGGGATTACGGCGAGATTGCCCGCTGCTACCGCCCGGGTCATGCAGATTACACATTTGATGAAAAATACGGTTTTCGCGACTACCGTGGGGGCGGACGCTCCTCCGGGCGCGAGACGATTGCCCGAGTGGCTGCCGGTGCAATTGCCGCCAAGCTGCTTTACCAGATGGGCATTGAAGTTTATGCTTACACCGAGAGCATCGGCGATGTGAAGATTGATGCTGCGCGATTTGATGATAAGGAAGCTCGCGACACAAATCCACTGAACATGCCGGATGCGACGGCGGCTGAGGAAGCTGCCAAGCTTGTAGCCGAGCAGATGGCAAACTATGATTCAGTCGGTGGAGTGATTGCCTGCTCCGTAACCGGATTACCGACAGGCATCGGCGAGCCGGTGTTTGAAAAGCTGGATGCGAATTTGTCAAAAGCGATTTTCTCGATTGGCGCTGTAAAAGGCGTGGAAATCGGCGACGGATTTTCCGCTGCTACCGCTTTCGGTTCTGCCAATAACGATGCTTTTGCAATGAAAAACGGCAAGGTCACAAAACTCACGAATCATGCCGGCGGCATCTTGGGCGGCATCAGCGATGGTTCCGATTTGTTCCTGCGTGCGGCGATTAAGCCGACCCCGTCGATTTTCTCTGAGCAGCAGACCGTTTCCCGCGAACACGAAGATATGATGCTGCAGATTAAAGGCCGTCACGATCCGATTATCGTGCCACGCGCCGTGGTTGTCGTGGAGGCGATGACCGCCATCGTGCTGTTGGATATGCTACTTGTAGGTATGAGTGCCAGGGCCGACCGCGTGATTGAGTTTTATACGAAGAAATAACTACCTTTTTGCAACTCTGAGCATAAAAATGAGGATGAAAATCGCAATGATTTTCATCCTCTTATTTTTAATGTTATGCCGGCAGTTCCCAATCATAGCCATCCGGCGAGCCGTACACCTGCATACACATGCCGACGAACTCCTGCCAGAGCGCTGTGTGTCCGAACTCTTCCTCTGTCAACTTGGCAATGCTCCAATAATACCAGGCATGCATCTTTTTATCCTTCTGATTAAAACGCAGCCACACGTCATCACCCATTTTCAAGTAGTCGTTGCGCGTGCTGCGAAGGTTGGAAATCTTGTCACACATTGCAATGATGCGCTGTTGCCGCGAACCAGACGCAATATGCGCCAGCGTCTCTTCTTTGCGAATCTTCCATGATGCTTCCTTCGACATATGCGGTCGCTTATCCTCACTCTCATCGGCCACAAGCTGCGCGACACGCCTGCCGAAAATCAGCTCCAGCTTGTCCTTCGTCACACCGCAATCCTCAATCACGTCGTGTAACACCGCGGCCGCAATCACCTTTACATCGTCAGTCAGCTGTGCCACTAGCTCTGCTGTCTCCATCGGATGCACGATGTACGGCAACGCCGTGCCTTTGCGCACCATTCCCTCGTGGGCCTTCGCTGCAAACGCGTAGGCATCCTCTAACAGAACCCTCTCCTCTCCGGAGAGCTGCTCCCCATTCTTCGTAAGCATATCAAGAATCCTTTGTATCGACATGTTCATAACTGCACTTATTTACTCCATGTTCCCTGCCAAAATCTGTTCAAGCAGCGCTTGACATCCCTTGCAAACATCATCGTAGGTGGCATCAAAATTTCCGGTGTACCACGGGTCTGCGATATCACGGTGTAACCCTGCAAACTCAAGCAGCAACGACACCTTCTTCTGCGGGTCTGCGCCGACTATCCGCAAAATATTGCGCACATTCCACGAGTCCATCGCTATGAGATAATCATATCGCATATAGTCCGCTTTTGTCAACTGTACCGCGCGCCTTGGCGACGTCGGAATGCCCACTTCACGCAATTTTCTGCGCGTGCCGTAATGAATGTCGTTATCGATTTCCTCCGTGCTGGTCGCCGCGGAAGCTATGTAGAACTCCTTCTCCAAGCCGATTTTTCGCACCATATCTTTCATGACGAATTCTGCCATCGGGGAACGACAGATGTTGCCGTGGCAGATGAATAATACTTTTATCATTCCCAAACCTCCTAACTCACAATACTTGACAAAATCAAAATTCCATGTATTTCTTTCATGATATGTATTTTATTATTCTCTTCGCAGTAGGATACAAATCTTCGGTACACCTCGTCGGTCGGAAATATCAATTCAATTTTATCGTAATCAAACACCAATTCGTTCGGTACTCTCCATTCCCGCTCATGCGTCCAATCTATGCAATTTTCATTGTTATCCAAATCAAAATTTACAATTCTCCAATACTGTTCTTCCGGTAAAATAGATTTCAGATATTCTGTTTTATCATATATCACCGGTCGGCCGCCGCTTCTGTAAACAAAGACCTTGTTAAATCGGATTCCGATTCCCGAATATCTTACATCGCACTTATCAATCTGCCCAAACGATTCATTCTCATATCGTATATGTGCGGCCAGAGCTTCTAATGGTGTTTCTTGAAGGCATACTGCCGGTGTATTTCCAACAATATAGCCCGACTGCGTCGTGCTTCCGATTAGCCTTTTATCCTCAAGAATTTTTACTAACACCTCCAAAGCATCCATGGATTCAGTTGCTCTTGTCAGATGCGTAAGCCGTGTCACGATATCGGCTCTGTTGTGTACTCTTTCCGTCCATTGTGTAATATTCATATTTCAGAGCCACCTCCGGCATTTTTCCTACCTTCTATCGATTCCCTCGTTAGAATTCTATTCTACCACGCGTCCGTATGAAGTACAATTGAATTCTGCGAAAAAAATAAGCAGCAGCCTATGACATTATCACAGACCACTGCCTACTTTTTGCAAAAACCGGCTTAACGATTTCCCTCCGCTCTCATTTTTAACTTGTAAAATCTTGCATCAATTTCCTGTTGCAACCGTTCTGCCACTTGTCGGTACTCTTCTTTCTGCAGATGCTTAGTTCTTCCCATCATAGAAAGCCAGTCCAGCACCGGAATTTTCTTTCCGGTCTTTTCCGGGTCATAAGAAAGTCTGGTCACACCTTGTTCAACTTCGTACAATGGGAAATAACAACAGTTGACAGCGGCTTCAATGACCTTTCGCTCGGTCGCCGGCTTGTCGTTCCAGTTTAACGGGCAAGCGGAAATTGCCTTGACATAGGCGGTTCCGGTCGTCTTTGCATAATGCGCTGCCTTCGCTGCCTTTTTCATGAAATCCACAGGATTGGATTCTGCCACGGTTGCCACATACGGAATTCCTGTGGCCGCCATAATTCCCGGCATATCTTTGTGGAAAAATGTCTTACCATATTGCTCTTTTCCTACATGAGAAGTCGAACTTCTAGCGCCTAATGGCGTAGAATAAGAAAGCTGATAACCTGTGTTCATATATCCGCCGTTATCATATTCGAAGATGAGCAGTCTGTGGCCGCGCAGTGCCGTGCCAAGTGCAGAACCCATGCCAATATCCATACCGCCGTCTCCACTAACCATAACGAAGACGATATCTCCCGGCGGAATTTCTCCTTTTTGCTGTTTACGATAGCAAATTTCCGCCACACCGCTTAAGGTAGCGGCACCATTTTGAAATAAATTATGAAGATACGGAACTTTAAAGCTTGTCCTTGGGTATGCCGTCGTCACAATCATCGCACAGCCGGTCTGGAACAAGAACACAACCGGATCTTCAATTCCTCTTAGGAGTAGATTTAAGTTTACCGGAATGCCGCAGCCCGGACAAGCTCCATGCCCCGGCGCGATGCGTCCCGGCATGGCAGTAGACGCATTTAAGCTGCCGCCGGTTACCTTTATACCGCTCTTGACAGGTGTAAATAATGGCTCATCTGCTACATTCAAGCCTTCTCCCGGTGTCACACCATAATAATCAAAATCAGGCTTCGAAGAATCCGCCGCCCAATTCAGCATCGTCTTTGCATCATTCTTGAAGAAATCCTTACCACCTAAGCCATAAACCAGACTTTTCATCTTTGCCTGACTGCCATACTTCTGCATGGCGGCACGCACCTCTAACGACAAGTTTCCACCGCCTGCGCCATAGCTGTCCTGTCGATCTGCCACCAAAATGTTTTCCGCCTGACCAAACAGTTCAAACAGCTCTTTTCCCGGGAAAGGACGAAGCACATGTAATGTCGCTGCACCTACCTTTTTCCCGTCTTTTCGCATTTCCTCTACCGCATCCATAGACGTATCATATGAGGAACCTAAAAGAACCAACACATTTTGAGCATCCTCACAGCCAGTTCCTTCCACCTTACCATACCCTCTTCCGGAAATCTTTTCATAAGACGCAAATAGTTGCGGCAGTAAACGGTCAGCCTCTTCCATGGCCAAATGCAGCTGATATCGGTTATTAATAATATCCGGCTCATTCATATAAGAGCCTACTGTAATTGGATGTTCAAAATCCAGAAATGGATATTCCTCCTGCTTTGCTCCAATATATTCTCGGACAGTCTCATCATCAGCGAAACGATAACAACGCCCTTTTTGATGGCTGGTAAAAAATCCATCGTAAGCCACCACCACCGGAAGCCTTACCTGCTCTGCTAATTTTAAGGCAATAATATTAAAATCGTATACCTGCTGCACCGTGCTGGCAAATAAAATCGGCCAGCCTGCATTTAAAATGTACATAATATCACTGTGGTCGCCTTTAATAGACAATGGGCCCGAAACTGTTCGACACACCACATTCATTACCATCGGATACCGGGTGCCGGATTGTACCGGAAACTGTTCTATCGCATAGAGAAGTCCATTGGCGCTCGTGGCGTTTATCACACGACCGCCAGCCACTGATGCACCATAGCAAATGCCGGCCGCACTATGCTCCCCTTCAGCCGCTATCATAACTAAATCTGTTTCTCCGTTGGCACGCATAATATCTAAATTTTCAGCAATCTGCGTCGAAGGAGTAATCGGATAATAACCCATCAAATCATAGCCAATCTGCTTTACAGCAATTGCAGCCATTTCATTTCCGGAAGCGTATTCCATCACTTGATTTTTCATTATACCTCTCCTCCTTCCATTCGCTTCTCTGTCAAATAAGATTCCGACGTAATATAACCATCCGGCCCTGCCTCTTCATAATATTCCGGCATCCGCAAAAGCTCCTGATTCGGCATAAAATACTCTTTGTTGGCATGCTCAGCCTCAACGCCTGTCACAAGTGCTTCGACCGGACAGACATCCACGCAGCGCAGGCAGCCTTTGCAGTGGTAATAATCTAAGCCCTGATTCACCATCATCTCCCGGCCTTTATATTCACCTTTTGCAAACTGAAATACCATATCCGGGCAAGTCGAATGACACAGTCCGCAGTTGATACATCTCTCCTTAATGAAAAGAGGAATGTACCCCTGTCTGGACGGCGATAAATCTGCGATTACCGTACTGCCAATCCTCGGATTGATGCCGCCAATGGGTGCAGTCGCATAACCCCATTCGGACGTTTCGGTACTGCCTCGCCCTGTCGTCTGCTGCAGATTTACGGTTATCTGCAATTCTCTGACTTCCTCATACCCTCTTTTCATGCCTTCCAAATTACCTTTTAGAGCATCCGGATACTTCTTTCCGAGCGTGTCTTTACAAATTTGCTCACCAACTGCCAGCTTCTCTATCCCCATGACTTTTAAAGCTGCACCAAGCATTACCACATTAATTCTTGAGTGCGTTTCCATAGCAATTCTCTGCGCTTCCAATCCGTAACAAGTTCCAAATTGTTCTCCCATTATTTCCGGCTGCTCTTGCCCTGGTTCCAAAGCAATAATCACTGCTGTTTCCGGAGTGCACCCTTTCCAGACCGATTTGTCCTTTAAAAGTGCCTGATGAAATATCACCAGTAAATCCGGCTCTATGACCGGTGAATGTACACGGATTTCCTTGTCTTTTTTACAATATCTTATAAAGCCTTTGACCGGCGTGCCCGTCTTCTCGGAGCCATAACTGGAAAAGCTGCTGCTATTTAAATCCAAATACCTAACGCCCAATTCACCTAACATTTTCCCACATAAATTTGCGCCCAGCCCGCCGATACTTTCCAGACGAATTTCATAATACTCCTTGCCTGACGCCAATCGCTCCTGCAAGCCGAATGCGATACCCTTTCTTTGCTCCATTATTCGTCTACCTCGCTAAAAAAATCTTTACCTACCGAACATAACGGACATAAAAAATCGTCCGGAAGATCTTCAAATTTTGTTCCCGGCTCAATGCCCATGTCCGGCGCACCCTCTTCCTCATCATAAATCCATCCACAAACATCGCAAACATACTTCATTGCAGTCACCTCCTGAAATGTTAATGACAGAATATTCTTTCCCGACTCCTTTTTCCCTCCAAGTAACTGTAAATCTGCGCTAGCACCACCTTTTAAATAATTAATCATTTGCAACAAAATATAGCATTGCTGCTCTACTGATAATTCCTTAAATATATTAGCGCTGTTTAATATAATTCCTGGTACTGGCCCTTTCTGATATTTATATATCGAATCTACATATTTCTCTAAAATAGTTTTATAGATATCGAAGTTCCATTCCTTTGTCAAAATTTCGTACCCATCCTTATCTTTTTTGCTATATTCG
This sequence comes from Lachnospiraceae bacterium, assembly GCA_015057275.1. Taxonomy (GTDB): domain Bacteria; phylum Bacillota; class Clostridia; order Lachnospirales; family Lachnospiraceae; genus SIG308. Next base: position 6,097 of record SVEO01000008.1, on the reverse strand, counting down.
GAAGTAGTGTAGGCTTTCTCTATTTGCTTTATATACTTCATTTTAACATAATCTATCTTCAATTCGACAGCATTAGTAATACATATGGAAGTATTACTTTTTCCACCCAAATAATAATAAAATCCATTATACTTAATCAATGAATCACTTGGGATAAATTTTCTGCATATACGAACGTCTGTGATTTGCTTTTTCAGATTTTCTTCTTGCAATATTTTTGAAAAATATGCAATTAAAATTTTTTCATCCACATCATCAATACGTCCCAAATACACAGGAATTGACTCTAAACTTCTCTCCAAGGCACCATTTGCTCTATATTCCACCAAAGAATATCCCGATACAGAAACTGCAGTCACTCCACCATAGCGTGTCACATCTTGCAGTCTAGCATCGTGCATTTTTACCGGAATATAACCATTTCCCTTGGCCGTTTCCGCGTTCCATATCGTTGCTTTTCTTGTGATTCCGCCATGTTTTTCTGCACAGTATTTCGTCACTAGTGGTGAATTCTTACTGAGATTTTTCTTTACCAAGACAATCGTTCCCGGGATATCATTTCTGGCTGCAACCCATGCTGTCTGACCATTGCGTACTACATTCCAATCGAAAATCTTGTCCATATTATACTTATTTTCGGTACGCTCCGGATGTCTTTCTGCATCACGAATAAAGTTTATCGGATTTCTCGTAAACTTAACATCGTATGTATTACCCACTACAATATTTAGATATGCATCATGGGCGTGATGATAGTTATTTACCGCTCTTACTTTAAGAATGTCAAATTTTTTTCTAAAATCAGATACAAGTTTTGCCTTGGAAAATACTATCTCAGCCTTAGGAAATGCTTGGTTAAATACTTGTGTGATTGTTTTTGTACCTTGGCTTGTTTCTACTAATTGCCGATTAATAAATGCTGCTTTTTCTTCTGCCGTAAACTCAGTATCCCGAATCAGTCGATTATATTTTTCTGCTGAAATAAGGTCCTTACTACGCAAATATCCCCACCAATTTCTCTGTTTTGCTCTTATTGTGTTTTCAATTGGGAAATGATCACTCTTATGCGCATTGTCCGATTTATTTACTAACACAAGATTATTTTCCAGACTATCATCCTTAATAAAATGTCTTGGATAAATATGGTCAATATCATATTTACTGTTTGCTGACATTAAATCATTTAGGTCAATAGCTTCTCCGGTATACATGCATCTTCCCATTTGCAAATAATACAAGTACAACTTCTTAATCCGGAATTCTGCCTCCGGACGTGCTTCTATTTCCTTTTTCCATTCAATTGCTTCCTTGCCAATAGCCGTATACAAATCAATCAGCTTCTGTCTTCTTGAAATGGTACGTTCTTTTTTCTCATCTTCTCCGCGGGTCATTTCCACGAAAATTTTTGACGGTCCGTTACCAATTACTTCTTCCAACTCTTTTACAATCAGCAATGTTTGCCAAACCATACGTTTGACCGGAGCTGATAAGTATAAATCATTCAAGTCATCAATAGTCCACTTGGCAAGTGGTTTTTCAGCAGTTTCTGTCATGTTCCGAAGGGTATCCAGATAAGTATATCGACTGCTAAGCAATTCCATATGGTTATCATTTGTCTCCCAAAGGGCCCCGATAAAACTGCGAATCACACCATCTTCAGAAGATGCACCTTCCATTGTAAGGAATTCTTTTGATAATCTGCCCCAACCTTCAAACTTAAATCCAAGCACACGTTTCAATTCTTGTTCTGTGAATTTACCCGGATACTTCTCTGCTATTTGTGCACGAAGCAACTTCTTATCATTTCCATATACAGTTCCCCAGAAAACGATATCCTCAATCATCTTTCTGTTATTATCGCTATAAACTTCTTCTCCTAGCAATCCATAAAATTTCCCTACTGTTGTAAGCGACGATTTAAAACCTCCATCAATACCTGAGACTGCTTCCTTTTCACCTTCTTTGATATAACCATTTAGGACAAGATAATTCATCAACCTGTTTAAGGTAACCTTCTTGCCTTGGCCAAAAAGGGTATAATAAATATCTTGTTTAATTTCTACCGATATTTTTTCGCCGTTTATTTTCAGATTATTTAATTCATCCAGCACTTGGAACTTTTCATACAACAAAGAATTCTTAGGTAATGCTGTATGTCCATTTAAGTATGTACAGTGGCGTACCATTCTGCTGATAAACTTTTCCGCAGATGCCTTTGTATCAATTTTTTGTTCAAAATTCCAAGGATAAATTTTACCGCCGTCTACTCTTTCTGCCCAGATATTACATCCCTTTTTATCTCTATGTTGACCAGCTAATGGTCCTACATAATATGGAATTCTGAATTTATAAATGGAAATGATTTTTTCTGAAACAGATAATCCTGTTTCATCTTTTTTACTTAAAAATGGAAGATAGTTTTCTGCATTATTTAAGATAGCAATCATTTCTCTTACATGTATCTGATTTGGAATTACACCATTCGCTGCTGTCAACTGTTTCGGCAAAAATGTCTCCGCTTCAATCTTAGCGAGTATATCTTGAACATCTATGTCATCCTGAGGCAAATTCTTTAGGATTCCCTTAATCGTTTTATACAAATCATCACGACTTCTGCCTTTGTTGCATCTTCGAACAATTTGATCCGAGCTATTTACACTTCCCACATATGCGCTATAGTTTCCTTCTTTCATAATGCGGAACATGTCGTGATACGCCTTAGTATCATACTTCTTCAATACTGTTTTTAATTGTTTTAAATCACGCTCATGCTCCTGATATGACGCTACTCTTGCTTCTGAGAGATAGTCAAACCCTTTCATAATATTAGCAAGAAGCCCCTTGTCATGAATTGCTTTGATTATGCTAATAAACTCAAAACTTTCACTTCCGATAACGGTCTGCACTTCACCTTCTAACTCTTCAAAATTTGATGCACGGAATGATAAAGCCAACTTTTTATGTTCTTCATCAATCACATCCTCCCCAAAGATATCCAGCATCTTCGCGCTCATTCCACACATTAATGTCAGTACTTGGTAGGCTGCTTTCTGTTTTTTGTTTATGCCAAATACCTGACATATATTCTCTAGCACTTTTTTACGTGAAATTCCTTTTTCACTTAACTTAGCTTCCAATTCTGCGCAGTCAATAGACACCGGTAATGAAATTCCCAACTCTTCTGCTTTCTCCTGCAACTCGGTATATAACTCATCCATAGAGCTATCATCACCTTCTTCGCTCAAAGATTCGTTCAAAAAATGTCCTCGTCTTTTATATAAATTCGATAATGCAAGATAAACTAGTCTGACATCGTGCGGTTCATTCGAACGTATCAATTTTTCCCGCAAATGGAAGATAGTAGGATACTCTTCAAAGTACTCCTTATCAGTGTATCCGGTATCTGCAAACAATGCATATGGCTGTTTATTGTCTTCGGCACGCTCCTGCATATGAAATTTACTATCATCCAACCGTGCATAAAATCCAGGATCCACCTCATTAATAGCCGGTGCAAATAATTCGCGAAGCAATCCCATCCTTGCAATTTCTCTCTGTCTGCGTCGTCTGGATATACGGTAACTTCTTCGTTCTGCAGATGTATTTGCCTCTTCAAACAATCTTACGCCCCACAAATCTTTGCCCTTCGCTCTCAAGAGCTCATATTGCGGATTTGTTACTGCCCAGCCAACAGAGCTTGTTCCCATATCCAGTCCTAAATAGTATTCTTTCATTCCTTTGTCCTCCTCTTTTAATTTATATTTGACAACTAATGTATTTCGTGGTAGTATTTAAGTACAAACTTACAAGGTGAGTGCAAATAAGGATTCATCCGACATAGTTTACCCGCATTGTGCGGTACAAAAAAGACTTGAAAAAGTCTTTTTTCTTTTACTCATTTCTTCTACCATCATCGATTCATTATCTGTAACTAATCCCTCCACTAATATTATATCATTAATAGAAAACTTTTTCTTGCTAAAATGGAAAAATATTTTTTAGTTTAACAAAATATCTACCTTCCATCTACAATCTTGACAATTAATATCCTTTTTTTCAAGCTTTTTGCTCCCAAATCCTAAAAAACGCTCCAAACTGCACCAACCAAGAATAACCATTATTCAAGCCCCGTCTACATGCACAATCAACACATACTGTTGTTCCGTATCTCCATTTTGGAAATACTCCATCTCCCAGATTTCCCTACTTATAATATCCATGTTTCCCTGCCTGTTCTTTTTATAAAATCTGAAATCCTTTTTTCTTCCTCTATGCACTTTTTGTAAAATTCTTCGCCTCTCTTACCATAACATCCCGGCGAGCTGGAGAACAATTCCATATCCTCCGGTCGTTCATAGGCATTTTCATCTATCTTCCACCCATACTTTTCTATATATTGACATCTATACGGGAATAACCTTTTCAAATCATCCGATAACCATACAATCATTTTAAACCCACCTTTCCCTCTATTCCAGGATTACAATTTCTCTAATTTCACTCTGCAAGAAACCAATATACTTTTCACCCACTTCGATTGTGATGTCGTCTTCTCGTTCTCCATTTTCTTCGGAGTCCATAACGCAAACAAGTACACCCTACTCCTTCAAATACACCTTAATCTCAATCTTTACCCACTTTCCCTTTTGCTCCTTCGCCGTAATCTTGCCGAAGATCAGCTTCCCAGCATCCATAAGTCGAGCGAAAATTACGTTGTCCTGCCGCGGCACATAGCCGATTTTTACACCGTTTTCAGTTTTGATGACAATTGCCTGCTTGTCATACAGATTGTCAGGCTCACGGAAGAAATTCAGCCGGTCATCCGGACTCAGGTGCGGCTCTAATTCCTCGATTCCTTCAATGTGAGTCGTGCCGGCAATATAGGTGTCAAATAAAAAGATTTCTCTTTCGAATGGCTTCGGCATGATCAATTCGCCGTTTTTTCCATGAAGCAGGCTAACTAGTCCGCTGCTTTCCGTTTTCATCAAATTTCCCATTGTTTCCTCCCAACATTTCTTCTACTTTTGCCTTGTAGATCGCAGTCAATTCCTTGTAATAAGCGAGTATCTTTTCAAGTTCTGCTTTCCGCTGCGCTATTTTCTCTGGATTTTCCATGATGTCCTTGACATTGTACGGGTATTCAGACTTGATTTTGTCAATGCTTTCACGCACATTTTTCAGCAAATCGGTAAGCCGCTCCTTTTCCTCTGTTACTTGGCGCATCGCATCCTGAGATTCCTCCGGCACCGTATGGTCGCCAACCATTTCATGAATCACGCGCAGGGTTGCCAAATCACCGTTCTTATATGCCTCCATCGCATGGTCAAGCAATTGCATTTGCGCTTCGGTCGCCTGTGGATGGATGTCCGGATGCAATACCTTGACGATTTTGCGGTACATCTTCTTGAGTTCTTTACTGTCCGACTCCGAAAGATGCTCTGCTTTACCACGTTCCAGCGCTTCGTTCATCTTTTCCATCTGCTTGTCGAGCTTCTTTTGATATTCCGCAAATTCAGCATCCAGCGTAGCTTCGAGTTTTGAAAGTATCACTTTCTCCTGCCGATTCATTTTTACCTGAATGAGCTCCACTTTGCGTTTCAGACGCAGCGCCGCGCATTGCGCCTTGTATGCCTTGTATTCCAGTCCTCCAAGTTCGAGCATATATGCCGTTTCAATGTTCTTGCAGATCACATATTGCAGTTCGTCCCGCTCCAACAGCAGCATCGATAGCTCTGTGCGCAGTTTTTCAACTTCATCCTTGAGCTTTTGAAAATCCGGAAATAGGATGATGTTGGATGGTATTTCTTTGTAATTATTTAAATCTTCCATTTGTTGCTGCCCTCCATAAATCTAATACTTTCCCAATAAATAAAAATTAAAATAAGATGTTTTTCTTATCTTAATTCTTACTATAATCATTTATTGTACCATTAACAGGACTTGTACCATCTCCCCCCCTCATTTTTCTCGCGTTAATTGCATTTTTAATTGCAAGTTTTTCTCTACATTTGCCCTTGCAAACTAGCAGTTACTTTTGCAAAGGTATATAATTAGTTAGTCATCTGCCTGATTAGGAAGGAGGCCTTTATGCCTAAAC
>SVEO01000030.1 GCA_015057275.1 Lachnospiraceae bacterium | reverse complement strand
TCGCGGATAGATTAGTGGCGGTAAATATGATTGGCACTATGGTTATGGTGAGTATATGTGTTTTGGCGGTGGTGATGCAGGAAGATTATCTGGTAGATATCTGTCTGATTTATGCGATGATTAGTTTCCTTGCAATTGTAGTATTGACGAAGGTTTATACCGGAGTTTACATGAAAGAAAAGGACCAAAAAGAGAAAGGAGCGCAGTCATAATATGGTTATTGAATGGATGCAGTTCCTTTTGGGAACAGGTTTATTGATTTTTGGAATGATTGTATTCGTGTTGGAACTTTTGGGGACATTTAAATTCAAATACGTATTAAACCGAATGCATGCGGCAGCGGTGGGAGATACCTTTGGTATAGGAATCTCATTGCTTGGCCTGATGGTTCTTTCGGGATTCCGGTTTGTTACTTTGAAAATGGGGCTTGTTATTGTCTTCTTATGGCTAGCGTCACCGGTGGCATCACATCTGATTGCACGCCTTGAGGTTACAACCAACGAGCATATAGATGAATTTTGTGAACAGAAAGTAATTGGAGATAAGGAGGAAGAAGGATGCAAGTCTTAGAATATATCCTGCTTATATTTTTGGTAGCGTGTGCAATCGCAGTAAGTTTTTCAAAAAACCTGCTGAATTCCATTATTATTTTTATGTCATACAGTTTAGTCATGTCGATTATCTGGACATTATTGGAATCGCCTGACCTCGCCATTACAGAGGCAGCAGTAGGAGCGGGCGTTACCAGTTTGTTATTTTTCATGACATTGAAAAAAATACATGCCATGAGGGAAGAGGGCGCAGAAGAATGAGTAGACCGGTTTCGGAAGAAGAATATAAGAAAAAACTGTTCAATCGCGTGCATCAGTGGATAAGGGGTGAAGCAGACCCTTATATGGGGAATATTGAGACGCGCGAGCAGCAGGAACGCGTTCTGAATAAGAACGTATTGGCGCGTTATAAAGAAGATCAGGAGCAGGTTATCAAAGAAGTATTTGATAAAGAGCACAATAGGTTTTATAAATTTTTTTACCGCTTCTATAAAGCAACAGCGGTGATATGTTGCGTAGTGTTAGTACTGTTGTTGTTAATAACGGTATCATATCTGCCACCTGTGGGAAACCCGGGCAACCCGGCGAACAACGAAGTGGTGGAAAAGTATATCGAAGATGCCGTGAAAGACACCGGTGCAGTAAATATCGTAACGGGTATGATTTTGGACTATCGTGCGTTTGATACGTTTGGTGAATCTAACGTATTGTTCGTGGCGACCTGCACGGTCCTAATTCTTATGAGAGATGATAAGAAAAAAGAACAGAAAACCGTGCCTGTAAAAAAACAATATGAGCCGAAATCGGACAGCATTTTACAGAAGATTACGGCACTATTGTTTCCGATTATTGTTATCTTCGGAATTTATGTTGTTTTAAATGGGCATTTGTCACCGGGAGGCGGTTTCTCCGGCGGTGCAATTATCGGAGCCGCATTGATTCTCTATACGAATGCATATGGATTCGAGAAAACACAGAAGTTCTTTACGGAAAAGACATATAAGTGGGTAAGCTTTTGTGCATTGACCTTTTATTGTCTGGCGAAGAGCTATTCGTTCTATACGGGCGCGCATCATTTAGAAAGCGGTATTCCTTTAGGAACAGCAGGTGATATTATCAGCTCCGGTTTGATTCTGCCGCTTAATATCTGTGTCGGACTTGTGGTGGCATGTACGATGTACGCCTTTTACACATTGTTTAAAAAGGGAGGATTTTAGGATATGTTTGGCGGAAACTTCCTTTTCAATATCGGAGAAGAGGTTGCGATGATTCTCTTTGGAATCGGATTTGCAAACCTGCTTTTTCAAAAAAATCTGATTAAAAAGATTATTGGATTTAACATCATGGACACTGCGATTTACTTGTTCCTCGCGGAAAAAGGATATATCACTGGCCGTGTGGCGCCGATTGTTGTAGATGGAATTACAGAGGTGGAAATGTACATCAATCCGATTCCAAGTGGTCTGGTGTTGACCGGTATCGTTGTGTCAGTATCCGTAACGGCATTGATGCTGTCGCTTACCATCCGTTTGTATAAGCGTTATCAGACGCTGGATTTGGATGAGATTTCAGAAAGACTTCGGAAGGAGGGCTTGTAATGCAGTTCGTACAGAATGTACCCTTCTTTTCGATTATGATATCCATGTTTTCAGGAATCGTTTCATCGGTATTACCGGGCAAATATGCGAGACGTCTCAATGCGATTATGATTTTTGCGGTAGGCGCAATGTCTACATGGCTGCTCTATTTTCTGCTGGTTTCCGGTACGGGAAGTTACACCTTTATGATGGGGCATTTTCCGGCGCCATGGGGAAACGAAATCCGTGCGGGAGTATTAGAAGCCATAATGGCGATGTTTGTGTCGGCGGTTATGCTGCTTTCTATGATGGGTGGCAGGAAGAAGCTGTTCGATGAAGTAGAAAGAACCAAGCACAATATATATTACATATTGGCAGACTTGTTGCTTAGCTCTTTGCTGGCATTGATTTATACCAATGATTTATTCAC
>SVEO01000007.1 GCA_015057275.1 Lachnospiraceae bacterium | reverse complement strand
GGCAATGCAAGGGTATCCGGCAATGCAGAGGTATCCGGCAATGCATGGGTATCCGGCAATGCAGAGGTATCCGGCAATGCAAGGGTATCCGGCAATGCATGGGTATCCGGCAATGCATGGGTATCCGGCAATGCAGAGGTATCCGGCAATGCAAGGGTATCCGGCAATGCAGAGGTATCCGGCGATGCAGATTATGCAACAATAAAAGGATTTGGCATACAATGCCGCAACACAACATTTTTCCGATGTAAGGACGGCAAGGTAAGAGTATCCTGCGGATGCTTTTGTGGCACGATAGCAGAATTCCGGGAACAGGTTGAAAAAACAAGAAAAGGCAAGATAGCAAAGGAGTACTTGCTGATTGCAGATTTGATGGAATATCACTTTGCTAAGGAAGGGGAAACAGAATGAACAAAGTAATTTTAATAGGCCGCCTCACGCGTGATCCGGAAGTGCGATACACCACCCAAGGAGAGCCGATGGCGATTGCAAGATTCACACTTGCAGTTGACCGTAGAGCAGCAAGACGCGATGGCAACGAGCAGACAGCCGATTTTATTGGTTGTGTAGCGTTTGGCAGACAGGGCGAATTTGCTGAGAGATATCTTCATCAGGGAACTAAGGTAGTATTGGAAGGTAGAATTCAGACTGGCAGTTACACAAACAAGGACGGTCAGAGAATCTACACAACAGATATCGTTGCTGAGAATATTGAGTTTGCAGAAAGCAAGGCAAATGCCGGCAAAGGTAGCAGCCGAGATGACGGTTATCTAGATGTACCGGACATTGACGATGAGGAGATGCCGTTTAATTAGGAGGTTCAATATGGATACACCGAAGGAGACAAAAGATGAGCGATTAGTGCTCTACATTATTCGTTATGAGAGCGGACACTTCCGAAGCAAATACGGAACGTACGAAGATGCAATCGCGGTAGCAGAAGAACAAAAACGTGGTAACGAGAGTTACGTGATCATTTAAATAATTTAGTTAAAGATGAAAGAAAGGAGTCGGAACTCTGGCCAGAGAAAAGATGCATCGGTTACTTTCGAGATATGGATTATTTAGAATTTTTAAAATCAAAAATTGAGATTGCCGCGGATGTGAATTAAATCCGGATTATTTCCGGGATGGTGTAGGATATCTGAAAGAAGCAGAAGCAGAACAAGCGTTAAAGAAAGCGAGGGAAAGTAATGATTGATAAAAAGAAACTAGTTGAATCAAGACCCGAATATAGGAATCCAACCTGTATAGGGCAAGAGGGTTACAACAAAGGTTGGAATGATTGTAATACGTATTGGCACAATACGATTGAAGCACAACCAATAGTTTATAGCGTGGAAAAAGTTGTGGAGCAGTTGGAAGCGCACTGCTTTAGTCCTATAGATTATGGCGGGTATGCAGTAGATATTGAAAAAGCAATAGAAATAGTAAGGGAAGGTGGAATGAATGGCTAGAATTTACATAAGTGGCCCTATTACAGGAAACGAGGACTACCAAACACGATTTGCCCAAGTAGAAGCAAAGCTTAAAGTGGAAGGACATGAGGTTATTAACCCAGCGGCGCTAGATACGTGCCTGCCATTCTTGGGATACGAAGAATTTATGAGGCTTGATTTTTGCCTCCTTGATATGTGCAACGTAATTTATATGCTAAAAGGCTGGAAGAAATCGCCAGGAGCAAACCGAGAATACGGGTACGCTCTGGGAAAGGGCTATATCATATGGGAGGAAGAATTGGATGAATAATATATCATATGGAATTATGATAGCAAAGAAGAAATTCAGGAGAAAATAACTATGAAAGAAGTAACAAGCATTGCAACAGTAGAAATCACAACAATTAAAAGGATGCACGATGAGGACACAACAGAAGTACCAAGCAAAGCAGAAGAGGCCGCCAGATTAAAACGCATCATTAAGGCAGCGTTAAATGCCGATGATGTAAACGTAGTGAGTATTCAGGACTTTGAGCTGGATGTAAAGGAGGAAGACAATGATACACCAATTGAAGTGTAAAGCAGAATATTTCGAGCAGATAGCAGACGGGAGAAAGACGTTTGAAGTACGTAAGAACGATAGAAACTTCCATGTTGGCGACTATCTTGCGCTAAATGAGTTGAAGCCACACAATAAGAATGCCGAGCGCTTAGAGACAGGGCGAAGTGTGTTGGTACGAGTGCACATGATGATAGACAACCCGGAATATGTCAAAGAAGGATACGTGATACTTGGCATCGAGGGCTGTGTAGTTGACGTACTGGGCGTAGGCTGTATGCCGATGGTTCTGACAGAGGAACGCAAAAGATGATTGATGAAAATTTTGACTGGAGCCAAGAATCGAAAGAAAAATACTGGCAAGAGGCAGAGCGAAGAATCGCAGAGCAAGGATACTCAGATTTATTAAAAGTCCGGCGAGATGCATTTGGCATCGTTGGTAGCAGGGGAGGTGTAAAGGTGGACAAGAAGACGTTAGAGAGCTATCAGAAAATAAAGTTGGAAAAAGAAGAATTGAAGCAGAAGTTAATAAACATGCGCGGGGAGCGGCATCACGCATCAGTACGCGGTTCAAATCCGGAATTTCCATACCAACCTATGTCATTCCACATGGAGGGGTACTATGCCGGGGAAGATGAGAAATTGCGCCGGCGCAAAGAAGCAACAAAAAAGCGTATCCATGCAAAGGTAATAATGCTCCAGCAGTTGGAAGATGAAATCGAGGCATTTATTGACAGCATCCCGGATGTTACGCTGCGACTGATATTTCGTTATCGCTACCTCGACGGACTAACACAGGAAGAGATTGGTAAGCGATTACATATTGACCGTAGCAGAATTAGTCGTAAAATCGACGGCTATTTAAAAAACGCACACAAAACGCAAAATTAATGTGCTATATTAGTAGCGTGAAGGTGTTCACGAAACAATCTCAACATTATTATCCTCAGAAAAGACGACCGCTTGCGAATATGCCAGCGGTCGTCTTGTTGCAAAATCCGGACCTTTAGCTCAAGCGGCTAGAGCTTGGGTTTGAATCTGATAAAGTCCATTAAAAAGTAACATATTTACAACAGAATGGAAGGTGGTGAAATGTCAGGTTATGAAAACATAAAAAAACACGGATTTGACAAACGAACCGCGGACGAACGGCGGGAACTAGCAATAAAAGCTGGAAAAGCGTCGGGAGAAGCGCGGCGCCGAAAAGCAGATTTTCGAAAGACTTTAAACCAACTATTAACAACACCTATTGACAATCCAGAATGGACCCCATTTCTGAATGCATTAGGGCTTGATAGTACGCTGGAAACAGCTCTCAATATGGCAATGATAAAAGAAGGACTTAAAGGGAATGTAAAAGCGTATGAAGCGGTTGCGAGATATTCCGGGCAGAGTGACCAGACAGAAGCTACTCAGGAAGAGCAGCGCATACGCACAGACCGTGCGAAACGCGCCCGGGATATGGAAGTGGGCGACGCCGACTCCATGGAGGAAAACATCGACAATTTCTTAAGGGCCATGAAGCCGACACAGGAAGATATCGATTCATTATTTGCGGATGACCAAGAAGCGGAGGATGAAGAGGATGCCAAAGAAGCAGAAGAAACCAGCGCGGTTTAAATTTAAGCCATTTTCTCCGAAACAGCAGAAACTGATTCACTGGTGGCGACCAATGGTTAAAGCATCGGAGAATAATTACGTGGTAGCAGACGGTGCAATCCGTTCCGGTAAGACGATTGCTATGCTTGTAGGCTTTTTAACATGGTCGCAGGAAATGCACTCTGGCGAATCTTTTATTTTAGCCGGCAAGACAATGGGTGCGCTGAAAAAAAACGTAGTTCGTCCAATGCTGCAGATATTGGAAGCATGGGGATGGCCTTATACTTATGTACGGTCGGGCACCGATGCAAGAATAGAGATTGGAACAAACGCCTATTATCTTTACGGTGCCAACACAGAAGCTGCGCAGGATGCCCTGCAGGGGTTAACAGCAGCTGGCGCGTATGCAGATGAGGCGGCCCTCTTCCCAAAATCATTCATTAACCAGATGATTGCCAGATGCTCAGTGGATGGTTGGAAGGTATGGATGAACTGCAATCCGGCAGGCCCACACCATTTTATTTGTGAAGAGTATTTGAATCCGGAGCAGATGAAGCGAAAAAAGGTATATCATCTACACTTCACGATGGATGATAATTATTCCATTTCAACTAAGCGTAAAGAAGAATATAAGAATGCGTGGCCACATGCCAGCGTGTTCTATAAGCGTTTTATTTTGGGCTTGTGGGTAGCAGCTGACGGCCTTATTTACCAACAGTTTGCGGATAATGTGAACAATTATCTAATTAGCAGTGCATGGCTGATGGAAAAGAACGAACACGGTAATTTGAAAAATGAGATAATGTATGCAGTAATTGGCGTCGATTTCGGTGGTACAAAGTCGGCGCATTCATTTACCCTTACCGGATTTACAAAAGGGTATAAGCAGGTAGTAGTATTAGATGAATATTATTGCAAGAAGCGATTAAATCCAAAACAGCTGCAGGATGATTTTATCGATTTTGTAAAGCGCGCCAAAAGCAAATATAAGGTATACGAAGCTTATTGTGACAGTGCAGAACAGACGCTGATTTCGGGATTTGAAATGGCATGCGTGCAGGCACATGTAACAATTGATATCCGGAACGCGATTAAAGGACCGATTAATGACCGTATTGCATTCTATAACAGTCTCATTGCACAGCATCGATGGAAAATTATGAAACACTGCAAACACACCATAGAAGCATTCGAACAGGCGGTGTATGACGACAAGTTAAAAAATCAGGATAAGCGATTGGACGATGGATTAATGAATGTCGATTCGTTAGACTCGTGCGAATATTCGACCGAAAGTGTACAAGACGAAATCCTGTATATATCATCCTAATAAGGAGAACAAGATGAGCAATAAAATAATACAGTATTTAAAAGATAAAAAATATCATACAGCAAGCGATAGGACCTACGCCCACATCGATGAGTGGCTCGAGTGGTACCAAGGAGAAGTAGAGAAGTTCCATAAATATAAGGTGTTTAATGGGACATCGACAACAACACATAACAGATACACATTGGGAATGGCAAAGAAAGTCTGTGAGGACTGGGCAAATCTATTGCTTAATGAAAAGGTGTCCATCAAGGCGGGTAAGTACGAAGCGCGACTAGATGAAATTTTATCAGCAAATAATTTCCGAGTAAGGGGGAATCAGTTAATTGAAATTGCATATGCCTTAGGAACGGGTGCTTTCGTGGAATATAAAAATGGGAATGATATCATAATCGATTACATGCGTGCGGATATGATCTACCCATTATCGTGGGACAATGGAGACATTACAGAATGTGTATTCGGAACCGTTCGTACGATGGATGGTAAGGAAACGATTTATTTGCAGTTCCATCGCTGGGGTATAGCAGCTGACGGCGAAAATCCGCGGGAGTACTACATCGAGAACCGCTATGTAGATGCGGAGTCCGGCGACGAGTTGGAAATACCAGAAGATGTGCAATACATAGTATCAACAGGATATAGTAAACCCCTATTCCAGATTATCACACCGAATATCTACAATAACATTGATTTGGATTCGCCGCTTGGTATTTCTGTATACGCAAACAGTATTGACCAATTAAAAGGATGCGATCTCGTGTACGATAGTTATATGAACGAGTATGTGCTCGGAAGAAAGAGAATCCTTGTCCCGATAACGATGGCGAAAATGCAGATGCAAAAGGATGGACAGACCAATCCGGTATTTGATCCAAACGATACGGTTTATTATCAGATGCCAAATGATAGAGATTCTGATTTGAAGTTAACAGAGGTTGACATGTCAATTCGAGCAACAGAGCATGAACAAGGAATACAGAGATGCTTAGATATACTCAGCCTAAAGTGTGGCATGGGCACTGGTAGATATCAGTTCAACTCTTCCGGGGTAAAAACGGCAACCGAAGTTATCAGCGATAAATCTGATTTATACCAGAACCGTCAGAAGAATGCTCTCATAGTAAGAGCAGCCATTATCAACATGATTCGTGCCGTATCGTTTCTGGATACCGGCGCCGAGGTAGAAGCGACCGTTAATTTTGACGACAGTATCATTGAAGACACCAATACTACGATTGACAAGAACATTAAGTTGGTGCAGGCGGGGTTGTGTTCGAAAAAAGCGGCCATTATGGAGATTAATAAATGTAGTGAAAAAGAGGCAGAAAAAGAATTAAAGCGCATTGCAGAAGATGGACAAATAACCGGGCAGGACATTGACTGGACCGGTGGGGACGAAGAAGAGAAAAAAGATGAGCCGGCAGATGATGAGGAAGATGAGGAGTAATCCAATATGACACAACTCGAAATACAACGTGTAGCGGATGGACCGACTGACTTATATCAATCCTTAGAAGAACAAATCATGGTCAATATAATTAAGCATTGCAAGGATTGGAAGCAGCCAATAGCAAGCGATGAGTGGCTGATGCGTAAGCTTGCAGAGATTGGGAAATTAAACCAAGAGAACATTCGAATCATTGCGGAAGCCACCGGACTTAATCAGAAAGCTATGGAGAATATGCTGAATGAAGTGGCGGGGAAGGTATTAGATGAAGTAGAACCGGCGCTGACAACGGTAGCAGAACAGGGTCTTGCAGGTGAAGCCGTACCAATAACACGCAGTAAGAACGTCAAGCAGGTCATGAAGACAATGCAGAGTCAAGCAAAGGACATCCTTAATGTGTGTAACAGCACCATGCTCTACAAAGCCAAAGATGCATACGAACGCTTGGTAAAGGAAGTAACCACCGGTGCAAAAGAAATTGAGAATAAGCAGAATTATCTTGATATCTTAAACGACTATACGACCTCGATGGTTACCGGTGTGGAAGCCAGACAGCAGGCATTGAGAAAATGTATTGAAGACTTTAACAAAAAAGGAATACCGGCATTTGTGGATCGACGCGGTCGGGAATGGACGCCGGAAGCATACGTTAATATGTGTATGCGTTCGACGTCGAATACCATGGCTGCCGAAATTCAGATGGCAAGGGCAGATGATTATGGGATTAACCTGGTTGAGGTTGACAGCCATTCAGGAGCCCGCCCGAAGTGTGCAAGAGATCAAGGCAAGATATTTGACCGAAACAACGCATCTGAGAAGTATCCACACTGGAATACATCAAGCTATGGAGAACCGGACGGAATTTTGGGAATAAATTGCAGACACCATATTTATCCATTCGTTGAAGGAGTGAGTATACGCAGACATTTCCCCACAGAAAACCTAAAGGCAAATGATAAACTGTATAAGCAAACCCAAGTACAGCGGGCTTTGGAAAGGGATGTACGAAAGCAGAAACGATTATGCATGATGTATGATGAGTTAGAGGATGCAGAAGGATTCGTGATGGCCTCGGTAGGGTTAAAAGAGAAAGAAACCAAGCTCACAGATTATGTTGATAAACATGAGAATTTGCACCGACGCAAAGACCGGGAGCAGGTAGTAGGATTCGACAAAGAAATCAGCGCGAAGGCAACCAAGGCCAATAAAAAACATGTTGAAAAATATAGTCGATATCATTATAATAAAAGTGGAAATATTATAGCGACGGATGATTGGAAAAAGAAAGAAAGGGTTAGTATACCAAAGAAGTACAAGCCGTATGCAGTAATAGAAACGATTGAGAATAAGAAAGGTACACAGTACACGAACAGAACTATCTATGACGAAAACGGTAGAATGAAAAAGCAAATTCATTCCGGAAACCATGCAAATCCAAAACAGCATCCGTACGGAAGCAATGGCGAGCATGCACATGATTACGAATGGGAGAATGGTGCTATCGTCAATCGTATTACCAGAGAATTAAACACTACAGAAAGAAAGGAGAACTCGGATATACTATGAATGCACAAAAACTGAAGAAAATGATATTATCGTTGGCACAAGATATAACCTTCTTGTATGAAGAAGAGTATGCATGCATTAATCCATGGAATTCCCAGAAGATTGAAGTAGGATACGGAAACAAGGTAAAAATTTATAACGACATTGACGAGGTAATGACCGATAAATTCTACCATGGGAAAGCGTTGGAAGATATTTGTGAAACACTAATAATTGAGTAGCGGCCACTGATGTAAAAGTCAGTGGTATTTTTATACCCTTTTGAGGAGGTGGTGTGATTGATTGTAGTAAGCATAACACCGAACTGTATTACGGTGGAAGGACACGCAGGATACGCGGAACCAGGTAGGGACATAGTGTGCGCCGCGGTTTCAGTATTGATACATAATTTGGTGCAAAGCATTGAAAGTCTGACTGAAGATAGTGTTAAGTTTAATATCAGACCAGGATATGCTGAAATAGTTTATAAGGATTTGTCGGTAGAGGGACGCCTCCTGATAGATTCTTTTTTTATTGGTGTAAGCGACATTGTGGCTGCTTACGCTGAGTACGTGCAAATTATATAGCGCGGTGCCGACGGGCGGTAAGCGGAATATAAACTAAACAAGGAGGTACTTATAATGAAGTACATGAATGCAAAAAGAAAATACCAGTCACTTAATTTACAGCTCTTTGCCAGTGATGGTGAAGCAGTAGGCGACAACGGAGAAGGTTCTGGAGAGGAAGACGAAGGAGATGATGAACCGGAAGACGGAGAGGAAGACGATCTGGAGGAGAAGAAATTCTCACAGAAGGATCTGGATGATGCTGTGAAGAAGCGCCTCGCAAGAGAAAAACGCAAATGGCAGCGTAATCAACAGAAGAAATCCGACGTCGAGGATAAGGCCGGCGATGGCGAAGAATCGGAGGAGTCGAAAGCGAGAAAAGCTGCTGAGAGCAGAGCAACAAAGGCAGAAGCTAGAGTGGTCTGCTATGAAGCGGGAGTTGCAAAAGACTCTGTAGATGATGCAATCGCACTTGCAAGATCGTATATGGAAAACAATGAAGAACTCGACTTGGAAGACGCTATAGAAAAAGTAGTTAAAAAATATCCTCATTTCAAAAAAGGAACTGAGGAATCGTATGAAGAAAAGAAAAGTAAATCATGGGGAGAGAGGCAGAAAGGAAGCAATCCGCAGAAAATGTCAGGTGTAGAAAAAAGATTCTACGAGCTCAATCCAGATTTGAAGTAGAAGGAGACAAGATATGATTAACAGAGAATTACAGTTACAGTTATTTGCAGGTCATGAGCCGCAGGAAAGATATTCCAACCTTGTGTTGGCAAAGTTAAGAAAAACAACAATTTTCGCAAAGTTATTTAACAACCGCTATGAAGGCACTCCAACGGCCGGCGCGGTTAAGATTCCGGTGCGAGACACGGAAGTGACCGTAGGGAAATACAACAAGGTAACAGGTGGAGAACTTACACACAGCACGACGACATACGAAACGTTAACAATTGATCAGGATATATATGTCAATGAACTGATTGACGGTTACGATGCAGCTTCTGTGCCGGACAGTTTAGTTGCAGACAGATTGGATTCCGCCGGTTATTCCATGGGCATCACCACTGATTCAGATTTAATTAATCTGCTCGTGGAAAAAGGTACTGTTTCTGCGGATACAACCGCATTAACCAAAGATACCATTTATGAATCTGTTGTAGATGAAGTTGTCGCGTTAAAGAAAAAGGGATTAAAACCTGCCGAGTTATGGCTTGCTGTTCCAAACGAGACATATGCGCTGCTTTTAAAATGTCCGGAGTTCGTCCGAGCAACAGAGCTTGGGGACAAGGTGGTAAAAGAAGGATTAGTAGGTAGAATTAACGGATTGGATGTATATGAAACTAACAACATTCCGGATGCTGCTAATGTAGAATATATCATTGGAAATACCGTATTCTGTCATTATGTAGCGGAGTGGATGGTGCCGGTAAAGGTAAATGATTTGAGAGACGCAAAACATATCGGCGCCTCTGCCGTTCAGGGACGCCGCGTATACGGACGTAAGATCACACGACCAACAACGGTTACTGTAAGAAAGAGAGCAAGCGTAGCTCAAGGGGAATAAAATGTCATATGTAGATAAAGATTATTATGATAACGTGTTTCAAGGGGAGTCGGCAGCCGTTGCCGACTTCCCGTCTTTGCTCCGACGTGCAGAGGAAATCGTTGAAGAAATGACAATGTATCGACTTAACCCGACCTCTTTTGCAAGCATGACGGAGGAGAGTCAGAAACAAATCAAGAGTGCAGTTTGTGCACAGATTGAGTATCTGGATGCAAATGGCGGCAGTGACATGGACAATGGGGCTGATTTGCAAAGTGCAGGTTTGGGCAAGTTCTCGTACACGAAAGCATCCGGCACTGATGGGAGTTCACAGCAATCCATTTATGCACCGCGCGCACGACGCATTCTTGCCCCTACAGGGCTGTTATATCGTGGAGGTGGTAGTTATTAAGGCTATACCGAAAAAGTTGCTTATCCATGACGCTAAGTTGCACAGCGTGTTATCTACGGATACCTGGGGCAAAGATACGCTGGATCAGGAGAAACAGTTGGAACACATCAGGATAGAGCCGAGTGGGAAAATTATCCGAGACAAAAATAATGCGGAAATACAGCTTGTAGCAACGTTGTTTCATGACTGCAGAAACAGCAGACCACAGAATGTAACTTACCGTATAGACGACATTATCGTTTTTAACGGACAAAAGCACAGGGTACAGTTGGTTGAGCCGCTTTTTGACGGCAAACAACTGCACCACTATGAGATTGGACTGGTGCGTTATGGCAGTGAAAGTAACATTTAACAAATCATTAGCAATCGCCAAAATACAAGGGGCAAAGGATGCAGCCCTGACGATTGCTGGCATTCAGGCTCTAAAAGACTCGAATCAGTATGTGCCACGTGATCAGAATACGTTGCGCGACAGTAGTATTACAAATAGCGATCGCGCTGCTCAAAATGGTGTATTCAAAATTCGATGGGATGAGCCGTATGCACGTTACCTATTTCATGGAGAAGTGATGCACGGAAACCCGACAAATCGTACTTACGGGCCTGAAAAGCTGAAATTCACGGAAGCGTTAGCTCGTATGGAATGGGCGAAATATGCCAAGGAGAAACATGGTAATGAGTGGAAGCAAGTGTATCAAAAAGCATTACAAAGGGGGCTGATGAATTGACACCCATAAAAGAATTAATGACTTTGCTGATAAAAACAGCAGAGGAAAACTGTAAGCTGGATAATAAAATCTCACTGAAGGAACTGTCACATAAAAATAGTTTATACGCAGAGCCGGGAGAAGGATTTACAGAGGCACGATATTATGATAACAGCACCGTGAAAATCATTCCGGTGCTGTTCTTGTGCCGAAGCGATGAACAGGAGCGCTGCTTCGAACAGCTGGAGAGTATCTGTAACTATTTTGAACGATTACAGGAATATCCACAGGGTAAAAATTTTGCCTGGCTTAACACAGAGACGGCAAAAGAACCGTCTAAAATCGGCAGGGATGAAGGTGGGGCATACCATTATTCCTGCATACTAAACTGCAAAATATTTTATTAAGAAAGAAGGATGTATGAACATGAAGAAATACGAATTGCAAATCTTCGCGGAGACGTTACCAAAGAATCCGATTACACCGGAAATCAATTACGAAACTGAGGCTTTCATCAATACAACACCGACTGAGGAAACACCGACATGGGCATCAATCGCTGCCTTAACAAAGAATATGGCAGAGAGTCTTAACGAAGTGATTTATCAGGCGTCGTACTATGCAGACAAGGGCTGGGGCAGCTCGGAAGTCGTAGGTGCTCAAATGACACTTACCCTTACTGGAGACTGTAAACCATCAGACACTGCGTATGAATACATTACAAGTGAAAAGGTAATGTATGAATTTGGAGAGGCGAGAAAAACGCATATGAAGCTGACACGCGGCACAAAAACTATAATTTGGCCAATCACTCTCGTTAACATCACAAAGGGCAGAGGAGATTCCGCAGCAACAAATGCCCTTACTGTAACAATCCACGGCAACGGAAAGCCGCTGCTTTCGACGACGAGTACAACCGAATAAGATAGGGGGATAGCAATATGACTTATCAGGCAAGACGAAGCAATACGGTAGAAGAAATGCTGGAATTGCTGGATGAAAGTAACAAAGTGGTACACACTTTGAAGATTAAGATTGATGCGGACGCAGTAGCAAAGGCAGCAAGAGAACAGTATGTGAATCTGATTCACGCAGAGCAAAATCTGAGAGATGTTGCGGCAAAGAAGGATTCTGCATTGACAGAATATGTGGAATCAGCACAGAAAGTAGCAGGAAATGCACTGGTCACATTGTACCGTACC
The DNA here is from genome assembly GCA_015057275.1 of Lachnospiraceae bacterium. GTDB lineage: Bacteria > Bacillota > Clostridia > Lachnospirales > Lachnospiraceae > SIG308. Next base: position 86,352 of record SVEO01000007.1, on the reverse strand, counting down.
GTATTGGGAGACGAGAATACCGATATAATTCTTGAATTCTATGTGAATCGGTTCATGGAAATGCATATGGAAGTTACACCGTTTGTTACGCAGGTGCTGATTCCTAAGATTAACGATACCGTAAGGGTTGCCAAGAATAGAATCGCCAATCAGTATAAGAGAAATAAGGGCTACAGTTCAAAATTCATTCGGAGAGGCATATAATGGGATTCTTGACAGACTATGAAGAGAATTATGTTGAATATGAAGGTGGTAAAGTCGAGCTTGATTTGTCGTATGATTCCGTACTAAATGCGAAACGGGTGTTTGGGGATGATAACCTTGACAATTCCATGAAAATTCTGACGGCTTTGGAAATACTGGTATGTTCCAAGAAAATTCTTGCTCGTCTGACATGGCAAGAAAAGCAACAGCTTTTGGAAACAATCTTCGAAGAGAAAATTGCTTCCAAGGAGCGCGTATCAACAAAGCCATCAGCAGTTCCGTTGTTGGATTTTGAACTTGACGGCGAATATATATACGCCTCTTTCTTGCAGGACTATCAGTTAGATCTGATTGACGCGCAGGGAAAACTTTCGTGGAAGCGATTTCTGGCACTCATGCAGGGGTTATCAGATAAGACAAAGATGAAAGAGGTTATCAACATACGCGCCATGGAGCTTCCAGAACCAAACGGACGCAATGGAAAAATCAGACAGAACATAATGGAACTGAAATCTCATTATGCCTTGCCGGTAAGGGGAGGAGGTGGAAAGGATGGGCTTGACAGACTATTTGACACCCTCGAAGCACAGGCGATAAGAAGATAATTCGCCAAAAGGTCAAATGCCCCTTCTGCGGGCATCCAACGAATGTAATGCAAAATCAGGATGCCCACTGCAAAGGCATTTATTTAAAGTGCAAAAATAAAGAGTGTAAAAAAGAATTTGAACTGAAAATATAGGACGCTGTGCCGATGTGCCTGTCCTCAGAGAGAGGCAGGTAAAATATCATGAATGAAGGTGCAGTAACCTATGAGATACGAGCGGACGACAGCAAACTTGACAGCGATTTAAGTGCTGCGGAGTCAAAGGTAAAAAAGTCAGCAAAAGAAACCAATGACTACAAGGAAGAATACGAAAAAGACACATCCGATGTTATTAAGAAAGAGCAGGAAGATGTAACAGAGCACCACAAGGAGCAAAACAAAGAACGCGAGGAATCTGATGAAGAGTCTCATTCAAAGAGGCAGGAATCGGCCAAGAAACACGGAGATACGCTGAAGAATATCGCCGGAGGAACAGCGAAAGCTATTGGTGCCGGAATGCTTGCTGCAGGTGCAGCTGCAGTAACTGTTGGCGCCACGGCGGTAGACGCTGCGAACGATATGCAACAGGCGATGAATCAGTACATTGCCAGCACCGGTAAGGGCGTAGAGGAGACCGAACGGTATCAAACAGTACTTGAGAATATTTACAAGAATAACTATGGCGAGGACTTTTCTGATATCAGTAGGGCCATGGCTGAGGTAGACAAGCAGTTGGGCGAAATGTCAGATGAACAGCTGCAGACCGTGACGGAATCAGCGTTTGCACTCCGTGACGTATTTGAATATGATATAGCGGAATCCACCAGAGCAGCAAAAGCAATGGTGGATAATTTTGGCATTTCTGGCGATGAGGCCATGAATTTAATTGCGGCAGGCGCGCAAAATGGTCTTGACTATTCTGGGGAATTATTAGACAGCATATCGGAGTATTCTGTACAGTTCGCAAAGGTCGGACTGGATGCGGATGACATGTTTAAAATTTTCCAGAAAGGCGCTGAGTCAGGAGCGTTCAATCTGGACAAAGTCGGTGATGCAGTTAAGGAAATGTCCATACGTGTCATTGACGGTTCCGAGACGACAAAACAGGGATTTGCGGACATTGGATTAGATGCAGACGCAATGGCTGACAAATTTGCGGCAGGTGGCGATTCTGCGAAAGCAGCATTTCAGGAAACGATAGCAGCCTTAGCGAAAGTAAAAGATCCTTTGAAGCAAAACGCTGCGGGCGTGGCTTTGTTTGGTACACAATGGGAAGACTTAGGTGCAGATGCGGTAACAGCGCTTGCATCTATCGAAGACGGTGCGTACGATACTGGAAACGCAATGGAGAGCATCAAGGAGGTTAAATATGACGATCTAAGCTCCATGCTGGAAGGATTGAGGCGTAGTGTTGAACTTCTGCTTATTCCTTTAGGAGAAATGTTGATTCCGGTGCTGACCGAGGTAATTCAGGAGATACTTCCGGCAATTGAGGAAGTGTTGCCACCGCTGCTAGATGTTATCGGCGAAATCATTACCGCAATGTCGCCGATTATCTCGGATATTATCCCCGCACTGGTGGAATTGCTGGGCGAATTAATTACTCCGATGGTTTCTATTATCGAAGAAATCATGCCGATGCTGGTGGAGTTATTTGAAGCCATAGCGCCGGTATTGATGGACCTGATTAGTAACATCATGCCGATATTAGTGGAATTATTCACAGCGCTGATTCCACCAATCGTGGAAATTGTCAGCGCATTGTTGCCACCACTTTTGAGCATCATCAATGCATTGTTACCAATACTGGAGTTGTTTATATCCCTGTTGCAGCCAATACTGGATTTGTTCGTTCAATTATTGGATCCGATTGTGAATCTTATCGAAACAGCAATTACTCCATTAATCGAGATTATTGCAAAATTACTGGATACCGTACTAAAGCCTCTGATACCAATCGTCGAAGCGGTAGCTAAAATATTAGCTGATGCGCTGGGAGGCGCGATTGAGGGTCTGATAGACCCGATTGGCAATATTATAGCAGTTTTCGAGAGCCTGATTGATTTTATCAAAAATGTATTTAGTGGAAACTGGGCGGCCGCATGGAAAAATATTAAAGATATTTTTTCTAATTTTGCGGATGCTATCGGCGGAGTGTTTAAGGTTCCGATTAACTTCATTATCGATGGTATCAATGGATTTATCGATGGTATTAACAAAATCGAGATACCGGACTATGTGCCTGTAGTTGGCGGAAAAGGTTTCAATATTCTGAAGATCCCGCGGTTGAAAGTAGGGATGGATTATGTACCATCTGATTTCTTCCCGGCATTCCTCGATGAAGGCGAAGCGGTGCTAACTAAGGAAGAGAACTTTCGATTCCGTACACTTGGAGGGCTAGCCGGAATCGAGTATAAGCTCAGCAGCGGACAATCTTCATTAGGAGAACCGATGGATTATGAACGCATGGGTAAAGAAATGGCCAAGGTATTAGATGGCACAACTGTAACAATGGACAAAAAAGTAGTTGGCAAACTTATAACACCGATAGTAAATGACGAGCTAGAAAGGGAGCGACAGAGAAAGACATGATGGAATATTTTGGGCTAACTATTAACGGAAAGCATACGAGTGAGTTTGGTTTAAATCTGCTCACGATGACTATTACGCAACCAGCTCCACGTACCAATAGGATACAGATTGCGGGCATGTCCGGTTCAATTGACTTGTCTGAAGTGTTCGGAGAAGTCATTTACGAAGACCGGACAGGATTGCAATTTGTATTTGACGTCAATTGTAGTAATGAAGAGTGGCCGAGAATCTATTCGGAAATCGCAATGTGGATTCACGGAAAAAAATGTCAGGTAATTCCGGATGATGATATCAAGCATTACTACATATGTCGGTTAAGTATTGATGGCAAAAAAAGTAACAGCGTGATTGGACAAATTACAATTACAGGAACTGCAGAACCGTTTAAGTATGATGTGACTGCAAGTAATGAAGACTGGATATGGGACACATTTGATTTTGAAACAGATGTAATACGTGAACTTGCTGACATTACCATAGATGAGAGCAACAATAAGGTTGTTATTGTAGGCGGCGGTATGCCGTCGGTACCTGAATTCATTGTGGCAGAAAGCAACGAATTATGTGTGATTTACAAAGAGCGGATATATGATCTGCTCGTTGGTACAAAGAGAATTCCGCAAATAAGGATAGGCAGTGAGGATATCACTTTGCAGTTTACTGGCAGCGGGAAATTATCAATAGCGTATAGAGGAGCGTGGCTATGAAGTATGAAGTTTATATGGATGATGAATTACTTTATTATCCAAATGACAAAGAATATGCTATTTCAGGCGGGGAACTAGATGAAGCTATGAATGATGCAGGAACGTTTACATTCGATATTCCGATTACCAATCCGGGATACAACGACATCCGGAACAGAGCAAGCATGATTCGAATCATGCAGGATGGAAAAGAAAGATTTTGCGGTGAAGTAAGAGAGGCGGAGGAAGTTCTTGAGGGAATAAAAAGTGTGTATGTTGTGGGGGAACTGTCGTTTTTATTTGATTCCATCCAACCACAGAAAAGATATCAAAATTATACGCCGTTTCAGTTTTTTACCGAGCTTATTAACGAACACAATAGTCAGGTAGAAGAAAAGAAGCGTTTCGAAATTGGAATCGTTACGGTAATAGATTCAAATGATAGTATTTACCGATACACCAATCGGGAAGATACGCTGACAGCTATCCGGGAGAAATTATGTGACAAGTTAAATGGTTATTTAAGAATTCGTAAGGAAAATGGTGTAAGATATTTAGACATTGTGAAGCTGGAGGATTATGGAAAGACAGTATCGCAGCCGATAGAGCTGGGGTACAACTTGACAAAATATATCAAGAGAACCTCGGGTACTGAAATTGCAACACAACTTATTCCATTAGGCGCTAAACTTGAAACGAGCGAGGTAGAAGGACTGGATGCCTATGTTGACATTAAATCAGTAAATGATGGCAAGGATTACATTTCGATTCCGGAAGCGGTAGCAGAATTTGGTGTGATACGAAAAGTCAATTACTGGAGCGATATGACCGTACCGTCAAACTTAAAAGCAAAGGGCGAAGAGTGGCTTAAAAGTAAACAATACGAATCCTTGACGCTGGAGCTTACTGCAGTGGATTTAGCTGCATACGATAACAACATTGATTCTTATGAGGTTGGAGACTACACAAATACGGTAGCAACTCCGTACGGCATGGACACGTGGTTTCCTGTGTACAAGAAAAAAACATACCTCCAGGAACAGGATAAGAATGAGATTACGCTAAGTAATAGCACCCTCAAAAAGTCTTATACACAAAGTACTCAGCAGAAAATTGAGCAGGTGCAAGGTAGTATTCCACAGCAGAGTGAGATCCAAAACCTCATTAATCAAATGGCCACGCTTATCACTGGATATCAAGGTGGCAATATGATTGTTACGCAAAACGATGATGGAAAACCTAATGGCATTATGATCATGGATACGGACAATCGGGAGACGTCCAAAAACATAATGTGGCTTAACCTCAAAGGACTTGCATACAGTAGCAATGGCGCGAACGGACCGTTCGACATGGTATTCAGTTTTGAACAGGGTGGAATTGCCGCGGATTGGATACTTGTCGGAACTATGCTTGCAAACCGTATTAAGGGAGGTACGTTAACACTTGGAGGTAAAGACAACGGAAACGGCATCATGGAAGTGCTGGATGCATCTGGAAATCTTGTAACACGATTAGATGCAGATGGGATTGAAGTGCTGAAAGGACTCATTAAAATCGGAGAGCTGTTTTCGGTAGATACGAACGGACAAGTTGTAGCAGATAGTTTAAATAGCAAGAATGCGAAAATTACCGGTGGCAGTATTGAAATAGAAACCACTACAACAGACACTTATCCTATCACCTTTCGATACCGTGATGGTCGCGCGATTAAAATCGGACCGGTGTACTTTACGATGGAAGACGAAACAAATGGAACATATGCACAGATGATGCAGGGCAGTTTTGTACTTGGCACCAAGAATGAAAAAACATACAAACCAGCTGCAGCTATGTATTATGACGGCATGATTACATCTGACTATGCTTACGACAATACCGTCAGCGAAGCGGCGAATGTGGTTGTATCTTCAAGTGGGGTATTTCGTCGCTCGGCATCGTCTAGCGCGCGGTACAAAACTGATATTACGGAAGATATTCCGCAAGATTTAGCACCGAAAAATTTATACAACGTTCCAGTAAAAGCATACAAATATAAAGATGGGTATTTATCGAAACAGGATCCGTTTAATGGCAAGGATGTTATTGGCTTTATTGTAGAGGATCTAGTTGAGCATTACCCAGTGGCAGTACAGTATATTAATGGCAAACCTGAGACATGGAATGACAAGATACTCATTCCGGCCATGTTTGAACTGCTTAAAGAGCAACACGAGAGAATTAAGAGATTGGAGAAATTATGGCAATGATTGAGGAATTATTGGAATACATATTAACGCAGAGATACGGAAAAGATGTAAGACAAGCAATACATGATGCTATTAAAATGTGTTATGACGACAGGAATGCTGGGGTAGTAGATTCAGAAGCACGAGTACAGCTTAGTAAGCTTTCCGACGAAATTAATGCCGTAAGCGGTGGTAACATAATACTACAATATACGGATGATTTCTACACACAAAAATATAATGGTAAAATAACCGGTTATCTAGGCTGGTCAAGAACCGGATTTACAAAATGTGAAGGCAAATACCTATACATCGAAGCGCCTGAAACATCAGAAGATCTATCATACAATGTATTTTATTCAGACATATCAGAACAGGACGGAACAGACACGTATATTTCATGCTTTGAGGTGCAATCTGGAGTAACGTCAAAAATTGCAATTCCTACAAATGCTAAATATTTTATGCTTTCTGCGGCAACCGAAGTTTTAAAACAGATTAAGGTTTATGACAGTGGAAGAACAGAATTGATAGAGCTACAAGACCAAGTCGAAAATATTAACGAAAGAGTATTAAAGCTTGAAAATGAGCCCACTTCATCTGCAATATCCAATGGATTGTGCATTGATACTTTTGCACTAAAAAATCAAATTCCGGAATACTGGAAATCAACAGAGTATATTTTGGATGGCGTTAGTGAAGATTACCTTGCTGCAAAAATAGAAGAAATCGGACAGAATCCGGAATTTATTTTTGCAACAGACTATCACGAGCAGAGCAATTCCAATAATAGCATATTGCTATCTAAATATATTATGGGTGTAACGAAATGCGGATATTATGTAGGCGGTAGCGACATATTAAACGTCAATCAAACAGCAGATGAAGCTAAAAGAATACTGAAAAGGTTTTCATCAAATGTATATGACGCTTTCGACGATAGGTTTGTCTATTTATATGGCAATCATGATATCAATACTTGTCCAAAGAATGGCAGCATTACTTCTGAGCCAGAAGATAGAAGGATTAACTATACTGATTTAGTTGACATCATACTGAAGCCGAACGACAGAGTCGTGTTTGATGATGGAGCGTGGATATCTAAGATAGCAGAAACGCCTACAGATGAAGAACTGCTAGAATTACGCGCGTACAATAAACTGCATTTTTATTTTGACGATAATGACAGAAAAAGTCGTTATATTGTCATGAATACAGGAGCGCCGGAAAGCGGTGTTGTAAAAAAATATATCGGCATAGAGAACTTAAACGAGATATACTTGCAGCTTGATTGGTTGGCAGAAACGTTGCGAAGCGTTCCGACTGGGTATAATGTATTTGTGTTTGCACACCAAATGATTAGCGAAAACAATCAAGGGTTCGATGCGTTGCCTGAGAGAGTCAATCAATCGAGTATCGATAACATAGCTACTATGCTTATAGGCTTTAAGAATAAATACGCGAATACGGTTTGTAGGCAAAACAACGGCACGTACGAATTGCTCGAAAATATTTACTCTGCCGGGAATCATACTTACGATTTTTCGAACGTCGGAGATATCGGAGCGTTAGCGGTATTCAGCGGACATTGGCATAGAGACAAAATAGTGTATGCTACGGATTTAGTGACATCTAATGGAGTGACGTATTTAAACATGAGTTATTCAGATGCTTACGATGATAAATCAGTCCCAATCATCTATAGTAATTGCGATGCGCAACAGCCTTACAACCCGGAAGGCGAAACTGATGCGATCACCATGACTAATGGCGACATTACGGAACAATCCTTTGATGTGGTGTCTGTTGATAAAGTTAACAGAAAAATAAACATGGTCCGCATTGGCGCGGGCAAAAATAGAATGTGTAATTATTAAACAATCATGCGCTGTGCATAGCAGATACCAAAGATGGCACGAGCACAACATGGAGATTAGTGGCAATATTTGATAAGGAGGTGGAGCAAATGTCAGGCATCCATGCATTTTACAGAGGAACAACTCCAACACATAAATTCACACTGTGCAACGTATCATTATCAACATTAGAAAATGTAAGGATTTGTTACACGCAGGATGACGATGATATACTCATCAAGACATTAAGCGACTGCATGAAAGAAAATGACAATATGTTATCTATTAAACTTACCCAGGAGGAGACCAATATTTTCCGAGTAGGAGAATGCAAATTGCAATTGCGAGTAAAAACCCTTGGAGGACAAGTGCTGAGCTCGAAGCAGTACGTCATACTTTGCAGAGACTCCTTGGACGACGAGGTGATGTAATATGCAGTTGGAGATTAAATTTGAACAGAGCAACACAAAAATTGATGTAGAGTTTGATTCCGTCAACTACGTCTCTGACGGTGGCTTCGAGCGTGGATATGAGCAGGGATACAACAAAGGATATGACGAAGGGTATGCCAATGGCGAATCAGAAAGCGGTGGAAATATATGGCAGTATGTAGCAACTGTTTCCTTTGCCGGCATAAAATTTCCTGATGACTATGAACTTGTTTTAAAGTTACCATCTTTGACTGATTCAATTTCCTCGATGATTAGAGGTGCGGGTGGACTAAAAAAAATAAAACTAATTGCGTCTGTTACTAAATACGCCGTAAATATGTGGCACGCATTTAGTGGCGTCTCTACTGTTGAAACTATTGATTTAACAGAGTTTTATTGCGAAAAAATTGGTAGATTCGAGAGCGCGTTCGCTTCAGACGTAGCTTTATCGGAAATATTAGGGCAACTAAATTTAACGACTGCGACTAATCTAGCCCAAGCATTTAACAGAACTGTAAAACTAGTAACTGTGTCGTTTGTTGAAAAATCAATATTTTTAGATATCTCATTTGCAGATTCGCCGTTGCTCTCCACTGAATCAATACAGTCTATCATTGATGGTTTAGCAGATTTGACGGGACAGACGGCAAAAACCTTAACTTTGCATACAGAAGTAAAAGCCAAACTAACCGATGAGCAGATAGCTACTATTACATCAAAAAATTGGAATTTAGCATAGGAGAACGAACATGCAAGTGCAAACATATGAACAGCGAATCTTAATCCCTGATGAGGGAAAATATCTTTATAACAAAAAGGCACAAACAGTCAGCACCAAGGTTTACCTCGGAATTAATGCGGACGCGTCCGAATGGGGAGAAATTGACGAGGAGACGAAGCTTGCGCTGGAAGCTGAGTGGGAACGGGAAACGGAACTGGAAGCGCAAACAGAGAGTGTATCACAGGAAACATTAGAAATTTGTTAACAAGAAAAGGAGGTTCTACAATGAACGAAATTATGGAATTATTAGGACAGCATTTATTTTTTATTATATTACTGTACGCAGTGCTCTTAGACACTATATTAGGTGTACTTCGTGCGATTAAGGAGCACAGGTTTAACAGCTGTGTAGGTATCGATGGTGCCGTTCGTAAGGCGGCCATGTTGTTCAGTGTATTATTGCTGATGTTCATCGATACAATGGTCAATATTGATTTTCTGTTTATGGTACCAGAAAAATATTTACAGTACATAGGCATCACAAAGATGGGCATCTGCGAACTGTTTTGTTTGTTATTTATTTTATATGAAATTGTTAGCATTTTAAAAAATATGACATTATGCGGACTTCCGGTTCCGGCGAAAATCAAGAAATTCATTCAGAAGTTTCTCGACGACATGACGGACGAGCTTCCAGAAGAGGTACATGAATCAATAGTAGCAGAGCAGTCAGAGGGCGAGTAAATCGCTCTTTTTTTTCATTGCGCCGGCGCAACAGGAAGGAGAAAATATCATGGCAAAAAAAAGAGTTTGTTTAGATGCCGGGCATTACGGCAGACGAAATAGATGCCCGGGAATTAAAGAATATTACGAATCGGAAATGGTTTGGAAGTTGCATTTACTGCAGAAAAAATATCTCGAGCAGCTGGGCATTGAGGTAATCACGACAAGAGAGGAGAGGGAGAAGGATTTAGCGCTGAAGACACGCGGCAAGGCTTCTAAAGAATGCGACCTCTTTATTTCGGACCACAGCAATGCGGTAGGAAACAGTATGAATGAGGATGTTGACTATGTAGCAGTATACTGCTTAACGGACGACACCACGACGTGGTGTGACGATATTAGTCGGGAAATCGCTGAGAAGTTGGCACCGGTAATCACGGAAGTAATGGAAGTGAAGCAGGGATACAAGGTATTAACCCGCAAGGCAAGCAGCGACCGTAACGGCGACGGAATGATGAACGATAACTATTACGGAGTGCTGAACGGTGCGAGATTAGTTAACGTTCCGGGGCTAATCTTGGAACATTCTTTCCACACGAATTCACGCACGGTTAAGTGGCTGTTGCAGGATGATAATTTGGACAAACTGGCAAGAGCAGAAGCAGAATGCATCGCTAGTTACCTGTTAGGCAAGAAGGTAACACTTGATACCGAAAAGGAAAGCCCGGTAGCAAATACACTCTACAAGGTGCAGGTCGGAGCATTTGAAAAACTTGACTATGCAAAAGAATTATTGCAAAATGTTAAAAGTAAGAATTTTGACGCAATATTGGTTAAGGCAGACAATCTCTACAAGGTGCAGGTCGGAGCATTCAAGATTAAGTCTAATGCTGAGGCGATGCTTAAAAAGGTTGAGTTAGTCGGCTTTGATGCGTTTATCACGACGGGAGGTGGATTGGCTGTGAACAATGCCGCGACGAAGAAAGAAATCGAGGTCGGCAGCTCAGTTATGGTAAAGCGCGGCGCTAAGACATATACGGGCGGCAGTCTTGCTGATTATGTGTATACCCGCAAGCACAAGGTATCACAGTTGAGCGGAGAACGGGCGGTAATAACATACAACGGTGTGGTGGTAGCAGCTGTTAAGGTATCAGACCTCGAACTCGGTTAAAGGCAAATAGATGTTTAAATACAAAAAGGGGGGGCTGTCACAGCCCCCTTTTTTTGTCCAAAAAGTTAAGGTCATTCGCCCCGCCTACACACAGCCACTCATTTCCAACAAAGATGTAACGACGAACTGGCACATCTCGAGATGATTGGCACGATTGTGCATCAGTTAACAAGAAACTTGTCCATCGAAGAAATCAAGGAGAGCGGTTTCGACAAGTATTATGTGGATCACACGCTCGGCGTTTGGCCGCAGGCTGCCGGAGGAATTCCTTTTACCGCTACATTTTTTCAGTCAAAGGGCGACCCGATTACCGATTTGATAGAAGATATGGCAGCAGAGCAAAAAGCGCGCACAACCTACGACAACATTTTGCGTCTTGTAAAGGACCCGGATGTTTGTGACCCGATTCGCTTCCTGCGTGAGCGTGAAATCGTGCATTTCCAGCGTTTCGGTGAAGCTTTGCGCATGATTACAGATGATTTGGATTCCAAGAATTTCTATGCGTTCAATCCGGCATTTAATCCGGGTGATGTTTGCAAGAAAGACTGTGACAATAAGGTAAGTGGTAGTGTGTTTGTAAATACAACCGGAAATAGAAACAGTAATATGGAAGTCAGAATGTCGGGTAGAACGGAAGAATGCGACTGTATGAAAGATAAGTAGAAAGATTGTTTAATGCCACATAAAGTATAAAGGAATTGACGGGTGCAAGGGAAATGGAGTATGATAAGAAAAAATATGTGGTTTGAGAGGAACAAATGATAAATTCCCTTGTGCTAATTTGGCTGGTGTTAATCGCACGTATTGATTTGAAAGAAAAACACATACCGAACAAATACATTCTTGCAGGTTATATACTGTGGACAGGAAACCTTGCATGGCAGGTCGTTGCCGGAAGGGAAATGTGGATGAGTATATTGACCGATGAGTTTGCAAAGTCACTTGTCGGAACACTTGTCTGCGGTGGCGTACTCTTTCTGATTGCTTTGCTCAGCAAACAGGCTATCGGGGCGGGGGATGTGAAATTGTTTGCGATACTTGGATTGTTTTATGGTGTGCAGAGTACATTAAGAATATTCGTGTATACACTCCTGGTAATGGCGGCGACCGCTATTCTTCTCATGGCGGCGAAAAAGCTTACGCGAAAAGATGCGCTGCCAATGGCGCCGTTTGCGCTTGTAGGTCTTGTCCTTGTGGTAATTGCCGGCATTTAAAGATGACACAACCTTGCAAATTACAGCAATATATTGTAAGGTATAAAGGTATCATTTGTGGGAGAACAATAGGAAAAGGGGACATGAATAAGCAAAAGAGAGAAGCAATCGAAGAGAAAAAGGATAAGTGGAAGCGTGAGCACAAGCCGGAGGCGAAATGGGTAACAGTTGTTTCGCTGTTTCTGTTTGCGATAATGATTATTTTTTGTATTTATGGTGCGGCAAGCGGGATTTTTGAATCGGAGGAGAGCTTTTATGCGTATCTGGCCGGTTTAGGTTTCGTTGCACCGTTTGTATTTACGCTTATTCAGGCAGGACAGGTGTTGTTGCCGCCACTGCCGGGACCGATTTGCTGTGTAGCCGGTATTCTTTGCTTTGGTCCGGTTGGTGGCTTTATCTGTAGCTATATCGGCACATGCATTGGTTCGATAGCGGCATTTTATTTGGCGAGGCGATTAGGACAGGGATTTGTAAGACGTGTAACATCGCCGAAAGTGTACGACAAATATATCGGTTGGTTGGAAAAAGGGGACAAGTTTACGATTTTCTTTTTAATTGCGGTAGCCGTGCCGATGGCACCGGATGATTTCTTGTGCTACGTGGCGGGGTTGACACGTATGAGTCTGAAAAAAGCCATTCTTATCATTTTATTATTCAAACCACCGACGCTGATTCTGTACAGTCTGGTCACATCGGGCATTTTGGAACGATTTTTTTAGAAATATGAAAAAAATTTGGAAAACTTTTCATTTTATAATGAAAAGTTTATTTAAATCTGTTATAATAAAAAAAGTTTATCGCTATAAAGCGTTAAAAAAGCAAAAGAAAAGCTGCTGTGGCAGCAATGAATGGAGAAGAACAATGCCGATTATTGATTTGTTGGAAAGAAATGCGCAGATGTATGGTGAGGATGTCTGCCTTGTAGAATTGAATCCGGAAGTGCAGGAGGAAAGAAGAGTAACCTGGAGAGATTACGAGTTGATTGAATCGAACCCGACGCTCCCATACCGTAGAGAGATTACGTGGCAGGTATTTGATGAAAAAGCAAACCGCTTTGCAAACCTTTTGGTAAGCCGCGGCATTCAGAAAGGGGACAAGGTCGGCATTTTGCTGATGAACTGTTTGGAATGGCTGCCGATTTACTTCGGTATTTTAAAGACCGGTGCACTTGCTGTGCCGTTAAATTTCCGTTATGATTCCGCAGAAATCAAATACTGTGTGGAATTGGCGGATGTAGATGTACTTATTTTCGGACCGGAATTTATTGGACGTGTGGAAGCAATTGCCGATGTCATCAGCAAAGGAAGAATCCTGTTCTACCTTGGCGGTAACTGTCCGAGTTTTGCAGATGACTACGACCATCTGACTGCCAATTGTTCCAGTAAGTTTGAAAAGAGAAATCTTACGGACGATGACGATGCAGCGATTTATTTTTCCTCGGGAACTACAGGTTTCCCGAAAGCAATTTTACATAAACACCGCAGTCTGATGCATTCCTGTAAAGTGGAGCAGAATCACCACCAGCAGACAAAAGATGATGTATTTCTCTGCATTCCGCCGCTTTATCACACCGGTGCGAAGATGCACTGGTTCGGCAGTCTGCTTTCCGGCAGTAAGGCAGTGTTATTAAAGGGAGCGAAACCAAAGACGATTCTCGAAGCAGTTTCTATGGAAAAATGTACGATTGTGTGGCTGCTTGTGCCGTGGGCGCAGGATCTTTTGGAAAGCCTTGATAATGGCACATTAAAGAAAGAAGATTATCAATTAGACCAGTGGCGTTTGATGCACATCGGTGCCCAGCCGGTGCCACAGAGCCTGATTAAGCACTGGCTTGAGTATTTCCCGAACCATAAATATGACACAAACTACGGTTTAAGTGAGTCCATCGGGCCGGGTTGTGTGCATTTGGGCATGAACAATATCCACAAGGTTGGAGCAATCGGTGTACCGGGGTACGGGTGGGAAGTGAAGATTGTCGATGAGAACAAGAACACGGTAAAGCGCGGTGAAGTCGGCGAACTTGCAGTTAAAGGACCGGGCGTAATGACTTGCTATTATAAAGATGCAAAAGCAACCAATGAAGTATTGTCGGACGGTTGGCTTTTTACCGGCGATATGGCAGAAGAGGATGAAGATGGCTTTATTTTCCTCGTTGACCGTAAGAAGGATGTCATCATCAGCGGTGGTGAGAACTTATATCCGGTACAGATTGAGAATTTTTTAAGTAAACATCCGAAGATTAAGGACGTAGCAGTCATCGGATTACCGGACAAGCGTCTCGGCGAAATTGCGGCGGCGATTATCGAACTCTTCTCTGGTATGGAATGTACGGAAGATGAAATCAATCAATTCTGTATGGAACTGCCGAGATACAAAAGACCGCGAAAGATTATTTTTGCAGATGTGCCGCGTAATGCGACCGGCAAAATTGAAAAGCCGAAACTTCGCCGCATTTACCAGAGCGCTCGTCTGGTAGCGGACCAGAATGAAGGATAATATATTTGAAAAGTTCTGAAGAAAACAGTCTTTGGAAAAAATTAAAAAAGTATTTGAATTTTCAGCTTTATATGGTAAGATGAGCATATATGTGCAGAAAATCTGCCAAAACATCGCGAAATTCCTGATTTCTGGAATGAAACGATAATTTAAAATATGGAGGACATTAAAATGTTAGTATCTGCAAAAGAAATGTTAGAGAAGGCAAAGGCTGGTAAATATGCAGTAGGTCAGTTCAACATCAACAACTTAGAGTGGACAAAGTCTATTTTGCTTACCGCTGAAGAATTAAAGAGCCCTGTTATCTTAGGTGTATCCGAAGGTGCCGGCAAGTATATGTGTGGTTATAAGACCATCGTTGGTATGGTAAACGGTATGCTTGAGGAATTAAAGATTACCGTTCCTGTTGCATTACATCTTGACCACGGTAGCTATGACGGATGCTTAAAGTGTGTAGAAGCAGGCTTCTCATCCATTATGTTCGATGGTTCTCACTACCCAATCGAAGAAAACATTGCAAAAACAAAGGAACTTATCGCAATCGCTGAATCCAAGGGTATGTCTTTGGAGGCAGAAGTTGGTTCCATCGGCGGCGAAGAGGACGGCGTTGTAGGTAAGGGCGAATGCGCAGATCCGAACGAGTGCAAGATGATCGCTGACCTTGGCGTATCCATGTTAGCAGCAGGTATCGGCAACATTCATGGTAAGTATCCGGAAAACTGGGAAGGCTTAAGCTTTGAAACATTAGAAGCAATCAGCAAATTAACCGGCGATATGCCATTAGTATTACACGGTGGTACAGGTATCCCTGAGGATATGATTAAGAAGGCTATCTCTTTGGGTGTAGCTAAGATCAATGTTAACACAGAATGCCAGCTTTCTTTCGCAGCAGCAACAAGAGAATACATCGAAGCAGGTAAGGATTTATCCGGTAAGGGCTTTGACCCTCGTAAGTTACTTGCTCCTGGCGCAGAAGCAATCAAGGCAACTGTTAAG
The DNA here is from genome assembly GCA_015057275.1 of Lachnospiraceae bacterium. Classification (GTDB taxonomy): domain Bacteria; phylum Bacillota; class Clostridia; order Lachnospirales; family Lachnospiraceae; genus SIG308. The sequence goes on along the minus strand of SVEO01000007.1, from coordinate 70,451 downwards.
GAAAAGATGGAATTATTTGGTTCTGTTGGCAAAGCAAACTAATTCAATTATATGTAAATCCATGCAGGGCTGTTGTTCAGGTCATTTGAACAACAGCCTCTTTTTTGCATAGAATAAAAAGAAGATAAAAAAGTAGGTGTATGAAGTTTGCTTGCTTCCATATTATTTGCGCTTGCAGGATGTGGATTTACTTGCCTGATGACCGTGGCTGGTTCTGCCCTTGTGTTCTTTGTAAAATCAGAACGGGCCGGAGAAATGAATCGGCTGTTTTTAGGATTTGCATCCGGTGTGATGTTAGCAGCGTCCATCTGGTCGCTGATTTTGCCGTCCTTTGAGCGTGCAGAGCAGTTAAATATAATTCCATGGTTGCCGGCGGCGGTAGGATTTCTGCTCGGCGGTATTCTATTTTATTTTCTAGACGGATTTATCGAAAAATGGCAGGAGAAGCGGCGTTTGTCTTTACGTGTGCAGACGGCAGAAGCAATCGGGCAGCATGGAATGTCGATGATGATGCTTGCTATTACCCTGCACAATATTCCGGAAGGGATGGCGGTTGGACTGGCGTGTGCATTGGCGGTGGCCCAGAACACAGAGGGAGCAATTCTGGCAGCGGCAGCTCTCGCATTTGGTATCGGCGTGCAGAATTTTCCGGAAGGTGCAGCGATTTCCCTGCCACTGCGAATGTACGGAACTTCCAGGAAAAAGGCATTTTTTTACGGAGCACTATCGGGCATTGCTGAGCCAATAGCCGGGGTGTTGACTGTACTGGCGGCAGGAAAAATTGAAGGGTTGATGCCATGGCTGCTCTCATTTGCCGCCGGAGTGATGGTATTTGTTGTTGTAGAAGAACTAATTCCCGAGACGCATAGCAGAGGGAAAAACAGGCTGGGGACACTTGGCGTGATGATTGGCTTTTTATTGATGATGGTTCTTGATGTGACGCTCGGATAATACCGGGCGTCGATAGTTAAGAAACAATAAAAAAATGAAAATAACTATGGTTTTTTCCTCGAAAATAGTGTAAGATTTAATCAACTAGAGCAAACTCGCGTAAGAAGGAAGGCGGGCTGCCAAATAAGGGAGGAAACATATGAAAGAAGAAAAAACAAAACTGAAAGTTGCGCAATGGGCGATTACTGCGATTATCGTTGTAGCCTTTGCAATCCTTATGTTTTTTTGCTTATATAAATTTGATACGGTACGCGGTCTGTTGAACAAAGTTGCCTTAAGTATCCAGCCGATTACCATCGGTCTGGTCATTGCGTATTTGTTAAATCCGGTGATGAAATTTATAGAACAAATGATGATTAAACTGTTCTATAAAAAGAAAGAACCTTCGGTAAAGATGAAAAGAACCATTCGCGGAATTTCCATTTTATGCGCGATTCTGTTTTTGTTTGCAGTGATTGCACTTTTGCTCTTTATGCTAATTCCACAACTCATTACGAGCATTACGAACTTGATTAACCAGATTCCAGGCAAGACCGAGGAGTTTATTTTATTTTTTGATGAGCAGTTTAAAAAATTCAACCAGTTTACGGATCAGAATTCTGAAATCGGCAAAGGCCTGGATGAGGTGTTAAGAACGATTACCGGTTATTTTGTTAACTGGGCGGAAAATGATTTGCTCGGCACGGTAAATCGTGTGGCGGAATCTGTGACATCAGGAATTATCGGTGTGCTGAAATTTCTACTCAATTTTATCATCGGGATTATGGTGTCTGTTTATCTGCTTGCCAGCAAGGAGAAAATGATTGGCATGTGTAAGAAGCTTGTCTATGCCAGCATGAAGACAGAACGTGCCAACGAGTTTGTCGATACTATGCGCCATGTTAACAGTATCTTCGGTGGATTTATCAATGGTAAGATTATTGACTCTGCAATTATCGGGGTACTTTGCTTTATCGGCGTGACGATTTTGCGGATGCCGTACCCACTAGTGTTGAGTGTGATTGTAGGTGTGACGAACATAATTCCGTTTTTTGGCCCGTATATCGGTGCGATTCCGACGACACTGTTAGTATTACTTTACAACCCGATTCAGGGGATTATTTTCGTAGTGTTTGTACTTGCCCTGCAGCAGCTTGACGGGAATGTTATCGGCCCAAAGATTCTCGGTGATTCCACCGGTCTTTCCTCGTTCTGGGTCATCTTCTCTATCCTATTTGCAGGCGGTATGTTTGGTGTGCTTGGTATGATTGTCGGGGTACCTGCCTTTGCAACAATTTATTACCTGGTAAAGAAGGCAGTGGAAAAGCGCCTGCAAAAGAAAAAGATGCCGGTGGAAACAGAGTGTTATCAAGCGGTAGAAACTGTACATGCACAAACCGGCGAACTGATTTATCCGGTAGTGGAGCAGAAAGCGGACAAGCCGCAGGAAGCACCGGAGATAAATCAATAAAAGAGAATAAAAGAACGGTGTTCATACCGACGAAACCCCTCGCATACAATGTAAAAAAGTATTCCGAGGGGTATCTTTTTTGAGAGATTATATTGAAGAGAGGACCTTAGAAATTGCCTATTATATCATAGAGCATAATGCAACCGTAAGGCAGGCAGCAAGTAATTTTGGTGTCAGTAAGAGCACCGTACATAAAGATATTGTGGAGCGACTGGGGAAAATTGACGGGCAGTTAGCTTTGCAGGTGCGAAAAGTTCTCGATATCAACAAATCGGAGCGCCATATCCGTGGGGGAATGGCGACAAGAGAAAAATACCAGCTAGTGCATGAAATGGAAATGAAAAAACATCAGTGTAATAAATGGCATTCTATGTGACATACAGTCCACACCTTGACAGACTAGGAAAAGTTCGGTATGATTTCAATGCTTTTGTGTAAAAATTGCCGAACGGCAAAAGAAAGGGACGAAAATCAATGTTGGAATTTGCGAAAGCCCAGTTGTCTGATATACACATGTTCCGCGAATATGTGAGCAAGCAGACATACCGCACTTGCGATTACTCCGCTTGTGCAATTTTTATGTGGCGGAATGCGTTTCAGTTAGAATATGCAGTTTTTGAAAATACATTAATTATGAAAGATGCCAGTGTTGTAGATGGGAAAACCTCGTTTGTCGTTCCGATTGGGGAAAATGTGGATAGTGCGATTAAGGCAATTGAAGAATATAGTGTTTTCCACAAAATTCCCCTGCGCTATCATGCGGTGCCGGTGGAAGGCGTGGAACTTCTAAAGAAGCATTACAGTAATATGACTGTGACAACGGACCGCGATTTCTGCGATTACCTTTATGATGCTGAGAATATGAAGAATTTTGCCGGCAGACGATACAGTGGGCAGCGCAATCATATCAACCGCTTTTTAAAACTCTACGGCGAATATCAGTTCCATAAGATTACGCCGGAAAATCTTGGGCGAGTGCTTGCATTTTACGAGTGGTTTCGCCAAGAATATCATAAAGACAGTGAATTTGCACAGGAAGAGAGCGAGAAGATTATCGAGCTGTTGACACACTATGAGACCTATCAGGTGGTGGGCGGATTTATTACGGTTGACGAAAATATCATCGCGATGGCAATTGGTGAAAAGGTGTACGACACACTGTTCGTGCACATCGAAAAGGCAGACATCCGCTATCACGGTGCGTACCAGATGATTGTACGCGAATTCGCACGCGCTTATGCGGATGAGACGGTGCGCTACATCAACCGTGAAGAGGATATGGGCGATGAGGGGCTTCGTACATCGAAGTTGTCCTATCATCCGTTACAGCTTTTGGAAAAGAGCGTAGTGAATATTACTTTGTAAAAAAATGGCTGCATCAGGCGAATTGCCGGATGCAGCCATACACATTTATGAAAAAAATTGGGAGGGATTCCCGCCGGCCTTGCCGGCGGGCTAGTTATGAAAAAGTTTGTTCTGTCTTGTTTACCAGAACACCTTCATTGTAAACTCAAAATGTGACGAAAGTATGAAAACTTTCTGAAAGAATCAGAAAGAAAAAAAATAAATTTTTATAGATTTAAACAGAATTATCATGTATACTATAGGCTAGAAACGATATTAGCGGCAGACAGATGCCAATTTAGGAGCAGAGGAAAAGGATATGATACTTACAACAGATATTGGAATTGATTTGGGAACCTCCAGTGTATTGATTTATGTGAAAGGTAAGGGCGTCGTTTTAAAAGAGCCGACCGTACTTGCCTTGGACCGAGATAAAAATACGATTAAAGCTATTGGTGAAGAAGCAAGACAGATGCTTGGCAAGACACCGGAAAACATTGTGGCGATTCGTCCGATTAAGCAGGGGGTAATTTCTGACTATGCCGGCACGGAACGCATGTTAAAATATTTCATCCAGAAAGCACTTGGTAAAAAATCATATGTGAAGCCGCGTGTGACGATTTCAGTGCCGACAGCGGCGACGGAAGTGGAACGAAAGGCTGTAGACGGCGCGGTAAGACAGGCCGGTGCCAGGGAAGTCATCATTGTGGACGAACCGATTGCAGCAGCACTCGGAACCGGCATCGAGATTATGCGACCGTGCGGCAACATGGTTGTCGACATCGGTGGCGGTACAACGGACATTGCAGTTGTTTCACTCGGCGGTGCGGTACAGTATGAGTCGATTAAAGTGGCAGGCGCCGACTTTGACGAAGCCATCATCCGTTATATGAGAAAGAAACATAACTTGCTCATCGGCGAGCGTACGGCCGAGGAGATTAAAGTAAAAATCGGTACGGTTTATGACAAGCCGGAACCGTTAAAGATGGACGTGCGCGGACGTAACCTTGTTACTGGTTTACCGAAGACGATTACGATTACATCGGAAGAGACAATGGAAGCGATGAAAGAAACCGCGGCACAGGTTATCGAAGCGATTCACAGCGTGTTGGAAAAGACTCCGCCGGAGTTGGCTGCTGACATTGCTGACCGTGGTATCATTTTGACAGGCGGAGGTGCACTCCTTGACGGTTTAGAGCAGTTGATTGAAGAAAAGACCGGCATGAATACAGTCACGGCAGAGGACCCAATGACATGCGTGGTAATCGGTACCGGACGCTATCTGGAAGTTACTGAGGAGAAAAAAGGAAAGATTGCAGAGGGAAAATAAGATACGTGATTCCTTCACGCAAACACTTCGGAATGGAGAATAGTTTCTTGGAAACAAAAACAATTACCGGATATGTAGAAAAAATTGTATATAGAAACGAAGAGAACGGTTACACCGTTATGCGTTTAGAAGCAGAAGGAGAAGAATGGACTTTGGTGGGCATCTTCTCCTCCATTCATCCCGGGGAGTTTATCGAAGCTACCGGCAGTGTAACGTTGCATCCGGCGTACGGCGAGCAGTTGTCTGTTGAGAATTATCAAATCAAAGAACCGGAAGATGAGATGGCGATTGAGCGATATCTCGGTTCCGGAGCGATTAAGGGCATCGGCACGGCGATGGCAGCGCGTATCGTGCGTCGTTTCGGAGCAGATACGCTGCGCATTATGGAGGAAGAGCCGGAACGTTTGGCGGAAATCAAGGGCATTTCTGCACGCATGGCACGGGAAATCGGCGAGCAGCTGGAAGAAAAGAAAGATTTACGCGACGCGATGGTGTATTTGGCGAAATTCGGCATTTCCAACGCATTAGCGTTAAAAATCTATCACGCATACGGGGAGAAGGTGTATGACATCATCCGTACGAATCCGTACCGTCTGGCGGATGACATTCACGGTGTCGGCTTTAAGATTGCAGACGATATTGCCAAAAAATCCGGTATTTTAGCGGATTCGGATTTTCGCATCAAGAGCGGAATCCTTTACACCTTGCAGCAGGCGGCCGGCAGTGGGCATACCTATCTGCCGATGACGATTTTGCTGCGCAATGTGATTCAGCTTTTAGAAATTGGACCGGGTGAGCAAGAAAATCCGTTTGAGCAGCAATTGATTGATCTGGTCATTGACCGCCGCATCGTGGTAAAAAGACACGAAGATGCTAAGAGTGATATTTATCTGGCATCTTATTATTATATGGAATTGAATGCAGCGCGCCGCTTGCTCGACTTAAATGTAAATACAAGTATGGAGACGGAAACGGCGATTGATAAGCGCATCACACAGATAGAAAATAAAACCGGCGTACAGCTCGATGAGCTGCAGAAACAGGCAGTACGCATGGCGGCGAAGCATGGCATCTGTATCATGACCGGCGGACCGGGTACCGGCAAGACGACGACTATCAACATTATGATTCATTATTTTGAGGCGCTGGGGTTAAATATTTTTCTGGCAGCGCCGACCGGACGTGCGGCGAAGCGTATGACCGAGGCTACCGGTGTGGAAGCTCAGACGATTCACCGCCTGCTGGAGCTGAAGATGCGACCGGAAGAAAATGTTGAGGGCATCGGCTTTGAGCGCAATGAGGATAATCCTTTGGAAGCAGACGTGATTATCATTGATGAAATGTCAATGGTAGATATTTTCCTGATGCAGGCGTTGTTAAAAGCAATTGTGATTGGTACGCGTCTTATATTTGTCGGCGATGTGGACCAATTGCCATCGGTGGGACCGGGCAACGTGCTCAAAGACATCATTCATTCCGGCGCATTTCCGGTTGTGAAGCTGAAAAAAATCTTCCGTCAGGAGAACGAGAGCGATATTGTCATTAACGCTCATAAAATCAATGACGGTATGCCGATTGATTTAAAAAAGAAAAGCAAAGATTTCTTATTTGTACATCGCGACGACAGCAATCGCATTATTGCAGCGATGATTACCTTATTAAAGGATAAATTGCCGAACTATGTGCATGCGGATCCGCTCGACGTACAGGTGTTGACGCCGATGCGTAAAGGTGTGCTGGGCGTAGAAGGATTGAATAAGACGTTGCAGGAATATTTGAATCCGCCGGCAGCGGATAAGCGTGAAAAAGAAATCGGTGGCACCATCTATCGCGAAGGCGACAAAGTGATGCAGATTAAAAATAATTATCAAATGGAATGGGAAGTGCGCGGACGCTTCGGGCGTGTTATTGAGACAGGCACCGGCATATTCAACGGCGATACCGGCATCATTCATACGATGAATCTCGACCAAGAGCTGATGGAAGTGCGGTTCGATGAGGATAAATATGTACTTTACAGCTTCAAGCAGGCGGACGAGCTGGAGCTCGCCTACGCGGTGACAATCCATAAATCGCAGGGCAGCGAATATCCGGCGGTTATTCTGCCAATGCTTTCCGGACCGCGCATGTTAATGAACCGCAACTTATTATATACAGCCGTGACGCGTGCGAAAAAATGTGTTTGTATGGTTGGGGTGGAGGAAACCTTCCATGAAATGGCAATGAACATCAGTGAGATTCGGAGGCATTCCGGATTAGAAAGTCGCATACGTGAGATTGTGGAGGCAGAGATTGAAGGATTCGACGAAAATTAGAACAAAATGGAAGATTCATCTGCTAAAGGAAACTGCTTTGAATACTATATTTCCGCGTAGCTGTCCGGTATGTGCCGAAGTAGTACATGGGAAAAATGGCTTCATTTGTCCGGAATGTGTGAAGATGCTGACCGTCATCCGCGAGCCAATGTGCGAAAAATGCGGCAGACCGTTAGTGAGCACGCAGCAGGAATACTGTGAGGAGTGCCAGATGGAGAAGCATGTTTACCGACGGGCATTCTCGATGTATAAATACAATGATGCGATGAAGCAGTCCATTTATCAATTTAAATATAAAAAGCGTTACGAATATGCTTTTTATTACGGATGGCAGATGACGAGAAAAATCGGCGCTGAGCGTCTATATGCAAGCTATGATGCCATTGTTCCGGTGCCGTTGCACAAAAAACGAAGGAAAATGCGCGGTTACAATCAGGCGGAGTGTCTGGCGAAGGAAATCAGCTTGCGCACTGGTCTGCCGCTTGCGGCTAAGCTTCTTATTCGAAGCAAGGCAACGGCGCCGATGAAAGAGCTGAGTAAAGCAGAGCGCCGGAAAAATCTACAGAATGCTTTCGCAGTGCAGGGGAACAAAGTTCCGGAGCGGATTTTACTCATTGACGATATTTATACAACCGGCGCCACGGCAGATGCCTGCGCCAAGGTTTTGATGAAGCACGGTGCGAAACTTGTCGATTGCTATTGTCTGGCAATGGAAGATGGCAGATAGTCTTGAGGATTGAGGATTGAAAAACGGCTGTTTAGCTCTTATAAGGCTCTTAAAGCTGCGGCATTCGTAACTCTGGGCTGGCGCCCGGCGTTACGCGTTCTGTATTATCGTCAAACCAATAAAATTTTCTAGGCAAGCATGGAAATTTATGTTGATTTTCCTCGTTATTTTCAATTTTTTAGTTGACGTAATGAATTCGGTATGTTATATTAAGTAGCGGTAAAAAGCAGAGGTCTTTTTTTTATGCCAAAAATTTGGCAGATAAGAGGCCAAATTTACCAACGAAAATAACAATTGGAGGTGGAAGCTGTGCGTGTAAAGATTACATTGGCATGTACTGAGTGTAAACAACGTAATTACAACATGACGAAGGACAAGAAAGCACATCCAGACAGAATGGAAACAAAGAAGTATTGTAGATTCTGCAAGAGTCATACATTACACAAGGAGACAAAATAATTCGTCTTGGATGACAGCGAGGAGTGAAATCATGGGAGAAACCACAAAGAAAGCTTCAAAAACAGGCTTCTTCAAAGGTTTGAAGAGCGAGTTTAAGAAGGTTGTATGGCCTGACAAAACAACAATTTGTAAGCAGACCGTTGCAGTTGTACTGATTTCCGCAGTTTTAGGAGCACTGATTAAGGTAATCGATATGTTAGTTCAAATCGGTCTTGATTTTATTATCGGATAATTCCTAAGCGAGGTAAGAGGTATGTCAGAAGCAAAGTGGTATGTTGTACACACTTATTCCGGTTACGAGAATAAGGTGAAGGCAAACATCGAAAAGACAATCGAAAACAGAAAACTCCAAGAGCAGATTTTAGAGGTTGTTGTACCGATGCAGGATGTTGTAGAGGTAAAAAACGGTGCAAACAAAGTAACGCAGAAAAAATTGTTTCCGGGCTATGTATTGCTTCATATGATTATGGACGACGATACATGGTATGTTGTAAGAAACACTCGCGGCGTTACGGGCTTTGTAGGACCTGGTTCCAAGCCGGTGCCGTTGACAGAGGAAGAAATGCTGCCTTTGGGAATCAAACAGAAAGAAATCGTTGTTGACTTTGCAGAAGGCGATACGGTTAAGGTTAAGACGGGAGCTTGGAAAGATACCGTTGGTGAGATTAAGCGTATTGATTCAAACCGCAAAACAATTATGATTTATGTCGAGATGTTTGGCAGAGAGACTCCGGTCGAATTAGGTTTCGCTGAAGTCGAAAAAATGTAAGTCAGGTGTGTAGGCATGAGCCTGCAACAAATCGTAGAAATACGAAATACATTAGATTTTCTTTAAATCTGATGGGTACGAATATCGTCAAAGTGTATCATAACGTTACGAAGATGATGAAACAAAGTGCCTGCGAAGATCGCGGGACGTGGGAGGGATTCCCGATAATACCACATTTTTAGGAGGTGCCATTATGGCTAAGAAAGTAGAAGCATATATTAAGTTACAGATTCCTGGTGGCAAAGCTACACCAGCACCACCGGTAGGTCCGGCTCTTGGTTCTAAGGGTGTAAACATTGTTCAGTTTACAAAGGAGTTCAACGCAAGAACAGCAGATCAGGTTGGTACAATCATTCCGGTTGTTATCACAGTTTATTCTGATAGAAGCTTTAGCTTCATCACAAAGACTCCGCCGGCTCCGGTTTTATTAAAGCAGGCTTGTAAGATTAAGAGCGGTTCCGCTGCTCCAAACAAGACAAAGGTTGCTACAATCAGCAAGGCTGAAATCCAGAAGATTGCTGAGATTAAGATGCCTGACTTAAACGCAGGTAGCTTGGAAGCGGCTATGAGCATGATCGCAGGAACAGCTCGTTCCATGGGTATCACAGTAGTAGACTAATCTGTAAGAACAAAGTATCCGTTTTAACGGAACGCATTTTACAATTTGTAATTCGTAGAAAAAATATGAGACACGTGGGAGGATATCTTCCGCTAATACCACAAGGAGGTTTTTAATATGAAAAGAGGTAAGAAATATATCGAAGCTGCAAAGGCAGTAGATAGAACAACTCTTTATGATCCGGCAGATGCGATTGCGTTAGCAAAGAAGTCTGCTGTAGCTAAATTTGACGAAACAGTAGAAGTACACATCAGAACAGGTTGTGACGGACGTCATGCAGACCAGCAGGTTCGTGGTGCAGTTGTATTGCCACACGGAACAGGTAAGACGGTACGCGTATTAGTATTCGCTAAGGGTGATAAGGCTGATGAAGCTTTAGCAGCTGGCGCAGATTTCGTTGGTGCTGAGGAATTAGTTCCGAAGATTCAGAACGAAGGCTGGTTAGATTTTGACGTAGTTGTAGCTACTCCGAACATGATGGGCGTTGTTGGTCGTTTAGGTCGTGTACTTGGTCCTAAGGGCTTAATGCCAAACCCGAAGGCTGGTACCGTTACTATGGACGTAACAAAGGCTATCGCTGATATCAAGGCTGGTAAGATTGAATACAGACTTGATAAGACAAACATCATTCATGTGCCAATTGGTAAGGCTTCTTTCACAGAAGAACAGTTAGCAGACAACTTCCAGACATTAGTTGATGCAGTCAACAAGGCTAGACCAAGCGCTGTTAAGGGTCAGTACTTAAAGAGCGTAACAGTTACTACAACTATGGGCCCTGGCATTAAGATTAATCCTAACAAGTTAGCTTAATCTTAAGAAAAAATGATTGACATCATATAAATTATGTGCTATGATGCACAAGGTTACGGAAACGTGACCATTTACTTGCCGTAGACAGCAGGTGTGAGGAAACTCACTTAAAGAATGCCTGCCGAGGAAAGATTCATGTTGAATTTTGCCCCTCTCTGTCTAGGCAGAGAGGGATTTTTTTGCGCGAACAATAAGTCGGATAACGGTGAATGTCGCGACATTGTACAGATTTTCTTGTACAATTGCATAGAAATTCCATGTCAAAAGGCAAGTCTTTTTCGTACTTCGGTACAAATTTTATAAGGAGGCAAAAGGCATGGCTAAAGTAGAAATCAAAAAGCCAATCGTTGAAGAAATCGCTTCCCATCTTGATGGAGCTGCGTCCGCTGTACTTGTTGACTATCGTGGTTTAACAGTAGAGCAGGATACGATCCTTCGTAAGAAGATGAGAGAAGCTGGCATTGTGTACAAGGTTTACAAGAACACAATGATCAACTTCGCTATCAAGGGAACAGAATTCGAGACATTAGCACCTCACTTAGAAGGTCCTACTGCAATTGCTATCAGCAAGGATGATGCAACAGCAGCAGCAAGAATCTTAAGTGACGTTGCAAAGACAGCTCCAGATCTTGAAATAAAGGCTGGTGTTGTAGAAGGAACTTACTACGATGCAAAGGGTATGGCTGTAATCGCATCTATCCCATCCAGAGAAGTTCTTATTTCCAAGTTACTTGGAAGCTTGCAGTCACCGATCGCAAACTTCGCTCGTGTTATTAAGCAGATTGCTGAAAAGAACGAAGAAGCTAACGCATAAGTGCTGTTTCGGTTAGAAAACCAAAAACAAAAATCAAATCAGGCAGGTAAGACCTGCAATAAAGAATCATGGAGGATTTAAAAATGACTACTCAGGAAATCATTGAGGTAATTAAAGGTTTATCCGTTTTAGAATTAAACGAATTAGTTAAGGCTTGTGAAGAAGAATTCGGCGTATCCGCTGCTGCTGGCGTTGTTGTAGCTGCTGCTGGTCCTGCTGAGGCTGCTGAAGAAAAGACAGAGTTCGACGTTGAGTTAACAGAAGTTGGCGCAAACAAGGTTAAGGTTATCAAGGTTGTTAAGGATGCTTCCGGTTTAGGCTTAAAGGAAGCTAAGGATGTTGTTGATAACGCTCCGAAGACCATCAAGGAAGGCGTTTCTAAGGCAGAAGCTGAAGCATTAAAGGCTCAGTTAGAAGAAGTTGGCGCTAAGGTTACAATTAAATAAGTAACTCCGCTGATTTTTGAACATTCCAAGATCAAGCAAGACCCTGTACGGTTTGTCCGCACAGGGTCTTTTTTCTATGCCTATTTTACAATGAGATAACCTTTTTAAACATATTCTTACTTTCTTACATTTACAATATAACTAAAAAATAGTATATTATTACCATAAAATGTGCCCTTGAGGTACTTGTGCAAAAACATAGCGAGAAGGAGGAATATGTTTATGGCAAAACGTAAATTAAGAGAGTTGCTACGTCGCGGTTCATCGTTTGTGTTGGTGGCAGTTTTCGCAGTACCACTTCTTTTGAGTGGCTGTAAAAAAGAAGAGAATGGTTCAGGTGCTATGCCGGCATCTCAGAAAGAGGAGGATTTATCATTGGCAGGGTCAGAAGCTTTCAAATTAGGTCAAGTTACAATGACAGATGATTATTTAAAAAATTCATTTGATTTGGAAGTGGCTTATTTGTTAAGTTTTGAGACAGACAAGCTACTTGCCGGATTTCGCCAGACAGCAGGACTGGATATGAAAGGTGCGACAAGATACGGCGGTTGGGAAACTTCCCTAATCGGCGGACACAGTGTCGGTCACTATCTTACCGCTTGTGCACAGGCATATGCATCTCTACCGGATGGCGATGAGAACAAGGATGCATTATATGAGATTTTAAAAACAATGATTGACGGTTTAAAGGAATGTCAGGATGCTGTTGGTACCGGTTATATTTTCGGTGCGACAATTATTGATAAAGACAACATGGAAAAGCAGTTCGATAACGTGGAAGCGAACCTGACAAATATCAACACTCAGGCGTGGGTGCCATGGTACACGATGCACAAGATTTTAGCAGGTTTGATTGATGTATATCAGGAAACCGGTTATGAAAATGCAAAGACAGTTGCATCAAGCTTAGGCGACTGGTGCTACGGACGTACCAGCTCCTGGGATGCAGCAACCAAGAACCGTGTACTTGGTATCGAGTACGGCGGTATGAATGACTGTCTATATGAACTTTACACGATTACCGGTAAGGATACTCATGCGGAAGCAGCACATTCTTTTGATGAAGTTACTTTATTCCAGAACGTTTTAAATGACAATAAGGATGCATTGAACAACAGACATGCGAACACAACCATTCCGAAGTTCTTAGGTGCGTTGAATCGCTATATTGCTTGCGACGGCAAGGAAATTAACGGCGAAACGATTGAGGCTGACCTGTATTTAGAGTACGCAGAAGCATTCTGGACGATGGTTACGGAAAAGCATTCCTACATTACCGGCGGTAACAGTGAGTGGGAGCACTTCGGTCAGGACTACTTTCTTGATGCGGAAAGAACAAACTGCAACTGTGAAACATGTAATACATACAACATGTTAAAACTCTCAAGAGCATTGTTTCAAATTACCGGCGACGTGAAGTATGCGGATTACTATGAGAATACGTTTTTAAATGCCATCATGTCCTCTCAAAATCCTGAGACCGGTATGACGATGTACTTCCAGCCGATGGCAAGCGGATATTTCAAGGTGTACGGCGACAAATTCACAAAATTCTGGTGTTGTACCGGTTCCGGTATGGAGAACTTCACAAAGTTAAACGACAGCATATACTTCAAGAAGGACGATAACTTAATTATTAATCAGTACATCAGCTCCTTAGTTACTTGGGAAGAAAAGGGTGCGATTGTCACACAGGAAACAAGCATTCCGGAATCAAACACTGCGAAATTTACCGTTAAGGGTACAAACGGCGCATGGGCGGATATTGACCTGTATTTTAGACTCCCGGATTGGCTTGCAGGTAATGCAACCATCACAGTAAACGGCGAAGCGTATACAGCGGAGGTTTCCGGCAATTACGCAGTTGTGGTAGGTCCGTTTAAAGAAGGCACAGTCATTGAAATTACCCTTCCGATGGAAGTAGTAGCTTATAATCTTCCGGATGGAGAGAACACATACGCATTTAAGTACGGTCCGGTTGTATTAAGTGCATTATTAGGTACGGAAAGTATGACACAATCCACAACCGGTGTCAATGTATCTATTCCGGCCGGCAAGGTAATCGGGTCGGAGTATGTTCCGAGCGAATCCGATACAATTAACATTTTAAATGGTAGCACAGTAGCAGAATTTATGGGAAACATCAACGACAACCTTGTGAAGTCAACGGATGGCTTATCCTTTACTCTGACAAATACAGATGCAAATCTAACATTTGTAACTCACTATTCTCAGCATACAGAACGTTACGGCCTTTACTGGAAGTTTGTGGAGAGCGGTTCTGAGATTAACGTGATTCAGTATATGTCTGACAAGAGAAACGGCAGATTGGATGCAAACCTGTTAGATACGGTTCAGCCTGGTTACGGTCAGTATGAAAATGACGAATTGCATCAGATGACTGAAATCGGCAACGGTTCTGTCGGAACAACAGCAGACGGTACTTCTCGTTATGCTAAGGCAGGTGGCGGCTTTAGTTACCGCATGATGGTAGATGACGCAGCAGCGACATCCTTACTTGCAACCTTTGCAAAAGCTGATAACGGCAAGACAATCAAGATTTCCTTGGGTGAATCCGTTATTTACGAAGCAACATTAAATAACAGTGGTCCCGACGCTGAATATCAGGTGGCAATTTCGGTACCGGCAGACGTAATTTCAGCAAATGTAGAAGCTGTGACTATGGACGGCGTAGAGAAGAAAGCAGTAACCTTCACAATTGAAAGTGCGGATGAAAATGATTCCGCAAGACTGTGTACCTTCCTGTATACGGTTCACAGTTTTGGCACAAGTACAAATTTCAATGTAACATCCGCAGATGGTACGGTAACAGCAGACGATGACAATATTACCGTAGCGCTGAAAGAAGACGCAGCAGAAGCAACAGTGAATGTAACAATCGGTGACAAGTATGGTTATGTGACATTTAACGGTAATGTGATTGACGATGCACAGGCTCAGACCGTAGCATTAAACGGTAAATACACAAATGTAGCAGTTGTTGTTTATGGCGAAGACCATGCGACAAGCAAAGAGTATACCATCACATTTGTAACGCCGGGGGAAGGTGTTCGTGCGGATGTTGACCAGAGCGTTGCATACTTTGTGGACTGCGGTGACCATGAGCCATCTACCGTAACCGAAGGCGACTTATTCGGTACACACAACAGCGTAACCGAGCAGCTTTATGGCGCAGATCCATTGACAGGTTACACATGGGGCTTAATCGATGATGCGACTGACAAGTATAACGGTTCCGGCATTAGTGCAGGTTTGTATACTGCAAATACATGGTGTTATGAACAGAACACCTGCGAGGATGGACTTCCAAAAGAAGGTACACACCGTTATACAAAGAACCAGTATGAGAATGGTATCGACAGAAATCTCGAATACGCATTTGAATTAGAAGATGGCACATATACGGTAGAAATCGGTTTTGAGAATCCATGGGCTTGCTCGAACCTACCAACAGTTTATGCGAACATGGGAACGGATCAGGAAAGCGTGATTTGTGAGAATTTAAACCTTGCAACTGAGAAGACTGCAACAGCAGAAGTTACTGTAAAAGATGGTAAGTTGACACTTAGCTTCCGTTCTACAGACAAGGCAATTAATGTTACTTACATTAAGATTTCTCCGGTAGATTAATCTGAAGCATAATTTCATGAAATAAAACTAAAATATAAATCAGCAGAGTAATGTTAAAAGTTATTCTGCTGATTTTTTGCTTGACATTGTAAGTAGAAAGTATATAATAAAATTAATCATACAAAAACACTAGGAAAAGGAGTGATAAAATGAATAATCTTATATATTTAGATAATGCGGCGACTACAAAGTTGCATACGGCAGTTTTAGATGAAATGTTGCCGTATTTTAGCGAAAATTTTAGTAATCCGGCTGGAATTTATGCATCGGCAAGAAAAAGCAAGGCAGCTATCGAAAAAGCCCGCGCACAGGTGGCGGCAGTCATCGGAGCAACGCCAAATGAGATTTACTTTACCTCCGGCGGGAGCGAGAGTGACAACTGGGCGATAAAGGGTGTGGCGGATGCGTTAAAAACGAAGGGCAACCATATCATTACCACCAAAATTGAGCATCATGCGATTTTGCATACGTGCGAATATTTAGAAAAGTGTGGTTATGAAGTGACGTATCTTAATGTGGATGAGAATGGGGTAGTAAAGCTGGACGAGCTTAAGGCAGCGATTCGTCCGACAACTGTGTTAATCAGCGTTATGTTTGCCAATAATGAAATCGGAACGATACAGCCGATTGCAGAGATTGGCAGAATTGCAAAGGAACATGGCGTTCTTTTCCACACCGATGCGGTGCAGGCATTTGGTCACGTGCCGATGAATGTGGAAGATATGAACATTGATTTGTTAAGCGCGAGTGCACATAAATTTCACGGGCCGAAAGGTGTGGGATTTCTTTATATAAGAAAAGGTGTTAAAATACAGACATACTTGCATGGTGGCGCTCAGGAACGGGGTAGACGCGGCAGCACACATAATGTGCCGGGCATTATCGGCATGGGCAAAGCTGCGGAACTGGCAGTGGAAAATTTGGTGGAGAACAGTCATAAGATGAGTAAACTACGCGATTATCTCATGGCGCAGATTCAGACAAAAATTCCGTTTGCAAAATTAAACGGACATCCGGTAAAACGCTTGCCAAACAATGTTAATTTCTGCTTTCGTTTTATTGAGGGCGAGTCGCTTTTGATTATGCTTGACTCGGTTGGAATCTGTGCATCGAGCGGATCAGCATGTACGTCCGGTTCGCTGGACCCGTCACATGTGCTGTTAGCCATCGGTTTACCGCATGAGATTGCACACGGTTCACTGCGCCTCACTTTGTCAGAGGAAACGACAAAAGAGGAACTGGATTATGTGATAGAAAAGCTGTCTGCGATTGTGGAGCGACTGCGCAGTATGTCTCCATTATACGAGGATTTTGTAAAAGAGAATTAGGAGGTGGCCAATGTATAGCGAAAAAGTTATGGACCATTTTATGAACCCGCGAAATATGGGCGAGTTGCCGCACGCAGACGGTGTTGGCACAGTCGGCAATGCTAAGTGCGGAGATATTATGCGTATCTATCTTGAAGTAGATGAAGAAACAAAGGTAATTAAGGATTGTAAGTTTAAGACATTCGGCTGCGGAGCTGCGGTTGCGACCAGCAGTATGGCGACCGAGCTTGTGAAGGGAAAGACTATTTACGAAGCATTGCAGGTGACAAATAAAGCGGTCATGGATGCCTTGGATGGTCTGCCACAGGTAAAAGTACATTGCTCCCTGCTCGCTGAGGAGGCGATTCATGCGGCGCTTTGGGATTATGCAAAGAAGCACGGAATTACCATCGAAGGCTTAAAAGAGCCGAAAGAGGATATTCACGACAGAGAAGAAAACGAGAATTTATAATTACGAAAGATAAAATAAGGGTGAGTTACAAATGAAGAAAATAAGGAAGAAGCTGATTTTCGGACTGATTGGTATCGGGATTGTAGGAACGGTGATTGTGTTGTGCATTAATCAATATGTGAAAAGTTCTATGGCCGACCGTATTTTGTCCGAGGAAGAGGCTGACGAATTGGAAGGTGTGGATTGTATTGTCGTGCTTGGTGCCGGTGTGTGGGAAGATAATATGCCGAGCCATATGTTAAACGACCGGTTGGAGCAGGGCATTGCTCTGTACGAGGGCGGTGTGGCGCCGAAGCTATTGATGAGTGGCGACCATGGACAAGTGGATTATGACGAAGTAAATGTAATGAAGCAATTCGCCATTGATGCCGGTGTGCCGTCGGAGGATATTTTTATGGACCATGCCGGATTCTCCACATATGAAAGTATGTATCGCGCGAAAGAGATTTTTCAGGCGGATAAGATTGTGATTGTTACGCAGGAATACCATCTGTATCGTGCCTTATATGTGGCGGAGGCATTGGGAATCGAGGCATATGGTGTGGCCTCAGATCCGCGGGCTTATGCCGGTCAGTTCATGCGCGAAGCGCGTGAAATTCTAGCACGAAATAAAGATTTTATCACGGCCATCGGCAAGCCGGAGCCGACATACCTCGGGGAGACAATTCCGGTTAGTGGTAACGGAAATGTGACGAATGATAAAGATTGATGAAATAAGCCTGTGGAGATGGGAACACCACAGGCTTGTTTGTTATAATTTATTAAATTCGACTCTGCCGGATGCCCCGCACGGGAGAATCAGTCCGGTATGTTTGACCGGCAAGCCCAGCTCGTCCGACTTTACGGTGCCGGAAAAATCTTTGACGATTTCGGTTGAGAGCATATAAGTCAGTACGCTCGGTGCAAGTCCGGTTGTGTAAGAATTAATGAGGAAAAACAGCGGATTGTCGCTGAGCAGCTGCCTGCAAAGTGCGACGAAAGAGTAGATGGAGTCCTCGATTTTCCAAATCTCGCCTTTCGGGCCGCGACCGTACGACGGCGGGTCCATAATAATCGCATCATAATGATTGCCGCGGCGAATTTCGCGCTCGACAAACTTCACGCAATCATCGACAATCCAACGAATCGGTGCTTCGGCAAGACCGGAGCTGCGTGCATTTTCTTTGGCCCACTGTACCATACCTTTGGAGGCGTCTACATGTGTCACACTCGCGCCTGCGGCTGCCGCGGCAAGCGTTGCACCTCCGGTGTAAGCAAATAAATTCAAAACTTTAATCGGCCTGTCAGCTTTCACAATCAGCTCAGAAAACCAGTCCCAATTCGCTGCCTGCTCCGGGAATAAGCCGGTGTGCTTAAAACTGAACGGCTTCAACTGGAAGCTCAGCGTGCGCTCGCACGGAAGCGTATAATCAACCGACCACTGCTCCGGCAAGTCGTAAAAGGTCCATTGTCCGCCGCCTTTCTGGCTACGGAAATAGTGTGCATTCGGTTTTTTCCAACCCTTTTCTGTCTTCGGTGTATTCCAAATAACCTGTGGGTCCGGACGAATCAGTAAATATTTCTGCCAGGACTCCAGTTTCTCGCCGCCTGAGCAGTCAATCACCTGATAGTCCTTCCAAAGATCTGCAATCCACATAGAAAATGTCCTTTCTGACAAATTTACATAATAAACAATACCTATAGTAAAATTTTGTCATAGATATTAGCAATTAAGGATAGTATATAAGATAAGCCGATGATTGGCAACGAAAATCTTTTGTTTTTTGCGAAAAAGCATTTTACAAAAGAGAAGATTGTGTTATAATTTTATAAACTATGACTTTTATATCATATTGATTTAGAATAAAGTTTGCACTATGGGCAGTAAGCCCGAGCCTTGGAGGGAATTATGGAACAATACATAATTAGTGGAGGAAAACCTTTAATAGGAGAAGTTGAAATCGGCGGAGCGAAGAACGCAGCCCTTGCGATTATTGCGGCCGCTGTTATGACGGACGAGGAGATGCTTCTTGAAAATTTGCCGGACGTTAAGGACGTGAACTTACTGTTGCAGGCGATTCAGGATACCGGCATTAAAGTTGAGCGAATTGACCGTCATACCGTGAAGATTAATGCGAGCACGATTCACTCTTATCGTGTAGATTATGAATATATTAAGAAAATGAGAGCTTCCTACTATTTATTAGGAGCATTTTTAGGTAAGGCCGGTAAGGCAGAAGTTGCACTGCCGGGTGGCTGTGACATCGGAAGCCGTCCGATTGACCAGCACATCAAAGGTTTTCGAGCACTCGGTGCAGATGTGGAAATCAGTAATGGTATGGTTTATACCTATGCGGATCATTTGTATGGTCAGCATATTTACATGGACGTTGTATCCGTAGGTGCCTCAATCAATGTTATGATGGCAGCGGTGCTTGCTGACGGATATACGATTATTGAGAATGCAGCCAAAGAGCCACATGTCGTTGATGTGGCGAACATGTTAAATCGCATGGGTGCGAACATTCGCGGTGCAGGTACGGACGTGATTCGTATCCGTGGCGTAGAGAAGCTGCATGGCTGTGAATATTCGATTATTCCGGATCAGATTGAAGCAGGTACGTTTATGTTTGCTGCAGCAGCTACACGCGGAAATGTTTTAGTAAGAAATGTTATTCCGAAGCATTTAGAGGCGATTACATCCAAATTGCGCGAGATGGGCAGCACGGTCATGGAGTATGACGATGCGGTGCACGTGATTGCATCCGATGTGATTAAGTCAACACATGTTAAAACCTTGCCGTATCCGGGCTTTCCGACCGATATGCAGCCACAGATTGGCGTGACGCTTGGACTTTCTTCCGGTACAAGCATTGTCATTGAGAGCATTTTTGAAACAAGATTTAAATATTTAGATGAACTTGCACGCATGGGTGCTGACGTAAAGGTGGAAGGAAATCTGGCGATTATTACCGGTGTACCGGAGTACAAGGGCGCAGAAGTTTCTGCACCGGATTTACGTGCCGGCGCGGCTTTAGTCATTGCCGGACTTGCAGCCAAGGGCTACACGATTGTTGATGGAATCAAGTATATTTTAAGAGGATACGAGCGTTTTGATGAAAAATTACGCGCACTGGGAGCTAACATTGCAGTCGTGACAAACGAGAGAGAAATCATTGAATTTAAATACAAGGTAGTATAAGTACGTGGAGGTACGAATGGATAAGAAATTATTTACATCCGAGTCTGTTACTGAGGGACATCCGGATAAAATATGCGATGCGGTTTCTGACCGTATTTTAGATGCTCTGCTTGCACAGGATCCGATGAGCCGTGTGGCATGTGAGACATGTACAAACACCGGTTTTGTGATGGTTATGGGAGAGATTACCACAAAGGCAAACGTGGACTATCAAAAGATTGTGCGCGATACCGTTGTGGAAATCGGTTACGACAGCTCAGAAAAGGGTTTTGACGGTAACAGTTGTGCGGTCATGGTGGCGCTCGATAAGCAGTCTGCGGATATTGCGATGGGTGTCAACAAGGCATTGGAAGCCAGAGAAAATACAATGAGTGATGAGGATATCGAGGCAATCGGTGCCGGCGACCAGGGGATGATGTTCGGTTATGCCAGCAACGAGACCGAAGAGTACATGCCTTATCCGATTGCACTGGCACACAAGCTCTCCAGAAAGCTGACCGAAGTGCGTAAGAACGGCACATTGCCTTACCTGCGCCCGGACGGCAAGACACAGGTAACGGTGGAGTACGACGAGGCAGGCAAGCCGGTTCGTTTGGACGCAGTTGTGTTATCCACACAGCACGCACCGGAAGTTACCCAGGAGCAGATTCACGCAGATGTAAAGCAGTATATTTTCGAACCGGTTCTTCCGCAGGATATGGTGGATGAAAACACAAAGTTTTTTATCAATCCGACCGGACGCTTTGTTATCGGCGGACCGAACGGCGACAGCGGATTGACAGGCAGAAAGATTATCGTAGATACCTACGGTGGCTATGCAAGACACGGCGGCGGTGCATTCTCCGGAAAGGACTGCACGAAGGTTGACCGTTCTGCGGCGTATGCAGCTCGTTACGTGGCAAAGAACATTGTAGCAGCAGGCCTCGCGGACAAATGCGAGATCCAATTATCTTACGCTATTGGTGTGGCAAGACCGACCTCTGTTATGGTCGATACGTTCGGCACCGGCAAGCTTAGTGACGAGAAGTTGGTGGACATTGTTCGCAAGCATTTCGATTTAAGACCCGCCGGCATTATCAAGATGCTCGATTTAAGAAGACCGATTTACGGACAAACATCCGCGTATGGTCATTTCGGACGCACTGACATCGATCTTCCGTGGGAAAAGTTAGACAAGGTTGACACATTAAAGCAATATCTTGCATAATTTTACAGAAAGTTTATTAGGCATTTGAACCTCACTGTGATATACTCTTATTTAGAAGATAAAAAGAGTGCCAGTGAGGTCTTTTTCTATGAAGTTAAGTACGAAAATAAAAATAGCGACCGCTATCATCGCATTGCTTCCGTTTGTTACATTTGCGCTGGCGATTCGCTTTGCAGCACCGACAGAATTACGAGACGTAATACAAAACGTTATCATCATTATTATTTCTGTTGACAGTTTGCTGATGGTATGGATTTACTATAGCGTGATTGCCCCGCTCAATAAGTTAAAAAAAGCAGCAAAGATGATTGAGAAAGGGAATCTTGATTTTGAACTTACCCGCAAGCAGAAGGATGAGTTCGGCGAAGTATTTGAGGACTTTGAACAGATGCGCTTGCGACTAAAGGAGACAGCGGAGGAGAAAATCCAATTTGATGAAGAAAATCGTGAATTAATTAGCAATATTTCACACGATTTGAAAACCCCGATTACAGCCATTCGCGGTTATGTGGAAGGTATTATGGATGGGGTTGCAGACACCCCGGAAAAGGTAGACAAGTATATTCGTATTATTTATACGAAGACGAACGAGATGAATCAGTTACTCAGCGAGTTGACCGTATATTCGCAGCTTGATACAAACCGCATTCCGTTCAACTTCCAAAAGGTTAACGTGACGCACTATTTCGAAGATTGCGTCGATGAAATTACCATGGACCTTGATTCAAAGAATATTGAAGTTTCATATACGAACGAACTGCCGCAGGATACGGTCATGATTGCCGATCCGGAGCAATTTAGCCGTGCGATTAGCAACATTATCTCGAACGCAATTAAGTATATGGGTAAGCAGAATGGCAGGATGAACATTCGTCTGTTAGATGAGGGCGACTTTATACACATAGAATTTGAGGATTCCGGCAAAGGCATTGCAGCTAAGGATTTGCCGTATATTTTTGACCGCTTCTACCGTACGGATACATCGCGTAATTCATCGCAGGGAGGCAGCGGCATCGGATTATCGGTTGTGCAAAAGGTCATTGAGGCGCATGGAGGTCGTGTGTGGGCGACGAGTAAGGAAGGCATTGGTACAACGATTCATTTTTCTATCCGTAAATATTATGAACCGATTTTAATGGAAGAAAAGGCGTCGAATACGTCAAATTAAGAGATATAATATGTTACGTAAAGGAGATAAAACATGAGCAAGATTTTGATTATTGAAGATGAAGAGAGTATTGCAGATTTAGAGAAAGATTATTTAGAATTATCCGGTTTTGAGGTTGTTACAGAAAATAATGGCAGCGTTGGTCTGGAGAGGGCTCTGCAGGAGGAGTACGACCTGTTTATTCTCGATTTGATGTTGCCGGGAGTTGACGGCTTTGAGATTTGCAAGCAAATTCGCGAGGTGAAAAACACACCGATTCTGATGGTTTCCGCCAAGAAAGATGATATTGATAAAATTCGCGGTCTCGGCCTCGGCGCGGATGACTATATCACGAAGCCGTTCAGCCCGAGCGAGTTGGTAGCACGTGTGAAGGCGCATCTGTCGCGTTATGAACGTCTGATTGGCAGTACAGTAGTAAAAAACGATGTGATTGAAATCCGTGGTTTGAAAATAGACAGAACCGCTAGAAGAGTTTTTGTCAATGGGGAAGAAAAAATCTTCACTTCTAAGGAATTTGATGTGTTGGCATTTTTGGCAGCGAATCCGAATCGTGTATTTTCTAAGGAAGAATTGTTCCGTAAAGTGTGGGATATGGAGTCCATAGGAGAAATTGCCACAGTAACCGTGCATATTAAAAAAATTCGCGAGAAGATTGAATTCAACACACAGAAGCCACAGTACATCGAGACAATTTGGGGCGTCGGCTACCGCTTTAAGATGTAGAAAAGCAGTTCGCATCGGAACAGATTTGCGGCAATGTGTTGCATATTTTTTCTGCAATAGGTAACACTCTTTTTATAAGGGGGTGTTGCGATGGAAATGAAAAAAGATTTGGCAGTAATCGTAAAGCTTGGCTTTGCCGTTGCTGCCATTTATTTTGTGTTTAAATATGTATTTGTGCTGTTTCTGCCGTTTATTTTGGGCTTTGCCATCAGTTGTATTTTACGTCCGCTGGTGCGTTGGTTTCATGAAAAATTTCGCATTAAAAAGGGCTTTGTGGCAGCAATATTGCTCATTGTTTTGTTAGGAAGCGTGCTATGGCTCGGATGTATGCTGATTCGTGAGGGGACAACGCAAATCAAAGGATTTCTCTCACAGTGGGGCTATTACGGAGAACTCATCAGCGAGGAAGTGGAGGATATGTGTTGCCGGGTGGAAGACTCGTTAGCCATCAAAAGAGACACTATCTATCCGATGCTTTGCGATAATATGGCTCAATTGATGGAGGGGACCAAGAGCAGCGTAATTTCCGGCGTGATGTCTTATTCTGTACCGACATTGATGAAGATTATCGAGATATGTATCTTTTTGATGGCAATGGTTGTTTCCGCATTTTTCTACTCAACAGCAGATGAGCGGAGTATGGACAATCTGCTTGCGAAAATGCCGTACGGCGACCGCTGTCGGGCGATGCTCGGTAAAATGAAGGTGGCGGTAATTGCCTTTTTGAAAACGCAGGTGGTAATTATGCTGGTGACGATGGTGATTTGCGGTACGGGGTTGTTTCTGTTGAAAAATCCGTACGCCCTGTTGTTGGGAATCGTCATCGGCCTTTTGGACGCTATGCCACTGATCGGTGTAGGTGTTGTGCTCATCCCATGGACACTCGTGGCACTGCTTATGAAAGACCTTAAGCTGAGTATCGGACTAATTTTGATTTTTCTCGCCTGCTATTTGGCGCGGGAAATTTTGGAACCGCGGCTAATGGGAAAAGGCGTCGGGATTTCGCCGATTATGAGCCTGATTAGCATTTATATCGGATATTATTTGTTCGGATTGCTCGGCGTGATTATCGGACCGGTGGCATATCTCATATTAAAAGAAGTGGTAGAATATGAGAAAATAAATTAACATTTTGCAGTAGATATGGTAAAATATTCGTATACAATTAAGAATGAGAGGAGATTTGCCTATGTTATCATATCCGACACCACACAATAGCGCGACACCGGAGGATTTTGCGAAAACCGTTCTTATGCCGGGCGACCCGCTGCGCGCGAAAAAGATTGCTGAGACATTTTTGGAGAATGCAAAGCTTGTGAACAATGTCCGCGGTATCGGCGGTTACACCGGCACATACAAAGGGGAACGCGTATCCGTTATGGCGAGTGGTATGGGCATGCCGTCGATGGGAATCTACAGTTACGAATTGTATGAAGCTTACGGCGTGGAACGTATTATGCGCATTGGCTCAGCGGGCGCGATTCAAGAGAAGGTCAAAGTGCGTGATATCATCCTCGGAATCGGTGCCTGCACCAATTCCAATTACGCCTCACAATATAAATTGCCGGGCACCTTTGCGCCGGTTGCGGATTATGCGATGCTTGCGGAAGCGGTGCAAATAGCGCAGAGAAAAGGTCTTTCCTATCACGTGGGCAACTTCCTTTCTTCTGATACATTTTACAATGATGACATCACTGCCACCGAGCAGTGGCGGAAGATGGGCGTGTTAGCCATCGAGATGGAAGCGGCGGCACTTTACATGAATGCAGCTCGCTTAGGAAAGCAGGCACTGTCCATCTGCACGGTTTCTGACCATATCTTGACGGGCGAAGCATTGGATGCACGGGAACGGCAGGATTCATTCACGCAGATGATGGAGTTGGCCCTGGATGTGGCGGTAGCGTTTAAAGATTGACAAATCTCCCGATAACAGATAAAATATTTACTTTAGAATATTCACATGTGGAATGGAGGATATATGAGGAAACGAATATTTTTATTTACTTGTGCATGCGTGCTTTTATTCAGCTTGATGCTTACCGGTTGCAAGGATAGCAAGAAGGACGATGCACAGGGAACTACAACGAATAAAAAAGAAGAGACAACTACAGAACAATCGACAACGGAGCAAACGACAACAGAGCAGTCTACGACGAAGCAGACCACAACCGAGCAGGTAACGACGATTGCAGACGGTGAGAACACTACGGATGAAGTGGTAGCCGGTACAGTGACAATTGCAGATGGAACAGTCAGTGTTCTCGGTTATGACGGTATACTTAAGATGAAGCTTCCGCAGGCGTGGACGGCGAGCCAGACCGAGAGCGCGAACGTTTATGTACAGTCGCAGAGTGTTAATTGCTACGCGAAGGAAAATGACGGTAGCTTTGCATTTAATACGAAGGAACTCATCGAGACGACTTACAAGGATGTGTTTGAAGCTTTTGTGATGGGTGGCTACGAGCAGGCGGAGATTGCAGGATGTTCCGCAATTATTTACGATTACAGTGCAAACGTTGGCGGAGTAACCTTGACGACCAGCTGCGTGATTGTAGAAACAAAAGAGACGATTTATACCGTGACACTGAGCGGGGATGCGGCGCTGAAAACGAGCCACCGCACAGCAATTGAGCAAATTGTAATCGAACAGACCCAGAGTGCAGAGTAGCGATTATGTGTGGCACGGATTTGACATAGAAAGGAACAAAGAGAATGGCTGATTTAGATCAGAGCAAGATTCGCAATTTTTGCATTATTGCGCATATCGACCACGGAAAATCCACGCTGGCGGATCGTATTATCGAGAAGACCGGCCTTTTGACAAGCCGTGAGATGCAGGAGCAGGTGCTGGATAACATGGAGCTTGAACGTGAGCGCGGCATCACGATTAAGGCACAGTCGGTAAGAACTGTGTATAAGGCAAAAGACGGCGAAGAATATATTTTTAACTTGATTGACACCCCGGGACATGTGGATTTTAATTATGAAGTTTCCAGAAGTCTGGCGGCGTGTGACGGTGCAGTGCTGGTTGTGGATGCGGCACAGGGAGTAGAAGCGCAAACGTTGGCAAATGTATATCTGGCGATGGATCACAATTTGGATGTATTCCCGGTTATCAACAAAATTGATTTGCCGAGCGCTGACCCGGATCGTGTAAAAGATGAAATTGAAGATGTGGTGGGAATTGAGGCGCACGACGCACCATTAATCTCTGCGAAAAACGGTATTAATATCGAAGAAGTATTAGAACAGATTGTTGAGAAGATTCCTGCTCCGACCGGCGATGCAAGCTCACCGCTGCAAGCCTTGATTTTTGATAGTATCTATGATTCATATAAGGGCGTAATTGTTTTTTGCCGTATCAAAAACGGTACGGTTAAAGTCGGCACGCAGATTCGTATGATGGCAACCGGAGCGAAGGCAAATGTTGTGGAAGTCGGCTATTTTGGGGCCGGTCAGTTTATTCCGTGTGACGAGCTGTCGGCGGGAATGGTTGGTTACATAACAGCCAGCATTAAAAATGTGAAGGATACGATGGTCGGCGATACGATTACCGATGACAATCGCCCATGCGACGAGCCGCTGCCGGGCTACAAGGAAGTAAATTCGATGGTTTATTGCGGACTTTATCCTGCAGACGGTGCAAAATATCCGGATTTAAGAGATGCGTTAGAAAAGCTGCAGTTGAATGATGCCGCTTTAAAATATGAGCCGGAAACATCGATTGCCTTGGGATTTGGTTTCCGCTGCGGATTTTTAGGCCTTTTGCATCTGGAAATCATCCAGGAGCGTTTGGAGCGCGAATACAATCTTGATTTGGTAACGACTGCACCGGGCGTAGTTTATCACGTATATAAGACGGATGGCACCATGATTGAACTGACAAATCCGTCTAACTTGCCGGACCCGTCGGAAATCGACCACATGGAAGAACCGGTGGTAAGCGCGGAAATTATGGTAACAAAGGAATTTATCGGTTCCATTATGGAACTGTGTCAGCAGCGCCGCGGCGTTTACATCAGCATGGATTATATGGAGGGCGACCGGGCCCTGTTAAAATACGAACTTCCGCTCAATGAAATCATTTACGATTTCTTTGATGCGCTGAAATCTCGCTCGCGCGGCTATGCATCTTTCGATTATGAGATGAAGGGCTACGAGGAAGCAAATCTCGTGAAGTTGGACATCTTGATTAACCGTGAGGAAGTCGATGCCTTATCGTTCATCGTGCACGGCGGCACCGCTTACGAGCGCGGCAGAAAAATGTGCGAAAAGTTAAAGGAAGAGATTCCGCGTCAGCTTTTTGAAGTACCGATTCAGGCGGCTATCGGCAGCAAGATTATCGCCCGTGAGACTGTAAAAGCAATGCGTAAGGACGTACTTGCAAAATGTTATGGCGGTGATATCACGCGTAAGAGAAAGCTGCTCGAGAAGCAGAAGGAAGGTAAGAAGCGCATGCGTCAGGTCGGCAATGTAGAAATACCGCAGAAGGCGTTCATGAGTGTATTGAAGCTGGATAACGAATAAAAAGTGAGGGATATGAATATGAGGACAAACAACAAAGGGATTTATATTCATATCCCTTTTTGCGTGGAAAAATGTCTCTACTGCGATTTCTTGTCGGGCAAAGCAAAGGATGAGGAAAAGCAACAATATGTGGCGGCATTAAAAAAGGAAATACGCCTAACCGGTAAGATGCTGGCGAAGATTGAAACTGCAGATGAACATCCGAAGGCACAGCCAGTTGACACAGTATTTTTTGGCGGTGGAACCCCTTCGATTTTGCCGGGCGAGATAATTGCGGATATACTTACAGAAATGCGCAGATGTTTTGCGCTGACCGCAGATTGCGAGATTACGGTCGAGTGCAATCCTGGTACATTAACAACAGAGAAACTCAAATGCTACAAGGTGGCCGGTGTAAATCGTATCAGTCTCGGGCTGCAGTCAGCAGAAAATCACTTATTAAAGAAAATCGGCAGAATCCACACTTACGAGCAATTTTTACAATCCTATGAAATGGCAAAGCAGGCGGGCTTTGACAATATCAACATTGATTTGATGAGCGGTCTGCCGGGACAAACGATGTCGGATTTGATAAGCACGCTAGATAAAATCGTGGCATTGAGACCGACGCATATTTCTGCCTACAGCCTGATTTTAGAGGAAGAAACACCGCTCGCGCGGATGAACGAAGCAGGATATGCTACTTTGCCGGATGAGGAAAGCGAGATGGAGATGTACCGCTACATAACCGATTTTTTGCAGGAAAATGGTTATCAGCGCTACGAAATTTCCAATTACTGTTTGCCGGGTAGAGAATGCCGGCATAATCTGCGCTACTGGGATGTGTCGGATTATCTCGGTGTTGGCGTGGGTGCGGCTTCTTTGTGTGACGGTAGGCGTTACCGAAACATTTCAAAACGAGAAGAGTATGTTCGGCTGCTCACGAGCGAGACAGGGATAGATGTTCTCGGTCGGCTTCGCGAGGAAGAACAGAATCTAACTGAAAACGAACAGATGGAAGAATTTGCTTTCCTGGGACTTCGAAAAACAGCCGGTATTTCCAAAGTGGATTTTGCGCAAAGGTTTGGAAAAGACATTCATTTTGTTTATGGCCACGTTATAAAGAAACTACTTGACTGGCAGTTACTTGAAGAAGACGAGACATATCTGCGACTGACAAGTCGCGGAATCGACATGAGTAATGAGGTGCTGGCAGAATTTTTACTATCATAATATTGGGGTGAAGGGGTGTGTCCGAGTAGGACATCAATCCTTCACTTTTTCTTTGGAAAAATTTCACATAGTGACCATAATAATTTCGATTCTTAAGCGTAAGATATAGAGAGTTTGAATTGCTGCTTAGGTAGCGGAATGGAGGTTCTTGTGATTGAAGTAAAACATCTCACAAAACGTTATGGGAATATAGAAGCCGTGTCAGACCTGAATTTTACCGTGGATTCAGGGAAGATTTACGGCTTTTTGGGCCCGAACGGAGCTGGCAAATCAACGACTATGAATATCATTACAGGCTGTTTGTCGGCAACCGTTGGAACGGTGACAATTGACGGCTATGATATTTTCGAGGAGCCGGTGCAAGCAAAAAAATGTATTGGGTATCTGCCGGAGCAACCGCCTCTGTATGCGGACATGACCCCACGCGAGTACTTAAAGTTTGTTGGACAGGCCAAAGGCGTAAAAGGGCAGGAACTAAAGGATGATATTCTTTATGTGATGAAAAAGACCGGCATTACCGATGTGGCAGACCAGCTGATTAAGCACTTGTCCAAAGGTTATAAGCAAAGAGTTGGAATTGCACAGGCATTGCTCGGAAATCCGCAGGTTATTATTTTGGATGAGCCGACAGTCGGTCTGGATCCAAAGCAGATGATTGAAATTCGCCAGTTGATTCGCGAACTTGGTGAGGAACACACGGTTATTTTAAGTTCACACATTTTGACGGAGGTAAATAGTGTGTGCGACCGCATTATTATCATTTCCGGTGGCAAGCTTGTGGCGAACGAGGATAAGGAGAAGCTGGTAGATACAGTGACATCGCGACAAACATTTGAGTACATAATTCGCGGAGATTATGCAGATGTTGTACATGCATTGGAGGACATCGATTGCGAGATTCTCAGCGTGAAGCAAAGCACAGCGAGTCTCGAAGATGTATTCTTAGAACTGACGGGAGGGATGACAGATGATAGCGATTTATAAAAGAGAATTCGGCTCGTATTTTCACGGCATTCTCGGCTACATCTTTGTGGCGGTATTGATTTGTTTTACAGGCTTTTACACAATGTATGTTGCATTTGTCAACTTATATCCAAATTTTGAATATGTCGTAAGTAACCTGACATTTTTCTATTTATTCTTGATTCCAATGTTGACGATGCGCTCGGTGGCGGAAGAAAAGAAGCAAAAAACAGACCAACTTTTGTATTCCCTGCCGATGTCGATGAGTAAAATTGTTGCCGGTAAATTTTTAGCGATGGCAACGGTGCTGCTTATCCCGGTACTGTGGATGTGTGCAATTCCGGCCATCCTTTCCCGTTACGGCACTGTGAATTTTGCGATTGCCTACAGTGCAATTTTCGGTTATTTTATGCTCGGCTGTGCGCTGATTGCGATGGGACTATTCTTTTCATCACTGACGGAAAACCAGATTGTGGCGATGATTTTGAGCTTTTTTACTGTGCTCGTCCTGTATTTGATGTCGAATATTTCCGGATTTATCGCTTCGACCGCATTTGCATCATACATTTCGATTGTATTGGTGATTATTGTGATTAGTATCATATGGTACCTGATGATTAAGAATTTCTATCTGGCCGGAACGGTTTTTCTTGTGGCGCAGATGATATTGTTTCTTTTATATACAAAGTACAACACCGCGTTTGAGGGGTTGATTCAGAACGTATTGAATCAGTGTTCACTGTTTGAGCGGCTGGGGAATTTCATCTACGGCATGTTTGACGGCACTTCAATTGTTTATTATCTGTCAATTATGCTGCTGTTCTTATTTTTAACTGTGCAGTCGTTGGAGAAAAGGAGATGGAGCTAATGGATAAGAAGAAGCATTTTCGCGTCGGTATGTATACGACGACGATGTCGTTAGCTGCCATCGCACTTACAATTATTGTGAATTTATTTGTGAGCAGTCTGCCGGATGCAAAAACAAAAATTGATTTAACTGCGACCGCAATGTATTCCATTGGTAAGCAATCGATACAGATTGCACAGGCGCTCGATCATGATATTACGATTTATTTGCTCGCACAGAATGGTTACGAAGATACGACTCTGCTCGAATTTCTCAATCGTTATTGTTCCGAAAGTAATCATATTACCATTAAGACGAAAGATCCGGTGCTATATCCAAACTTTGCGGCGCAGTATACAACGGAGACTCCGGAGGAGAACAGTTTGATTGTTGTTGATGAAGTGACCGGTCGCAGCCGTTATATTGCCTACAGTTCGATTTATGTGTCTGAGTATGCGGGTATTGATTATGAAACATATGAGTATATTTACAATAATTATTTCGACGGCGAAAATCAGGTAACGTCGGCGCTCAATTACGTAGCAAGCACCTCATTGCCGGTAATGTATCAATTATCCGGTCACGGGGATGCGACGTTATCCACATCTTTACACAATGCACTGGAAAATGACAACGTTTCGCTGGCGGATTTGAATCTGTTGAGTGAGGGAAGTGTACCGGAGGATTGTGCATGCTTGCTGATTTTGAATCCGTCATCGGATTTATCGACTGCGGAAACGGAAATGATCCTTTCTTATTTACAGGATGGGGGCAAGATGTTAATCGTTACTGATGCGGAGAATTATAATGCAGATTCCTATAAAAATATTGCTTCTGTGCTGGCATATTACGGTGTGACGACGGTAGATGGTATGGTTATTGAGGGTGACAGCCAATATTACTACATGGCCAACAGCTATCTGCTGCCGGAGATAAATTCCGCCCATGAAATTACCTCGCCGCTTGCCGGACAGTATTATGTGTTTTTTCCGTACACACAGGGCATTTATGTGGGAGAATCGCGCGATGACGTGAGTGTGGAAAATCTGCTTGAAACGACGGATGAATCCTATTCAAAGCTTGCCGGGTGGGAAATGGAAATTTACGAAAAGGAAGACGGCGACATTGACGGTCCGTTCGCGCTCGGTGTAGCGATAACTGAGACGGTCGGGGAGAATGCAGAAGAACTAGCACTGGCTACTGACACGGATGCGAGCGCAATCGAGGTGCCGCTCGAGGACGAAACAAGAATCGTTTATTTTACCGGCGCATATTTTTTGGAAGATAGTATTGATGAAATGGTCAGCGGTGCAAACCATGATCTGTTCTTAAATTCGGTTGGCTGGCTCTGTGACCGTGAGGAAACAATTTCCATCCGTGCAAAAACTATTACCGACGAGTATCTTACGATTAGTAGTTTCTCGGCTACGATGTGGGAGTTACTGCTTATCGGTATGGTACCGCTTGGCGTAATTCTTACCGGTATTGTTATTTGCATGAAGCGTTCCAGACGCGGTAAGCGCTTCGGAATGGAGAAAAAAATATGAAGAAGAAACATTTGCAACTTATCATCATTCTTACACTATGTGTGATATTTGGTGCCGGTTATCTGTGGATGTCCGGCGCGGAAAACCAAGATGCAAGTGAAACGATAACGACTGAAGACACAGAAGAAATCCGCTTAATTTCTGAGATGACAGTTGAGGAAATTTCTTATGAATCCGCAGAGAATGAAGCTGCCGGTGTGGCCTTTGCGCTCCGCGACGGTGACGTGTGGTATGCCAAAGATGCTCCGGAATTTTCTATCAACTCCGAAGAAGTAGCAACAATGGTGCATTACCTCTGCAATATGGATGTAACAAGAACCATCGACGTTATCGACGTCACGGAGCTTTCCGATTATGGCTTTGATGAGCCGACTTACAAAATCATGACTGTACAGAGCGGTGGTAGTGAGAGTACATTTTTATTTGGCAATTATAATGACATTGCCGGCGGTTATTATCTTATGGAAGAAGGAGGCAATGAGATTTGCGTGGTTAACACGATACTGACAACATACCTTGAGCGGACGCTGGAGCACTGGGGAGTTGCGGAAGCAACGGAAACGGATGCAGAAGAATAAAGAATCCGGTTGACATTCGCCGAAAAACTCCCTATAATGAAACAAGGTTACAAACCAATAAGTAAAAAGCTGTGAAGAGAAATAGTACGTAAGATACACTTTTCAGAGAGAAGCCGGGCGGTGTGAGGCTTTAAGAAAACTTGCGGAACCAGTCTTGGAGCTGTCCTTTGAACGCAGTGAGTTATTAGAAGGAACCGGGAGCCACCGTTACAAGGCAATGGAGTGCAGAGAGATTTCTCTGAATTTAGGTGGTAACACGGACAAAAATGTTCGCCCTAAGCTGATGCGAAAGCGTCGGCTTAGGGCTTATTTATTTTCAAAACAAAAACTAGGGAATGGAGGATATTATGAAAGTTAGTCAGTTAGTAGGACAAAGATTTAAGGAGAGACCGGCGGATTGCGTCATCGACAGCCATGCTCTGATGGTGCGTGGAGGCTATATGAAGTATGTCAGCAACGGTATTTTCTCCGAATTTCCATTATTAAAGAGAGTGACAAGAAAGATTGAAAATATCATTCGTGAGGAGATGGATGCGATTGATGGGCAGGAAGTTTTATTCCCGGTTGTGATGCCGGCGGATTTATGGAGAGAATCCGGCCGCTATGAGAGTATCGGCAGCGAGCTGATGCGCATGAAAGACCGCAACGGTTCTGATATGGTGCTTGGCATGACACACGAGGAAGCAGCCGTGCAGTTGGTGCGCGAATACGGTCAGAGCTATTCCAAATATCCGTTTATGATTTATCAGTTTCAAAGAAAGTTCCGTGACGAGGCAAGACCGCGTGCCGGAATGATTCGTGTGCGCGAATTTACGATGAAGGACGCATATTCTTTCCACACTTCGCAGGAAGACCTAGAGAAATACTATCAGGAATGCTACGAGGCATATGAGAGAATTTTCGCCCGCGCCGGTGTGCCGGAGGTCATTACGGTGGCATCCGACTCCGGTATGATGGGCGGCAGCATTTCGCATGAGTACATGCTGCTTACTGATGTTGGTGAGGACTCTATTGTAATCTGTAATGAATGTGATTATAGAGCAAATATGGAAGCTGCTGAGAGTGTCATCCACAATGAGGCACTCGCAGAAACTGCGCTGGAAATGGTTTCCACACCGGACTGTAAGACCATCGAAGATGTTTGTAATTACCTTAAGAGTGACGTGAAAGCATCCTGTAAGGCGGTTGTTTATCAAAAAAATATGACAGATGAGTATGTTGTTGTATTTATTCGCGGAGATTTGGAAATAAATGAAACTAAGTTAAGAAATTATCTCGGCGAGGATTTCCACGCAGCAGACATTACTGAGGATTGCGGTTTAGTGGCAGGTTACATCGGACCGGTTGGTATTACGGATAATTGCACGGTATTGCTTGATAAGTCTTTGGCAGGTATCCACAATGTAGTTGCCGGTGCAAATAAGGAAGGTTACCATTATGTTGGTTTAAACATCGAAAGAGATTGCCCGGGCGCAGAGTTTTACGATTTTGCGAAAGTTGCGGAGGGTGGCATTTGCCCATGTTGCGGTAAACCGGCGATTACCATTAAGCGAGGCATCGAGGTTGGTAATATTTTCCAGCTCGGTCAGAAATATACAAAGTCGATGAACATGCAGTATACCGACGAAAACGGCGAATTACAGTACCCGATTATGGGGTGCTATGGTATCGGCGTCGGTCGCCTGGCGGCCTCTGTTTGCGAGGCATACCACGATGATTACGGCCCAATCTGGCCGATTTCCATCGCACCGTACGAAGTACATTTGTGCGCGATTCGTTCTGACGACGAGCAGGTAAGAACTGTGGCAGATAAGCTATATGACGATTTAAAGAAGGCAAAAGTAGAAGTCATTTTCGACGATAGAAAGGTTCGTCCGGGCGTCATGTTCTCGGATGCTGACTTAATGGGCGTGCCGGTGCGCGTGGTTGTCAGCCCGAAGAATCTGCAGGAAGGTCTGATTGAAGTTGTGACAAGAGATAAGAAGGTTTCTTATAAGGTAGCAGTCGAGGAAGGCTTGCAGAGCATTATCGATTTAGTGCAGAAATTATATGCAGAATTAGCGTAAGAATACAGAAGGATATTTCCCGGGAGTAAGTTTCCCGGGAAATATTTTAAATATTGGAGGGTGAAACGCTTGAATAAAAAACCATTTTCGGAAGAACAGTTGGAAGTATTACAGTTGCTGGCGGAGAAATTTCCGACGGTAGAGCAGGTGTGCGCAGAAATTATTAATTTACAGGCTCTTTTAAACTTGCCGAAGGGCACAGAATATTTCATGAGCGATTTGCATGGTGAGTATGAGGCGTTCCGTCATATATTGAACAATTGCTCCGGTATCATAAAAGAGAAGGTACAGTTCGTGTTCCGTGACCGACTTTCCGAAACAGAGCAGAATGAGTTGTGCACACTCATTTACTATCCGGAGCAAAAGCTTGCGCGCTTAAAAAAGAGCAAGCAAGCGACCGATGCTTGGTACAACGACACGCTTTGGCAATTGATTGAGCTTTCACGTGTTATTTCCGCAAAATATTCACGTTCCAAAGTAAGAAAGGCGATGCCGGAGGCCTATCGATTTATTCTTGATGAATTGCTGCATGCACAGCCGGAAGAAGGCAGCAGTCAGTATATTTATCAGGGAAAGATTATTGAGACTGTCATCCGCTTGAAAAACGGCGATGATATGATTTTCGCTTTGAGCGAGCTAATTAAACAGCTTTCGGTCGACCATCTGCATATTGTCGGTGATATTTTTGACCGCGGTCCGCGCCCGGACACGATTCTCGATTATCTGATGAATCATCATTCCGTTGATATTGAATGGGGTAACCACGATATTCTCTGGATGGGTGCGGCAGCAGGCAGTGAAGCCTGTATTGCGTCAGTTGTACGAAATTGTCTTTCCTACAAGAACACACAGGTGCTGGAGAGTGGGTACGGCATCACGTTGCGCCCGCTTGTGCTAGTAGCAGAGAAGCTGTATCCGGAATTTTCGGACCCGCTCGATGCAGCTTATTATGCGATTTCTATTATTCTCTTCAAGCTGGAGGCGCAAATTATTTTACGCAACCCGCATTACGAGATGGAAGAACAGATTTTGCTTGATAAAATTGATTTCGGACTTAGTCAGGTGGAAATCGATGAGAAATGGTATGATTTAAAATACAAATATTTTCAAACCGTACAGCCGGAGCGACCGTTTGTACTGTCGGATGGCGAGAAGCAGATTCTTAATCAGCTAAAAAATGACTTCCTTGAGAGCACTAAGCTGGCGGCACATGTGCAGTTCTTATACGAGAACGGAAGCATGTACCTGCTGCACAACGGTAACCTGCTGTTCCATGGATGTATTCCGTTAAATGACGATGGAACATTTACTGAGGTAACAAGAGGGGGCAAGCGCTACAAAGGAAAGGCACTGTTAGATTACGCCGACCGTATGGCGCGCCGGGCCTATTTCGGTGAGCGTACGCAGGAAGAACTTGATTATATGTGGTATCTGTGGTGCGGTTATAATTCGCCGGTGTCCGGCAGAAGGACAAAGACGTTTGCACGCATGTTTATTGATGATAAAGTGATTTGTGAGGAGCCGCGAAACGCCTACTATCTGATGCAGAATTCCGAGGAAGTCTGCAATCGGATTTTAGAGGAGTTTGGTTTAGATTTGAACGACGGGCATATTATCAACGGTCATACACCGATTCATGTAAAAGAGGGCGAGAGCCCGATTAAGGCTGGCGGCAAGCTGCTTGTCATCGACGGTGGTTTTTGTAAGCGCTATCAGCAAGAGACCGGTATTGCGGGTTACACATTGATTTATAATTCGCACGGTTTGCGCCTGCTCGCTCATCAGCCATTTCTCAGCATGGAGAAGTCCATTGAGGAGAATCTTGATATTGCATTTCAGGCATCGGACATCAAGATGTTCCCGCAGCGAAAGCGGATAAAGGACATTGATGTCGGCGCAATGATGAAAAAACAGATTATGCGTTTAGAACAGCTTCTTGATGCATATCGACGCGGTTTTATTAGTCCGAAATGCATAAAATAGCGAAATAATAAATTTTTTGTAAATTTTTTCCTTGCGTTCCTTCGGAAACTGTATTATAATTCGAAACTGTATTGTCATATAATGTTAGGAAATTATGTGAGCAATCGACTGGAGAGGTCCGACAGTTTTCTGATGCCAGAGAAAATGTTGTTGGGCGCCGAAGGTGTACGGCAGAGATATCTGCTAATCTCTCAGGCAAAAGGACAGGAGGAAAAAATTTATGTTAGAAACAATCACAAACGTATTAGTTGCAATTGATGACTTTGTATGGGGTATCCCGTTAATCGTGGGTATTCTGGCTGTAGGTATTTATCTTACCTGTCGTCTGCATTTGTTACAGGTATTTCATTTGCCAAAGGCATTGAAGTTCATGTTTAAGAATGAAGAAGACGGTGTTGGTGAAGTAAGCAGCTTCGGCGCTTTATGTACAGCGTTATCCGCAACGATTGGTACAGGTAACATTGTAGGTGTAGCAACAGCAATCGGTGTTTTAGCCGGTGGTCCTGGTGCATTATTCTGGATGTGGCTGGCAGCATTTTTGGGTATGGCAACAAAATATGCAGAAGGCTTCTTGGCAATTAAGTATCGTACAATCGATGCAAACGGTCACGTACTCGGCGGTCCGTTCTACTATATTGAGAATGGTATGGGCAGCAAGTGGAAGTGGCTCGCAAAGTTGTTTGCTTGCTTTGGGGCAGGCGTAGGTTTGCTTGGTATCGGTACGATTACACAGGTAAATGGTATTACGACAGCAGTGGTTGACTTTTTTGACCCGAACAAGGCAAATACTGTAAAGTTTCTCGGTATGGAATATTCTATCGTGACGGTAATTACAGCGTTTGTTTTGGCAATCATTGTTGGTCTGGTAGTTATCGGCGGTATCCGCAGAATCGCTAAGGTATCTGAGATTATCGTGCCTTTCATGGCAGTCATTTACATTGTAGCAGCGCTTGTATTAATCTTTTCAAATATCGAAAAGCTTCCGGCAGCATTCGTTGAAATTTTCGCTGATGCGTTTGGTTTCCGTGCAGTAGCCGGCGGTGCACTTGCTTCCATTGCAATTGCGATGCAGAAGGGTGTTGCAAGAGGTATCTTTTCAAATGAAGCTGGTCTTGGTTCTGCTCCGATTGCGGCAGCAGCAGCGCAAACAAAAGATTCGGTTCGTCAGGGTCTTGTAACAATGACCGGTACATTTATCGATACGATTATCGTATGTACGATGACAGGCTTATCAATCATCATGATGGGCTCATGGAAGAACGAAGCATTAGAAGGTGTTGAGATTACAACAGATGCATTCAAGAAGGGATTATATTTCATGCCGGAAAATGCAGTAGCATTTATTCTGATGGTTTGTCTTGTGTTCTTTGCATTTACCACCATTCTTGGTTGGAACTATTACGGCGAACGTTGTATCGAATACCTTTGCGGTAAGAGTAAGATAGCAGTACAGGTATATCGTTGGTTATATATTGCAGCGGTATTTATTGGACCGTACATGACAGTAGCAGCAGTATGGACGATTGCTGATATCTTTAATGGCTTGATGGCCATTCCGAACTTAATTGCTCTCGTGGCGTTAAGCGGAATTATTGCAAAAGAAACAAATGCATATTTTAAGAAGAAATAAATTCTAACATAAAAGGGTTGTCAAAATCATGACAACCCTTTTTTTTATGCATATTTTATTTAATCATGTGGTTTTTCAGTGCCCCAAAACTCTCGGCACTAATCACATGCTCGATGCGGCAGGCATCCTCGACAGCAACCTCTGGCGTTACGCCGATGGAAATCAGCCAGTTGGAAATGACTGTGTGGCGCTCGTACATCTTTTCCGCAATCTGCTTGCCCGGTGGGAGCAATGTGATGTAGCCCTCCGGTGTTACATCAATATATCCGTTCTCGCGCAAATTCTTCATCGCCACGCTCACACTTGGCTTGGAATAATTCAGTTCCGTAGCAATATCAATCGAGCGGACAACACTTTTTTGCTGCTGCAACATTAAAATTGTCTCTAAATAATTTTCTGCTGATTCATGTATTTTCAAAAGAATTCACACCTTCCTTGAATGTGTCATCACGTTTTTTTAATCGTTTAAATAAATATAGCATAATTTGCGGCTGTTTTCAAGGCAAAGTAATCAAATCTTCCAGCAATTCCCGTGGAATCCTTAGATTCCCACGTCCGACCATTAAATCAATGTCCGGCTTGTTGGAACCGTGGAAGTCGGAACCGCCGGTAATTTTTAAATCATATTTTTTCGCAAGCGCTCTTGTGAAAGATTCCTCTGCCGGTGTGTTAGTGGAGTAGATAGTTTCAATGCCTCTTAATCCTGCATCTTTCAGTGCAGCAACCAGACTATCTAATTCTTCATGGTTTAGATGGTTATAAAACATCGGGTGTGCGAGCACCGCATGTCCGCCGGCCAGACGGATAAATTCGAGTGCATCGAAAGGAGTAATCATTTCGCGCGGAACGTAGCACGGACAACCTTTGCGCAAATATTTGTCAAAAGCCTCATCCTTAGTAGCAACTATGCCGATCTCCAAAAGATATCTTGCAAAATGGGCGCGGGTCACAGAGGAGTCTTTAAAATAACGATTCTTTGCATCTTCCGAAACCGGCAGTCCGATATCGGCGAACTTCTGCATCATCTTCTCGTTGCGTAGTTGGCGCGATTTTTGAAAGTCGGTCAGCTTGGCGAGAAACGCCGGATTTTCGTAGTTGATATTGATGCCTAAAATATGAATATCTGCGCCATGGTAGGAAGCAGACAATTCGATTCCTGGAATTACACGCACTTCCTTGCCAACAGCGGCCTGCATCGCCTCCGGCAAACCGGAGACAGTATCGTGGTCGGACAGTACAAAAGCGTATAAACCGAGC
Organism: Lachnospiraceae bacterium; assembly: GCA_015057275.1. Lineage (GTDB taxonomy): Bacteria > Bacillota > Clostridia > Lachnospirales > Lachnospiraceae > SIG308. Next base: position 30,098 of record SVEO01000007.1, on the reverse strand, counting down.
TGCTCGGCATACTCCACAAGCGCCGTCGGCGTAAAAGTACCGTCGGAAGCGGTCGAATGCACATGCATATCAACATATGGTCTCATATTAATTGGCATTGTATACGGCACGCTTTCTGGCCATTTCATCGCTGGCAAGATATTCGTCGTAGGTTGTAATCTTATCAATCAACTGGCCGTTAACAATTTCCATAATGCGGTTTGCCGTTGTCTGCACAAACTGATGGTCGTGGCAGGAGAAGAGTGCAACACCGTTAAATTTAATCAAACCATTGTTGAGTGCAGTAATGGATTCCATATCAAGATGGTTGGTTGGCTCGTCAAAAATCAATACATTTGCGCCGCTAATCATCATTCTCGACAGCAAGCAGCGAACCTTTTCACCACCGGAGAGCACGCGAACCTTTTTTACACCATCATCGCCTGCAAAGAGCATTCGGCCGAGGAAGCCACGCACGTAAGTAGCATCCTTGATTTCGGAATACTGTGTCAGCCAGTCAACAATGATATCGTCGGTGTCAAACACCTGTGTGTTATCTTTTGGGAAGTACGCCTGTGTGGTAGTAACGCCCCACTTATAGCTGCCTTCATCCGGTTCCATCTCACCTGCAAGAATCTGAAACAAAGTTGTTTTTGCAAGTTCATTGGAGCCAACAAAAGCAATCTTGTCTTCGCGACCAACGATAAAGGAAATATTGTCAAGTACCTTCACACCGTCAATCGTCTTGGAAAGACCTTCTACGGTCAGAACTTCATTACCGATTTCGCGGTTCGGACGGAAATCAATATACGGATATTTTCTGCTGGACGGTTTAATTTCGTCAAGCTCAATCTTTTCTAAAGCACGTTTACGGGAAGTTGCCTGCTTACTCTTGGAAGCATTGGCACTGAATCGCTGGATAAATTCCTGCAGTTCTTTAATTTTTTCTTCCTTCTTGCGGTTTGCTTCCTTCATCTGTTTGATAATCAACTGGCTGGACTCATACCAGAAATCATAGTTGCCGGCGTAGAGCTGAATCTTCGCGTAGTCGATATCTGCCGTGTGGGTACAAACTTTATTTAAGAAATAACGGTCATGGGAAACAACGATAACGGTGTTTTCGAAATTAATCAAGAATTCCTCTAACCATGCAATCGCATCCAAATCCAGATGGTTGGTTGGCTCATCGAGCAGAAGAATATCCGGGTTGCCGAACAATGCCTGCGCAAGCAGAACCTTTACTTTTAACGGACCGTCAAGCTCACTCATCAGAGCGTAGTGGTACTCAGTATCTACACCAAGACCATTTAATAGGTTGGCAGCGTCCGACTCTGCTTCCCAACCGTTCATTGTGGCAAATTCACCTTCCAGCTCACTTGCTAAAATACCGTCTTCCTCGGAGAAATCCTCCTTCGCATAGAGAGCGTCTTTTTCCTTCATAATTTCATATAAACGGGCATTACCCATGATAACCGTATCAAGAACCGGATAGGAGTCATACTGGAAGTGGTCCTGCTTTAAGAACGAAAGTCGCTCGCCCGGAGTGATAAATACATCACCGGAGGTCGGTTCCAACTCGCCGGTCAAAATCTTTAAAAATGTAGATTTTCCGGCACCGTTCGCACCAATCAGACCGTAGCAGTTGCCCTGAGTGAATTTGATATTTACATCTTCAAATAAAGCTTTCTTACCGAAACGTAACGTTACGTTAATTGCCTGAATCATGTTTCTCTTCCTTTCTGAATTGCGCTACAGCGCATAATTACCTATATTTTAACTGATAGAAAGATTTATGGCAAGACCTATTTCGCAATTATTTTGCTTGTAGGAACGGCAATTCGATGATAAACTATAAATGCCAGGGTGCAAAAGTCATGTATTTCATGCTTGCATGAAAATACATGACCTTGGCACCCGTAAAACATGAGAAGGGAGCCATTTTTCGTAGAAAAATGTGCGGATTTCGAATGTTTTTAGGATTTCGCGAGTGCGGAGCGCGAAGAAATCCGTAGGCATTGAGTTTTTATCACACATCAATAAATGTGCGTTAGGCAGAACGGAGGCCAAATGAACGTATTGAAGGGAAAAGGAGAACCATATCCGCTGGGAGCTATAGCAGACCGGGAGGGAGTCAATTTTGCGATTGCTTTGCCGGATGCGGAGCAGGTGGAACTGGTACTGGAACATAAGGATAAGGATTTAAAACAGAGTTTTGATATAAGTGACAATAAATTCGGCGATGTGTTTTTTGTAAAGGTACAAGGGGTGCCTGAGCAGGTCACATATTATTATTTGGTAGACGGGAGAGAAGTAGTTGACCCGTATGCAAAGATGATTTATGGCAAGGAAGTCTGGGGCGAGGAGCCACAGGCGGTAAAGGGCGGGATTTTGCAGGAGATATCTTGTAAACGCTCCCAGAAACGTAAGCCATTAAATGAAACGATTATTTATCGTATGCATGTGCGCGGCTTTACAAAAACTGCCAAAGGAAAATATCCGGGCACCTTTGCGGGAATCATCGAAAAGATTCCGTATTTGAAAGAGTTAGGCATTACGCTTGTAGAGTTGATGCCGGCATATGATTTTGATGAGGTAGCTGTGCAGAAAAGAATGTCGGCAGATGAGACGGCGGGGATTAACTATTGGGGCTACACAGGTGGAAATTATTTTGTACCGAAAACGTCTTACAGTGCTGTGGGCACAGGCGAAGGTGTGGCGGCAGAATTTCGAGAACTGGTCGAAGCGCTCCATAAAAATGAACTGGAGCTCGGCATGGAGTTTTATTTTGCACAGGATGTTACACCGATATTTGCACTCGATTGTCTGAAACATTGGGTGCTACAGTACGGAATTGATGCGGTCCATTTAAGCTGTGACGAGAGAATCGTGCGGTTGGCGTTGGACGAGCCGTTGTTTGGTGATATAAAAATTTTCTCGAATTGCTACCTTGAGCCGATGGCAGAGTGCGCACAGAAACATATCGCTTGCTATCAGGAATCATTTTTGGTGAACGGCAGACAGTTTTTGAAGGGTGACGAGGACAAGCTGGCAACGATGCGTTACGAGCTGATGAAGCATCCGACGCACATCGGTATCATCAACTACATGGCAAATCACAACACATTTACGCTGTACGATACGGTCTCCTATGACAGAAAATATAATGAAGGAAACGGTGAGCAAAACCGTGATGGCACGGATTACAACTATAGCTGGAATTGCGGAGAAGAGGGTGAGACAAATAAAAAGTCGATACTCACATTACGTAAAAAGCAAATAAAAAATGCACTGGCGATGCTTTTTTTAGCGCAGGGTGTGCCGATGCTGATGGCTGGCGATGAATTTGCCAATACGCAGTATGGTAATAACAATCCGTACAATCAGGACAATGAAACTTCCTGGCTTGACTGGAAACATAACAAATTTCAGAAAGAGATTTTGGAATTCACGAAAAAACTCATTCGTTTCCGTCGGCAACAGAGTGTGTTCCACATGAATGTAGAGCCAAAAGGTGAGGACTACCGTGAATTGGGATTGCCGGATGTCTCATATCATGGCGAAACGGCTTGGGAATTCGACAAGAATCCGACCAACCGTCATTTTGCGGTACTTTACAACGGCGCATACGGAGAACCGCAACAAGCTGCGCGTTACTATGTTGCATATAATATGCACTGGGAGCAGAAGAGCTTCGGCATTCCGTCAATCAAGCAAAACGAGACATGGGAGCCGGTGTTTACTACGGCTGAACAGCTAGCATATGACGGAGAAAAGACATTGACACTTGCCGGGCGGAGCATGGCGGTATTTGTCAGCAAGTGCAAGGAGGAAACGGAATTATGACACGCAATCAGTTAAAATGGTTTGCCATAATTGCGATGTTGATAGATCATGCCGGACTGATGTTGTTTCAGGGGACAATGTTCTATGGGCCGATGCGGCTGATTGGGCGGTTGGCATTTCCGATTTTCTGCTTCTTTTTAGTTGAGGGATTTCATCACACGCGAAATGTGCGTAAATATATGATGCGATTGCTCCTCTTTGGTATTGCATCCGAGGTACCGTTTGATTTGATGTTGTACATTGATAGCGTATCTTTTGAGATGCAGACGATTCCGCAGATTTTGAAAATTTTCATGCAGCATCAAAATGTGATGTGGACATTACTTTTAGGATTGATCACCATTTGGATTTGCAGTAAATGCAACGAAGTGTTACTGCAGCTTCCGGTTGTGCTTATGGGTATGTTTGCAGCAGCTTTTTTGGCTACGGATTACAGCTATTTCGGCATCCTGATGATTTATTTTTTCTATCGCTTTCCGATCGGTAGAGAAGATGACGAGTACGGCGAACTCACATTGCAGAAGGCGAAACTCGTGATATGTCAGGCTGCGGTCAATTTAGCATGTGGTGGGAACCAAATCTTTGGCACGGCGGCATTGTTGCCGATTTTCTCGTATAAAGGTGAGAAAGGAAAAGAAAGGCATAAATATTTCTTTTATCTATTTTATCCGCTGCATATGCTAGCGCTGGTGACAATTCATTGGTCTATATTCTTAAGATAAAAAGGGCAGAGGCTCATGTAATGTGAAACCTCTGCCTAAATTTTTGAGATAAAGTATTCAATTAAAATTTTACGCGTAAATCAATCTGGGTAAACGAGACGGTCTGGCGTAATGTTCTGCAGAACTTCTGCCAAATATTTTTTTGCCACATAATTTGTCATCGGCAGATTCATGTCGAGATAATTGCCGCAATCGCGCGCTGCCGCACCCGGCACGTCCCCTTTAAAGTCTGCAATAAAGCGGAATGTATCGGTCACGAGAGAAACGATGTCCGCGGATTCGTAATCACCCTTTAACAGCAGATAAAAACCGGTGCGGCATCCCATCGGTCCGAAGTATAAAATCTTCTCACCCCAAACCGGTTCATTTCTTAAGTAAGTAGCAGCCAGATGTTCAATCGTGTGAATTTCCGCTGTGTTCATGACCGGTTCGAAATTTGGTCTGGTAACCCGTAAATCGAAAGTGGTCACAGTCTCATCACCGATGGTATCTTTTCTCGAAACATAGATACCCGGTAGCAGCGTTAGATGGTTAATCGTAAAACTTGTAATCTTTTCCATACATCTATTCCTTCCATGTAAATAATTTCTAATAATTGATGCATACTAAATTAAGAATATTATACACACGTAAATCAGATTTTTCAACCGTTCACATGTAGGATTGAAAACGAACGAAAATAAACATTGTTTACATTGAAAAAATAAATGATTGTTTATGGTCAGATTATCAGGTAATATAGTCACAACAGCAAGAAAACTGAAAAAAATTCATAACACGATACAAAAACAGTCAAATTCAATCAATTGATTTGGTGGAAAGGGGAATTATGATTTACACAGTTACATTTAATCCATCGTTGGACTACATCGTGAGTGTACCGAATTTTAAAGTCGGCCAGACGAATCGTACGCAGACTGAGGAGATGCTCGCCGGTGGCAAAGGCGTGAATGTTTCCTTTGTTCTAAATCATCTGGGAATTGAAAATACAGCCCTCGGATTTGTGGCTGGTTTTACCGGGAAAGAGATTCGCAGAAGAATCGAAGAAGAAGGGGTACGTTCCGATTTTATTACAGTGAAAAGCGGTTGCAGCCGAATCAATTTTAAATTGAAAAATTATGACGGCACAGAAGTTAACGGTCAGGGTCCGGCGATTTTACCGGAAGAAGTAGAGCAGCTTCTGACAAAGCTTGACGTATTGCAGCGTGGTGATGTACTTATTTTAGCGGGCAGTATTCCGGGCTCGATTCCGGATTCCATTTACAAGACAATTATGGAGCGTCTGGCACAGCGTGATATTTTGATATCCGTGGATGCGACAAGAGATTTATTGCTCAATGTTCTGGAAAACCATCCATTTCTCATCAAACCAAATCATCACGAGTTGGGTGAAATTTTTGGTGTATCGATTGCTGAGCGCAGCGAAGTGATTCCGTACGCGAAGCGACTGCAGGAAATGGGAGCACGTAATGTACTTGTTTCCATGGGCGGCAAGGGCGCTGTATTAGTGGCGGAGGATGGAAGCGAATATGAGATGCCGGCACCGCAGGGAAAGCTTGTGAATGCCGTAGGCGCGGGCGATTCAATGGTGGCAGGCTTTATAAGCGGTTGGCTGGAGAAAAAAGATTACGCACATGCATTTAAGATGGGAATATCTGCAGGAAGTGCCAGTGCATTTTCGGAAGGATTGGCGACCAAAGAAGAGGTTATGAATATTTACAAAACATTATAATGCGATTGGGAAGGAGAAAAAATGAGAATCACAGAGTTATTGAGCCGCGAAAGCATTTGTTTGGACGCTGCACCGAAGAATAAAAACGAGGCATTGGATTTTGCGATTGACTTGATGGTTAGGAGCGGCAGAATTGCGGATGTGGAAGATTATAAGAAGACGGTATATCTGCGTGAGGAAGAATCCACCACCGGCATCGGAGAAGGGATTGCCATTCCGCACGGTAAATGTGCCGGTGTGAAAAAGCCGGGGTTGGCAGCGATGGTAGTAAAGAAAGGCGTGGATTTCGATTCGCTCGATGGCGAACCGGTAACGCTTCTGTTCTTAATTGCAGCACCAAACACAAAAGACAATATACATTTGGATGTTTTAAGTAAGTTGTCAATTCTTTTGATGGACGAAGATTTCACACAGAAGCTTCGTAATGCAAAAAATGTGGATGAATTTTTAGCCTTCATTGACGAAGCGGATGCAGACAAGGAAGATTTGGCAGACTCTGAACCGGTAAATGCAGGCGCCAAAATTTTGGCAGTAACCTCCTGCCCGACCGGTATTGCGCATACTTACATGGCAAAGGAAGGCTTAGAAAAAGCAGCGGCAGCAACGGGTTGTACCATTAAAGTAGAAACTCGAGGCTCTGCCGGTGCGAAAAATGTACTGACAAGCGGGGAAATTGAGGACGCAGACTGTATTATCGTAGCTGCAGACGCCAAAGTTCCGATGGAGAGATTCCACGGCAAGAAAGTGATTGAATGCCAAGTCTCCGAAGGTATTAGCAAAGCGGAAGAACTAATAAAGCGTGCAGTTAAAGGTGATGCCCCGATTTATACGGCAGAGGCAGGAGCGCAGGTAGAAAAAAAGGTTGACGACAGTTCCATCGGACACAAGATTTATACACAATTAATGAACGGTGTATCACATATGCTTCCGTTTGTTGTTGGTGGCGGTATCTTAATCGCTATTGCATTCTTGATTGACGGTTTTGCAGTAGATATTAACACATTATCCGAAGCAGAACGAGGTAATTTCGGTACGATTACTCCATTAGCAGCCATGTTTAAGAATATCGGTGGTATCGCATTCGGCTTCATGTTGCCGGTTTTAGCGGGCTTTATCGCTATAAGTATCGGCGACCGTCCGGCACTGGCACTCGGTTTTGTTGGCGGCTATATTGCTGCAAACGGAAAGTCCGGTTTCTTAGGTGCTTTAGCAGCAGGTTTTCTTGCCGGTTATGTCGTTCTCTTACTCCGCAAATTGTGCGAAAAATTACCGGAATCGGTAGAGAAGATTGCCCCGGTATTGATTTATCCGGTCGTTGGTATTTTCGTAATTGGTTTGGGCATGAATTATGTGATTGAGCCACCAATCGGAGCATTGAACACCATGCTGAATAATGGACTGAACAACTTAAACGGAGCTTCAGCGGTAATTCTCGGCATCGTGGTTGCCGGCATGATGGCAATTGACATGGGTGGTCCTTTTAACAAGGCAGCATACGTTTTTGGTACAGCAGCAATCGCAAGTGGTAATTATGACATCATGGCAGCGGTTATGGTTGGTGGTATGGTTCCGCCGTGTGCGATTGCATTATCCACATTAATCTTCAAGAAGAAGTACACAAAGGAAGAAAGAGAATCAGGACCGACCAACTTTATCATGGGTCTAGCATTCATTACTGAAGGTGCAATTCCTTATGCGGCGGCTGACCCGCTTCGGGTATTGCCTTCTTGTATTGCAGGCTCTGCGCTGGCGGGAGCACTATCTATGGCATTTAACTGTACCTTGATGGCGCCTCACGGCGGTATCTTTGTATTCCCGGTCGTAGATAACGCACTCATGTATTTGTTAGCATTGGTAGCCGGCACGATTTTAGGTGCGATATTGTTGGGAATTTTAAAGAAACCGGTAAGCAGTAATGCATAAGAAAGAAAAATGTAGTATAATTAATACAATTAAGTTTAGACGGAGAAAATTATGAAAGAATTTAAATATAAAATTACAGAACCACAAGGTATTCACGCAAGACCGGCAGGTGAGCTGATTCGCATAGTAAAGCAGTTTGCCTGTACGGTTACGATTGCTAAGGATGGCAAGAGCGCAGATGCAAAGAAAATTTTTGGTGTGATGGGGCTTGCGGCAAAGCAGGGAGACGAAATCACCATGACATTTGAAGGAGTGGATGAAGTAGAAGCACAAGCAGCCGTTGAAGCATTTTTAAAAGAAAATCTTTAATTTATGGGAAGAAAAGCACGGGTGCGTCCCAGTGCTTTTCTTTACACCCGGCGATGGGAATGGAGGAAAGTATGAAAAAATTTCAGGGTAAGAGTGTATTCGGCGGAATTGCCATCGGCCGGATTTTCTTGGTACAAAAAGGCGAGCAGCAGATAAAGCGTGTGAAAATCGAGGATATTGCTGCGGAAATTGCCCGTTTTGAGGAAGCAAGAGATACAGCAATTGCCCAGCTTGGAACTCTTTACGAAAAAGCGATAAAAGAGGTCGGCAAACCCAATGCGGCTATCTTTGAGGTACATCAAATGATGTTAGAAGACGAGGACTATATTGACTCTGTAAAGAATATCATCAGCTCCCAATCCGTAAATGCGGAGTATGCGGTAGCATCGACGGAAGATACATTTGCTAAGATGTTCGCATCAATGGAGGATGATTATATGAAAGAAAGAGCCGCTGACATCCACGACATTTCCGAGCGTGTGATTGCAATTTTAAGCGGTCGTGTGTCCTTGGGTGAAATGGCGGACGGTAATCGGATTGTCGTGGCGGACGATTTGGCACCGAGTGAGACTGTGCAGATGGACAAGGAAAAGGTGCAGGCATTCGTGACCGTGAAAGGCTCAGTCAACTCCCACACGGCGATTTTGGCAAGAACAATGAACATACCGGCTTTGATTGCCACACCAGTTCCGTTAGTTGGGGATATCGATGGTAAACTGGCGATTGTTGACGGTTTTGAGGGCGTGATTTACATTGACCCGGATGATAATGTTTTAGCCGAAAAACGTGCCAGACAGGAAGAGGAAGAGCAGAAGAAGCAGCTTTTACTGCAGTTAAAGGGGAAAGAAAATGTTACGCTTGATGGAAAGAAAGTTAAGCTTTATGCTAATATCGGTAACACGAAGGATTTGGCTTTAGTGCTGAAAAATGATGCAGCAGGTATCGGTCTGTTTCGCAGTGAATTCATTTATTTGGAAAGTGACACCTATCCGACCGAAGAAGAACAGTTTGAGATTTATAAGACGGTTGCCATGGCGATGGGCGGAAAGAAAGTGATTATTCGTACACTTGACATCGGTGCAGATAAGCAGGCGGATTACTTCAATATGGATGCAGAAGAAAATCCGGCGCTCGGCTACCGTGCAATTCGCATATGTTTGACAAGACCGGACATCTTTAAGGTGCAGCTTCGCGCCCTGTTCCGTGCGAGCGTTTACGGAAATCTGGCGATTATGTATCCGATGATTACGTCACTTGAGGAAGTACATCAGATTAAGTCGATTGTTGAGGAAGTAAAAAATGAGCTGAAAGCGGAAGGTATTCGTTTCGGACAAATCGAGCAAGGAATTATGATTGAGACACCGGTGGCTGTGATGATTAGTGATTTGTTGGCGAAGGAAGTAGATTTCTTTAGTATCGGGACAAATGATTTGACGCAGTATTCGTTGGCGATTGACCGCCAAAATACGAAGCTTGACGCATTCTATCAGCCGCACCATCTCGGAATTTTGCGTATGATAAAGACAGTTGTCGACAATGCACATGCAGCAGGAATCTGGGCAGGAATCTGCGGCGAGCTTGGTGCAGATTTTGATTTGGTACCGCTGTTTTTGGCAATGGGTGTGGATGAGTTGTCTGTGTCGCCGGGCAACGTGCTGCCACTTCGTAAACTGATTCGCGAATTTGATGTGGAAAAGCAGAAGGATGAAGTTTTAAAGCGGCTTCTTAAGTAAATAAGACGACAAAGTAAATTCTTCGTAAAAACTTTGTAAAATATAGATTGTTTTTTTTCATAAAGTACGATATGATATATATACCCTGCAATATGCAGGGTATTTACATATGTCGAATAGAAATACAATCGGATAAAAGGAGGCAATGACAAAATGAATATATTTTCTGTCATTACATTATTGGGAGGGTTAGCGTTCTTTCTATACGGAATGAATGTCATGTCTGACGGTCTTGAAAAATCAGCGAACGGTAAGCTGGATAAGAGCTTAAAGAAAGTGACCCACAACCGTTTCTTAGCGATGCTTTTTGGTGCTGCTATGACGATTGCGGTGCAGTCATCTTCTGCTGTTACTGTTATGCTGGTCGGACTTGTAAACGCAGGCATTTTAGAATTCGGTCAGACAATCGGTGTGCTGATGGGTTCCAATATCGGTACGACGCTGACAGCCTGGATTTTGAGCCTTGCAGGCATCGAGAGTGATGTTTTCTGGATCCAGTTGCTCAAACCGGCAAACTTCTCGTTGGTGTTTGCATTAATCGGTATTATCTTAATGATGGTAAGCAAGAAACAGAAGCATAAAAATATCGGTAACATCTTAATCGGCTTTGCAGTGCTGATGTTTGGCATGAAGCTGATGAGTGAGGCGATGGAGCCACTTTCGGAAATGCCGGAATTTGCGAATCTCCTTACTGCATTTAAGAATCCGATTTTGGCGGTTGCTTTTGGTGCGATTTTTACCGGTATTATTCAAAGCTCAGCTGCTTCAGTGGCTATTTTGCAGGCATTGTCCATGGCCGGAGGTGTTACTTACGGTATGGCGATTCCGATTATTATGGGGCAGAATATCGGTACTTGCGTGACTGCGCTTCTTTCCAGTATCGGCGTAAGCCGCAATGCGAAGAAGGTTGCTGTCGTGCATCTTTCCTTTAATATTTTCGGTACTTTGATATGTCTGATTCCGTTCTGCATCGGCGACATGATTTTCCAGTGGGCTTTTGTAGACATGGAAATCACACCGTTTATGATTGCGATTGTACATAGTATTTTTAATGTAGTAACGACAATGTTACTGTTGCCGTTTGCGAAGCAGCTTGAGAAGCTGGCAAACAAAATTATTCCGGAGCTTGATCAGGAAGAAATTCAGACCATTAAGTTGGACGATCGTATTCTTACGGTACCGGCACTGGCGGTTACAAAGTCTTTCGACCTTACCGTTGAAATGTGTAAGGTGTCTAAGAAGGCGTTGTCTAAGGCGGTCGACATGATTGGCAGCTATAATGAAAAGACAGAAACTGAAATTGCAGATATGGAAACACGTCTGGACAAGTTGGAAGACCAGCTCGGCACTTACATGATGAAGATTTCCAAAATCGGTGTATCGGAAGAAGATTCCAAGAAAGTTGCTAAGATTTTGCACACGATTGACGATTTCGAACGTATTGGTGACCATGCAGTAAACGTGGTGGCAGTTGCAAAGGAAATTCATGATAAGAAAACGAACTTCTCTGAAAATGCGCAGAAAGAGCTGGCGGTGTTAGCAGAAGCGGTTAGCGAGATTCTTGAACTTACTTCTGAGGCGTTCCGCACAAGCAATTTAGAGCTGGCAGCCACGGTAGAACCATTAGATAAAGTTATCAGTAACCTGATTTTAGAAGTAAAGAGCAACCATATCAAGCGCCTGCAGAAGGGCACATGTACGATAGAACTTGGTTTTGCATTAAACGATTTGCTTAACAGCTACCAGAGGGTATCTGACCATTGTTCCAATATTGCAGTAGCAGTCATTGAAGCGCAGCATGGTACATTTGATACCCACGAATACCTGCACGATATCAAAGAACTGCATAAAGAAGAATATATCGGCAAATTTAAAGAATTAAGTCAGAAATTCTCATTATAATAACAAAATAAAAATCCGGCCTCCCATGCGGAGACCGGATTTTTATTGCTGAAAAACGGAAAGTGGACAAGAAAGAGGAGGGACGAAGGCAAGTGTTAATAGAACGGTTGCATTTTGTAGGAAAAAGTGGTAAAAATAGCTGTGGAAAAATTTAACGACCGGAGATATAACTATGAACCATATAAAAAGAGGAATCAAAGATGGCTTGCCGATTGGCATCGGATACTTTTCCGTGTCCTTTTCTTTCGGCGTATTAGCAGGAAATTATGGATTTTTCTGGTGGCAAGCGGTGCTGATTTCGATGACGAATTTAACATCGGCCGGACAGTTTGCTGGCATTGGACTGATGGCAGCCGGCGGCGCTTACATCGAGATGATGATTACCCAGTTTACGATTAATATGCGATATGCCTTTATGTCATTGTCTCTTTCTCAAAAGGTTGATAAGAAATTTGGCGGTATTTATCGTTGGTTGTTGGGCTTTGGCATGACAGACGAGATTTTTGCAGTAGCCGCGAGGAATAAAGTGGTATCAAAATCTTATTTTGCCGGGCTTCTCGTATTGCCGTATATCGGATGGACGAGCGGAACATTGGCCGGGGCAGTACTCGGGAACATTTTGCCGAACCTATTGGCCGGAGCGTTAAGTGTGTCGTTGTATGCGATGTTTATTGCAATTGTTGTGCCGGAAATGAAAAACTTCCGTAGCGTGACCGTTGTTGTCAGTATTGCGATTGCTCTGCGGGTGGCATTTTATTATTTGCCGGTTTTGCGGGATATTTCATCAGGCTTTGCCCTGACAATTTGCGCGATTGCCGCAGCATTTATCGGAGCGATTTGCTTCCCGATTGGAGGAGAAGATGGAGAATAATTTTTTAATATATTTGCTGATTATGGCAGGCGTTACCTACCTGCTGCGTGCGATTCCGTTTGCGTTGGCCAAAGGAAAAATTGAAAATAAGACGGTGCAATCATTTTTGCACTACATACCATACACCGTTCTGGCAGCGATGACCGTACCGGCCGTATTTTACGAAACTGCGCACATTGGCAGCGGTGTGGTCGGCTTTGCCGTGGCAATCATTTTCGCGTGGTACGAAAAGGGACTTGTGAAGGTAGCTGCGGCTGCCTGTGCCGCTGTTTTCTTAGCAGAGTTTGCCTTCTTGTTTTTCTCATAAATTTTTAAATTTATTTGACAAAAAATAGGAAAAAATTTATAATATTAGTATATTAAATTGGTGAAATAGGAAGGTAATTTGAATGTTTAAGATTGGTGAATTAGTAGTTCACGGAACGGCGGGCGTTTGCGAAGTGATGGAAATCGGCACGCCGGAATTGTACAAAGAGAAAGCACCAAAACAGTATTATACGTTAGTATCGGTAAATGATTCCTCAAAGATCATTTATACTCCGGTTGAGAATGTGAAGGTATATCTGCGTAGCGCGATGTCAAAGATTCAGTGCGAGCAGTTTTTGGACAGTTTACCGGATGTTGAAGCAAAGGAAGGCTGGAATGGACGCACGATGATAGAGGAATTTCGCGCAGATGCCACAACACGTCATTGCATTGCATGTGCAGAGTGGATTAAGGCACTGTATTTGCTTCAGGAGAAGAAGTATCAGAATGGGAAAAAACAGTTAACCGGAACAGAAAAGAACTGCTTACGCCTTGCGGAAACATACCTCTATGAGGAACTTGCTGATGTACTTGTGATGAGCGTAGCGGAAGTGAAAGCAGAAGTGTTAAAGCGATTAGGACTTACAGAGTAAGAAATCAGGAGGAATTTCCTATGAACCCACAAAATAACATGACGCGATTAGGCATTGCGCAACAAAAGTATGCGACAGCGCGAATCAATCTGTTGCTTGTCATTATATTCTCTATAATCAATATGATAATGTTGACAACCGGCTCTGGTTATATGTTGCTTTTTTCAGCAACTGTACCTTATCTGATTGTTTCGGTCGGAATCGTTTTCGGCGGAATGACGATTCTATCCGGCTGCATCATTACGGCACTGGTAATCTGTTTTATTTATTTCCTGTGTTGGTTATTTAGTAAGAAAAGCGTCGGTTGGATGATTGGCGCGCTGGTAATGTTCATCCTTGATACGTTTGTGATGATTGGCATGTACCTGTTGGCAGGAGAAATTGCGGCAGGCATAGTGGATATCCTGTTCCACATTTGGATTGTCTATTATTTGTTTATCGGTGTGCGTTACGGCTTTCAGATAAAGAAGGAAGAAGCGGCACAGTCATTTCCGGAGCAACCGGAACAGATGTAAGAAAAATATACTTGACTTTTCTCTGCATGTATGCTAACATTCATTCATCAATTTATATGTTAGTCAAATGCAGAGAAGAGGAATAGTACACTTATTCTTGAATTCAGAAAGCTGCCGGGTGATGCGAGGCAGTAGATGGGATATTTGGAACTCGCCTCGGAGCGGCTGCCCCAAATCGCAAGAGAGTAGGCGCAGACGGGTCCCGACCGTTAAACGGGCAGGATATAAGGTGTCAAACATCCGTATCCGATGAGTGTGTGGTAGTTTATCATGAAGTAGAGTGGTACCGCGAATCAGTTAGTTCGTCTCTATGAATCCGTTTGGATTTATAGGGATTTTTTATGTGATAGGTAATATGATATATCTTAGAGGAGGACGAGACTATGAAAAATTTTGAGAAATATAAAAAATTATATTTCATGCCCCCAACTGATGATTGTTATGATTGGACAAAGAAGGACAGTATTGATAAGGCACCGGCATGGTGCAGCGTTGACTTGCGCGACGGTAATCAGGCACTGATTACGCCGATGAGTCTTGAGCAGAAAATTGAATTTTTCAAGTTGCTTGTTAAGATTGGCTTTAAGGAAATCGAAGTTGGTTTCCCGGCTGCTTCCGAGACAGAATATCAGTTTATGAGAACATTGATTGAGCAGAATCTGATTCCGGACGATGTAACCGTGCAGGTTTTAACTCAGGCAAGAGAGCATATTATCAAAAGAACCTTTGAGGCAGTAAAAGGTGCGCCGAGAGCGGTCATTCATCTTTACAACTCCGTCTCGGTCGCTCAGCGCGAGCAGGTATTTAAGAAATCAAAAGAAGAAATTTTACAGATTGCTATTGACGGTGCCAAGCTGTTAAAGCAGTTGGCAGACGAGACCGAAGGCAATTTTACATTCGAATACAGTCCGGAAAGTTTTACCGGCACGGAAGTAGATTATGCGGTGGAGGTTTGTAACGCATTGATAGACATCTGGCAGCCGACACCGGAAAAGAAGGTTATTTTCAACTTCCCGGCCACCGTACAGCATTCCATGCCGCATGTATATGCGTGCCAGATTGAATATGTCTGCAAGAATTTGAAAAATAGAGACAGTGTCATCGTTTCGCTTCATCCGCACAACGACAGAGGCACTGGTGTGGCCGATGCTGAGTTAGGTGTTTTAGCGGGTGCAGACCGTATCGAAGGTACTTTATTCGGTAACGGTGAAAGAACCGGCAACTGTGATATCGTGACATTAGCAATGAATATGTTTGCGCAAGGCGTGGATCCGGAGCTTGATTTTACCAACATGTCTGAAATCGCAGAAGCATATGAATCCTTTACGAATATGCAAGTATCTCCGCGTCAGCCGTATGGCGGCTCATTGGTATTTACCGCGTTCTCCGGCTCGCATCAGGATGCAATTGCCAAGGGAATGAAGTACAGAGAAGAGCATCCGGATGAAAAGTGGACCGTACCGTATCTGCCTATCGACCCGAAAGATATCGGCAGAAACTACGAGGGCGATGTCATCCGTATTAACAGCCAGTCCGGTAAGGGTGGTGTGGCTTACGTGTTAGAGCATGCGTACGGCCTTGTATTGCCGAAGGAAATGGGTCCGGCGATGGGCTATGCAGTCAAGGATGTGTCCGACCATCTGCACAAGGAGTTATCCACAGAGGAAATTCACGACATTTTTATGGAACAGTTTGTGGATATCAAAGAGCCGATTTGTGTGGCAGAATGTCACTACAAGCAGGAAAGTGGCATCATTGCCAGCGTTTGGTGTAAGCGTGACGGTGAAGAAACTATCACCACTGCAGCCGGCAACGGTCGTTTAGATGCAGTCAGCAATGCGTTGAAGAAGTGTTACGGGCTTAATTACACCATCAAGTGCTACACCGAGCATGCACTTTCTCACGGTTCCGACTCCACCGCGATTTCCTATGTGGGAATCCAGGCGGAAAACGGTAAGATGTACTGGGGTGCGGGCATCCACCACGACATCATCACATCTTCCGTGAACGGTTTAGTAACAGCAATTAATAAGATGATTCAATAATGAAAAACAAAAGGTCCGATTTCTGTTTCAATGAAATCGGGCTTTTTTTGAAATAATTATTGACGAGATAAATACATGGTGTTATCATAACACTAAGTACCGTGTGCGCACACGGAAATGAAAAGAAGGTGAGTACGATATCAGCGACGATTAAAGATATAGCAAAAAAATGCGGCGTTTCCGAAGGAACCGTCGACCGTGCACTGAATAACCGCTGCGGTATCAAAAAAGAGACAAAAGAGAAGATAATGCAAGTGGCGGAGGAGCTTGGCTACCGACCGAACCACATGGCAAGTTGTCTTGCAAGAGGTAACACGAAGACCATCGGTGTCGTTTGTGCCGGCATTATGAACGCATTTTTCTCATCTTTCGTTGAGGCGATTGAGCGCGAAGCGTATGAGAACGGTTATTATCTAACACTGATTCTTACACACAACAGCAAGGAGAAGGAGCGCGAAGGTATTATTTATCTGGCCGAACGTCAGGTTGACGGACTGATTATTTTCCCCATTGGGCAGGGAAAGGATTATGAGCAGTGGTTGCTACAGTTTAACATCCCGATTGTAACGGTTTACAATCGTATCTCTGATAAATTTGTACATGTCGACGTGGACGGACGCCACATTATGCAGGAGGCAGTTTCGCGGATTGTGAAGAAAGGATATAAGCGAATTGCCTACATCGATGTCGGATATGACATTGCGATTTGCCATGACAATAACCGCTACTCACTTAATCAGCGTCGGCAAGGGTATCTTGATGGCGTGCAGGAACAGCAGCTAGGCGAACCGTTGGTAATGACGAGAGTAGACGAGAAGGCAATCAAATCCTTCATCGAGGCGGACGGCGGCAAGCCGGCGATTCTCTGTCCGTTCGACAATGTGGCGATTCGTGTATTGAATTTGATGCGCAATCAGGGCATTTCAGTGCCGGAACAGGTTGGCATCATGGGATTTGACAATATCCCGCTCTTGGATTCCATTTCACCGCGTCTGTATTCGGTGGACTGTGAAACAAAGGAAATGGGACGAAATGCATTTTCCATCCTGTTAAAAATGATGAGAGGTAACATGAATGTAAGTGACTGCATGACTGATTATACATTTACGGAGGGATGCAGCTTATAAGAAATAAAGATTTGCGTAATCTTTATTTTTTGAGAAATTTCGTGTACGCACACGGAAAGGAAAAGGTGACATATGGAGACATTAAAATTTGGGTTAAAATACTGGAAAAAATATCTGCCGGCTGCGATCGGCACTCAGTTCATCAGCTTTATCGCGATTATTGCTGACCTGATGATCCCATTGCTTTCCGGTATTCTGTTAAATTACATTATTAAGGGAGTTAAAGTAGAGGAAGGCGCCGGTGGCGTGTTCTCGTTTCTGCTTTCAGGCGCGTACGGCCAAGTGCAGACGTTTGAACTGTTTTTTAGTGTAGCGGGAATGTACATTGTGTTCATTCTTATACGAATTATTCTGATATACATAAAGAATACGGTCAATCAGCATCTCGGTCTGTGTATCGAGACAGATTTGCGTATGATTACCTTCCATAAATTGATGGAGCTCGATACAATGACTGTGTCAGAATACAATTCAGGTGAGCTTCTGCAGATTATCAACAGCGACACGATTATGTTCAAAGAAATGTTCTGTCGTATGATTCCAAATATCTGCGACAGCTTGTTTGTACTCGGTGTGACGACGTATCTGTTATCAACGATTAACATCCGCTTTATTATTATCCCGCTGATTTTGATGCCGTTTTTGGCGGTGGCATTAATCAATTTCCGTAAAAAAGCGCGTGAAAACTTCCGCAAAATTCGTGAGAGCGACAGCTTGATGAATTTGACTGTGCAGGAAAATATCGAGGCGGTACGATTGATTCGTTCCTTTACAAACGAAGATGTGGAGTGTCAGAAATTTAATGAGACAAATGAAAAAGTAAAAACGACACATATTAATCAAATTTGGCTTTCTTCAAAGTTTGAAGTTGTTTTTAATTCGATTAAGCAGATTGCCTACATTGGCACGATTGCCATTGGCGCGGTACTTGTTATGAATGGAAATATGTTAGTCGGTTACATCGCCACCTGCTCTGCGTACGTTATGAAGATTATGGATCACATTACGCAGATTAATAATATGTTGTTCCAAATGCAGCAGCAGATGGTCGCAGGTCACAAGATGAAAGCGTTTATGGATTACGATTCAAAAATTCCGGACAAAGCAGACAGTGAGTTGACAGCACGAACTCCGGATATCAAAATTGAAAATGCTTCGGTAGAAATTGCTGAAAATAAAGTGTTAAACAATATTTCCATTGACCTGCCGTACGGAAAAAAACTCGGCATTGTCGGGGGAACGGGAAGTGGTAAGAGCGTGCTGTTAAAAAGCCTTGTACGTATCCATGATTTGAGCGAGGGTTCAATTACGCTCGATGGCCATGATATCAAGGATTACAGCTTGAAAAATTTGCGAAATATATACTCTTATGTATTTCAGGATGTGTTCCTTTTCTCGAACACCATTGACTCCAATATTGCCTACGGTAATCCGGATATCGATGATGAGTATGTGTTTAAGGCTGCGACGGATGCACAGGCACACAAGTTTATTAGCGAGCTGGCGGACGGCTACGACACCATCGTCGGTGAGCGCGGGCTCGGTATTTCCGGAGGACAGAAGCAGCGTGTATCCATTGCGCGTGCTTTCTTAAAAAATGCGCCGGTACTGATTTTTGATGACTCTACAAGCGCGCTGGACGTAAATACTGAAAAACGTCTTCTGGAGGCATTAAAGAGTGAATACGCGGAAAAGACCGTCATCATCACGGCTCATCGTATGTCTTCGGTGGTAGATTGTGATGAAATCATCTACATGAAAGATGGTGTAATTACTGAGCGCGGAACATTCACTGAGCTTATGGCATTAAACGGTGACTTTGCGCAGGTTTACAATATTCAGCAGGCCCAGAGGGCGCAGGTGGTCGATTACGATGCGCTCGCGGTAGAAAGCGAGGTGTTTTAAATGGCAAAGAGAAATACATATTTTCAAGATGAAGTGATTCAGAGAAAAATCGATGTCAAGCAGCTTGGAAGAGTGCTGCGTTATGTAATTCCGTTTAAACATATATTTGCTTTAGTATGTGCGCTGATGTTTTTGTCATCGCTCGTGGCATTGATTCCTCCGCTCGTGTTAAAGCAGATTACCGATGTGGTTATTCCGGATAAAGATTATGCTCAGCTTGCATACATGGTGTTGAGTATGGTGGCACTTGCCGTCATTGAAATCAGTATTACGTTTGTGCATTCAAGAATGATGGGTAAGACAGGTCATACATTGATTGCAAAAATCCGTCAAGATATTTTCTACAAACTGCAGGAGCTGCCGTTTGACTATTTTGATAATCGACCGAACGGAAAGATAGTCGTGCGCGTGACGGAATACGTGAATGGTCTGGCAAACTTCTTTACAAACTTTGTGATGATGTTTGTCATCTATATTGTAAAAATTGTTATTGTAACCGTATTTATGATTGTGCTCAGTCCGAAGCTGACGGTAATTGTATTTTGTGCGGTTATCCCAATGATGGTTTGTGTATTTATGTTGCGTTACTCGATTCGAAAGCTGTTCAGCGCACATCGCGCCAAGGTTTCTAATCGTACTGCTTTTCTTGTGGAATCGATTATGGGCGAGAAGATTGTTAAGAATTACAATCGCGCACAAATGAACGAAAAGATTTACCGCGAAATTCATGACACCAGCTTGAAGCAATGGCGCAAGATTTACATGCGCAACGAGTTGAATACGCCGATTGTAGAGACATTCTGGAATATCGGTACGCTCTGCCTGTACGGGGTGGCGCTTAGTATGTTAATCGGCGGTGACCCAATTATCAATGTCGGTCTGATGACTACCTTTACCACTTACATGTCGCAATTTAGCGGACCATTGACACAGATTGCGATGCTCATTCAGCATTTGGCACAGGTAAGCTCGAATCTTGAGCAGGTATTTGACACCATTGACTACCCAGTAACCATCAAAGATATGGATGGCAGCGAAGTGCTCAAAGATGTCGAGGGTGTGATTGACTTTAACCATGTTACCTTTGCCTATGAAGAGGGTGTGAATATCCTTGAAAATTTCAACTTACATGTGAACAAAGGGGAGACGATTGCGCTCGTCGGTCCGACCGGTGCCGGCAAAACGACCGTTATCAATATGTTAACCAGATTCTACGACGTGCAGGAAGGTTCCGTTACGATTGATGGCAAGGATGTAAGAAATTTAACACTGGCATCGCTTAGAAAAGAGGTCGGTGTGTTGATGCAGGACCCGTTCATTTTCAAGGGTACAGTAATAGAGAATATCCGCTATGGACGCCCGGATGCAACCGATGAGGAATGTATTGCGGCGGCGAAAGCGATTTATGCAGACCGCTGCATCGATAAATTAAAAGACGGCTATTACCATGTGCTCGATGAGCGCGGCGAGGGATTATCGGCCGGAGAAAAACAGCTCATCAGCTTCGCGCGCATTATCTTAAAAAATCCAGCGGTAATCATCTTAGATGAAGCGACCAGCTCCATTGATACGGAGACGGAAAACCTGATTAAGCAGGCACTGGACATCATCATCGAAGATAAGACAGCGTTTATCGTGGCGCATCGATTGTCTACGATTCGTAATGCGGACCGTATTCTCTACATCGCCAATAAGGGGATTGCCGAACAGGGCACGCATGAGGAACTGATGGCGAAGAAAGGTCTGTATTACGCATTGAACATGTAAGACTTTGGTAAAATAAGTGGAGGATAATATGAAACCATTCAATCAAATCATAGAAAATCAGACATTTGATGAGGAACGTGCATTGTATCATCTGCAATCTGCCAAAGTGCGCGGATGCACGTTCGCAGGACCGGTCGATGGCGAATCGGTTTTAAAAGAGGGGCGCGATATTGACATTGAGAAATGCAGCTTTTCTCTGCGCTACCCGATGTGGCATGTGAACGGTTTCCGTTTGACACAGTCGACGATGGATGTGCTGACAAGAGCAGCACTTTGGTATTCTGACCACGGCGAGATTCGAGGAAGTAAGCTGCATGGTATCAAGGCAGTACGCGAATGTAACGACATTTTGTTGCAGGACTGTGATATTGAATCGCCGGAATTCGGGTGGAAGAGCAGTGACGTCACATTAAAGGATAGTAACCTTGTTTCTGAATACGTCTTTTTTGACAGTAAAAATGTTACCCTCCAAAATGTGACGATGAAAGGGAAATATTCGTTCCAGTACATGGAAAATCTTGTGATTGAGAATTGCGTTTTGGACACGAAAGATGCTTTTTGGCACAGCAAAAACGTGACCGTAAAAGACAGCGTTGTCAAGGGTGAATACCTGGCATGGTTTTCTGACGGATTGACACTGATTAATTGCAAAATTATCGGCACCCAGCCGCTTTGTTACTGCAAGAATCTGAAATTGATAAACTGCACGATGGAAGATACAGATTTGTCATTTGAATATTCCGACGTGGAAGCAGATGTGACAGGACATGTGATTTCGGTAAAAAATCCGAAGTCCGGTACGATTATGCTTGACAGTGTCGGTGAAGTGATTATGGAAGATGCTGTGATGGAGTGTAGCGGAAAAGTTATTATTAGAGAATAAAAATGAGTGGGGTAAAAACCTCACTCATTTTGCATCTTTATAAAGTTACCACTCGAAATCCTGCCGCACGAATCAGTCGATTATACACTGCCAGAGAAACACCGTCTTTGCCCGGGCATCTGGCGTAAACAATTTTCGCACCGGCTTTATCCAATTCCCGCAGAGCGGAGAACAACAGATGCGCTTGTGCATCCGGATCATTTTGCTTACCATATGTGATGCAGGGAAGGTTTAGTTTCGTCTCTTCTCCATCAAAACAGAGACAGAACACGGCGTCATCTTTCCGACTTTCTACATATTCTTTAAAGATTTCAAAACTACCCACAAGAATTGTAATTTCGGCATTCGGAGCATAGTGTTTATATTTCATACCCGGCGATAATGCTTTTTCGCCTTGTTCAAGCTGATGGGTAATGGCCTTAGAAACGAGAATTTTCTTGCCGAGTACATGCTCAATCATCTCTTTTGTTACCACACCCGGACGAAGAATCACCGGTGTTTCGCCGAGTACAGAAATCACGGTTGATTCTACACCGGCAAATGATTCGCCGCCGTCTAAAATTAGCGGAATGCGGCCGTTCATATCTTCAAAAACATCCTGCGCCGTCGTTGGGCTCGGGCGACCGCTGCGGTTGGCAGACGGTGCGCTAAATGGAAATCCGCAAGCACAAATCAACTGATGTGCTACCGGATGACTTGGCATACGCACGCCGACACTGTCTAGTCCGGCTGTTGTCTCAAGCGGTACACGCTCGCTTTTGGGCATGATAATTGTTAAAGCGCCCGGCCAAAAAGCAGCCATCATCTTTTTCGCATCCTCGGAAACATAAGAAACGACTTCGTGCAGCATATCCATGTCTGAAATATGCACAATTAGCGGATTATCCTGTGGACGGTTTTTCGCAATAAAAATTTTTTTAATCGCGTCGGCGTCAAAAGAATTGGCAGCGATACCGTACACGGTTTCCGTCGGAATCCCGACAACCTCACCCTTTTTCATGAGAGCTGCCGCATCTTTAATACTATCGAAATCGGCTTTTCTTAACTGCGTTTCCATTAAAATCCTCCTCTGTGCAATCCTACAGAGCTTTTTTATGATTAGTAACATTGTGCTGTTTCTAAGCATGAAAAAAGCTCCCGACGAGACTCGAACTCGTGACCCCTTCATTACGAGTGAAGTGCTCTACCGACTGAGCTACGGAAGCAATAACAAATAAAATATATAGTATTGCGTCTGAAATGTCAAGCAAAATCTTTGCAAATGCATACGATAAATTATCAAAAACAAAATGAGGAGGCATGTATGGAGGAAATAAGACAACCAATGATATCGATGAAGAATGTCACTTATTCCTACCATTCGCTAAAAGGGGAAACACCGGCGCTTAAAGATGTCACATTTGATGTGTATGAGAAAGAATTCATCTGCCTTGTCGGTCCGAGCGGCTGTGGGAAATCAACGTTACTCTCCTTGTTAGCGGGGCTCATAGAGGCGGAATCCGGGGAACTAATTTCCGAAATAAAAGATGTCGGCTATATGCTACAGCGCGACTATCTGCTGCCGTGGCGGACTATTTATGATAATGTTGCTTTGGGACTGGAAATTCAGCATAAAAAAACAACAGAAAATAGAGAACGACTGCGCGAAATGCTGAAAACGTACAATCTGGCCGATTTCGCAAATAAACGTCCGTCAGAGCTGTCAGGAGGTATGCGGCAACGAGCTGCCTTAATCCGTACGTTGGCATTGGAGCCGGACTTATTGCTACTTGATGAGCCATTTTCGGCACTTGATTATCAAACGAGGCTGGAGGTATGCGATGATGTTGCAGAAATTATCAGGAAAGAGGGAAAAACGGCTATTCTTGTCACACATGATTTGTCGGAAGCAATTTCTATGGGTGACCGCGTGTTCGTTCTTTCCAAGCGCCCGGCGACCATCTTAAAAGAGATTCCCATTCGTTTTGAGACGGAAAATTTAACTCCGTTTCACCGCAGACAAGCGCCGGAGTTTGCCGGATATTTTGCCGTGCTCTGGGAAGAATTGCAGAAAGCTTCCGCAGGATAAGGAAGGAGGAAGGGAAAATGAATCATAAGAAACAAGAATCATTACAAGAGCAACCGTCCAGTGAGTTACAAAGAAAATATTTGCAACAGAACAGAAGACGCAGAATTATCGTGAATATTCTTAGAATCTCTTTGATTGTCGTTTTTTTTGTTTTGTGGGAATGTGCAGCAGAAAAGAAGTGGATTGACTCTTTTATTTTCAGTAGTCCAAGCCGCCTGTATGCCTGCTTTCTGGAATTGTGGAGTGATGGCAGTCTGTTGCATCATATTGAAGTGACGCTGTTCGAGACTTTCGTCAGCTTCGGCATTGTTATGGGGGTAGGACTTGTAGCAGCACTGCTTCTTTGGATGAGTTCGTTCGCATTTCAGGTGCTGGAACCGTACCTTGTTATGCTTAACAGTCTGCCGAAATCCGCGTTGGCACCGTTACTCATTGTATGGCTCGGCAATCAGATGCGTACTATTATCGTGGCGGCAGTTTCGGTCGCTGCATTTGGAGCGATTATTAGTCTCTACACCGGTTTCTCTCAGATGGACCCGGAGCAGATTAAACTAATTTACACGCTGGGCGGCAAGCGCCGCGATGCATTGACAAAAGTTATCATTCCCGGCAATCTGCCGCTGATTGTCAGTACCATGAAGGTAAATCTTGGACTGTCACTAGTGGGTGTCATTATCGGAGAATTTTTGGCATCGAACGCCGGGCTCGGCTACCTGATTATATACTCAAGTCAGGTATTCAAAATGGACACATTAATTTTAAGCATATTGATTTTGTGCATTATGTCATTTGCATTGTACGGTTTAATTCAGTTACTTGAACGATTGACAAAGAAGTACTAAATGGATTCGAAAGGTGCTCGGCCAATGGCTCGCAGCACCAGTTACATATTAGAAAATTGGGTTTCAAAATGAAGAAAAATCGGATATAATATATGCAGACAGTGTTGTTTTAATGAGGAGAAGGTTATGCGATATGATTTTGCCGACAAAATTTTAGACCGTGACAAAATACAGCAGGTATGGCAGGCGTGTTTTCCTGACAGCGAGGAAGTTATCGATTATTATATCAAGCAACGGATGGACGAGCAGACAATGGCAGTTCTGCGCGAAGATGGCTTGTTAGAGGATGACAGGGAAAAACGTGGCCGGATAGTATCAATGGCAAGTTTTCTGCCGGTGTGTTACGAAAAGCAAGGACAGTTGGTGCCGGCGCGGTATGTCTATGCTGTAGGAACGTTGCCGGAGTATCGTGGACAGGGATATGCTGAGAAACTCATTTGTCAGGCAATGGAGCATTTCAAGACACCGCTCATCCTCGTGCCGGCAAGCAAAAAATTGGAGCAGTATTATGGTCGGATGGGATTTCGTAAAGCATTTCAGGAAGGTAAGATTCAATTTACCCAGCAGGAATTAACTGGTGAGGTTGCGGTAAACGATGAGATTTTGCCGAACAATTTTACAGCACATTTTACGGTGCAAAGCATTTCTGCTGCCGAGTATAAAGAACGGAGAGATGCTGCATGGAATGGTGATGGTTTTGTCTGCTGGGATGAGAAAAGCGTACAATTTGCAATGGACTTGTATTCATTCTTTGGTGGTGGAGCAGTCAAAGTGGTACAAAATGAAGCACCCGGGAAAATAGATATTCTCTTATACACGAATTATCAGCAGAGGATGGACATTGCCGAAACGACAATGACGGAGATGGAGTTGCGACAATTCTTGCCGATTTATACAAAGCAAATCGGCGCAAAAAGCGTGCATTACCGCTTGCCGGGTGGAATGATCTGGTTACCGGAAATCATGAAATCCGACGCGGAAATTTTAAAGGACGGCTATTTGAATCTGCATTTGAACTAGGAAACAACATTGACAGTTTGTAGAAATGGAGATACAATTAGTTTTACCTAACTGATAAAAAGTAAATGTATACAAAACAGAAACGGAGATAGATTATGGAACAGTTTTCAGTGACAGGTATGAGCTGTGCAGCATGCAGTGCACGGGTAGAAAAGGCGGTTTGTAAAGTGCCTGGTGTGACATCATGTTCTGTTAGCTTATTAACGAACTCGATGGGGGTCGAAGGTACGGCAGAGGCAGCGAAAGTCATTGCCGCAGTACAAGCTGCTGGCTATGGTGCCTCGTTAAAGATAAACGTCGATGCGAAAAAATCAACCGTGTTGCAAAATGAGGACGATATTTTGGCAGATAAAGAGACGCCGTTGCTAAAAAGAAGATTATTCGCATCGCTCGGTTTTTTAATCGTGCTGATGTATTTCTCGATGGGACACATGATGTGGGGATGGCCGGTGCCGGAATTTTTTGCACACAACCATGTGGCGATGGGATTGCTGCAGCTTTTATTAACAACCATTGTCATGGTTATCAATCAGAAATTTTTCATCAATGGTTTTAAGAGCCTTTTCCACGCCGCGCCGAATATGGACACGCTGATTGCGTTGGGTTCGAGCGCCGCATTTGTCTACAGCACATATGCATTGTTTGCCATGACCGATGCACAGGCACGTGGGGATATGGCAGCGGTAATGGATTATATGCATGAGTTCTATTTTGAATCCGCAGCGATGATTCTTACATTGATTACAGTCGGTAAGATGCTCGAAGCACGTTCAAAAGGTAAGACAACGAATGCGTTACGTAGTTTAATGAAGCTGGCACCGAAAACTGCCACGATTCTTGTAGCTGGAAAAGAAGAAGAGGTACCGATTGAACATGTGAAAAAAGGCGATGTGTTTGTTGTGCGCCCGGGCGATAATATTCCGGTGGATGGCATTGTGCTGGCAGGCCACAGCGCGGTAAACGAGGCGGCGCTGACCGGTGAAAGCTTACCGGTTGATAAAAATGTCGGGGATACTGTTTCCTCTGCAACTCTCAATCAGTCCGGTTATATGAAATGTGAAGCGACGCATGTCGGTGAAGATACGACTTTATCAAAAATCATCCAAATGGTCAGTGATGCTGCAGCGACTAAGGCGCCGATAGCCAAAGTGGCGGACAAGGTTTCCGGCATCTTTGTGCCGACAGTTATCACGGTTGCTATTATTACAATGATTATTTGGATGCTCGTCGGTGAAAGTTTCGGCTTTGCGTTGGCACGCGGCATTTCAGTGCTTGTCATCAGTTGCCCGTGTGCACTGGGATTGGCGACACCGGTAGCGATTATGGTCGGTAATGGCATGGGAGCGAAAAATGGGATTTTATTTAAAACAGCGCTGTCTTTAGAAACAGCTGGCAAGATACAAATTGTTGCCTTGGATAAAACCGGCACCATCACAAACGGTGAGCCAAAAGTGACGGACGTGATTCCGGCGCAGAATGTGAGCGAGAACGAGTTGTTGCAGCTTGCTTTTGATTTAGAACAGAAGAGTGAGCATCCGCTGGCGCGTGCGATTATTACTTACGGCAAAGAATTGCAGATAACCGGAAATGAAGTCAGCGATTTTACCGCATTGCCGGGCAACGGATTATCCGGCGTACAAGATGGTAACATATTAATTGCCGGCAGCTTCAAATTTATCAGCAGTCAAGTTACAATTACATCTGAAATTCGCAAGCAGGCAGAAAGTTTGGCACAGGCAGGGAAAACACCGTTGTTTTTCGCTAGCGCGGATAAGTTTTTAGGTATTATCGCCGTGGCTGACGTAATAAAGGAAGAAAGCCCACAGGCAATTAAGGAATTACAAAATATGGGCATCCACGTGGTGATGCTGACCGGCGACAACCAATTTACAGCGAATGCTATCGGCAAACAGGCAGGAGTAAACGAAGTAATTGCCGGCGTATTGCCGGAAGGCAAGGAGAGTGTGATTCGAACTCTGAAACAGAAAGGGAAGACAGCTATGGTCGGTGATGGCATTAATGATGCCCCGGCATTAACGCGAGCAGATATTGGTATTGCCATCGGCGCAGGTACGGACATTGCGATTGACGCGGCGGATGTTGTACTGATGAAAAGTCAGTTGACCGATGTTCCGGCGGCCATTCGATTAAGTCGCGCGACATTACGAAATATTCATCAAAATCTTTTTTGGGCATTTTTCTACAATATCATCGGTATCCCACTTGCCGCCGGGATGTGGATTCCGGTGTTTGGCTGGGAATTGAATCCGATGTTCGGTGCAGCTGCCATGAGCTTATCCAGCTTCTGCGTAGTTACAAATGCTTTGAGATTGAATTTTATAAATATGAAAAGCAATAAAAAAGATAAGAAAATCAAATTCAAATTGTCAGATGTCACATCTTTGAGTCGCACGATACAGATTGAAGGTATGATGTGTGAACACTGCGAAGCAACCGTAAAAGGTGCGCTCGAGATGCTATCGCAAGTAACGGAAGCGGTAGTCAGCCATGAAAGCGGCACTGCAATTGTTACTTTAAACGCTGAAATCAGCAATAAAGTGCTGAAGAGAACCGTGGAAGCGAAGGGGTATAAAGTGATTTCGATTCAATAAATAAGATAGAAAGACGGAGCAAAGAAAATGCTCCGTCTTTTTTCAAAATGCTTGACAAAAAAGAAATATTTATATATAATACATTTAACAATTAGGTTAAATGTTAAATAAGGAGGTAACATATGAGCCTGCAAAATACACTTCGCGCGCTTGCTGACCCCATTCGTCGCGAAATTTTGAACATATTAAAGGAGGGGCCAATGTCCGCCGGAGAAATCACCGACCATTTCGATGTCACTGCAGCATCAATTTCGCGCCATCTTTCCGTACTAAAGGAAGCGGATCTCATCCGTGATACGCGCGAAGGCAAATTCATTATTTACGAAATCAACACCTCGGTTTTAGAGGAAATTATGCTTTGGATTTCAGAGTTGAAAGGAGAAGAACATGATTAAACAAAATAAAAAGAGATTGATACTTACATCCATCATTGTCATACTGCCAATCATCATCGGACTGATTCTATGGGGCAAATTGCCGGACCAGATTGCCACACATTGGAATGCAGCAGGAGAAGCGGACAGATTTAGTTCAAAATCATTTGCAATCCTTGGAATGCCACTATTTGTGTTAGCTATTCATTGGATTTGTTTCATTATTACAACTGCTGATCCGAAAAATAAAAATATCGAAGGAAAAACGCTTGGATTAGTACTCTGGATTTGCCCGGTGATGTCGCTTCTTTGCGGAACAGTTATTTATTCTACGGCCCTAGGATTCGAACTTAGTGTGGAAGTTATTATGCCACTTGTTATGGGCGTGATGTTTATTATCATCGGAAACTACCTACCAAAATGCAAACAAAACTATTCCATCGGCATCAAGGTCCCTTGGGCGCTCAACAGTGAAGAAAACTGGCGTCGTACCCACCGTTTCGGCGGTAGACTTTGGGTGCTTGGCGGTGTCATCATCATTGCCACAGCATTTCTTCGTTGGTGGCTGATATTCTTTGTTGTTGTGTTGGTAATGGGGATTGTGCCGACGGTTTATTCTTATCTATATTATAAGAAATACGAAAAAAAATAATGTTAAAATCCAAAAGGCGACAGGATAATTCCTGTCGCCTTTTAGCACACACCTGACGGGAGTCGAACCCACGCACCCGCCTCCGGAGGGCGGCGCTCTATCCACTGAGCTACAGGTGTATAACGAAATGTATTTTACAATAATTTGCAAAAGAAAGCAAGAGTTTTTCCAAAGCAAATAGTCGACAAAAAAAGTTTGTGAAGGGATGTTAAAAAAGTTGTCAAAAAAGCTTGACAAAGTTGTTCTCATTTAGTAGAATGAACAAGCTGTCGCAAAACGGACAGCAAGAGTTCGTCAAGTGGGAACTCATAGAACCTTGAAAACTGAACAGTAAACCATCCCTGAAGATTTCTAAAAAAAGCTTATAAAAAATAA